>NZ_JAIUHA010000005.1:0-461026 GCF_020164885.1 Mesorhizobium sp. CO1-1-7 | reverse complement strand
CCGGACACTGCATCGGCGACCCTGACGGAAACCAACGCCGGCCTCTCGACCACGGGCACGCTGACGGTGACCGATGCCGATCTCTCCGACACGGTGAGTTCTTCGGTCACGACTGTCGTGGCTTCGGGAACGACGGCTGGCCTTGGTCTGACCAACACCCAGCTCCTAGCCATGCTGGCTGTTACACCGACGTCGGGTCTGGCAGCCAATCCGACGGACACCCACAACCTCGGCTGGACCTTCAATTCCGGCACGCAGGCCTTCGACTACCTTGCCGTCGGCCAGTCGCTGACGCTCACCTACACGGTCCAGAGCACCGACAACAATGCAGCCTCGGACACCCAGACCGTGACGGTGACCGTGAATGGCACCAACGATGCGCCGGATATTCATCTTGTGGGAACGGGGACACCGGACACTGCATCGGCGACCCTGACGGAAACCAACGCCGGCCTCTCGACCACGGGCACGCTGACGGTGACCGATGCCGATCTCTCCGACACGGTGAGTTCTTCGGTCACGACTGTCGTGGCTTCGGGAACGACGGCTGGCCTTGGTCTGACCAACACCCAGCTCCTAGCCATGCTGGCTGTTACACCGACGTCGGGTCTGGCAGCCAATCCGACGGACACCCACAACCTCGGCTGGACCTTCAATTCCGGCACGCAGGCCTTCGACTACCTTGCCGTCGGCCAGTCGCTGACGCTCACCTACACGGTCCAGAGCACCGACAACAATGCAGCCTCGGACACCCAGACCGTGACGGTGACCGTGAATGGCACCAACGACGTCAGCCCGACTCTGATTTCCTCGGTGGTGGATGGCAAACAGGGGAGCAACGCAGAGCCAAGTACCGTAACCATTACGTTCAGCACGGCAGTGAACGAAAATTTCGCCAATCTGTCGGACGTGATGCATGTCTCCGGCCTGCCGAATGTAAGTGTGATCAGCGGGTCGGGAAGCTTCAATGCAACCCACACCCAATACACCTTCCAGGTCGACAAAGGCGCGGGAAGCAGCAACGGATCCTCCTACACTCTTACGATCGACAGTGGAGCATTCTTGGATGCAGGTGGGCAAACCAATGCCGCGAAAATTACAACCGGTCTCAAGCCCGCCGGCACCTCCGGCGAGCCAATCAACCTTGCTCTCACCGACCCATCACATGAGGGCGCGCTCATCACCGTCACGGTGAAGGATGTGCCTTCGGGCTGGACCATCGATGGCGCGACCCATAATGCCGACGGAAGCTGGACGATCCAGACCAACGACCTGCACGGGCTGACCGTTACCACGCCGGCCAGTTTCACCGGGGCAGCCGTGCTCGATGTCGAGATGACCTGGATCAATGCCGACGGCACCTTGGGCACAGCATCGATCGCCGACAATGTCGAGGCCTATGCACCGGGTTCGCCGATCTTTGCCTGGTCCGGCGACGACGTGCTGACCGGCTCGCACGGCAACGATCTCTTCGTCTTCTCGCAACCGATTGGCGCCGACACGGTGCACAATTTCGATGCGGCCGCCGACCAGATCGATCTCATCGGCTATAACGGATTGGCGGACTTCGCCGACCTCCAGACGCATATCGCCGATGATGCCAACGGCAATGCGGTGATCGCACTCGGCGACGGACAGTCGATCACGCTGGACGGCGTGCATTCGGGCGCACTCACAGCCAGCAATTTCGTGTTCGACCAGACGCCGGTGGTCAACAATTCAGGCACCATGACGATCGGCGACGGTGCGTTGCTGCCGCTCAGCGGCATTATCAACAACAGCGGCCTCATCTCGCTCGACTCGACCGGCGGCGATACGCTGCTGCAGGTCATCCAGCACGGCGTGACCTTGCAGGGGGGCGGGCAGATCCTGCTGTCCGACAGCGCCGCCAACATGATTTCCGGCACAGGGCCGGACGTCACTCTGGTCAACGTCGACAACACGATCTCGGGCTCCGGCCAGCTGGGCGGCGGCATGCTCAGCCTCGACAACCAGGGCACCATTATCGCCACCGGCTCGCACGCGCTGGTCATCGATACCGGTGGCAGCGTCGTCACCAACTCCGGAACGCTCGAGGCAACGGGTTCTGGCGGCTTGACGGTCGCCGGCGGCCTGGCGAATTCAGGCATGCTCTGGGCCAATGGCGGCGACATCGTGATCCACGGCCAGGTTACCGGCGACGGCGATGCCACCATCGGCAATTTGTCGAAGCTGGAATTCGGCGGCGCCTCGTCGACGGACGTCACCTTCGGACACGACGCTGCCGGCACGCTGCAACTCGACGATTCCTTCGACTACAGCGGACGGATCGGGGGCATCACCAATGATGACAGGCTGGACCTCGGCGATATCCTGTTCGGTGCGGGAACGACGGCCGTCTATCAGGCAAACCAGGATGGCAGCGGCGGAACGCTGACCGTTTCGGACGGCACCCACGGCGCCGCGTTGCACCTGGTCGGCAATTATGATGCGAACGCCTTCAAGCTTGCCGATGATGGCCAGGGTCATACCGTCGTTTCGTACAATCCGGCGGAATTCACGCTGACCGGCATCGGCAATGGAGCGATTTCAAGCGACTTCGTGGTGTGAGCGAAAAGGGCCGCCGGCTATGGCGGCTCCCTGACCTGACGAGTATCGAGTGGGGTTCTGGAAGTGGATAGCAAGTCTCGAATTGTGAAGGATGCGCTTCGGGCATGCCGCCGCTATTTCCTGGTTGCGGCGGCGTTCAGCCTGGCGATCAACCTGCTCTACCTCGCTTCCCCCCTCTACATGCTGCAGATCTATGACCGGGTTGTCACCAGCGGCAGCGAAACCACGCTGGTGATGCTGACCCTGGTGTTGCTGGCGGCCTTCCTTTCGCTGGCCGGTCTCGACCTGGTCCGCGCCTGGATCCTGACGCGTGCCAGCGCCCGGCTCGACCGGCTGCTTTCGGCAAAGATCCTCGCTGCGTCCGTCGAGGCCCCATCGCCCGGCTCCTCGCCGAGCCAGCCGATCCGCGACTTCGATACGTTCAGGCAGGTCATCACCGGCAGCGGCATCCACGCTTTGTTCGATCTGCCATGGTCGCCCATCTACATCGGCATCATCTTCCTGCTGCATCCGTGGCTCGGCTTCTTCGCACTGGGCTGCTCGCTGCTCCTGATCGGCATGGCCGTGCTCAACGAGTATCTCGTGCGCTCGCCGCTGAAGCAGGCCAACGAGCTGGCGACGAACAACTATAACTTCACCGAGATGAGCCTCAGGAACTCCGAAGTCGTTCGCGCCATGGGGATGATCGACGGTCTCATCCGCCGCTGGGGGCGCGACCGCAACCTCGCGCTGCGGCGCCAGGCGGAGGCAAGCGACCGTGCCGCCTTGATGTCGGGCCTCATCCGGTTCCTGCGGCTCACCATGCAATCGCTGATCCTCGGCCTCGGCGCCTATCTGGTCATCGAACGGCAGATTACCGGCGGCACCATGTTCGCGGCGAGCCTCCTGCTGGGCAGGGGGTTGCAGCCTGTCGAGCAGATCGTCGGCCTCTGGCGCAGCCTGATCCTGGCGCGGGCAGCGTTGGCAAGGGTCGAGAGGCTGGTCGACGGGGGCGCGCGCAACGAAAGAGCGTTCAACCTGCCGAAGCCCAGCGGCATGATTTCCGTCGAGCAGGTAAGCTTTGCAATTCAAAGCCAGCAGAAAGTGCTTCTGCGCGACGTGTCGTTTCGGTTGGAAGCAGGCGAGGCGCTCGGAATCGTTGGCCCCTCCGGTGCCGGCAAGTCGACCCTGGCGCGCCACCTTGCCGGCGTCATGCAACCCAGTCGCGGCACAGTCAGGCTGGACGGCGCCGACCTGTCGCAATGGGGGCACGACGCATTAGGTGATCACATCGGCTACCTGCCGCAAGATATCGAACTCTTCTCCGATACCGTCGCCGCCAACATTGGGCGCTTCAAGACCAATGTCGACCAGGAGGTGATCGAGGCCGCGCGGCTCGCCGGCGTACACGAGATGATCATCCGCCTGCCGCAAGGCTACGAGACGCAGATCGGAGAGGGCGGCGCCGTGCTGTCGGGAGGATATCGGCAACGGATTGCTCTTGCCCGGGCGGTGTTTGGAACGCCGAAACTGATCATTCTCGACGAGCCGAGTTCCAATCTCGACGCCGATGGCGATCGCGCGCTGAGCGACTGCGCGATCGAGCTCAAGCGCCGCGGCAGCACTGTTATCATCGTCTCGCACCGGCCCTCGACCTTGGCGAATGTCGACAAGATCCTGCTGTTGCGCGATGGCGCCGTCGAGGCGTTCGGCATGAGAAACGAGATCGTGGCGCTGCTCAACCAGCGCGCGGCTCCAATGGCGGTGGCGACCCAATGAGCTGTGGTCGGAGAGATCGATGAGCGACAGTGCCCTCACTTACCATAGCCTGCCTCGCGAGTCGGGCATCCTGGCTCCGGATTCTATCCGGGTGCCGGCATATATCGGCCTGCTGATCATAATGGCCTTTTTCGGCATTTTCGGCGGCTGGGCGGCCTTTGCCCCTCTGAACGGTGCCGTGCTCGCCGATGCCATCGTCAAGGTGGAAGGCAATCGCAAGAGCGTCCAGCACTTCGACGGCGGTACGGTGAAGGAGATCCGCGTTAAGGATGGCGACGTCGTCAGGAAGGGCGACATAATGCTGAAGCTGGACGACACCAGGATTCGGTCCGAGTTCAATCTCTATGCCCAGCAATATGCACTGTTGCGCGCCACCGATGCCAGGATCCGCGCCGAATTGGACGGCAGCCAGGCGGTTGCCTTTCCCAAGGACATACTCAAGGAGCACCAGGACTACCTCAAGGACGCAATGGCAAACCAGATCGCCGACCTGGAAAGCCAACGCGCCTCGATGGCCGGCGCAAGGCAGATCCTCGAACGGCGCATTGCCGAGCTCGAGGAGCAGATACGGGGCAAGCAGTCTCGGGTCGAATCCTACCGGGCCCAGCTCAAATCGACGATCGGCGAGAAGGCCAGCCTGTCGAAGCTGCTCAAGGCCGGTTTGACGACCCGCCCACGCGTCCTGGAACTGGAAAGGTCGGCCTCGGATTTGCGGGGCTTGATCGATGATAATCTCGGCGCCATCGGCGGCACCCTACAGAGCAAAGCTGAGCTCGAGAGCCAGATCGCACAATTGACCAATGAGCGCCGGACCAAATTGTCGGCCATGCTGATCGATACGCAATCGAACCTGTCCGACCTCATACCCAAGATGTTCGCCGCCCAGGCCGCCATGGACCGGGCCGAAGTGCGTGCACCCTATGATGGCCAAGTGATGGATCTCAGCGTTTTCTCGATCGGTGCGATCGTGGCGCCGGGCCAGACCATCCTTGACATCGTGCCGACCGAGAATTCACTGATCGTCCAGGCACAGGTTCGCGTCGAGGATATATCGAACCTGCGTCCCGACATGGCCGCCGAAGTTCGTTTCACATCATACAAGCAGCGTTCGATACCCATAATTCATGGACGCGTCGCCCGCATTTCGGCGGATCGCATTACCGACACCAAGACAGGCTTTCCCTATTATCTCGCGGACGTAGCGGTCGATCCCGTGGAATTGGCCGCAGCCCCACAGATCGCGCTTTATCCGGGCATGCCGGCGTCAGTCATGATCGTTACCGAGCAACGCACGGCGCTCGACTACATTCTAGGCCCGCTGGTTGTGTCGTTCCACTCAGCGTTTCGCCAGAAATGACGGATCAGTCCATCACCGCACGCGGCAAGAACTCCCGTTAACAAATCGCGAAGAATACGTGTCTCCGCGTTGCGGCGCGCCTGCCATCTTGTGAAAAATCGAGGAGACAGTCGGATATAAGTGCGGCGTAGTGCGCGCTGAATTGGCTCAGCCGCTTGCCAAGCTCAATATCGAAGGCCCTATGCTGTCTCGAGTGATGTCGACCGTCGCAAGGGTGACAGGCAGCTTAAACCGTCGCGGGCCAGCACTGCCCGGATTCAAATAAAGCACGCCATCCACTGTCTCCATCCCCGGCACATGCGAGTGACCGGACACGATCAAGTCGATGCCCTGGGCAACCGGGTCGATCTGCAGCGTCTTGAGATCATGAAGCACGTAGATTGCTCGCCCGGCAAGGCGTACGAGCTCGGTTTCCGCGTATGGCAGCGCCCAGCCACCGGTGTCTACGTTTCCTCTGATCGCGGTAACCGGCGCGATACTGCGAAGCGCCGTAATGATATCAGGGCGACCGATGTCCCCTCCATGAATGATGTGGTCGACCCCGGCCAGGCAATGCGCCGCCTCCGGCCTCAGCAAGCCGTGCGTGTCCGAGATGACGCCAATTCTGAATGTCATGGCCCTGCCACTAAACGGTGAGGGTGGTGAAATCCGTTGCGATAAGGCTGTTCGCAAACGCCTGAACGGCTTCCGCGAGAATTTCTTCGTCGCAATAGCGGCCGGAGATGTGCGTAAGAACGAGCTGCTTTACATCGCTGGTCGCTGCCAGCGATGCTGCCTCCGCGGCTGTCAGATGTCCGTAGTCGCGCGCCATCGCTGCATCTCGTTGCAGGAATGTGGCTTCGATGACAAGCAGGTCGGCGCCGCTCACCTTATCGGCCAATCCATCAGTGGTTTCGGTGTCGCCTACAATGACCAGCTTCTTGCCAGCCTCGGGTGGTCCGAGGACTGCTTCGGGAGCAATCGTTCGGCCGTCGGGAAGAGAAATTGAGCGGCCTTCGGCCAAATCTTTCCGGATCGGACCGTCTGGCACACCGAGAGCTGCCAAGCGGTCCGAACGGAGGTGACGACGCGCCGGCGTCTCGAAGACGAAGCCATAGCTGTCGGTGTCGCGATGGCGAACTTGAAAGCAATCGACGGTGAACTCATCCACCTCGAACACGCGTCCGGGGGCAAGCGGCACGAGTTGCAGCGGGATCGGCGCGCGTCCCTCACCCCAAAGGCCAGCGAGCATGCGGGCGACGACGTCAAGAGTGTCTGCGCTACCATAAATGGTCACATGGTTCTTGCTCTGCCGGAGCCGAAGCGTCGAGAACAAGCCTGGAATCCCGAGCACGTGGTCGAAATGCGCGTGCGTGAGGAGCAGGCGATCAAGTCGCCTGAATCCGGCGCCGCTGCGCAGAAGCTGACGCTGGGTGCCTTCCCCGCAATCGACCAGCACCCGTTGACTGCCGGCTTCAACGAGCAGCGCCGGGTGATTGCGCTCGGCCGAGGGCACGCTGGCCGAGGTCCCGAGGAAGATAAGCTTGAAGGTCATGCGAGCAGTCTACCTCGCGGGCAACGAGACCTCAAAGCGGGCGAAGGAGCGGTCCTTGATAGACGTTCGCTAGCCGGCTTGGAGCGACAAAAGAGTGAGCGTGAGCGCATTCGGCATCGCGTGTCGCGTATCGCGCCAGATTATAGGCAGTGAGATAGCTCACAATCTTCTCCGATCCCTCTTCAAGAGGGCTGCGTTACACCAGCACCTTTGCTCAAGAGAACGGACAGCCAAGGCCCTCGTGTGGAAAGGGCAACGCTTTCACGCTTGCGGGAGCTGAGCCACTGTGGGGCGGATGACTCACTGTCAGGGCCTCAGGAACCGAAAGGCGAAGCGATCGGTCTTGCCCTTGATCGAAGGATCGAACACCTTGCTCGAGTGCGGATCGTCCTTGTTCGCCAGCATGGTGCTTTCCGCGTCCAGGATGAAACCGGCCGCCTCCACCTCCTTGCGAACGGATGCAGGCTCGATCCGATGTAGCGACTGTGCCTCGCTCGTGCCGGCCCCGACGGCGGCGGCGTGGTCCACGATAACGTAGGAACCACCGGGCTTCAGCCGCTCATAGACGGCTCGATTGAAGTCGGCTGCCGTCGCGCCCCTGGCCTGAATCAGAGCGGTGTGGAGATCGTGGTAGAACAGATGCAGCCATATAACATCCGCTGGCTGCGTGACCTCCGGCATCGCCACAAGGTCCGCCGAGACGGCTTCGATGTTCTCTCGGCCCGGCTCCTTCGCGAGCGTCCGCATGCGGCCGACCGGATCGTCCTTGAAGTGGGCGACTTCGGCCGGCACGAAGCTGTAGACACGTCCTTGGGGTCCCACGATGTCTGAGAAGACGCGGGTCCAGTCGCCGTCGCCCGGGTAGACGTCGATGACGGTGAAGCCCGCATCCGCGCGTGCGAACCGGATCAACTCGGATAGCTTGGATTGGTCGTACATCGAGATCTCCTTTCGATTGAGCATTCGACGAGCGCCAGCGTGCGAGGGGGCGATCCACGGCTGATCCGCCGTCCACCCCATTCCGATGGCCGCTGATGGCCAGCGCTACGCCGGTCCGGACGCGTCCATCTGCGAGGCACGTGCCAGTGCTTGTGTGTCGACGTATTCCCGGATGTTGGTCAATCTGCCGTCCCGGACCGTGATGGCGAAGGTCCAGTCGTCCTCGAACGTCTTGTTCGTGGCCTTGATCCTTCCCCTCGCGGAGCCCCTCACGGTCTGGATGGTCTTCTCGATAGTCATGGGAATTTCCCTATTTCGCACGGACCGGATCACGCTCGGTCCGGTCCGTGCATCGTGACCCTGCCGGTGGGCACGTCGTGTTCATCGGTCGAACTTGACCAGGTCCTTAAAGATCAGATGACCCCAGCTATTTCCGCGCGCCTGGACCAGCAGCCCACCTTCCGAAAGCCCGCCAAGTTTGATCGGCGAGAAGCCGAGATTTTCCGCGAGCGTACCAATCTCCGCTGCGGCAGCGTCATCGTCGCTCGCCAGGAACACGACTCTCCTGCCGCCATGCACTGCTGGATCTTGGTCGAGGGTGGCAGCGCCCAAATGGTTGAAGCCCTTGACCAGTCGTCCACCGGGGAAAGCCTGCGCGATGAACTTGGAAGAAGGCTGTCCTCCCAGCTTCTCAGGGGGCACGCCGTAGGCATTGGTCACATCGACGATGGTCTTCCCCTTCCAGGTGGACAGCGCCTTCGCGACATCCGGATGGGACTCGAAACGGACTGCCAAAAAGATGATGTCCGCCTTGACCGCGTCCGCCAGCTTTTTGGGGATGATCGTAGGCCCGATCGCGGCCGCGTCCGCGGCAAAGCTTTCCGGGTCGCGCGTGGTTGCGATGGATACCTCGATGCCCTTGCGAGCAAATGCCTTGGCGAGGGCTCGGCCGATATTGCCGAAGCCGATAATTGCGTAGCTCATGATGTTTCTCCGATCTTGTGTGATGCCGAGGTCAGACCTGGGCCATGCCTCCATCGACGGCGAAATCTACGCCGGTGATGTAAGAGCTTTCGTCAGAAGCAAGGAATGTGACGGCAGCCGCGATTTCCTCTGGCTTGCCCCTGCGACCCATTGGGATCTGTGAAGCAAACTGGGCGGCCGCTTGCTCGGCTTGCTCGGGGGTAAGGCCCGTCGTTGTCGCCAATGCCGGGGTCTCGATTGGTCCGGGACTCATTGAATTCACGCGAATTTTGCGATCTTTCAGCTCCAGTGTCCAAGCGCGAGCGAAGTTTCGCACCGCCGCCTTACTCGCAGCGTAGGCGCTGAACCCTGGCAGCCCCAACACGTTGGAGACCGAAGAGGTCAGAATGATCGAACCGCCGTCACTGAATAGTGGAAGGGCCTTTTGTACCGTGAAAAACAACCCCTTCACGTTGACATCGAAGGTCTGGTCAAAATGGGCCTCTGTCGCTGCCGCGAGCGGTGCGATTGTCCCCGCGCCTGCGTTCGCGAAGAGAATGTCGATGCGGCCGTGTTTCTCTTTCACGACGGCATAGACCCGGTCCAGATCCTCCAAGCGCGACACATCGCCTGCGACCGTCGTAACGTTTCTCTCGATGAAGGCTGCGGCCCCCTTCAGTTCTTTCTCTCGTCGCCCGGTGATCACGACGTGCGCGCCTTCTTCAACGAAGCGCTTGGCTGTCGCCAAGCCGATCCCGCTGCTTCCGCCGGTGATGACAGCGATCTTACCTTGTAGCTTTTTCATGATCTTCTATCCTTCGTTGTGTGAGCCAGGCGCGGGAACGCGCCAGCGTCAGAGTTGCGCCAGGCCGCCATCAACGGCGACCTCGCTGGCGGTCATGAAGCTGCTGTCCGACGACGCGAGAAAGGCAGCCACCGCCCCGATTTCCGCCGGATCGGCCATGCGCTGGAGCGGAGTCATCGAGGCGAAGACCTTCTGTCCTTCCTCGCCCAGCGCTTCCTTTGCGAGGTCGGTCGCGGTCGCCCCGGGCGACAGCACGTTTACGCGGATACCGGTGCCCTTCAGGTCCTCCGCCCAGGTCCGCGCGAGGTTGCGCACTGCCGCCTTGCTCGCGCTGTAGGCAGTGAACCCCGGTGCGCCCGTGGTGCCGGCGCTCGATCCGGTCACGATGATCGAACCCCCCGGGCCCATCAGCGGCAGCGCCTTCTGGACCGTGAAGATCGTACCTTTCACGTTGGTGCCGAAGGTTTCGTCAATGTGCTCGGCGGTGATCTGGCCGAGCGGAAGCGGGCCTCCAGCCCCGGCATTGGCGAAGACGATGTCGAGGCTTCCGCGTTCGGCCTTCACCGCAGCGTAGAGCCGGTCGAGGTCGGCCTCATCCGAGACCGAGCCTTTCACCGCGCGGGCATTGGGCCCGAGGTCCGCCACAGCGGCGTCGAGCGCTTGCTGCCGGCGGCCGAAGATGAAGACGAAGGCGCCTTCCTCGATGAAGCGCTTTGCAGCGGCGCGGCCGATGCCGGTAGCGCCGCCGGTGATCACGGCGGTCTTTCCATTCAGTCTGTTCATGTCGTGCGTCCTTTGTTTCGCCATCTCGGGTCTTTGGCTGTACGGTGGGTCAACCCGAGAGCCTGAACATGGGATCGCCGAAGTCGGGCGGTGAGTGCGGAATCGCGCACATCGGTGGTGCGAAAACGATCCACCCTGACGATTGAACGCCGCAACAGTCGCGCGCATTACAGCTCGGCGTGCTAGAAGGGGCTTCGGAAGGCTCAGCTGGCGGCGCGGGAATGCACCATGATTGACTGGGATGACGTTCGCTACTTTCTTGCCGCCGCGCGCGGCGGCTCGGTGCGGGCTGCCGCCGAGCGCCTCGGCGTGTATCACTCGACCGTGCTGCGACGCATCGCTCAACTTGAGGAACGCCTCGGGGCGCAGATGTTCGAAAAGCTGCCTTCGGGGTACCGCCTGACGGCTGCGGGCGAGGAGGTCCTCGAGCTCGCGAACCAGATGGAAGCGTCGTCGCACCAGCTGGAGACGCGTGTCTTCGGTCGCGACCAGAGCGCGCGCGGGCTTTTGCGGGTGACAGTTCCACCGTTCCTCGCCACACACCTGCTCATGCCGGATCTCGCCGACTTCGCGCGTATGCATCCGGACATCGAGATGGAAATCTTGACCACTGGCGAGGTGGCGAATCTGACTAACCGAGAGGCCGACGTCGCGATCCGCATTGTCGCCGACCGCAAGACCCTGCCGCTCAATCTTCACGGCCTGAAGGGACCGGAGGTGTTCAGCGGCGTCTACATGTCTCGCGATCGACTACCCGCGTTGCGTGCGGGCACGCCTGATCCCCTCCGGTGGATCGCAATAGACAATCATGGAATTCCGGACTGGGCGCGCGAGGGAGAAGTTCACATCACGGGAGCTCCGTTCAGGACTCCGGATGCCGAGACGCAGATCATCGCGGCGCAGCAAGGGATCGGGATGACGAAACTGCCGTGCTTTGTCGGAGATGCCGACCCCCTGCTCGTGAGGGTGCCGGGCACCAACCCGCCCATGCATGGGACACTCTGGATTCTCACGCAGGGGGAGACACGCAAGACGAAGCGCGTTCGGCTTTTCACGGAGTTCGTATCCCGCAGGCTCGCCGCGTACGCTCCGCTTATCGCAGGACTGTCCGTAACGCGTGACTAACGCCCGTCTGGGACTTGGCGGTTCGCCTGCCGTTCATGAGACATTTCGGGATCTCGATCGTCCATCAAAATTTTGGGTTGGTTGCCCGCCAAGCCTCGTACTCTTCGGTCGCACTTGGGTGCAGCGGATAATAGCGTTGCAACGACCCGCCCTCCATGAGCTTCATGCGTGAGAACTCCTCCCAGTCGTGATGTTTCTGGGATTCTTCGATCACCTTCGCGGCCATCGCAAGGGGTAGCACCACCACCCCATCATCGTCGGCGACGATGATGTCGCCGGGGATCACGGTGACACCGCCGCAGGCAATCGGAACGTTGACGGCATTGGGATAAATGCTGGTTTGCACATGGTAGTTGGGCGTCCAGCCGCGCAGCCATAGGGCCAGATCGAGCTTTTCGACATTGGGCCGGTCGCGCATGCAGCCGTCGATGACGATGCCCGCGCCGCCTCTGCCCTTGAAATACGTCGACATCATATCGCCGAAGACGCCCGAACTCATGTCGCCGCGCGCATCGACCACGACCACATCCCCTTCCTGTGCGTGGTACAGCACATGCCGGTGCAGCTGTGTTTCCGGATCGGCATATTCTCCCTCGTTGAAAAGATCGGGCCGCTGCGGCAGGAACTGCAGCGTCAGCGCCGGCCCGACGATCGATCTCCCGTGGTTCTGCGCCACCGGGCCGACCATATGCGGATTGCGGAAGCCCATATGGCCAAGCGTGCCGGCAACCGTCGCGGCGCCGATCTCCTTTAGCGCGTCGATCAGATCCTTCGGCGGCCGCGTGATGTCGGAAGTATGCGTCATTGTGGACTCCGATTGAAAGGGAACTACCAGTTCGTGACAGAACCATCGCGGCGCTTGAGGTGGGGCGCTTCCCAGAAACGGAAGCTCTGCGCCTGGACGGCCTCTTCGTTGACCTCGACGCCGAGCCCCGGCAGATCGCCCACCGGGTAGTCGGGGCCGTCGAGCCGTGGTTGCACCGGGAAAAATTCGGAATTGTCGAAGCCGAGCCTTGCTTCGGGGGCCCTGGTTTCGAGCCACGCGAAGTTGGGGACCGCGGCGGCCAGATGCACGGTCGCGGCCGTGCACACTGGACCAAGCGGATTGTGCGGCATCAGGTCCACATAGTGTGCCTCGCTCCAGCCAGCGATTTTCATTGCCTCGGTGAACCCGCCGGCATTGCAGATATCGAGCCGGTTGAACTGGTGGATGCCGCGCTCGATATAGGGCAGGAACTGCCACTTGCTGGCAAATTCCTCGCCAATGGCGAAGGGGATGTCGGTCATCGTGCGGAGGGATTCGTACGCTTCTGGCGTCTCGTCGCGTATCGGCTCCTCGAGAAAATCGAGCACGCCGCGGTCGAGCTTGTTGCAGAAGCTCGCCGCCTCCGCCACCGACAGCCGATGATGATAGTCGATGCCGAGGACGACATCGTTACCCAGCGCCCGGCGCGCCTTGTTCAGCATGGTCGCGGTAGCGCCGATCGACTCGCGTGGCTCGAAAACATCCCTGCTGTTTTGCCCGACGGGAAAGAAGCGGATCGCCTGCCAGCCTTGTGCGCGCAGTTCGCGGGCCCGCTCGATGGCAACATCGCCCTCGGCCTCGTCTCCGGTCGAGGCGAAGGTGGGGATCCGGTCGCGCTGCTTGCCGCCCAGCAATTCGTAGACCGGCACCCCCAGCGCCTTGCCCTTGATATCGTGGAGGGCGATATCGATGGCCGAAATAGCTGCCTGCAGAACCCGACCGCCTTCGAAATACTGGCTGCGATAAACCTCCTGCCAGATCCGCCCGATCTGCATGGGATCGCGGCCGATGAGAAACTCGCGATAGTGCTCGACCGCGCCGGCCACGGCCTTCTCGCGGCCGCTCAGGCCGCTCTCGCCCCAACCGAAAATGCCCTGGTCGGTCTCGACCTTGACCAGCATCTGATTGCGCGTTCCCACCCATGCCGGATAGGGTTTGATCGCCGTGATCTTAAGTTTCGTAGTCATCCACGCCCATGTCCCACACGCATCCGCCCTGTCTCAGTTGGCCTCGAGAGCCATCTCGGTTTCACCGTCGAACAGATGCATCCGCTCCTGGTCGAACTCGAGCCAGATACGCTCGTCGGGCGCGACGGCAATGTTGGGCGGCACGCTGACGTTGACGATGGCACCGGACAGGAACGCCTGCACGAAGGTGACGTCTCCGGTTGGTTCCACCGTGTAGACCTTGGCCGGGATGCCGCCTTGCACGGCGCTCTTGTGCAGCTTGATCGTCGAGTGGCGTGCGCCGAGCACGATTTTCTTGGTCGTTGCCCCCGTGACCTTCTGGACGTTGCGCGGCGAGAGCCCGAGGCTCCAGCCCTCCGCGCTGGTCAGCACGGTGTTGCCGTTTGCCGTCGATGTCTCCAGAGGAATGAGGCTCATTGCCGGGCTGCCGATGAAGCTGGCGACGAACATGTTCACCGGATGGGCAAAGACCTGCGCCGGTGAATCGTATTGCTGCAGGAAGCCGCCATTCATCACCGCCATCTTGTCGGCCATGGTGACGGCTTCGAGCTGGTCGTGCGTCACATAGATGATCGTCGCCTTGAGGTCCTGGTGGAAGCGCTTGATCTCCGACCGCATCTGTACGCGCAGTTTCGCGTCGAGGTTGGAGAGCGGCTCGTCCATGAGAAACACCGCGGGATCGCGCACGAGCGCACGGCCCAGCGCCACACGCTGCTGCTGCCCGCCCGAAAGTTCGCGCGGCTTGCGCTCGAGCAAGTGCGTCATGTCGAGCACGCGCGCCGCTTCCTTGACCTTCTTGTCGATCTCGTCCCTGGGCAGTTTGCGCATCTGTAACGGGAACGCGAGGTTCATGTAGACCGACTTTTGCGGATAGAGTGCGTAGTTCTGGAACACCATTGCGATGTCCCGGTCCTTGGGGTCGAGATCGTTGACCACCTGGTCGCCAATGAGGATGTCGCCCGATGTGATCGGGGTCAGCCCGGCAACGAGATTGAGCGTGGTCGTCTTTCCGCAGCCTGAAGGGCCGACAAGCGCAACGAACTCGCCGTCGTTGACCGTCAGTGAAACGTCGTTGACGGCCTTGAAGCCGCCATAGGTCTTGACGAGATCTTTGAGGACCACGTGGGCCATCGGCAACTCCCTAATGCTTGACCGCGCCTTCTGTCAGGGCGCGTACGAAGTATCGCTGCAGGACGAGGAACAGCACCACGACAGGCACGCTCATCATGAAGCTCGCCGCCATCAGTCCCGGAAAGTCCGTCGTGTTTTCCGAGAAGAAGCGCTGGATGCCGACAGGCAGGGTCAACTGTTCATTTTTGGAGAGGAACGTGTAGGCGTAGATGTACTCGTTCCACGCGCCGATGAAGGAATAGATCGCGGTGGCGATGATCCCCGGCGTCGAGAGCGGCATCACGATCATGATGAAGGCCTGGAACCGTGTTGCCCCATCGATACGCGCCGCCTGCTCGAGCTGCACCGGGATGTTGTCGTAAAAACCCTTGAGCAGCCAGATCGCCAGGGGCAGGCCGAAGGTGAGATAGGTCAGGATCAGCGAGCCATGCGTGTTCACCAGCCCGATCGCACGCATCAGGATGAAGAGCGGCACGAGAAAGATCACCGCTGGGAACATGTTGCGCAGCAGCACGGCGAAGAACAGGAAGTTCCGGCCGGGGAAGGTGAAGCGCGAAAACGCGTAGGCCGCGGGGACGGCAACGATCACCGAAAGGATTGTCGTGACGGTCGACACGAACAGGCTGTTCCAGAAGAAGCGCAGGAAGTCCTGGCCGACGCTGTTCTGCGGATCGAGCAGCTTCTTGTAGCTGGCAAGCGTAGGCTCGTTTGGCCACCATTGCGGCGGGAACTGCGTCGCCGCGAAGCCGGACTTGATCGAGGTGATCAGCATCCAGATCATCGGCACCGCGGTGTAAATCAGCATGAACAAGAGGAAGATGCGCCCGGCCCAGCGCCATCCGTCGACGCGCATGCGGCGATGGGGCCGGCCTCGGGAGGCTGTCTCTGCAAGCGTGCTCATGTGCTCCCCTCTTTCCGCTCATTGCCGCTCAGCGCCCGGACATAGAAATAGCCCAGCGTCATCAGGATGAGGAACAGGAGCACCGAATAAGCCGATGCCACGCCCCAGCGCTGGCGGCCGAACGCGAGCTCATAGATGTGGGTTATCCAGATATGCGATGCGTTCGACGGCCCGCCTGCGGTCATGATCCAGGGGATGATGAAGGAATTGAAGTTGGCCACCGCGAGCAGCAGGATCGTCACCACCGAGACGTTGCGCAAGTGCGGGAAAGTGACGTGCCAGAAGCGCTGCCATGCATTGGCCCCGTCGACCTTGGCGGCCCGCAACAATTGCTCGGGGACTGTCTGCAGGCCGGCCATCATCATGATCATGGCAAACGGAAACTCGCGCCAGATATTGACGACGATCAGGGAGGGCAGCACCGTGCTGACGTTGTCGATGAAATTGGGTGGCCGGTCAGTCAATCCGAGGCCGACCAGCACCGCGCCGATGATGCCGAAATCCGAATGGTAGATCCACTTCCAGATATAGGAGGCGGCAACGGCGCTGATCACCCAGGGAATGATCAGGATGGCGCGCAGGACGCCGCGGCCGACAAAGTCTCGGTGCAGCGCCAGCGCCGTGGCAAACCCCAGGACAAAGGAGATGAAAGTGGATCCGAATGTCCAGATCAGGGTGTTCCAGGTTACTTTCCAGAACACATCGCTGGTGAGGATGGTGGTGTAATTGTCGAAGCCGATGAAGGTCTTGTCGCGGAGCTGCAGACCGGGCGGCGTCTTATAGAACGACAGCTCGATCGTGTAGTAGATCGGATAGGCGATGACGACGAGCATCACGGCGATCGCCGGGAGCACGTATGCGTAGTCGGCGCGATGGGCCCAGATGTTCCGCAATGCGCCTGACCCGCCGGGTTGCGATTTTCGGCGAGCCTCGGCCTTGCCGGTCACGATCGTCACTGTGGCGTGCCCTTGTTTTTCGGAAAGAACCGGCTGCGCTCTTGGCGCAGCCGGTTCGCAGGTCAGGTTGGGACTAGAGCCCGCCCATCAGGTCTTTCACCTTCTTGGCCGCATCGTCCGCTGCCTGATCGACGGTCATCGCGCCGGTCAGCGCATTCTGCAGCATGTCCGGGACGATGATGTTCATGATCTCGGGGGATTCCGGCAGCGCCGGGAAGGGGATGCCATAGGGCAGCATCGAAGTCGTGACATCGAGGAACTTGATATGGTCCAGACGTTCCTTCATCCATTTGGTCTTGAAGCCGTTAAGATTGCCCGGGTTCGAGCCGGCATAGGCCATCTTCAGCGACCATTCGGGGCTCGCCCACATGCAGATCATCGCCTTCGCGGCCGGCTCGTCCACCTTGCCACCCTCTACATACTCGGGCTTCAGGATGTGAATGTTCGAGCCGCCGAACACGACGGCGCGCTTGCCGTCAGGCCCGGTCGGGATCAGGCCGTAGCGCATATTGTCGATGACGGTCTGCGCCTTGTCCTTGTCGGTCCCGGTCGCCTTGGCCTGCAGGTCGAGCATGACGTTGTAGTCGGACGGGTGGGAAACCATCATGCCCAACTGGCCGGCGACGAACAGAGGCTGGTTGTCGGCCTGCTGGTTGGTAAGTGCCGAAACCGGAACCGACTTGTCGCGGACATACATGTCGTATGAGGCTTGCAGCGCCGCCTTGCTCTGCGGGCTGTCGAGTTCCACCTCCTTGTAAGTCGGGTTCGCGGTGGCTTCGTCGAAGACGCCGCCGCCATAGGCCCACAGCTGTGGCATGAAGCGATAGGGCGTATTGCCGGCATTCTTGCGAGCCACGAGGCCGTAACCGGCAATGCCGAGCTTGTCGTGGATCTGCTTGGAATATTTGACGACGTCGTCCCAGGTTGCGGGAGCCTTGTCCGGATCGAGACCCGCACGCTTGAAGATGTCGGCATTCCAGATGAACGCCATCGTCTCGTTGTTCGTTGGAACGCCGTATGTGACCCCATCCCAGGTCACGGCCTTCATGGCGCCGGGCCAGAAATCCTCGGTCGAATAGCCCACATCCTCCGGCTTGAGCGGCTGCAGATAGCCTTTCGAGGCGAATTCGGTACCGCCCAGGATTTGCAGGCGCACCGCCATCGGCGCGGCATTGCCCAGGAGCGCGGTGCGGAACTTGTCGAGAAGGTCGTTATAGGTGAGGGCCTGTTCCTCGAGCTTGATGTTTGGATAGGTCTTGCGGAAAGTCTCGAAGAAATCCTTGTAGTACTGGCGCAGCAGGTCGGGATCGCCCTCGAACACGCCCTGATACCAGAAAGTCAGTCGCCCCTTGTAATCCAGCGGCGTGACCTTGGCGCAATCGCCGGCCGTGTCGAAATCCTGTGTTCCCGCGATGGAGCGCACATATTCGGGCGACCATTTGCTGAGGTCGACCGGTGGCGCACCCAACGCCGATGTGGACATAAGTGATGCCGTCAAAATACCGACGACAGTGCCGCGCAGGACCGCACTGCCGAGCATGATCCTCGTCATAGGTATCCTCCCTGGTTCTCCGCCCTGCGATCGCGAGGATGGTTATTGCAGTACGGTGTATCCTCTCGACCACTTGGTACGTTTTCAGAACATGGATTGCCTGTCAACGCACGAGATCGTACATTGTTTATGGGAACCGTGCGTGATATCGGACAGACTGTGTATTAATTTGGGGAGCCGGCCCTTGGCCGAAACAGACGATTTCAAAGCCAAGCCACCCCCGGGGATCGACGCCACCGGAGCCTCCAGCGAGGGTGCCTCGCTTTACGAACTGATCAGGGAAGACATCATCGAGGGACGGCTCGCCGCCAACGAACGGCTTGTTGTGACCGATCTCGCCCGCCGCCACGGCACGTCGACCAATCCCGTGCGCGAGGCCCTGCAACTGTTGCGGGGCGAGGGGTTCGTCATCTTTTCTCCCAACCGCGGGGCGCGTGTAAGGCCCATCGATCAGGATTTCGTCCGCGATATCTACGAGATCGGAGTTCTGATCGAGCCAGCCCTGACGCGATGGTTTGTAGGTATGGCCACCGGCGAGGACATCGCCGAACTCGAACGCATCCAAGGCCTGATCGAAGAGAACAATTTCGCCGACACGTTCAGGCACAGTGAACTGGATACCGCATTTCACACGGTGATGTACCAGCGGCACTATAACCGCCATGCCGCCGAGCTCTGGTGGAAGCATCGCGAAGTGCTGCGAGCGGTGAGCCGGCGTTTCAATTTCACGCTCGCGCGGCGTGCCGCGATCATTCGTGAGCATCGCGAGCTCATTGCGCTCATCAAGGCCGGGGAGGCCGACAAGGCGGCCGAACTCATCTCCCGCCACGTCGAGGGTTCCGGCCGGCATGTTCTCGAACAGATGCGTGCACGCAACGCCGCTCGGGCCGGATAGGACGAGGGGTCAGGTCTGGAACAGCGTGGTTGACCACTAGTGAAAAGGCAGTTGAAATGAAAATCACGAGCGTTCGGCCGTGGCTGATCAAGTCTGGTGCTTCCTATTGGGGGGAATTCCTGTTCGTCGAGGTAACGACAGACGAGGGAGTGAGCGGCTGGGGAGAGATCACCACCACCACGAAGCTCGCCAACCGCGCCCTCTGCACGATCCTTCGACAGATCGGAGCCGCCGTGACAGGCGAAGATCCGGCGCGTATCGAATGCCTCTGGCACAAGATCTTCCGCGGCTTCACCTATATGGGTAGCCGTGGCGCCGCGGTCGAATGCGTGAGCGCGATCGACATAGCCCTCTGGGACATCAGGGGCAAAGTCCTCGGCAAGCCGATCTACGAGCTGTTGGGTGGGCCGGTCCGCGATGAGATCGCGCTCTACACCCACCCCAACCAGGCCAAATTCACCAGCAAGGACGCTGTGGTGCGCGAAATCCTGGACATCGTCGAGTCCGGACATACTGCTCTCAAGTTCGACCCCTTCCCCCACCAGGGTCGCGATGCCGACGGTGTGTCGCGCGAACAGCGGGACGGCTATCTCGACGGCGGCATGACCCGCAAGGACGAGCGCGAGGCTGCCGAACTCACGGCTCTGATCCGCGAAACGGCAGGCCCCGACATCGACATCCTCATCGATGCGCACGGCCGCTTCGATGTTCCGACCGCCATTCGCCTCTGTCGCAGCCTCGAGGAGGCCGGCCAGATCGACTGGTTCGAGGAGCCATGCCCGCCCGAGAGCCTTAACGCCCTCAAGCAGGTTCGCGAAAAGGTCAGTGCCGCTATCTCTTGGGGCGAGCGTGGCCACACAAAGTGGGATTTCGTGCCGGTTCTTGAGAACAAGCTCGCCGACTACATCATGCCTGACGTCACCTGGACGGGCGGAATTACCGAACTCAAGAAGATTTCCGCCCTGTGCGAAGCCTACTACATCCCAGTCTCGCCGCATGACGCCGCGGGACCGATCAACGTGGTTGCGGGAGCGCAGGTGATGATGACCGTTCCGAACTTCTACAAGCTCGAAACGTCGGAGTGGAATTTGGGCAAGTACGATCATCTTATCGACAAGCCGCTCGATGTTTCGAACGGTAGCCTCAAGCTCTCGTTGAGGCCGGGTCTCGGCATCGAGATGAACCGCGATTACCTGCAAGCCCATGAGATCGAACTGGGCTAGCAACGCAATCGGCAGCATGCGGGCGACAACCCGCAAATCAGAACGGGGATAAGTCATGCCAAAGACCGATGGAGCCGACGAGGCCCTCAACCGGGTCAACACCGACTCGAAGCCGTCCGAGCTTCGCATCACCGACATGCGGGTGGCCGAGATCGTCGGTGCGCCGTTCACCTCGGCGCTGCTCAAGATCTATACCAACCAAGGCATCGTCGGGCTTGGCGAGGTGCGCGACGGCGCCAGCGCCACCTACGCGCTGATGCTGAAGGGCCGGCTGCTTGGCGAGAACCCCTGCGACATCGATCGCCTGTTTCGCCGCATCAAGCAATTCGGCGGGCACGGTCGGCAGGGCGGCGGCGTCTCGGCGGTCGAGATCGCGCTCTGGGATCTCGCCGGCAAGGCCTATGGCGTTCCCATCTACCAGATGCTCGGCGGCAAGTTCCGCGATCAGGTGCGCGTCTATTGCGATACCGATGCCGAGAAACCGAGCGGCACCGAAACCGGAAAGCGCCTCAAGCAGCGGATGGACCGTGGTTTCACCTTCCTCAAGATGGACCTGGGCTTGATGCAGATCGCCCATGTCCCGGGCGCCGTATCCGCGCCCGCCGGCGCGCTCGAAGGGTTTCATGCCAATCCGCGCGGCCGTGGCGGCACGCTTGAGGAGCGCAAGGCCCGCAATCTCGCCTACGACGCGCAGAACGTGCAGCACCCGTTCACCGGCCTGCATTTCACCGAGAAGGGGATCGACCTGCTCGAGCAGTACATCCACGAGGTTCGCGAGGTGATTGGATACGAGATCCCGCTCGCCATCGACCATGTCGGCCATATCTCGCTGCAGGACGGCATACGCCTGTCGCGTCGCATCGAGAAATACGTACCGGCCTGGCTGGAGGATGTGATCCCCTGGCAACACACCGAGCAGTACCGACAATTGCAGGGGGCCACCACGGTGCCGATGTGCACCGGCGAAGACATCTACCTCAAGGAAGGCTTCGAGCCGTTGCTCAAGAGCGGCGGCCTCTCCGTTATGCACCCGGACCTGCTCACCAGTGGGGGTATTCTCGAGACCAAGAAGATCGGCGACATGGCGCAGGATCACGGTGTCGCCATGGCCATCCATATGGCCGAAAGCCCGATCGCCGCGATGGCCGCCGCGCATGTCGCGACCGCTACCGAAAACTTCATGGCCCTCGAATACCACTCCGCCGATGTCGAGTGGTGGGACGATATCGTCACCGGCCTGCCCAAGCCGCTCGTCAAGGACGGCTTCATCACCGTGCCCGACAAGCCGGGGTTGGGCATAGACGATGTGGTCGACGAGGTGATCAGCCAGCACCTGCAGCCCGGTGTCACCGGGATATGGCAATCCACCGAGCATTGGGACAATGAATATAGCTGGGACCGGACCTGGAGTTAGCCCAGACTCCTGCCCTCACTCTCCTTGACTCACAGGGCCGACGACTGACCATTCGTGTCGACCTCTCCCAAGGGAGAGGCGAAGAAGGAAACGGACGAAACCATGATCTACGAACTGCGCATCTATGACTGCCTGCCGGGCAGGCTGCCGGCTTTGCTCAAGCGCTTTTCCGACCAAACGCTGGCCATCTGGGAGAGGCATGGCATCCGCCAAGCCGGGTTTTTCACCACGGCAATCGGCGAAAACAGCAACCGCCTCACCTATTTCCTAGCCTGGGAATCACTGGCCGAGCGTGAGGCGAAATGGACGGCTTTCGTCACCGATCCGGCATGGCACAGGGCCCGGGACGAGTCCGAGCGCGACGGGCAGATCGTTGCCAATATCAGCAGCCAGCTGCTCACGCCGACAGCTTTCTCGTCCGTGAGATAGGACCGCGCGATGAAGATCACCGACCTTCGCTGTGCCGTTATCGGCAAGCACCCCATCGTTCGCGTCGTGACCGACGAGGGCCTCTATGGACTGGGAGAAGTCGAGTTCACCAAGACCTACCTCAAGCCCTTTGTGCTGCATTTCCGCGAGGCGCTGATCGGCGAGGATCCGACCGATGTCGAGCGGGTCATGTTGAAGATCCGCCAACGCGGTTCTTTCAAGCCCTACGGCGCGGCGGTCAGCGCTATCGAACATGCGCTTTGGGACATTGCCGGCAAGGCCGCGGGCGTGCCGGCCTATAAGCTGCTCGGCGGCAAGGTGCGCGACAAGGTACGCGTCTATAACGGCTCGATCCGCCAGAAGCGCACAGGCGACCGGCCGGAGGACTATGCCGCAGACGTCAAATGGATGATGGAGCAGCCGCAGAACTTCTTCATGGTTAAGCAAGGAATCTCGTTCCATTCCAACATGAAGGACACCATCGAGGACTTCCATTACGGCGTGACGCAGAAGAAGGCCGGCTATCACGGCGCCATGGATCAGGGCGTGATCAGCGAACGCGGTTTCAACCACATGCTCGACTGCGTGATCGCGATGAAGGAAGTGCTGGGCGACAAGGTCAGCCTGGCACTCGACTGCGGCCCGGGCTGGATGCTGCCCGATGCGATCAAGTTTGCCCGCGCGGTCGAGAGGTACAATTTGATGTGGCTGGAGGACATGCTGACCGGCGACTATGTGCCGTGGGTCAATCCGCAGGCCTACCGGGAACTGACCACCTCCACCTCGACGCCGATCCATACCGGCGAGCAGATTTACCTCAGGCACAATTTCAAGGAGCTGATCGAGACACAGGCGGTGCGCGTCATCGGCCCCGATCCTGCCGACATCGGCGGCATTGCCGAGCTCAAATGGGTCGCCGAGCACGCCTATATGCACTCGATTCTGATGGCGCCGCATGGCACGGCGAATGGCCTGCTGGGCCTCGGCGCGCTGATCAACGTCTGCGCCACCTTGCCCGCCAATTACGTGGCGTTCGAATACCCCAGTGCCTCGGACCCCTGGTGGAACGACATCGTCATCGGCCTGCCCAAGCAGATCGTGAGGGACAGCATGGTGGATCTGCTGGAAGCACCGGGGCTAGGCCTCGATATCGACGCCGAAAGCGCCAGGAAGTATTTGCTGGCGGAGGATGCCGGATTCTTCGATTGACCGGCGACGGTGGCCCTCGATCTCACCGACCGAGGGCCCGCTTCAAAGACACGTGGATGCACATCCCATCACAACAGAAGCCGGCGCATTGTTGACGCGCGCCGACCTTGTTTAATTATGGCGAATCTCGGTCCCGAGCACCTTCAGGCATTCGCGGATGAAGGCAGCGAGGGCTGTCCATCCCTTGGCCGACACCATGGTTCCGTCGACATACGCCTCCGTCGGCGACAGGTCGATGTAGGTGCCGCCGGCCAGCGTCACTTCCGGTTCGCAAGCGGCGAGCGCGCCGACCTTCTTGCCGCGCACGACACCGTCCACGGCAATCAGAATCTGGACCCCATGGCAGATCGTGAAGATCGGCTTCTGGGTATCGTGGAAGTGGCGCACCATGGCTTGCACCCGTTTGTCGGTGCGGATGTATTCCGGGCCGCGGCCGCCGGCGCAATATACGGCGTGGTATTGATCGAGCTGCTTTTCCGCCTCGGCAAACGTCTTGTTGATCACCTGAAAATGGCCGAGCTTTTCGGTGTAGGTCTGGTCGCCCTCGAAGTCGTGCAGGGAGGTCTTGATGAGGTCTCCTGCCTTCTTGTCCGGGCAGACCACGTGGACCGTGTGACCGACGGCTTCCATTGCTTGCTGGTAGACGAAGATCTCGTACTCCTCGGTGAACTCGCCGGTGAGCATCAATATTTTCTTGCCTGACATGATCATGTCCTCTGTCGTGTGAAAGGGGCGGGGCGAGTCATGCTGCGCCCCGCATTGATTGCGTTCTTCAGAACGGAGAGTCGGGGAAGAAGTATTCCTTGGCGTTGTCCTTGGTGATCAGCGGCGCGTCCAGCTTGACGGCGCCGCGAACCGGGGCCTGGCCAACCAAATTGGCCATGGTCATGTATATGGCCGTCTTGATCATGGACGGCGGGTAGGGAGTCTCGACGGGGGTCATGGTGTCGCCGTCGATGACCTTCTTGACGATGTCCTTCATGCCGTTGCCGCCAAGCGCCAGCTTGATATCGGTGCGGCCCGACTGCTTGACCGCCTCGAGCACCCCCAGCAGCATGTCGTCGTCGTTCGCCCACACCGCGTCGATATGCGGATATTTGGCGAGGTAGTCCTGCATCAGCTTGAAGGCTTCGTCGCTGTTCCAATGAGCGTACTGAATGTCGAGAACCTTGAGGCCGGTCCCGGCGATGGCGTCCTGAAAGCCCTTGATGCGCTCATCGTCGATCACCGTTGGGATGCCGCGCAGGACAACCAGGTCGCCCCTGCCGCCAAGCTTGTCGATCATGTATTTCGCGGTGTTGCGCCCGACGGCGATGTTGTCGCCGGCGACGTAGAGGCCCTGGATGGTCGGGTCGGTCAGGCCACGGTCGACGACGGTGATGAAGGTGCCCTTCTCCTTGATGGCCTTGACCGGTTCGGTCAATTCTTCCGAGGAGTAAGGCAGGATCACCAGCGCATCGATCTTGCGTGAGGCGGAGAGATCCTCGATCGCCGACACCTGATCGGCCGCCGACGGCGACGTCTTTACGATGACCTCGACGCCGGGGAAAGCCGCGTTGATTTCCTTGGCCGCCGTCTGCGCGTGATAGACGACGCCGGCGGTCCAGCCGTGGTCGGCGGCCGGTATCGAAACGGCGATGACTTTCTTGTCCTCGGCCATGGCATGGCCCGTCAGCAGCAGCGAGCCGAGCGCGGCCGCAGCCATCCATCTTTTACTGAACATTTTCTTCTCCCAGATTGGACCTGCAAAGACGCACCCGTGTGGTCCGGACACGGGGCTATTTCGAATTCGAGAACCTCTGAATGAGCATCGCGATGATGATGATGACGCCCTGAACCGCGGCAACCAGGTACTCGGAGACGAAGTCCGACAGCACCATGAGATTGGCGATCAGCTCCAGAATGACGGCGCCGGCGACGGTTCCCCAGACATGACCCTTGCCGCCACGCAGCGCCGTGCCGCCGATCACCACGGCGGTGATCACCTGCAGTTCCCAGAGCTGCCCGGTGGTCGGCGTTGCGGCACCCAGTCGCGGTACATAGCAGATCGCGGCGATGGCCACGCAGACGCCTTGGACGACGTAAGCAATGGTGCGCGTCTTGATGACGGAGATGCCGGAATAACGCGCGACGTCCTCGTTTGCGCCGACCGCCGCACATTTGCGCCCATACTTCATCTTGTAGAGGACGAACGATGCGACCGCGGCGACGGTGACCGATATCAGGATCGGGATCGGGACACCGCCGACGGTGCCGAAATAGACCGGCCGATACGCTTCGCGCAGCGACCGGTCTATCGGTATCGTGCCGCCGTCGGTCAGATAGGTGATCAACGCGCGGAAAATGCCCATTGTGCCGAGCGTCGCAATGAACGGTTCGATCCGGCCTATGGTGACGATCAGGCCGTTGGCGAGGCCACACATAAGACCGACCAGGGTCGCCACGAGCATTCCAGCCGGTATCGCCCACAGGCCGGCGTGCGGCGCCACCGCGTTCATGAACATGATGGTGATGCCGGTGACGAAGGCGGCCATCGAGCCGACGGAAAGATCGAGCCCTCCCGACGAGATAACGAACGTCGCGCCGACAGCGATGATGGCGATGAAGGCGCTGCGGGTGATGACGTTGGCAAGGTTGGTCGCGGAGAGGAAGTCTGGATTGATGAGGAAGCCGACCACCAGCAGGGCGGCCAATGCCAGGAAGGGACCCACGTCGGTCCAGGTGATGTTCAAATCACCGACGCGATGTGTGGACGGGGATCCGGTCATGACAGCCATTCTGTTCCTCCCTCGGCCTTCGGCCTCGGTTTCGGGCCGCTTGTCGCCAGCAGCGCCACATTGCTTTCGGTCATCTCGGCGCCTTGGACCTCGCCCGTCAGGCGGCCTTCCCGCATGACGAGGATGCGGTCGCAGATGCCGATCAGCTCCTGCATTTCCGACGAGATGACAATGCAGGCCTTGCCGCTGCCGACGATGGCGTGGATGAAGGCGTAGATCTGAGCCTTGTTGGCGATATCGATGCCACGGGTCGGTTCGTCGATGATGACCACCGAGGGGTCGGTGAGCAGCACCTTGGCGAGCAGCAGCTTCTGCTGATTGCCGCCGGAAAGCTGTCCCGCCTTCACGCCAGGGCTCTTGAGCCGGATATCGTAGCTCCGGACGGCCTCTGTCAGCGCGGCCGACTCGCGGCGTCTGCTGAGAGCCAATGCGGGATGGAACCGTTCAAGTGCGGAAAGCGTGAGGTTGGGCGCCAGCCGTTCCTCGAGGAGCAGGCCCTTGCTCTTTCGGTCCTCGGTCAGGTAGCCGATGCCTGCGTCGATCGCTTCGCGTTGCGAGCGGATCCGGACGGGTCGTCCCTCGAGTTCGATCACGGCGTGGGCCGGACGCAGGCCCACCAGCCCTTCGAACAATTCCGTGCGGCCCGCGCCGATCATGCCGGCAAAGCCAAGAATTTCGCCCCTGTGAACGGTGAAAGAGACGTCTTCGGCGTAGCCCGGGACGGTGGCGTTTTTCACGCTCAGCATCGGCTCATTGGACGGTGCGCTCTTCTGCGGGTAGAGCGTTGCAAGCTCGCGGCCGACCATCAGGCGTGCCATGTCCATCTGCGTCAGGGCCGTGCCCGGATAGGTGCCGATCATCCTGCCGTCGCGCAGCACGGTCACCTTGTCGGCAAGCTGCTGCACCTCATCCAGCCGATGGCTTATATAGAGGACGGCCGTGCCGTGGGCCTTTAGCTGCCGGACGATTTCGAGGAGCCGATCCACTTCCTCGCCGGTCAGCACGGCGGTCGGCTCGTCGAAGATCACGACCTTGTAGTCGTCGAGCAGCGCGCGGGCGATCTGGACCAACTGGCGGTCGGCCAGCGAGATGTCGCGCACCAGCGCGGTCGGCGAGACCGCGCAGCCGATCCGTGCCAGCTTCTCGGCTGCAAGGCGCCGCATGGCGCGGTCGTCCATCACATGGCGGCGCGAAAGCTCGCGGCCGAGAAATAGGTTGTCCGTCACCGTAAGCGCTTCGGCGAGCAGGATCTCCTGGTGCACGAGGGCGATGCCGGCTTTCTGGGCCTGGTCCGGCTTGGCGAACGTCACCGGCCGACCGGCCATGGACAAGGTGCCGCGGGTTGGCTCGGCATAGCCGGACAGCAGCCGCATCAAAGTGGATTTTCCGGCACCGTTCTCGCCGATGATGGCGTGGATTTCGCCCGGCAGGATGTCGAGCGTGACGTCGGAGAGCACGGTCACCGGCCCATATTGCTTCGAGAGACCCTGAGCGCGCAGCACCGGCTCCACGGCCCCGGGCGCACTGCCGCCGGGCAGCGCACATCCTCCCTCTCCGGCAATATTGGCGGTAACGGACATTCGTTCAGGCCTCAATCGAAGGCCGGCAGCAGGCGATCGCGCGAGTGCTCGATGTGGGCGCGCATTGCTTTCGCGGCGGCATCCGGATCGGCAGAGCCGAACGCGGCGAGGATCGCCTCATGCTCGTCCAGCGCCTCCTCGGTCACGCGGGAATGGTACATCAGGCGGAAAATGTGGAAGTGGGTGTGTTGAAAACCCAGCGTCTCGCGGATGAGCTCGTTTTCGGCGTATTCCATGATCTTGTCGTGGAAGATCGCGTCCTGCCTGGCGAAGTTCGAATAACGCAGGCGCTCGTCCTTGCCCTCGCGGCGCGACATCACGCCTGCGGCCTCCAGCAGCGTGCCGAGTTTGGCTTCGTCCATCGTGGCAGCGGCTTTCGCCGCGCCGTGCGGTTCGAGCAGGAGACGCATTTCGTACAATTCGTCGAAACGACGCCGCGTGATCTGCGGCGCGGCGCGATATCCGAT
The DNA here is from genome assembly GCF_020164885.1 of Mesorhizobium sp. CO1-1-7. Taxonomy (NCBI): domain Bacteria; kingdom Pseudomonadati; phylum Pseudomonadota; class Alphaproteobacteria; order Hyphomicrobiales; family Phyllobacteriaceae; genus Mesorhizobium; species Mesorhizobium sp. CO1-1-7. The sequence continues at coordinate 432,647 of NZ_JAIUHA010000005.1, read as the reverse complement.
CAGGTGCGTCTTCAGAACCAGTCCTTCGCCTTCGAGACGCCCCAGCGCCTCGCGGATCGGCGTATGGGAAACGTCGAACTCCTTGACCAGATTGTCGACGGTGATGCGCGAACCGGGCGCGATCTTCAGCGACATCAGCTGGGCGAAGATGGCCTCGTAGACGTCCTCGGCCAGGCTGCCGGCCCGCTGAATGCGGCCCGCTCCCGTGGGCGCTTCACCATTATTGCTCAAACTGACAGATTGCATTTCTCGCCTCTCGACTGGGGAGACTGCTAACACGAGGGTTTGACCGATGCAATACTATATCCTATACGATTTTATCGGCGCCGCTCAATTGAGGATTTTCGGTGCGGATTTTTGCAATGCGTTTCTCCGAAACTCCCCAAGGATGCAGCCTGTCATGAGCCTTCTCACAGCCCTCCGGCTCCCACGCGAAATTCTATTCGGAAAGGGACAACGTCATGCGCTGCCAGCCGTGGCCGGCCGCCATGGCCGCCGCGCCCTGGTCTGCACCGACGAGCGTTTCGCCGGCACCGGCGTGTTCGCCGAAATGATGGAATCCCTGCGGTCGGCATCAATCGACGTGCTGGTTCACGACGGTGTCCTCCCGGACGTGCCGCGCGATTCGGTGGCGGTCTGCGTCGAGGAAGCGAGGGGCTTCCGGCCAGATATGGTGATCGGCATCGGCGGCGGCAGCTGTCTCGATTTCGCCAAATGTGCCGCCTTGCTGATCAGCCACGGCGGCGAGCTGCGGGACTACTACGGCGAGTTCAAGGTCCCGGGGCCGATGCTGCCGCTGATCGCCGTGCCGACCACGGCTGGCACAGGATCGGAGGTGACGCCCGTCGCCGTGATATCGGATCCGGACCGGACGCTCAAAGTCGGCATATCGAGCCCCTATCTCATTGCTGCCGTTGCCGTCTGCGACCCCGAACTGACAATGACTTGTCCGCCGGGCCTGACCGCGGTTGCCGGTGCCGACGCGCTCACGCATGCGATCGAGGCGTTTACGGCCATGCGCCGGGACGGGGACTTCAGCCTGCCGCAGCGCCACGTGTTCATCGGCAAGACGCCACTGACCGACCATTTCGCGCTGCTGGCCGTCAAACTTCTCGGCCGCAGCCTGGAGAAGGCGTGCATTGACGGCGGCCACGCCGAGGCGCGCTCCGACGTGATGATGGGAGCGCTGGCTGCGGGTTGCGCATTCGGCACCGCCGGCACGGCGGCAGCGCACGCGATGCAATACCCGGCCGGCGCGCTCACACATACGCCGCATGGGCTGGGAGTGGCGACAATGATGCCTTACGTCATGAGCTACAACAGCCGCGTGGCCGCGGCTGAGATCGCCGAGATAGGGATTGCTCTTGGCCTGGAGCCGAACGGTCGTGGCGTCGACGAAATGGCGGACGCGACCATCGAGGAGATCAGGCGCTTATTTGCGGCGATCGGCATCACCCCGACGCTGGCCGGTCTGGGGCTTCCGGCCGACAAGCTCGACTGGACCGCCGAGCAGGCGCTCGGCATCGATCGCCTGATCAAGAACAACCCGCGCCCATTCGACCTCGCCGCCATGCGCCGCCTTGTCCAGGCGGCCTATGACGGCGATCTCACCGCCTGCGCTATGTGAACGTCAGGAACAAGACGATGAACCTTCCCTACAATGCCTTCCCTCTCGATCAGGATCCGTACGACGTTCGGGGCTTTCCGCACCGGCTCTACATTGGCGGACAATGGCTGCCGTCGTCCGACGGCGGGCTCATCGAGGTCACCGATCCATCCTCCGGCGCGGTGATCGCGGCGGTCCCCGATGCGACCCTGGAGGATGCCGCCGCCGCGGTCGAGACTGCGGCCAAGGCGGCCAAGGGGTGGCGCGAGACAGCGCCGCGCAAGCGCTCGGAGATTCTCAGGCGCTGTTTCGAGCTGATGGTCGAGCGGTCGGAGACGCTTGCCATGCTGATCTCGCTGGAGAACGGCAAGGCCCTGCGCGACGCGCGCGGCGAGGTCGCCTATGCAGCCGAATTCTTCCGCTGGAACGCCGAGGAAGCGGTTCGTATCACCGGCGAGTTCGGCACCGCTCCATCCGGGACCAACCGCATCGTCGTCGACTACCAGCCGATCGGCATCTGCGTCCTCATCACGCCGTGGAATTTCCCCGCTGCGATGGCGACGCGCAAGATTGCACCGGCACTGGCGGCAGGCTGCACGGTCATTCTGAAACCGGCCAGCGAGACGCCGCTGACCGCCTATGCGCTGGCCGCGCTCTACAGCGACGCCGGCGTACCGGACGGTGTCGTGAACGTGCTGACGACGTCGACACCCGGCCCCCTGACGTCGGCCATGCTGGCCGATCCGCGCGTCAGGAAGCTCTCCTTCACCGGTTCGACCGGGATCGGCCGGGCCTTGCTCGCCGAGGCCGCCAAACATGTGATTTCCTGTTCCATGGAGCTTGGCGGCAATGCACCCTTCATCGTTTTCGACGATGCCGATCTCGATGCGGCCCTCGACGGCGCCATGATCGCCAAAATGCGCAATGCCGGCGAAGCCTGTACGGCTGCCAACCGCATCTACGTCCAGTCGGGTATCCACGATGCGTTCGCCGACGGTCTTGCGCAGCGCATGGCTGCGCTCAAGATCGGCGCCGGCACCAAGGCGGACACCGAATGTGGACCCATGATCACCAAGAAGGCGGTCGACAAGATCGACCGGCTGGTCAAGGACGCGGTCAGCCGGGGTGCCAAGGTACTGTGCGGCGGCTCGGTGCCTGAAGGGGATGGCTTTTTCTATCCGCCGACGGTCCTGTCCGAAGTCTCGCCGGACGCCGACATGGCGCATGAGGAGATCTTCGGCCCGGTAGCGCCCATCACCCGCTTCGAGAGCGAGGCGCAGGCCATTCTCCACGCCAACAACACCGAATACGGCCTCGCCGCCTATCTCTACACCCGCGATGTGGCGCGCGGCATGCGGGTGGCCGCCGAGATCGAGGCCGGCATGATCGGCCTCAACCGCGGCCTGATGTCGGATCCCGCCGCGCCCTTCGGCGGAGTCAAGCAGAGCGGCCTCGGGCGGGAAGGGGGCCAGCATCACGGCATCGCCGAGTTCATGGAGGCCAAATACATCGCTGTAACCTTCTGAGCGGACACCATGTCGAAGGACCCTTTTCGCACCCGCGACCACGTTGCCGATTTCGATGACATCGTGGCCGACATCGTCGCCCGCAGCACCGCGACGCGGGCTTCGCTGCCGATGCTGGCGGACATCGCCTATGGCCCGCACGAGGCCGAACGCCTCGACCTGTTCTTTCCGGAGGGGCCGCGCAGGGACCTCCCGGTGCACATCTTCATCCATGGCGGCTATTGGCGCATGTTCGCCAAGAGCGACTATTCCTATATCGCCGAAACGGTGACGAGCGCCGGGGCAATCGCGGTCGTGATCGACTACGCGCTGATGCCCGCCGTCAGGATGGCGGCAATCGTCGACCAGGTTCGGCGCGCGAGGCAATGGGTGCTGGATAATATTGCCAGCCATGGTGGCGATGCCGGTCGGCTAAGCGTCAGCGGTCATTCCGCCGGGGCGCATCTGGCGACCTTTTTATTTGACGAGGGGTCGGCACATCCGCCCTCGGCGGCACTCCTGCTCGGCGGGCTCTACGATTTGAAGCCCCTCCAGCAATCCTTCCTTGAGCCCTTGATAGGCCTGACCGACACGGAAGTCGGGGCGTATTCGCCGATGAGCAAATCCCACTCGTCGCGGACAAAGGTCACGCTGCTGGTCGGTGAGCGAGAGACGGAACCGTTTCACCTGCAGGCCAAATTGTTTGCCGATCGCCTGACGGAGCAGCGCCTGACGGCCTCGATCGGCATCGTCGAGGGGCGCAATCACATGGACAGCGTCCGGGATTTGGGTGCCAGGCATACAAAAGCGGGCACTTGGCTGTACGACCTGATCCGAGCCGCTTGATCGATCCTGTCTCAGCCGAACCTTTCCCCGTTAAGCCTTGCGCAACTCATGGCGCGTAATCTGCCTGCCAGATTGCGAGGCACCATGAAGCGCCAACCACTATTGCTTTTCGCCTTTCCTGCCTGTGTCCTGCTGATCCTGGCGGCGGAGCGAATGGCCACGCTCCTGCTCGGAACTTACCCCGCAAGCCCCGACATGTGGAAGATCTGGCTCGCCTTGCATCCCTCGTCGGGCATGGTCTGGCAGCAGGTCGATGTCTATCTGGGAGGGTCGATGGTCCTGGATTTCGCTCTGCTGGGCGCGGCCCTGGTGGTCTGCTGGATGGCAAGCCGGGCCAGAAGGTCGGCCGCATTCTTTCTTGCCAACCACGGCATCTTGGTCCTCGCGGCGTCGATGATTTTCATCGGTGGCCGTTCGCAGACCGCCAGCACCATTGCCGCGTTCACGGCGCCGAGTGGCTTTCGGTTCTCGCTGATGATGGACTTCACCTGGCTGAATTGCCTGCTGGCGGTCATCGGGGTCACCGCCTGCGCCCATTGTCACCTTGCCTATGTCCGTGAACTCGGCATGCGCGTTGAATCGCGGCGCGTCCGGATCATGGCGCTGCAGCGGGATTTCTAGACTGGCGCAGCGCTACGCGGCCACGCCCAAGGCCCGACCTAGTTTATCTTGTGATAGGTGACCTTGCCTTCCGGCGATACGCTCCGCTGGTAGTTGGAGCTCGGCGCGGGAGGCGCTGCCGGTGCCGACCGCCTTCGCGTTACCCGCGGCATATCCCCGATGGCAGGCTCCGCGTCGGCGGCGCTGGCGACCGCCGCCATGTCTTCGGCGGGCGAGGGGAGTTCGACCACGCGCGGCTCGTCGCCACCGTGATTTCCCGACATCTCCGGTGGCTGCCGGGCGATGTTGGCGTTGACCTCGCCGAAGCTCGCCCGCAGCCGGTCGTCCAGCGCCTCGAACCGGCTTTGAAATCCATTGTTGACGGTGTCGAGCCGCGCGCTCATGCGCTGCTCGAACTGGCCGAGGTCCTCCAGCCGCGCCTCGATCACGCGCAGATCGTTGATGCCGCGGTAGAGATAGACGGCCGCGGTGGCGTTCAGCAGGGCAAACAGCGCCAGGCCGACAGAGACGGCAATGGCGAGCCTGGACCGGCTCTTCTCCCTGTCGAGCAACAGCGGTTCGACCGCTATCACAAGGTCGTCGGGATTGCTGATCGTCGTCATTGGACCACCACCTTGGTGCCGACAGGCACGCGCCTGAAAAGATCGATGACATCGGTATTGGTCAGGCGAAAACAGCCCGACGTGCCGTCGAAACCCACGCCCGAAGGGTCATTGGTGCCATGGATGCGATAGAGCGTGTCGCGGCCATCGCGAAGCAGATAGAGCGCCCTTGCGCCGAGCGGATTGTACGGCCCCGAAGGCACCATGTCAGGCAATTCCGGCTGGCGGGCGCGCATTTCCCTCGGCGGTCGCCACGCCGGCCACTCGGTCTTGGCTCCCACCTGGACCGTACCCGTCCAGCCAAATCCATCGCGTCCGACACTGATCCGGTAGCGCAGGGCCTCGCCCTTGCCGGTCACCAGATAGAGCGCTTTTTCCTGCTTGCGGATGATGATGGTCCCAGTCTTCTCCTGGGTGGAAAACGCCACCGTCTTGCGCAGGCTGGGGCCCATGGCCGGCAGAGGCGGGCGGCTGTCCGCCAACGCGGTCTGCCCGGCCGCGGGCGCCAGCGCCAGGCCAAGCAGGCAGGCGGCTGTCAGCCGCAAGCGGTGGCCGCTAGCGGGCCGCATCGTCGAGCCGCTCGCGGAACATCTTCTTCAGGTCCTTGTTGAAGCGCGCCCGCCCATCCACTTCGGACGGCAGCATGGCGCGGTTCAGCGCGTCGGCCAGCAGGGCGTTGTCGAGGCCGACCGACTTGATGTGGGGCGCCTTGAAGATCTTCTCCAGCTCGCTGCGCGAGAAGTGGTTGCCGAACCATTTGCGCTTGTGCTTGTTGGCCACCAGCGTGATCGAGACGGCATTGCCGCGCAGCTCGCGGATCTTCTTGTAGAGCCGTTTGCCTTGCCGCAGCGAAGCGACATTGAGCTCGAAGACGATGAAGATCTCGTCGCTCGTCGACAGCACGGAATTGTGCCAGGGCGTTTCGATGTTCGGCAGGTCGATGACGATGTCGTCGAAACGGTAGGCGACGAGGTCGAGCAGCCGGAAGACGAAATCGGCGCCCTGCGGCTCGAACGGCAGCTGCGGCCGCTCGAAGGCATAGAGGGTCAGGCCGGAAGGCCGCGACAGCTTGATGACATCCATCAATTCGACATCGAGCCGTTCCGGCTGGCCGATGATGCCGGCAAGGTCGAACTGGTTGAACAGGTTGAGATAGGCGCCGCAATTGGCGCTCTGGAAATCGAGGTCGACCAGGCAGGTCGAGGCCGCGCGCTCGGTCGATTTCGAGGCCAGGAATTCGGCCGCCGACAGCGCCAGCGTCGTGGCGCCGGCGCCGCCGCTGGCGCCGATGAAGGTGATGATGCGGCTCTTGGCGCCCTGGTTGCCGCTGTCGTGGAAGGTGACGGCGTTGAGCAGTTCCTTGCCGTCGAGCGGCTTGTGCAGCCAGTCCGAGGCATTCATGCGCACCAGGACGCGTGTCTGCTCCGAAGTCAATTCGTCGGAAACCGCGATCAGCGGCACACCAGCCCACAGCGCGCGCGCCTCGACGATGCCTGGATTGCCAAGCAATTCGCCATTGCCGAGATCGAGGATGACGATGCCCGGGCGCGTGTCGGCCGGCGGCCCCTTGAGGAAGTCGCCCGTCTCGGCAACCCGCACATCATAGATCGCCAGCGCATCGAGCCGCGTCGCCACATCGCGCTTGAAATTCGGATCGGAGGAAAACAGCGCGACCTGCTTGCGCTTGGTCGGGGTAACTTTGGTGCTGATGGCGTTCATGGGTAGGTGCTCTTCATGTCTTCGCCCGTGACCGTGCTCAGCATGGAGGGCATGGTGATGTTGCCGAACCCAAGCAGTCCGCCCAGGAAGAAGAACTGGAAGTTCACGTTCTGCAGGCTGACACTGATGGTCGGCACAGACCCGCCCGCGCGTGTATAATAGCCGAGTCCGGTCGCCGTGTACTTAACGACCACGTTGGCGGGTTGCAGTGTCGAAAAAAAGTGGCACATGCCTGGCCGCTGTCCCGCTGTAAGCGCCGGACAGTTTCCGGTGCCAGTCGCATCGCCGCGGAAAATGCGATTGAAGTTTGCTAAGGTAAAGGTTCCGGCCGCACATCCCGCACCGGCGCATGTGCACGTGCTGGTAGCGCCGTTGCATGTATAGTCGTAGTTCTTAGCAGGGATCGGGTCGCCGGGCGAAGTCGCGAGCCCGGCGGCGGTGATCTCGGGCGCCACCGGCGCAGAGATGGACGCCATGCGCGCGCCCACTTCCACGGCCTTGGTTGCGGCATTCCATTGATACCATGCATAGCCGAAGTCCACGAAACCGAGAGTAAGCGACAGCAGCAATGTCATCGCGATCGTAAACTCCACCATTACCGACCCGGCTTCGTCTTTTCGGAACGTGGTGAGACTCTGCATCTCAGGACCCGATATAACGTTCTTGATGAGCGGCGGAGAAGGTGATCGGCCCTAGCCTGATATAATTGAGCAACGAAACACCGGTATAAGTGAAAGAAGTTGAGAGTTGCACCACCCGGACACTGGAGGTCGAGCTGCTGTAGTTCTGCAAACCGGTGTTAGGGTCAGTTGTCACCGGTATGACAAGATAGTTGAGGTTGACGGTGACCGCTGATGGTAGCCAACCCGTGACGCGGCTCGCAACGTTGCAGTTGCCGCCGCAATCATACGTTCCTGTCGCCGCGATATTGCGAGCGTATGTGGCGCAGTTCGGGTTGAGTGTCTGATTGCAACGTGCGGCGAAGCGAGCCCCATCGTTGAGACCGGCTTCAATCAGGAGTTTCTGGTGAAGGAGATTGCCAAATTCGAAGACGCCGGCCGAAAGGCTGATCATGAGCGGAGTGATCAGCGTCATCTCAACGAGAACCGCGCCTTTCTCCTCAAGGCCGAACCTGCGCAGAATTAGGCTAAAGGCGGCAAGCATCGTGTCACCTATAGAGCTGTACTTCGGTCCGCACCACCGATGATAGGGTGCCCCGGCCAAGTGTGCCGTTGATGTCTACGATTTCCGCCATGACCGCGCCGTTGTCGATCGGCTGGGTCAAAAATAGGCTCGCAAAACCCATCGCCGGCACGGCACCGCTCTGTCCGTTGAGCTGATTTAGAACGGCTTGCGAGCTGCAATCCACGATTGCTGCCTGAAATAAACGCCGGTTGGCGCTCCCCGTTGTTGAAGCGCAGGAGGGCGTGCCCGTCTCTCCACCTTTCGATGCGGTGCCTACAAGGTTATGAGAGGGATCGTTCTCATATTTATAAAGATCGTAACGAGATGGCGGGTTGGCATTGCTATAGGCGTTACCGTTGGCATCCTTGAAGCCTGCGAGCCCGGCAGTTAGATTGTTGGCGGTGACATAGCCACTATAGTCCCAGAGCCCGTTGCCGATCTGGCCGTTAAACTGCAGGTCTGGGGTCAGCGCGCGGAACTTTGTGGTATCGGTCTGCAAAGTGCTGTTGCAACCGCCCGTGGTTTTGTAGCCTTTTCGCACATTAGGCGCGGGCGGCCATCGGCTGTCGTTCTTCGAAGGAAAGCTATTGGCGCCGTTAGCGTACAGATCGAACCGCGTGTTGAATGCATTCGTGACCTTCGTGGTCAAATTGCCGGTTTGGGTGTAGATCAACCTGGTGTTGACGCATTCCGGCACCTGTCCGATTGCGACGTCAGTTGCCAGATCGCTTTCACCATAGCCATGACCATCGCTGGGCCGGAGGAACCCGAAATTGCCCGGCCCCCATGTAGAACCGCCCACGACGAGCTTGAGGCTCTTCTTCAGAAGGCTAGCCGAATTCGCGATCTGGTTCAGATCTTGGCCGGGGAATGGATTGCAGATGAACACAGGCACCATCGAGCAAACCGTGGTGCCGGCGTTGCCAGCGACGGCTGTCGATCCGATGCTCATGCTGTTGCTGCCAGTGCTTCCGGTCAGGAACGACGCCGGAAAAATGGCGGCGAATTGGACTGGCTTGACCGTTACCTGGACAAAGCGAGCTATGGCCGCATCGGTTGTCACACTCGCTGGCACAATAGGGTCGCTATCATTTGCTGGTATGCTGCTTAGATAGCGCCAGGTGATGCTGCTGGTCATTGCAGTGGTCGCAGTCAATGTCCGCTGACCTGTTTGGGTGGAAAAGCGATAGGTATTCTGAACAAGATTGCCTATGGCGCGGTCAGCGCGAGTTAGTGCATCCGATCGCCCGTCGAGTTCCGCTGCACCAGCCAATGCAAACGCGTCAGCGCCCTTTTGAAGGTCGTCGTGCAGGCTGTTGGCTCGGGACATATCGATGACAAGCAGAGCAAAGCCGATGATCACGGGCAGCATGATCGCGACGAGGATCATCGCTATGCCGCGTTGATCGTTCCAGAAGCCACGAATGGTCCCCAACATGACCTTACTCTCTGCTTTCTTGCGCCAAGGCCCTCGCATGCCCGGCGCCTCCGCATCCTTCCGTTCAGCTCACGGCGTCGTCACACCCGAACCACCGACGTTTACCGTTATCGCCGGCGGCGGCGGCGGCGGCGGCGGAAATTTGTAGTTATGCGCAACGAGTGCGGCGCGCGTGCCGTCGCCTTCGATATGCGTATTCTTGGACGCCGGATTGAGCGGGTCGACGGTCTGCAGCAACGAGTTGAATTTCTGCGTGTCGCCGGCGGCCAGGGTCACCGAATCATAGTGGTTCAGATAGTCCGCGGCGCAGCCCGAAAGCGACCCTGCACACAGAATGAGGATCAAGGCGCTATTTCTTGACATAGAGCATCTTGTCCTTCGATTTGAAGTCCAGCATGTGGCCATAGGGGCCGGTGACGCCGTCGCCCGTTTCGTATTTGCGGATCATGTCCTTGTTCACTTCGAGCTGGCCGAGCACGAAGAACTCCGGATCGTTCGCCGGCCGCGTCTTGTCGAAAGGCGTCGCCAGCTGTTCGCCGGGCTTCACCGGCCGCACGATATGCGGCGTGACGATGACGACGAGTTCGGTCTCTTCCTTCTGGCTGCTCGAGTTGCGGAACAGCGTGCCGATGACCGGCACCTGGCCGAGCCACGGCACCTGGTTCTGCAGCTTGGTGGTCTTGCTGGACAGCAGCCCACCGACCGCGAAGCTCTGGCCATCGCGCAGCTCAACGACGGTTTCCAGCTTGCGGTTGGTGAAGATCGGGTCGCCGGCGGTGGTGAAGCCGGTCAGGTCGCTAACCTCGGGCGCCAAGCTGATATGGATCTTGTCATCGGCGAGCACGATCGGCGTGAACAGAAGATTGACGCCGAACTGCTTGTACTCGATCTGGACCTCGCCGTTTTTGTCGACACTGCGGATAGGGACCTGGCCACCCGCGTTGAAGCTGGCCGGTTCGCCGGAAAGTGTAGTGAGATTGGGGTTCGCGAGCGTGCGCACCACGCCCTTGGCTTCGAGCGCTTCGATGTACAGATCGACTTTGATGTTGCTGTCGACGACGCGAGTGAGCAGCGCTCCGAACGGACTTGAGTTAGAGAGCAGGTTGCTCAGCAGGTCTCCGCTGCCGAGCACGACCTTGTCTTTATCGACGGCGGCAATGCCCGTCCCGACTTGAGTTGTACCCCTACTGTTGGTGGATTTGATCGACACGCCGAGATCACGGCCTGCGTTGCGCTTCGCCTCCAGCACGCGCACTTCAAGATTGACCTGCTGGCTGTCATCGACGGTGACGGCATTGATGATGGCGTCGGGCCCGTATTGCTGGGCAACTTCCATGATGGCGGCCAGCGTCGCGCCGTCCTTGACATGACCGCCAAGCCGCACCCTGCCATTGACCGAGCCGATCTCTATCCGCGACCTCGGCGAAACCTGGCGGATCGCCGCCGCCATGTCGCTCACATCCACGCCGACCTCGATCTGGATGACGCCGAGCGAGCGCTTGTCGGTGGAGAACAGATTGACCGTGGTTGTGCCGGCGCCCTTGCCGATGACATAGAGCGTGCGGTCGGTCATCGGCTGCGCATCGGCGATCTTCTCGTCGCCGACGACGATGTCGCCGAGATTGGCATTCACCTGGATTGTCACCGATTGCGACATCGGCAGGAAAACACGATGGACGCTGGGGTTCGACACGTCAATGAAACGGTCAGCCGCGTCGGCCTCGACGCTCGACAGCAGCGCCAGCAGCGCGGCCGTCGCCATCCCTAACCAAAACCCCTTCATTCCCCGTCTCCCCTAGTGCTGCCGGTGGCAGCACAATTTCACTCGCGCGTCTTAGTTATGGCTGTCGCGGCACGTCATAGGTCTCGAGCTTCACACCCCGGAAAACTCCGACCGTGGCGCGTGCAGGCGGCTCCGGTTGCACATATTTGATCACTTCCTTGACGACGTCCGGTGGGGCCGGGACCGCCACGGGAATCGGCTTGGCCTTGCCCAACTCGTCAAGCCGGCTGCCAACGCGCTCCACAGCCTGGGCAAGCCCGGCAATCTTGTCGTCGGCGCGCTTGCGCTCGGCTTCCGCCAATGCGTCCTCGGCCGCTTTCTTTTCGAGTTCGGCCTGCCGCTTGGCGACGTCCTCGGGGGTTTCGCCGGTCAGGTCGGAAAGCGTTACGCGTTCGGTGACCTCGCCCTTGCTGGCCGCGGCCTGGCGCAGCGCCAGCGACAACTGCCCGGCGCCGGCTGCCAGAGTAAGCTTTTGTGCATCTTTCGTGCTGGCTTCCAGCGTAACGGACTTGACCACCGTCGGGCTATCCTTGCTTTCATCGGCCACCTGGTCGACGGCGAGCACCTTCATGCTTTGCAACAGCACGTCGACAAAACTCTTATCCGCCCCATCACTGTCGCGCACCGTGCGCGTCAGCAACACATCGACCCGATCGCCCGGGAAAACGAAGCCGGCGACGCCAAGCACGTCATTGACGCGGATGGAAACGGCTTTCATGCCTTCGCCCAGCACCGCCGAAAGCGTGGCGCGCTGGCCGGGACCGGTGATCTTGCTGGCGAGAACGGGTTCGTTGATGCTTATTGTTTGCAGAGCCTGCCTGGCGCCATCGCCCGCCAAGGCTTCTTTCTTCGTCTTGAAGGCGCCGGCCGGAACAGCGCCCGCTGGCCAGGCAATCTCGCGGAGTTTGTCCGCGCTCAGCGGGTCGCCAAACTTTAGGGCTGCCGCTGCCACCACCACAGTGTCGCGCGGGACGCCATCTGTTTGCGCCATGGCGCTGCGTTGGCCAGCCAGCCAGATATTTGCCAGCACCACCGCCAGAATGCCGAACACCCCAGCAAGGACCACCATAATGACTGTGTTGGCTCGCATAGCCTCTGCCCTTGTGACGACGTCGTTGCCGCAAATATACTACTTCGGAAAGGGCCAGGCCCAGGATTTGTCCCGCGCCTGGCCACCTTATATCAACGCAAGCTCAAGCCGCGCCCGCTGCGGCGGTGCAGACAGTTCCCAGGTTGGTACACAGGGTTTGCCATGCGTTGGTCACATACGCGCCGACGCCAATGATGAGCGTGATCACAGCGGCTGTGATGAGACCAACGAGTATCGAGTATTCGACCATAGCAGCGCCGTTTTCATCGTCGCGGAACTGCCGGGTCATCGTCATGAGCTTCTTCATGTCAATTTCTCCCTTTGGAGGTTGGAACCCGACGAGACAGAGCCAAGGATGAACTCCATACCCAAGCATCCCCCGTCACCTCGATCCTAGGTCCCGAGAAATTGCAGAGTCAAACGGGATTAACGGTTCCTTAACTTCCCAATACATGAACTTTGGAGTTAAGCGCGGCTTTAAATTTCAGCAAGAGCTTGATTCGTCTAATTTTTCAAGCGCCCTTAACCATTCGTTCACAATTATGCATGAAGCCTAATAAAGTGACACTTAATTTAGCGATACAGCATAAGCCTTTATATCTAAGGGGTTATAGCCAGATATGGAGCGGATTCCGATGCGGGAGCACGAAAGGGGCACGGCACGTTCTAAGCTTAGTCACTCTCTCATGTTTGGTGCCGCGAGGGCCTTAAATAAAAACGATATTTTTCAGGCGCGCGCCTTAACTATGTTGAAAGTATTGGCGGCATGTGAGGCGCCCCGGCGCTTGTGCGTCGCTTGGTTAACGTTTAGTTTCCGCTAATATGCGCTGGAGGGGTATAAGGGATTATGCTGGGGCGGTTTATCAAGGGACCAAGCGAGCAGCAGGCCACGACAAAGGCCGAGCCGCTGACTGTACTGCCCATCGTTCCGGCGGTTTCTCCCGTTGCTGATATTGAACCCCATGGCGAGGACTTCCTGACGCTGAAAGTCGAACTGCACCGTCATTTGATTGATCGGTTCAATCTGGCCGCGCTCGACACGGCGTCCAAGGATGAGATCCTGAACGAAATCCGACCGATCGTGCGCGAGTTTGTGCGCGGACGGGGCGTGCCTCTGAATGCGCGGGAGCTCGACCAATTGACCCGCGACACTGCGGACGAAATGCTGGGCCTTGGCCCGATCGAACCGCTGCTCAAGGACGACTCTATTGCCGACATTCTGATCAACACCCACAAACGCGTCTTCATCGAGCGTCGCGGCGTGATCGAGGAGACGGCGATCCGGTTCCGGGACGAGGCCCATCTGCTGCGTATCATCAACAAGATCGTCTCGGCGATCGGCCGCCGCGTCGACGAATCGGCGCCGATGGTCGACGCACGGCTGGAGGACGGCTCACGCGTTAACATTGCGGTGCGGCCGGTCTCCGTGGATGGCCCGCTGGTGTCGATCCGCAAATTCTCCAAGAATCCCTTTTCGCTCGAACGCCTGATGGCATTCAATTCGATCCGGCAGCCGATGGTCGATCTGCTGCGGATCGCCGTGCAGTCACGCAAATCGATCCTGGTTTCCGGCGGCACCGGCAGCGGCAAGACGACCTTGCTCAACGCGCTGTCGAGCTACATCCCGTCGAGGGAGCGCCTGATCACCATCGAGGATGCGGCTGAACTGCAACTGCAGCAGCCGCATGTCGGAAGGCTGGAGACGCGCCCGCCCAATGTCGAGGGCAAGGGTGAGGTTCGACAACGCGAACTGCTGAAGAATGCACTGCGCATGCGGCCTGACCGCATCATTGTCGGCGAGGTGCGCGGCGAGGAAGCCTTCGACATGCTTCAGGCGATGAACACCGGGCATGAAGGCTCGATGACCACGATCCATGCCAACACGCCACGCGACGCGATATCGCGGCTCGAACAGATGGTCGGCATGGCCGGCATGCCGATGACCAATGATTCCATCAGGGCGCAGATCGCCTCGGCCATTGACATCATCGTGCAGACGCAGCGTCTTGCGGATGGCGGGCGGCGCGTGACCTCAATATCGGAAATTACCGGTATGGAAGGAAACGTCGTCCAGATGCAGGAAATCTACACTTTCGTGCGTCGCGAGGTGACGGCTGACGGTCAGGTCGTCGGGGAATTTCGCGCCACCGGCGTTCGCCCACGTTTTGCCCCGGAAGCGGCGACGCTCGGCTATCAGTTCGCAAAGGACGCCTTCAATCCGCAGGTCCCACTCTGATGCTGACCGGCCAGACCCTGCTCTACTTTATTTACGTACTGGCGGCGGCGTCGATCATACTCGCCGGCGAAGCCTTCTACATGTCCTTTGCAGGGCGGCGAGCGCGGGCGGGGGTAGTTAATCGGCGGCTTAAAAGGTTGGGAGAGGAGGTGCCAGCGCAAGAGAGCCTCCAAGGATTGTTGCAGGAACGCGGCCTGACGGCTTCTGGAGACTTCATTTTTGGAGCAGTCACTCTGAACCGACTTTATACTCAATCCGGCATTACCGGAAATCCTTTGATGTTCGCTTCTATGTTCCTGCTCGCTGGCATACTATTAGCTTTCGGACTGCCGATACTTTTTGGTTTTTCCGCAATAACAGCATTGGGTACTTTCTTTTTTGTCGGATTCGGCTTGCCACTTCTGGTGCTACGGCGGGGTCGCAACAAGCGAATCTTGAAATTTGCTGCCCAGCTTCCGGATGCATTGGACATGATCGTGCGCTCGCTGCGTGCGGGTCATCCGACGACAGTTGCGATCGCCCTCGTTGCTCGCGAAATGCCCGACCCGCTCGGTACTGAGTTCGGAATTGCCTACGACGAAATCTCCTTCGGCCTCAGCCTTGAGCAGGCCGTCCGGAAATTGTCGGGACGGGTGGGCTTCGAAGGGCTACATCTTCTGTCGGTTTCCCTCTCCATTCAAGCCAAGACAGGGGGAAATCTTACCGAAATATTGAAGAATCTTTCGTCTTCGCTGCGTGAAAGACAGAAGCTGAGATTGAAAATTAGAGCACTTTCAGCAGAGGGTCGTATATCTGCCTGGCTGTTGTCTTTTTTTCCAATTATTATGTTCCTTATACTCATGCTTGTAGCGCCAAGCTATTATGGTGGAGTTTGGGGTAGTCCAATTATAATGCCTGTTTTTTCCTCGTTCGGGATTTTGGCGTTATTTGGAGCGATCGTAATGTTCCGTATGGTAAATTTCGACTTTTAGGAGAAAAGGCAATTGGTTGCGGATATCCACAATGTCGGGGCATGGCTATCCATAGTAGTTTTTATGGCAGCTGCGTCGCTTTTTTTGTTTGCTGCTCTCATCTTGCTTCCGGCTCTCCAGACGAAAAAGCTGGTGACTCGAAGTCTCCTGTCAGAAGGTATCCCCAGTCGTCGGTCACTCGGGGCCCAACAAGAGCTTAACAAGATCTCTGCGCAAAAACCCATCGATGCTTATTTCCGCGCCTTGGAAAAGGAGCGCGGCCAGCCCGACGCTCTGGAAGCCAAATTGTTCCGGGCCGGTTTTTACCAATCAAGTGCGCCGGTAATCTATACGCTGTGTCGTTTCGCCGGTGTCTGTTTGGGTTTCGTTGCGACCTACGCCTTACTTTCGCACTTCTTGCCGCCTAAAGTGCCGGATTTTATCGCGCTTGTTGTTTCAGCCTTTATAGGCCTTGGGTGTATCATCATGCCCAGCATAGCCCTAGATAAGTTCGAAAATGCGCAGAAACAAATCTACCGCCGCGGGTTCCCCGACTTCATGGATCTGATGATCACCTGTGCCGACGCCGGCATGAGCCTGGAGGCGGCGGTTGAGCGTGTTGGCGCCGAACTTGCTGGTACACACAGGTGGCTCGGCATTCAGCTGGCGATCATGAATCTGCAACTGCGCGCCGGCAAGCCGCTGCGGGACGCGCTGCGCGAACTGTCGGACCGCATAGGGCTGGAGGAGGCGCGCGCATTGGCAGTGCTGTTCCGACAATCCGAGGAACTCGGCACCAGCCTCACGGAGGCGTTGCGCACTTACAGCGACGAAATGCGTAGTCAGAGAATCCTCCGCGCGGAGGAACGCGCCAATGCGCTTCCGGTCAAGATGATGATCCCGTTAGGCCTCTGCATATTTCCGGTCGTGATGATGGTTGTGATGCTGCCGGTGGTCATTCGCATGAAGGGCATTTTCTTCTAAAAGGTTATATGCTTTGATTCTAAAATAGAGTCGCAGGACTCTTGGGGGACAAAATGACAGGGCCAATGCGCCTCGCAACTGTCGTCGCTGCCAGTCTGTTGATGGCAGCGCTTGCCGGCTGCCAGACAAATGGTGTGGACACTACTGGTGGGGTCGTGCGCACCAACGAACCCTCGAAAGGCGACGTGACGTCCTTTGGCGACGCCTTTGACGGATTGAAGACCGTCAGCGACGTCGAATATTACGCTTCGGACCAAGCCGTGGCCGAGGCCAAGAACCAGTTCCGTGCCGAAAATTACGGCAACGCCGGCGCGCTATTCTTCAAGGCGACGCAACTGGCCCCCAATGACGGCGCCGCCTGGATGGGTTTGGCCGCCTCCTGCGACCGCATCCATCGATTCGATCTCGCCGATAGGGCCTATGGCCGAGCCTTCAAGCTGGTCGGCGCGTCACCTGAATATTACAACAATGTCGGCTATTCCGATCTGCTGCGCGGCAAGCTGCAGGATGCCCGAGCGAATTTCCTCAAGGCCTATGAATTGGCGCCCAACGATCCGACGGTCGCCAACAATCTGAAGCTTTTGTCGTCAAGCGTGCAGAACATCGAGCGCTAGCATGCTGCTCATCGAATCGCTGCTGCTGAAGGTGCTCGCCATCCCACTGCTCGCATGGATTGCGTGGTTCGACTTCACCACCCAGAAGATCGCCAATCGTGATGTCCTGCTGCTGCTCTGCCTGGGGGCGGGATCGCTGTTGCTGCTCTCGCTTCAGTCCGGATGGTGGTGGGATATGGGGCTGAGCGCCATGGCCGGCCTTCTGTTGTTTGTCGTGCTCTTCCCGTTCTGGGCGCTGCGCAAGGTCGGCGCCGGCGACGTCAAGCTGATGGCGGTCGTGCCCCTCCTGATCAGCGGAAACGACCTAATAATGTTCTCGGTTCTGCTGCTACTTTTTGCCGTCGCTACGACCGCCGTCGTAAAACTTCCGTTCATGCTGCCGCAAGGCGCTTTCCGCCTTTACGTTCAGTATCTGGATCGCAAGGGGGTTGTGCCGTTTGGGGTGCCGATTTCGATGGCCGCGATCTGCACGACAGTCTTCGAAATCTACAAAACTCTGGTGTTTGCAACCAGTTCGGGAATCCTAGATCGGCTCAATTGAACTGAGGCAGTTTGCTCTGCTGGACGAGGCGCGGGCCATCCCGCTGCATTTACAGGCAAGGCCAACCAGAACGCAAACGACGCGCTGTGAGGATTGAGCGCGATGACCGCGATGGCTGAAATCACAATTGAGGTCGGGGCCAGAACGCGAAGCATGGGAAGAAGGTTTGGCATCTGGTTACGATAGGCCGGACAGATTAATCAAAAGTTGAGACGGCATGGCCGTTAACTCTTTGCAAACCATCTTCTTGTCGGAGGACGGAAGTGATGTTTGAATGAATCCTTGGGAGGGGACGAAATGTTCAACGAGGATTTTTTCGGGCGTATCGCCATTGTCGTTGTCATGACGATGTTAGCGACGTCCGGCGCGATACCTCTTTTCCTTTATTTCCATCAGGGAACCTCAGCAAGTTCGCTCGCAGTCGTCACTCAGCTGGCGTCGACAGTGTTTCTGTTGTTGCAGCTTGTGATGACAGTCGCCCGCCTTCCCCCAAAGGGAACTGCGCAAGGGATCGAACCGAGAGTAACCTCGGTGGCTGGAACATTTATGATCCTGCTCGCATTGAACCTGACGCCGGCATTGCAAAATGAGGCAGCTCAAGTCACGGCTCTCTGCTTGGTCTTCATCGGCACGGTCAGTTCGACCTTCTGTCTTTATTGGCTTGGTCGTTCTTTCTCTCTAATGGCCACAGCTCGGCGCCTTGTTACCACTGGCCCGTACTCCATTGTACGGCATCCACTGTACATCTGCGAGGCGGTGTTCGTTGCCGGGATGATCCTCTCGCATTTTTCATTGCTGATGGTGGCCCTGGGCGCGCTTCAGTTTCTTCTGCAGTACCGGCGCGCCCGCAACGAGGAAGGTATCCTTCGACAGACCTTCCCTGAATATGAGGCATATGCCCAACGCGTCCCAATGCTGCTCCCGCGTTTCCGTCGAGCGGCGCCTGCGCCCGGCCACTGATGTCCTATCGTCTTGAGGGAAGCCGCATGGCGCATTAAGGCGCGATCACGCGCTCGATCTGAGTGGCGACCAAGCGGTCATCGCCGACCCCTGCACGCAAACCCAGGCGCGCCGAAAGCGTTCGCATCGGCACAAGAACCCATCCATGAGAATTTGGCTGAAGAGCGTTTCACTCGGAACATATCCGGGAAAGACAGGTTTGGTGGAAGCAGTACACAACCAAAGGAGATGCTCCAATGATCACCAAACTTCTCTCCGCCACCGTGCTTACGGTCGCTCTGGCCACGTCGGCCATGGCACAGTCGAACGGAACCGGTTCAGGCTCGACGTCCGGCGCCACCAGTGGTGGCAATGGGACCACGACCGGCACTGGCGTCGGCACAGGCTCCGGTGCGACGACCACACCCGCCGACCCGAGCACGACAAATTCGACAACCAAGTCGAACGGCATGACCGACCGCTGCAAGGATGCCGCGGGCAACGACATCGACAACAACACCGCCAGCGGCAACACCACGTCGAACATGCAGAACTGCAACAAATGAGCCACCGGCTCGGCGCGCCGCCCGAAGTCGTTCTTCTCCCTGGAGCGACTGATCGGGCGGTGTTCTTGCTGCCAGTGCGCCGATGACCCGACAGGCCGTCAGGCAAGCGCCGTCCGCTCGATCGCGTTGGCGGGCGCGTGCCCCGCACGAAGGCTATCTTGTCCTGCCGGGTGCGCAGTGCCTCCATGACGCCGTTTATGCCGTCTCCCGGCAGCTAAACACCACCTCGACGTTCCAGGCGATGAGCGTATCGACGAGAATTTCTGCTGCATTTGCTATGTCGGGATTGCTCGGGTGGATGAGGTCCAGACCGGTCAATCCCGAGTTGGTTCCTTCATCACAAGAAATCGTGACATGATGGAAAACGCCCGCCGGGCGCCTTGCGGGAGAACCGGCTCATCATGACCAGTCACGCAAGATCATGGACGGTTCCGCAGGCCGGCAAGCTGGTTCCGGTAGGTCGCTGGACATGAAGTATGTTCAGGCGTGGTGGAACATCGGCGATCAACTGTCGTTGACACGCTCGTGAGAGAAAGGACACCGTGCATGTCAAAATTCCAGGCTGCCACTCCGGATCGTCTGCGGCAACTCAGGCTTGAAGCGTCTGCTTACTTCACCCCGATGATGCTGCACGAGGCATTGCTGCGCCTTTCCCATGCCTGCGGCGATGAAAGCCTTGGGCGGTTCGAGAAGGCCATGGTCGATCAGATAGAGGCGACGAAGGACGATCGGCCCGATTTCGAAACGATCAAGGAATTCGCGATCGAGCAGCTTTATGCCTTGATCCGCGAAGCCAATGAGTCACCAAAGAAGAAACAGTCGCTGGAGAAGATGGATACACGCAGGACGCCCGGCCGCTCCGAAGAACCGCAGACGCTCGAGGATCAACTGCAGGCCGGGTTGGAGGATTCTTTTCCGGCAAGCGACCCACCCGCGGTGGTGTCCACGGCAATTCCAGGCGGAGCAAAGAAGCTGGTCGGGACCGACGAGGTCCTGAAACAGCAGCGAGAACAGGCCGCCAGAGAGGCCCGCCAACCATAGGGCCTAGGCATGGCTGCATACCGGCCTTGCAGCCATGCGCCGGGACAGCGCATGGCTCTCCGCATCAAAGCTTGACGGCGGTCTCGCGTGCCCACAGCCGCAGTTTGCGGCACGCCTCTATAAACGTCTTCACGGAACCTGCGTTATCAAGCCCGATCAACCCCTCATCGGCATCGGGAGCTACGCCCGCCTTGGCCAGGAGAGGTTGGGCTGCCGCTGTGAAGCCGATGAATTTGCAATGGGCGAACGCATCTGACACGAAGTCCCTCGCGGCCGCCTCGTCGAGCAGCATCTCGGCACCCTCCTCGGAGAGGAGCAGTACCACGGCGTCGAACAACACAGACGGGCCGCCGTCGATCATGTGTCTGGCCTCGATGTGAGTGCCGTCGGCCGCGTCGACGCCGCCCACCTTGGGCGCGATCACCTCCATCACCGCGCCCTCCGTTTCGATAGCGGAACGGAGCTCTTCGAACAGCCCTGTGTCGGTTCCATTGCTAAGCAAGACGCCGACTTTGCGGCCCTTGAAACTGTCAGGCCCGTTCTCGATGATGCTGAGCGCCGGCGAAGGCGGCAGGTCGTCGCGCGTCGGAACGGCTGCCTCCGCGGGGTCGGGCATATTCCGAATGCCGAGCTTGTCTGCGACGGTGGTCGCCAGGGTTTCGTCGATGTTCAGCAGATGCGAAACCATGCGTTCGCGGATCGCCGGTGCCTGGACCTTGCTCAATTCGAAGGTCAGCGCCATGGCGATGTGGCGCTGCTCCGGCGGTGTCTGGCTGTTGAAGAATTGCCGGGCCTGGCTGTAGTGGTCGGCGAAACTTTCCGCGCGCAGACGCACCTTCTGCCCGTCCTCGGCATCGGCGAAGGAACGAAAGCCGCGTTGCGGATCCTCGCGCGGTCCCAGCCCCCATGAATTCGGTTCATAGTTGGCGCGACCGACAGGATTGCGCATAGCCATGTGTCCGTCCTGTTGGAAATGGGCGAACGGGCACTTCGGCGCATTGATCGGGAGATGGGTAAAGTTCGGGCTGCCCAGCCGTTTCAACTGGGTATCGAGATAGGAGAAGTTGCGGCCCTGCAGAAGCGGATCGTTGGAGAAGTCAATTCCGGGCGGCACATTCTGCGTCATGAAGGCAACCTGCTCGGTCTCCGCGAAGAAATTATCCGGCATCCGGTCAAGCACCAGCCGCCCAACCGGGATCGGTTCGAGCACCTCTTCAGGAATGATCTTGGTTGCGTCCAGAATGTCGAAGTCGAAGCTGTCGGCAAACGCCTGATCGAACAATTGCACCGTCAACTCCCATTCGGGGAAATTGCCGGACTGGATGGCGTCCCATAGATCGCGACGGTGAAAGTCTGGATCGGCGCCATTGATCTTGACCGCCTCATTCCAGACCACCGATTGCATGCCGAGCTTTGGCTTCCAGATGAATTTGACGAAGGTGGATTCGTCTTTCGCGTTGACCAGGCGAAACGTGTGCACGCCAAAACCCTGCATGAAGCGGAAGGAGCGCGGGATCGCGCGATCCGACATGATCCACATCACCATGTGCATCGATTCCGGCATCAGGCTGATGAAGTCCCAGAAATTATCGTGAGCGGTCTGGGCTTGAGGAAAGGCCCGGTCCGGCTCCTGTTTGGCGGCATGGATCAGATCGGGAAACTTGATCGCGTCCTGGATGAAGAAGACCGGGATATTGTTGCCGACCAGATCCCAATTGCCTTCCCTGGTGTAGAGCTTGACCGCGAAGCCGCGGACGTCGCGGGCGAGATCGAACGAGCCCTTGTTGCCGGCAACCGTCGAGAAGCGCACGAAAGCCGGTGTCTTTTCGCCGGCCCTCTGGAAAATATCGGCACGTGTGTATTTGGCCAGAGACTCGTAGGTCTCGAAGTAACCATGCGCGCCATAGCCCCGGGCATGGACGACCCTTTCGGGAATGCGTTCGTGGTCGAAGTGGAAAATCTTCTCCCGAAAATGAGAGTCCTCGATCAGCGCTGGTCCGCGTTCGCCGATCCGCAATGTGTTTTGATCGTCGGAGACGGGTGTTCCGAGCGCCGTGGTCAGAGTGGGCGTCTCACCCCCGGCGATCTGGTGCAATTCCCCGCCGTTTCCGCGCGCGCTATCCGGTTCCTGTCCACTTGCCGATTGGCGAGCGGAGCGACGGGCGGATTTGGCCATGACATACCTCGTTTTGATGCCGGAGGGGGGTGGAAGTACTCAGGAGGTCAAACTGCCGGTGCGCGGCTTTGTTCCCGTGAAAGAACCGCTGCGCGCGCGTGCATCGCCCAAGGCGACATCCCTATCGCGGCGACGGCATGGGCCGATTGGGTAAGATGCCCCCGCTGCGCGGAATTTCTGAAGAGTTGTCTTCAGCGCGAGGAACGAACCAAACTTCCATGCATTTAGCAGGGGCTGCGTTCATACACTCTTCTTCTGGGAGCTGGACCATTGTCATCCGGAGGCTACATTTTGGCCGACCAAGAAACCAATGAAGTTTCCATCGTTGAGCTCATACCCGCCATGCGGGCTTTCGCGCGTACCTTCTGCCGCGTCCCCGACGATGCCGACGATCTGGTACAGGAGACACTGACCAAGGGTCTCGCCAACATCGACAAGTTCGAACCCGGCACACGCATGAAGTCGTGGCTCTTCACCATCATGCGCAACACGTACTACACCCGGGTCAAGATCGCTGCCCGGGAAGCGCCAGGCCTGCTCGACTGCGCATCGTCCCGACCGATTTCGGAAGCCACCCAGGAATGGAGCGTTCAGAGCAAGGAAGTCCACGCCGCCATACAAAAGTTACCGGAACACCAACGCGAGGTTCTGATGCTGATTGGCGTTCTGGGGGTGAGTTATGAAGAAACGGCCGAGATATGCGGCTGCGCGGTGGGGACGGTAAAAAGTCGGCTGAACCGTGCCCGCGCCAATATTCTTGAGTTGCTTGGGGAGAGTTCGTTGCAGACACTGATCGAGAGACGAAATCATCTATCGGATGGTCAACTCGATATAGAGGGCGACAGCCGCAGATAGTCAGTTCTGCACGTCACGTCGACGTTTCTCAACCAGCGCGTTTTGCAACTCCATGGCCAGCCTGGTTAGCCGGTCTGGAATTTTTTCCTGCTCTATGGCGTCCAGGAGGGAAGTGATCTCCTGATCCATGGCCAGACCGAATTGCGGGTCCGCGGTATCGTCGCTCGAATGAGACATCCATATTCTCTTGATAACCAGCAGTCCCTGACTTTAGTGTGGTGACAAACGCCGGACATTACAAGGCAATGTCCGCCGCCGGCAGGGTTGCCGGCAACCCTTGCACAGCTTTATTTCCTTGGCCCTACGTGCTGCAGGCAAAGGACGTGGAGCGACCGCGTTCAGTCGTTCGGCGCCTGGTCCGCGGCATGATCCTGATATCGATCGGACTTGATGCGATCGCCGTCCAGCCCGCGCTCATCGCCGTGCTGCTTCCCGCGGCCGATCTTTCTTGCCGCGGGTGCCATGCTTTCCTCCTTCGGGTCGGTGCCGATCTTCGGCGCCTCTGGTTCGACGTCCGAACTGGCGGCGCGCAGTAATGTTCCGCCGCCTCGAGCAAGTAGGAAAGCCTCGCCATCCCATGATCGAAACGGCTTCTCGCCATTGATGACGACCCGCATTTGGTGAGCTTCCGCCAGGCGGCCGACATCAGCGCGGTCCCACGAAAGCGATCCGCGATAGGAATAGTTCAGCAAGGCGAGCCAGCCAGGCCGTTTCAGAACGCGTGCGATCTCATCGAAATGCCGCTCGGCCATGCCGGCCAGAACCAGATAAGGAAAGCTGTCGACCGCCAGCACGCAATCGAAACTGCCGTCGTCGAATTCGCTCAAATCGAGACCGGAGGTTTGCCGCAACTCGACGTTGCCCAGCGCGGCGCACCGCTCGGAGGCGATGGAGATCATCCGCGAGGATATGTCGATGCCGATCATGCGGTTGAAGGAGTTGGAAAGCGCATGCTCGAAACGGCCGATGCCACAACCAATGTCCAGAATATCCCGGCGGGTCCCGGGGAAGTCCTGCTGCTTGAGCCAGGCGACGACTTCGTCGGTCGTGGCTGAGAGCCTTTCCTCATCCCCTAGGGATGCGAGCTGGACACTTGCTGTCTCCGAAATCGCTGCCGCCGCATCGAAGCTCGAGGCCAGCCGCGTGACGACGGCGGCACCGGTCTCCCCGTCGTCGCGTGTGTGCCGAACGGCCGCTCCCGTCGCTCGCAACGTTGCAAAAACATCTGGCTTGCGGCGAAGCAACCCGGCTATCTCTCGCAGCCGTTCCGCGTCTCGCGCATTCGACGGAACGATATCCAGCACGATCTTTGCCAGTACCGCCGCCCTGATCCCCGTCTGCAGGTGAAGCGCCAGCCTGGCGACGACTGCTTCGGCGCAGACACCATCCGCCATGCAGTCTTCAACAGCCGATCTGATCGTAGTGCGGCGCGGAGCGGATTTTGGCTTGGTTGCAGGCATGGTATCAACTCCGCGTCCAGACCCTGCGCATCGTCCACCTGTCGATGGCGCCCCAGCCATATTTGTAGGCTTCCTGGCCGCGCAGGAAATCGAACTCGCGCGCACCTTCGCGGATCGATTCCGCGATCGCGTGGCCAATCAGGATCGCCCCTGGGCTCTCTTCGGCATAGGCGGGGTCGAAGCCCCCGAGATAGGCATAGGCACGACCGCGATGGTGGAAGCCGTAATAGGCCCCGACCGTCCTGCCATCGATTGCCAAAAGCCAGCATCGGACCAGGCCGCGAGCGTCGAGCAAGGGAAGTGAGCGCCTGTGGAATTCCTCTGCAGCCGCGTCGGCCAACACGCCACCTCCGTGTCCGGCCCAGCGCGCGTCGTGCAGGCGGATCAACTGATCGAGGAAGGTTTGAGGATCGCCTCGTGCCGACGACAACGCGATCCGGCCGCGTCTGGATGCGGCCTGCCGCGCCCGTCGCAACTGGCGCCGGCGCCGGGAGGGTACACAGCCTGCAAGGGTATCGTCTCCGGCGATGGCGAGCACGGGGCAAGCACCATGAGTGGCTGGCCGCCCCGCCTTCAGATCGGGATGCGCAATCGCAAGACCGGCGCCGCCTTCCGGCAAATCCGACAGGATCCACTGCGACCAGCCGACCGAGAGGATCTTTTCGGCAACAATGGCCGCGACCTGGTTTTCGACGCCGGGAACACACAGGATATCCAGATAGTCGCTGAGCGAAATGCCGACCGGAAGAAGTTTCGAGCCGGCGGTCCCGTGCTCCAGATAAAGCGGCGCCAGCCCTATCAGTTCGCTTCCGCGCCAGACCGCGACCGTCGCCAGGTCGCCGGGCCCGAATGTGCGCCACCATGGCACCAGCCACGCAGGAGATTGAAACGGCGTCGCCGAGGAACTCTGCTCCCACAGTCCCCACCAATCCGCCGCAAGCGTATCGAATTGCGCCGGATCATCGATGATCTCGCCGCGCAACACAGACTTGCTCACGGTGTGACGGCGAGGCGCCCGGCATCGGTGCCAAGTCGTGCCAATGCTTGATAGGCATCCATGTAAGACGAGATCATTCGCTCCAGCGAGAACCGCCGTCGCGCCTCGGCGCGGCATGTCTCGACGTCCAGGCTTGACGCCGCAACGATGGCTTGTGCCATCTCGTCGACCGTATTGACGAGAAAACCGGTCTTGCCGTGCTCAATCACGTCGGGAAGCGCACCATTCGGAAAGGCGATCACCGGTGTGCCGCAGGCCAGCGCCTCCATGGCGACAAGGGAGCTGGTCTCGGCGGCAAGGCTCGGGATGACCAGACAGCGCGCTGCGTTGAGAAAGCGTCGCTTGGCGGTAAAACCGAGCGGACCAAGAAAGCGGCGGCGGCCATCGAGGCGAGGTTGGACCTCGTCGCGAAAGTACCGCGTGTGCGTTTCATAGGGATAGACCTTGCCGCCGACAACCAGCGGCACACCTGCCTGCTTGGCCGCGTCCAGCGCCAGGTGGATGCCCTTTTCCGGACAGATACGGCTCAGAATCAGTGCGAAGTCGTGCTTCGGCTGCGGCAGGCTGAGCGCCTCTATGTCTACTCCATTCGGAATTGGCGGCGCCAGTTTGGCGCCAGGTGGCGCGGTTTTCTGCTGGGCGGCCGAGACTGCATGAAGCCACAGGTCGTCGCGCGTCGGCTGCAAGGCCCCGGCCGGATACCAGTCCAGCGGCAGGTGAAGGGTCACCAAGGTCGGGCCATCGTCGGGCAGATAGGCATCGAAATCGATGCCATGCAGATGAACCACATCGATCGGCCACCTGGCGCGGGCAGCGGCGATCGCGGTTCGATGAGCCTGCTGCGCGCGGCTCTTCGCCACCTCGTCGAGTACGCCGCCTTCCGCCGGAATTTCCACAAGCGTGCCGCTCGCGCTGGAGCCCCGGCAGCCGACGACGATAGACCGATGACCCGCGCCGACCAGTGCCCGATCGAGCATCGACAGGACCTGTTCGGCACCCCCGACCGCATCCGGTCCGACAGGCGCGAGGGGATAGGCGACATTGAGGACGGTGAGCGTCATGGCCGGCCGAGCCATGGTGCGGGATGGACGAGGGCGGTTGCGCACGACCTGGCGCCGATCTCGAAGGGGCCGAGAGCCTTGACTTCGGTCAGTGCATCCAATGATCGCGGACCGGGTCGCATGAGAGCCTCACGCAGCCGAGGCCCGCTGCGTCGGGAGCGAGGCGGACATCGTGCCGGGCGCGTAGCGGCGGATCATCGTTGCACAGAACTCGGCGAATTCCTCGGGCACCAGCGGAGGGCTGGTGTGGTGAGGCATCATTCCGCGATGCTCGGGCGTGAAGCAGAAGGTGACCGTGACGTCGAAAGCGGCGAGTGCTTCCATCTGTCGGTCGAACCAGTCCAACGCATTCGGCCTGAAGCTATCGGCCCAGGAAAGCCCCGTGCGCATATTGGTCACGCCGAGCCGCTTCATCCAGGCGACGGCATCGTCCAGCCGCGGGTCCTCGAAATGAAACCACTGCACCAGGCCCATTGCGGGTGTGTAGCGTAGGAATTCTTCCAACGCCGGTTTTGGCGTACCGTCCTGGCGCAGCAGCCCCATGTGGAAATGGCGGTAATAGGAAGATCCCTCCGCCTCGCGATGCCGCGTCGTTGCTTCCCATTCGCGCGGAAGGTCATAGAGGCTGTACCACTGGATTCGCGGTGCGTTGCCGAGCAGCAATTCGGCGGTGCGCTTGAGCCCCCAGACCTGTATTTCCTCGGCCCCGAAGGTCGATACGCCGACCTCGCTGACCCAGATGGGGAGGTCGGTGACGGTCGCGATCTCACCGATCTTCTGCGGCCATTCCTGAATTTGCCACAGGTTCCAGTCGAGGGGAAAGCCGTGAACAGCGACGGCGTCAACATGGTCCAGCACGCCGAATTCCTTCATGCGCGTGATAAAGCCGGGATCTATCGGCGAGATGCCGCCAAGCACTTTTGTCAGAGCCGGGTTCTCGGATGCGATCGCGTCCGCCGACAGGACTGCCATCCTGGCAAAGCGGCTCCAATCGGGGTCGAGCTCGGGGTCCCAATGCGATTTGTTGTTGGGCTCGTTCCAGATCATCGCGGCTTCAATCATGGAGCTTTCCTTTCGACGGATATATCGCGCCACCGCCGGCCGGATCGCCGGCAGCGCGGCAGAAATAGACCTCCTGCTCGGGATGCAGAACGATCTCGAAACCGGCGCTGCGCAGCATCGCTTCGGTGCAGGCCCGGTTCGGTATCCACCAGTTGGTCGGATCGTCGGCATAGCGGTGTTCGATGAAATGCAGCTTGGGAAATTCCGGCTGGTCGAACAGATCATGCGTCCAGAAATGATAGTTTTCTTCCAACGCGGGCAGGTCCTTGCTGCCGCGCTGCATGGACTGAAAGATCATCAGGTCGACGGCGACGTGCTCACGGATCAGGTCGAGCGCGAGCAAGGGGTGGCGCAAATGGTAAAGCACTCCCATGAAGAGCACGACATCGAATGTCTCGCGCAGGGCACCGACGTCGTAGACCGACAGCTTCTGGAATTCGATATCACAGTCCGCGATCTCGGCGGCAAAGCGGGCCTGGGCCAGATAGGCCTCGTCGAAATCGATCCCGAGGACGCGGGCGGCGCCTCGCCGTTTCATCTCGATCGAGTAGAAGCCGGCATTGCAGCCAATATCCAGCACGGTCTTGCCGGTCAGATCAGCGGGTATGGCATCGGCGAATTTGCGCCATTTGATCAGCGGGTAGTTGCCGAGAAAGTGGTCGGGCGCGGTTTCGACGCCGGCCAGGTCCATATTGTGGAACCACGGGCCGAGCGCGTCGATGCGCCGGCGGATTTCAGCATGGGAATGCAACATGGTCAGGCTCCTTCGCCCGGAACGACAGGCACATGCGAATGCGCGCCGGGCATGATCGTTGCGGGCTGGTGATGAGCTGACGGGACGCCGTTTTCAAGCAACCGCAGAGCTGTGCGATACCCATTGAATGTACCGACATCGACATAAGCGGACCCTGCCTTGACACCATAGGCCACACCCCCGCCCGCAAGGTAGGCGTTGATCAACGTGCCGATATATTCGTCACGACCATCCCGCTCGCGCCAGAGTGCCGCAAGCCGATGCAGGATATGGCCGGGCATCTTGAACGCACCCCAAACCCAGTTCGTGGCGGCGTCCTGCCGCTTGACCTGGATTTCGATCACCCGCTCCTCATCATCGGTAACGACGGCGTCGAAGAATTCCGGGCTATCCACCGGGAAGAGCAGAAAAGAAAGCTGATCGTCAGGCAAGCGACAGAAGCCGTCCTCGGGAAACCAGATCGTATCTGGAAGCCCGACGAGGACGACCTCGTCGGGCGCGACGAGGGGCGCTGCCCGGAAAATCGCATCGCAGAGACCGACGGGTTGAGGCTGCACCACGAAGAGCGCTGCCGCCTCACCGTAGCCGGCGGCATAATATTCGAGGATGTCGGATTTGCCCGATCCGATGATGAAGCAAATCTTGTCGACGCCGGCCTGGACCATGCGCCGTACCAGATACTCGCTCACGGCGCAGGGACGTTCGGTCTGTCCGTCGATCCTGCTGCCGACCGGCAGCAACTCCTTCGAGAAGCCGAGCGGTTGAATGCGGCTGCCGCGTCCGGCAGCGGGCACGATGCCCAACATCAGACTGCTTCCTTCATCGGTTCGCCGACTGGGTTTCGCAAGGCATCGGCCAGGATTTTGTCCAGTTCCGCTGCGCGTTTGGCGGAAGTGTGCTCGCCCAAGACCCGCTCGCGGGCTCGCCTTCGAATGCCGTCGAGTTCGAACTCCGGCAATTGCAGTGCCGCGACCACATCTTCCGTATCGCGCGCCAACAGCACTTCGCGGCCGGGTTCGAAAAATTCCGCGAGGCCTGGCCATGCGTCGGTGACGATGGCAGCTCCACACGCGGCCGCTTCGAAGAGCCGTCCCGAGGGGCACCAGCCCTTTTGCGCCATCGCTTCGCGGGTGACGTTCAGTGTCAGCCGCGACGAGGAGAAGAACGCCGGATGGTCGGCGGGTGGCAGATGCCTGACGAAGAAGATGTTGTCGCTCCATGGGAATTCCTGCGGATATTGTGCGCCGCCGATGATAAAGCGCTGGTCGGGCAGGCGCGCGGCCGGGCGAACCAGAAGCTTTTCGACGCCGGCCTGGCGATCCGCCGCGTAGGTTCCGAGATAGGACAGATCACCGGCGAATTCGGCCCGCTTCTCTGCCGGCCGGTGCTGATCCGGATCGACATGCCCATAGAGCGGCATCACCTGGCGCGCGCCCAGCACCGTCTTCAGCGCCTCGATCGCCGGGCCGCCGGTGTAGCTCAGGACGAGGTCGTAGTCGGCAAGGCCTTCAGGTCCGAAATAGGGCGGACGCTCACCTTGTTCGACGCGGGCAAGCGTGACTGGAGTATCGAGATCGTAAAAGACACGCAGTCCACGGCTTGCCTGCTGCGCGAGGCGCGAAGCCTCGACAGCGTCGGGACAATAGGAGGTGACGACCACGACATCCGCTTGCTTCATCGCCCGTTCCGCGACGCGGCGGATGTCCTCCCAGTCCGGATAGATGACGACGTTGCCTCCGTCGAGCTGATCCAGATCGCGGGTCCCGGCATAATAGGGGGTGTCGCGTTCGAAAAAGGTGATCGACCAGCCCAGCCGGGCGAGGGCGCGGATCAGCCCCCGCCACAGCGTGGCATGGCCGTTTCCCCATGAAGACGTGACGGTAAGACCGAAAATGACCATCCGCATGGGGAATTTCCTCGTCAGGCAGCTTCGTTCAATCGCAGGAGCTTCGAGCCCCAGTCGCCCGATACGATCGTCGTGATCGAGGCGGGATCGATGTCGAAGCGAAAGCAGTCGCCTACCGGCAAGCCAAGCACCTTGCAGACGGCGGCCTTAATCACATCGGCGTGGCTGATCAGGGCGACACATTGGTTCTGATGCAGCTCGCGGACGCCGTTCATCAGCGAGACGATGCGCTCCTGGACATCCAGCATGGTTTCGCCGCTCGGTGTCCTGGCCTCCTGCCGCTGATCGTTCCACGCGCGCCAACTGGCATCGCCGTTCAATTCGTCGAAAGTCTTCCCCGACCAGTCGCCGAAGTCGATCTCGTCGAGTTCGGCGCGGATCGCGATTTCGCCCACACCGCAAGCGAGAGCGATCGGCACAGCCGTCTCCTGCGTGCGCTCGCGCGGGCTGCATAGAATGGCTGCAATCGTCTCACGGGCCATGCGGCCGCCAAGCTGCTCGGCTTGAGCCTTGCCGGCCTCGCCGAGACATACACCGGCCATGCGGCCCGCAAGGTACGAGCCGACATTGTCGTGCGCCGCATGGCGGATCAAAAAGAACGTCGTCGTCATTCCGCGGCATCCAGCAATGGCTCGTCCTTGCCGGCGATGAAAGCGAGCGTGCGCTGGCGCGCTTCGGCGTCGGTGAACTGTTCGGGTGGCGATTTCATGAAATAGCTGCAAGGACCCGTCAGCGCCCCGGCAATGCCGCGGTCGAGCGCGAGCTTGGCGCAGCGCACCGCATCGATCACCACGCCGGCTGAATTGGGCGAATCCCACACTTCCAGCTTGAGCTCGGCATTCAGCGGCACGCCGCCGAAGGTCGTGCCTTCGACGCGGATGTAGGCCCATTTGCGGTCGGTGAGCCAAGGCACGTGGTCGCTGGGGCCGACATGGATGTTGCCCGGCTCCAGGGGAACATCGAGCTGGCTGGTTACCGATTGCGTCTTGGAGATCTTCTTCGATTCCAGCCGCTCGCGTTCGAGCATGTTGAGAAAATCGGTGTTGCCGCCGAAATTCAGCTGATAGGTGCGATCGATGCGCACGCCGCGCTCGCGAAAGAGATTGGCCAGCAACCGGTGCACGATGGTGGCGCCGACCTGGCTCTTGATGTCGTCGCCGACCAGCGGCAGCCCGCGTTGCTCGAAGCGCCGGCGCCATTCCGGACGCGAGGCGATGAAGACCGGTATGCAATTGACGAAGGCACAGCCGGCCTCGAGCGCGCATTCAGCGTAGAAGTGCGTCGCCTCTTCCGAACCCACCGGCAGGTAGGAGACCAACACATCGGCTCCGCTGTCGCGCAGGATCTCGCTGACATTGGCAACCGGTCCGGGCGCTTCTTCGATTTCGTCGCGCAGATATTTGCCGATCCCGTCAAGCGTCGGCCCGCGTTCGACGAGAACGCCGGTCGTCGGCGCGTCGGCAAAGCGGAACGTGTTGTTGGGGGGAGCGTAGATCGCATCCGCGACGTCACGGCCGACCTTGCTTCTGGCGACATCGAACGCACAGACAATTTCGATGTCGTCGACGTGATAGCCACCGAGATCGGCATGCATGAGCCCCGGGATCGGTTCGTTGCTTTTGGCATGACGATAATAGGCGAGGCCCTGCACCAGGGAGGACGCGCAATTGCCCACTCCAACGATACCAACACGAACTTTTTTCGATCCCACGAAACTGCCGCCCTATGCTGTTCAAAGGTAAGTTCCTTGCGCCGAACCGCCACCGTGCCGGAATGTTCCTTGGCTTGGTCAAAAATTGCGCGAAGCAGCATGGATCGAAGCCGCGCGCGCCGCGTTGCCCGCACGGCAAGCACCGGAAATCGACCAATGATCGTCTACGGCGACCACAAGCGGACCGAGAATGCACGACAGCTTCAGGAGGCGGCGATCGAAATGGCCCAAGGCCTCGATCGCATGCCTTGCGGCATCCGGCGCCATGCCGCATTGGTCGGGCTGTTCGTCAGCGTGTCGGAACTGGTCCAAGGGCTCGCGGATGTCGACTTCAAGGCCCGGGGCGTCGACACCAATTCGCCTTCGCAACGGCAAGGCGCCAGGCTACTGGTCGGGCTTGCGGCAGAGGTGGCGAGGTCGTGGCGAAGCGGGTTCGCTGTGGACGGTGGCATCGACCCGCGACTTCTCCAAATGCTGACCGCACTCGATTGCAAGGCAGAGGTTTTGACCGGCTCGTCCGAGGGCTACGCGCATTATGCGCTTTATCCAGAGAGTTATCTCGGCGCGGCGCAGGTATCAGGTCTCGATGCGAACACATGCGTGATCGGCATCCGCAGCATCGGCCTGGGGCTCGCGGCCATGGTGGCGGCCGCGATCGGTGCGCCGGCGCCCATTAGCGTGCGCCCGATCGGGCATCCTTTCGATCGGCGCCTCAATGCCGATCCGCGTTTGGTCGCGGCCTGGAGGAACGAGCCGTCGGCTCGTTTCGCGGTCGTCGACGAAGGTCCCGGCCTGTCGGGAAGTTCGGTCCACGCCGTCGTCGCGTGGCTGAGAAAACAGGGCATCGATACGGACCGCATTCACCTGTTCCCCAGCCATTCGGGCGATCCGGGCGCCGAAGCGTCGCCGGATATTCGGGAGACATGGGTGCGCTGCCGCAAACATGTGGCGATAACGTTCGAACGCACCTTTCCCGAAAGCTCGCAAAGTCCAACGCTGCGCGATTGGGTAGCCGAGGCGGTCGGCAGTCCGAAATTGCGCTTGACCGAAATATCCGGGGGCGCGTGGCGCTCTCTTCACTACGCCGACGAAAAGCGCTGGCCACCGAGCACACGCGGCACCGAACGGCGAAAGTTCCTGGCCTCCGCGGGTCAAGACCGCTGGCTTGTCAAATTTGTCGGCCTCGGCGAAACCGGGCTGCGCAAGATGCAAGCCGCCAGGATGTTGCATCAAGCCGGATTCGGACCGCAAGTCATCGGGGTCTGCCACGGTTTTCTGGTCGAACGGTGGACCGACGGAACCACGATGGATCAGCTGCCGCTGTCCAGGCAGAGACTTGTCGCGGCGTTCACACGCTATCTGGCCTGGCGTGCGACCAATCTGCGGACCTGCGAAGCCGGCGCATCATTGCTCGCCCTCGCGGAGATGGCGGTTCACAATGCTTCCGAAGCTTTGGGCGAAAGCCAGGCGGCTAGACTGCGGACCTGGTTCTCGAAGCAGACGCCCGCAAAGGTGTTGGAACGGGTCGAGATCGACGGCAGGCTTCACCCCTGGGAGTTTCTGGTCGGTTCCGATGGTACGCTGATTAAGACGGATGCAGTCGACCATTGCCGAGGACACGATCTGATCGGCTGCCAGCCGATAGAATGGGATATTGCCGGCGCCTGCGTAGAACATGACTTGTCCGAAGCCGAGGCGACGACGTTGATCGGCGGCATGGATAGCCGCATCGACGCCAGGCTCATCGATTATTTCAAACCTTGCTATTTGGCGTTTCAGCTCGGGCTGTGGAGCATGGCCGCCCAATCCGAGAATGGCTGGGAAAGAGCAAGGCTGGAGGAGACGGCAAACCGATATGAGGCAGGGCTGACACGGTTCCTGGGCCAGGCCAGGGCCGATTAGTCTGCGTCAATCCAGCCTGCGCAGCATGTCTGCTTCCTGCTCGAGAATACTGGCCACCTCCTCCCGCTGCAGATGCGTCATCATCAGGCTGACACAGCACTCCAGATAGGTGATTGAGGCTCGCCGCAAATACGCAGCCGTCTCTCGTTCCGCCATCTTGTCGATATCGGTCCGAGATCGCTTGGGGTGCATGAGGAGGTCCTCCATATGTGGTCCTCCTGTCAAACCAAAAGCTTGCCTGGATGTTCCCGCGGGAATCGATGCGAAGATGTGACCGCGGTCCGGCATCAGGCAGGGAGGTTCTGCAGCCCGCCTGACGTGGGTCTCGCCCTTGTGGACCGTCCTGCCATTTGAGCGCCGATCGAGCCGCCTTCAAGCATGGCGAAATAGCTGATCGTCCGCGCGAGCCCCTCGTTGAGAGGCACTCTTGGCGTCCAGCCGAGCAGCGCTTTTGCGCGCGAGATGTCGGGCTGCCGGCGTCGAGGATCGTCCTGCGGCAGCGGCAGGAACGTCATGTCCGATTTGGTGCCGGTCATGGCCTTCACCAATGCCGCCAGTCGCACGATGGTGAATTCGCCGGGGTTGCCCAGATTGACGGGCTTGCCCGGATTGGGATTGATATCCATAAGGCCCATCAACCCATCGATCAGATCGGAGACGTAGCAGAAGGATCGCGTCTGCATGCCGTCGCCGAAAATCGTCAGCGGGCGCTTCTCGAGCGCCTGCATGATCAGGTTCGAGACGATGCGGCCGTCCGCCGGATCCATTCTCGGCCCGTAGGTGTTGAAGATACGCGCGACACGAACGTCGGCCTTGCCGGCTCGCAGATAGTCGAAGCAAAGTGTTTCGGCGGTGCGTTTGCCTTCGTCGTAGCAGGCGCGTGGGCCGGTGCAGTTCACATGGCCGACATAATCTTCCCTCTGCGGATGTTGCTCCGGATCGCCATACACTTCACTCGTGGAGGCCTGCAGCAATCGCGCGTCGTTGCGGGCGGCGAGTTCGAGCAGGTTCAACGTTCCGATGACGCAGGTTCGCGTGGTGTGGATCGGATCGGCCTGGTAACGCGGCGGCGAGGCGGCGCAGGCCATGTTGAAAATGCGATCCACCGGCTCGCCAAGCTCCAATGGACGGCAGATATCCTGCTCGATCAACCGGAAACCCGGCTGGTCCATGATCGCGTTGATGTTCTCCATGCGACCGGTAAGAAAATTGTCGGCGCAGATCACACGCCAGCCATCGCGTAACAATGCTTCGCAAAGATGCGAACCGAGGAAGCCCGCGCCACCGGCGACGAGCACCGTCTTTGCCCTTTGCGCTTTTTTTGTTTGTCGCATCGCGATTTTCTCCTGTCTGCCAGTCATGCTGCACTTCCGATATCGAGATCGAGGACCACCGCCCCCTTTTGCGTAAGCGCCGTGATGAATTCGCGAGCCCTGGCCGCACCGGTGTGGGAGGCAAGGACGAGTTCGCGTGCCCGGTCGGCCATCGCGAGACGTGTACGAGCCGATTCCCGGGACAGGATCGCGACGACCTCGTCCGCCATCCTGGCCGTGTGGATCGTCGATGCGGGAAAGAAGCTGTCGAGGCCTGGCCAGCGGTCGCTGATGATCGGCGTGCCGCAAGCCGCGGCTTCGAAAAGGCGCACGCTGGGGGACCATCCCGCGGCAATCATGGAACTGCGTGTGACGTTCAGGGTGTAGCGCTGACGGCTATAGAATGCGGCATGATCGGCCGGCGGCAAGTGTTCGATGCGCTCGACATTGTCGGGCCAGTCGATGTCGGACGGATATTGCGAGCCGGCCACGACGAAACGCCGATCCGGCATGCGCCGTGCAGGCTCGAGCAGAAGCGCGTTGAGTGTGGCTTGCCGGTCGGCGCTGTAGGTGCCGAGATAACCGAGATCCCAGCCGATCGGATCGGCGGTGCGGTGATGCCGTTCCGGATCGACCGAACAGTAGAGCGGCTCGGCGCGGCGTGCGCCGAAGGTCTGCGTCAGATCGGCAAGCATCGGGCCGCCGGCAAAAGAGAAATAGATGTCGAAGTAGGGGATTTGGCGCCAGCTCAGATAGTCGCAATCGTCCGCCGACAGCTTCGCCAGGGTCACCGGCGTGTCGATGTCGTAAAAGCAGAGTTGTCCTTTGCAAAGTGAAGCGACGGTGTCGATCACCGCGCGCCCTTCCGGTACGAAGGAGCCGATCACCACGACATCGGCCTGTTGCAGACACCGCGCGTAGTCGCGTTGCAGTTCCTGCACGGTTTCGTAGTAGCGCAAGGCGCAGAAATCCGGATCGCGCAAATCGCGGTGATTGGCGTACCATGGCACATCGCGCTCCAGAAAAGTTACGCGATGGCCGAGTTGGTGGAGGCCTTTCAACAGACCTCGAAAAGTGGTGGCATGGCCGTTTCCCCAGGACGAGGAAAGCGACAGGCCGAGAAAGACGATGTCCAACTGCCTGGTCATTCGGCTGCCTCCACGGTCCCGTGCGTCAAATGCCGTTTGAAGACCGCATCAGCCACGGCCGCCCGCAATGCGTAGGTATGATCGGCGAGAACGCGTCGAAGTGCGGCCTGGCCGATCGCCTTTGCCCGAACTGGGGTCAGCGCCTGCATGATTTCGGCGACATCGCCGCCGTCGCGCGCCACAAGGATCTCCTCGTCGGGCTTCAGGAACAGCTCGACGCCGAGCCAGGCATCGGTGATCAGGCAAGCGCCGGCGCCGGCCGCCTCGAAGACACGCGTGGCGGGTGAAAAACCGTTCGCGGCCATGCTGTCGCGGCTGATGTTCAGCACCGCCTTCGGCGTGACATTGAAGGCGTTGTGATCGCGGGTGCCGACATGGCCGAGCCAGCCGACATTGGCGGGGAGCGGCTTGTCGCCCCACCCAGATCCGCCGAGCAGAAAACGTTGTTCCGGCAGCTGGCTCGCAGGATCGAGGAAGAACGATCCCACACGCGCTTCACGATCCGGCAGCCTGTTTCCGAGAAACGCCAGATCGCAGGCAAAACGCGCATTGCTGGCGACCGGGTGGTGCGTTTCGGGATCGAGCGCATTGTAGATTGGCACGCACTCGTTCGCGCCCATGGCACGATAGGCCCAGACTACGGGATCGCCGCCGCCATAGGTCAGCACAAGGTCGATTTCTTGCAGCGCACGATGCAGCGGGTGGTCCGGCTCGTCGCGCAGCTGGGCGAGCGTCGCCGGCGCGTCGACATCCCAGAATACGATGAGCGCATCACTGCGGGCGTGGTCGAGCACGGCGCGAAGCAGCGCCTCGTCCTCGAAGCCGACGCCACTCGCCTTGACGACGATATCGGCCTCGGCGGCACGCGCCGCCACCTGCATCAGGGCATGGTGGGTTGCCTCGTAGACGACGACAGAGCACCAGTCCGGCGCCTCGATGTCACGGTTCTTCTGCCGGTCATAAACGTCAGGTTCGTAGAAGGTGATTTCGTAGCCCAGTTGCGAAAGCGCCTTCAGCAATCCTCGGTAATAGGTCGCGGCGCCGTTCCAGTAGGACGACAAGAGGCTCGATCCATAGAATGCGATCTTCATGCTGCGGCTTCCTTTGCGGCGGTCAGCTCGGCGGTGTGCAGGGTCGTGCATTGCCAGAGCACGTCGAACAACTCGTCGACGCGGTGACGGCAGGTGTGCCGCGAGCGGATGGTCTCAAGACCCGAGGTCACCAGGGAGGCCGCAAAATCGGGATCGGCCAACACCGCCTGGAGGTGTTGCCGCATTTGCGATCCATCCTCGGCAAACAGGAAGTCGATGCCGGGCCTGAAAAGCTGCTCGACGTCGGACCAAGGCGCTGAAATCAGCGGGATGCCGCAGGCAAGTGCCTCGAACATGCGGATCGTCGGAATTCCGGGCAAGCCTTCACGATAAGGACGCCGCGGGATGTGCACGGTGACACGATGCGCGGCGAACACCTTCGGCACGTCGGCATTGGCGATCCACCCTTCGTAGCGCAGACCGGCGGCTGCCAGATCGGCAAGTGCCGGCTCGGGATAGCGAACCCCGTGAACAGTGGCCTGAAGACCGAGATCGCGCACGGGTTCGATCAGGAATTCCTGGATTTCGGCCGTCCGCTCGTCATCGCCCCAGTTTCCGATCCAGACCAGGTCGGACGTCGCGTGGATTTCCGGGTGCGGTTTGAACAGCCGATCGTCCGCCGCTTCATGCCAGGTGAAGACACGCTTGCCCCACCCGGCGCGCAGATAGCTCTCGCGCAGCGCTTCGCCAAAGGCGAGAACGCCATCATAATGTTCCAGGCGGAGCGCCGAGATTGCCTCGGTGGCCGACACGGCGCGGTGATGGGTGTCGTGAAACAGCAAGGTGAATTTGCCGCCATCGGCCCGGGCACGGCCGATGCGAGCGACAAGCTCCGGGTCGGTCCATTCGTGGACGATCACCACGTCGGCCTCGGCGATCCAGGCTTCATGGTCGAACCCGG
This sequence comes from Mesorhizobium sp. CO1-1-7, assembly GCF_020164885.1. Classification (NCBI taxonomy): domain Bacteria; kingdom Pseudomonadati; phylum Pseudomonadota; class Alphaproteobacteria; order Hyphomicrobiales; family Phyllobacteriaceae; genus Mesorhizobium; species Mesorhizobium sp. CO1-1-7. The sequence continues at coordinate 394,044 of NZ_JAIUHA010000005.1, read as the reverse complement.
CATCGTAGGTCACCGGCATCAATTCGGGGAAATCCTTGCGAAAACGTTCGATCGCGAAGGATCCCCTCTCGGCCAGTAGGTTCGATCGGCTCCAGCCGTCCGCCGGCTCCAGAGCGATGGCCTGATGCCGGCGCGCCACCAGTTCGCGCATGACGCCGCGAAGGAAATGGGCATTGCCGTGGTTCCAGTCGGAGACGAGCGAGTGGGTGTAGAACAAGAAGCGCATGATCAGCGCTCCGCCACGGCCAGCGCCGCCTTTTCGTAGACATCGCGCATGGCCGCTGCCTGTCTCCCCAGGGTGAACCTGCGGCTTCGGCGGAGGGCGGCGTGGCCGAGCTCCCGCCTATGCCCCGCATCGCTGGAAAGACGATTGATGCAGGCAGCGAGATCATGCGGGTCGCGACCGTCAAAGAACATCGCGGCCCCGTCCCATAACTCGCGATAGGTCGGGATGTCCGAGAGCACCAGGGGCGTTGCCGACATGGCCGCTTCCAGAGCCGCCAGACCGAACGGTTCGTAGAGCGACGGAGACACGAAAATACCGGCGCGGGCCATCAGGGAGCGCACCTCGCCATGCGGCAGTGCTCCGAGAGGAACGGCATGGTTGACGGTGGCGCGCTCGCCGTTCGGGCCGTGAAGCGAACCGGCTGTAAAGAGAGGCCATTGCGTCAACGAGGCGGCCTGGTCGACCACCACCACATTCTTTCCCTCGTCCCACCAGCGGGCGGCGGCGAAGACGAGCGGCTGGCGGGTTTCTGCTGTCGGGACGGGGCGTGCGGCATTTCCGACGACGTGAAGGCGTGCGATCGGGCCATAGCAGGTCTCGAGCATCTCGGCATGGCTGCGGCTTGGGGCGATGACTGCGTCGGCCCTGTCGAAGCCGCGCCTGTTGCGCTCTTTCTGCCAGCTCCATGCGCTATCCAACGCCTGTCCCTTGACGGAATGGAACCATGTCGTCACGCATGAATGCGAGACGACTATGACTGGGCAAGGCGCGTCCAACCCCACCGCCTGCGTCGGTCCGTTGAGATGGACAAGGTCGATGGCGTAGTCGCGTATCGGCGCACGCAATTCCAGCGGCAGACGGTCGAGCTCGCCGGCGCTGCGGGTCATCCAGTCCAGTGGCGTATTCAGCCAGATGAGCGTCGCGAAGGAGCGTGCCTCTTCGGCCTGTTGCCTTGATGGTTGCGGCCCCAGGCCGGCGAACACAACGCTGTCGCCGCCATTGACCAGTTCCCGGCCGAGATCAAGCGCATAGCGCCATACTCCGCCCATGGCGTCGACGGTCATCAGGATGCGGCGCTTGCGTGGCGTCAGTGTCCGCAACATGCCGCCTCCAGTTCCGCCAGCGGGCGCGGGCGCTTTTCCTGGATGTCGCTGAACTTCTGGAACGATGCGAGGTAATGATCATGGGCGCGCTCCCAGGCGAGGTCGTCGGGTTCGCCCCAAAGCTCGCGATAGCTGGGCGAACTCGGATATGGATAAAGCGGTACGGGTTCATTGGCCCACACGCCATTGTCGATCAGGTGGGCGCGCCAGTGATCGACAAGGGCAGGATCGTCCTCGACGACGCCGATCAGATTGGCCTGGACGAAGGGAACGTGGCGTCTGGCCTTGACCAGCAGCGCGGCAAGCTCCTCGGTGCCCAGCCGGCAGCGCTTCGCCAGCATGGCCCGCCCTTCCACCGTCAGGCTTTCGAGGCCGGCTTCGATGGATACGCAGCCAGCCGCGCCCAGCAGTTCCAGCAGCTCGGGTTTCCAGAGATCGATGCGGGTCTGGACGCCGAATTTCACATCGCGGCCGACCAACGCCTCCAGCAACGCTTTTTGGGGCAGGAAGATTTCGTCGATGAAGTAGATGTAGCCGACACCTTGGGCGATCAGCCCATCGATTTCAGTCACCACCGCTTCGTGGTTGCGGCGGCGATAGGCATCGCGGAAATCGATCTTGGCGCAGAAGCTGCAATTGTAGGGACAGCCGCGCGACGCCTCGACCTCGGCGCCGAATCCAAGCTGTTGGTCATCGAACCGGTGATGGTGGTGTGAATGGGCGGCAATCCAGTCGGATGGCCATTCCAGCGGCGGGTGATCGACAAACGAACTGGAATGGACGCCGCCGTTCGAAACCAGCTTGGCATCCCGCAGATAGGCGGTTGAGGGTACCGCGCTCCAATCGTCGCGTCGTGCAAGTTCCGCGACGACTTCCTCGCATTCGCCGCGCACGACAATGTCGACGCCCAGCTTGCGCAAGGTCGGCGCCGGCGTCGCCGAACCATGTGGCCCGACCGCGACCGTGCGTCCGCCACGCCCGGCCAGGCGATTGAGGAAATCGGCCGGCACCCGCAATTCCGGCGGTGCGCAGCGCCAGAACAGATAGGTTGGCGCGGTGCTGACAACCGTCATTGCCGGCGCGAAATCAACCACGCGTTCGCAGAGCCCGGAATTATCGAGTTTCTGCAATTGTCCGTCCAGCATGAGCACCTCATGCCCGGTCGCCTCGATCAGGGCTTTCGAATAGCCGAGTTCCAGGGGCAGATGCGGTTGGCGGCAGCCGAAATAGATGCTGTCGTCATATGTCCAGGACGGGTTGACCAGGGCTATTCTCATGCGACGTACCTCACGGCTTCGGGGCGGGGCTCGAGCCGGTGGCGCTGCAGCCAGTCGGCGAGATCGCGAATGCCCTCACGCCACGCAACCTGCGCCTTCCAGCCAAGCGCGGTTTCGATCTTGCGGGTATCGGCGACGAAGAAGGGCTGGTCGCCGGTCCGTTCCCCATCATGGCGGACCGAGAGCTCGCGACCGGTCAGGCCGCCGATCTCGCTCAACAGCATACGCAGGCTGAGCGCGTTTTCAGGTCCGCCGCCAAGATTGAATGCCTGGCCCTTGGTGATCTCGATCTCGTCCAGCACGGCCCTGTAGGCGGCGACCGCATCGGAGACGTGCAGGATGTCGCGCACCTGCCTGCCGTCGCCGTAGATGGTGATTTCCCGTCCCGTCAGGGCGCTGAGCAGGAAGTGCGCTACCCAACCCTGGTCCTCGGTTCCAAACTGGCGCGGTCCGTAGATGCAGCTCATCCGCAGCACCGCCGTCGGCATGCCGTAGGACTTGGCATAATCGAGCACATATTGGTCCGCCGCGCCCTTGGAGCAGCCATAGGGTGTGCAGAAATCGAGGCCGCGAGCCTCGTCGATCCCGCCGGCCTGGATCGCGCTATCGCAAGGTATGTAGCGGTCGTCGTCCGCGCGAACCGCGACGTCGGGGAGGCTGCCGTAAACCTTGTTGGTGCTGGCGAAAATCACCGGGATGCGCTCGCCGCTCAGCCGCGCCGCTTCCAGCACGTTGAACGTTCCGCGAAGATTGATGTCGAAATCCTCGTCCGGCCGGACCAGGCTCGTGGTGACGGCCGTCTGCGCGGCCAGATGGAAAATCGCCTTGCATCTCATCAGGGCCGGCGCCAAGGCATTGGCGTCCCGCACATCGATGGTCTCGACCGTAAGGCGGCCACCGTGTTTCTGGGCAAGCCATTGCAGGTTCTGTTCGACGCCGGGACGGCTGAGATTGTCGACCACCAGCACCGGCTCGCCATCCGACAACAGGCTGTCGGCCAGGTTTGATCCTATGAAGCCGCTGCCGCCGACGATGGCGACCGGCGCTTGGCGTCGGTTGCGTGCGCCCGGGCTCATGACACCAACCCGCGCTCTTCGAGTTCGCGCTTCATTTCGGCGCCGCGATCGACGGCGGCCGTGTTGCGCACCCAGGAAACGAAATCCCCGAGAGAGTTCTCCAATTGCAGGCCGGGTTCGAAGCCGAGCAGCTCACGAGCCTTGGAGATATCGGCGAAGCAGTTGCGAATGTCGCCGGAGCGCGCCTTGCCGAGCAGCTCGGGCGAACGGTTCGGGGTTCCCATGGCTTCGGCCAGCAATCGCGCGACTTCGCTGATCGCATAGGCGCGGCCGCTGCCGATGTTGATGACGTGGCCCTTTGCCTGACGTTGCTGCAGCGCAAGGCGAAAGGCGCGGGCGACGTCATGCACATGAACGAAATCGCGCTTCTGTTCGCCATCCTCGAAGATCATCGGCCGTTGGCCATTGGCGAGACGTGAAGCGAAATTGGCCAGCACGCCGGTATAGGGATTTGATAGCGCCTGGCCGGCACCGAAGACATTGAACAGGCGCAACGCGACCGCATCGATGTTGTACGCTTCGCCAAAGATCAGCACGGCGCGTTCCTGGGCGTATTTCGTCAGCGCGTAGATCGAGGCGAGGTCGACCGGCTTTTCTTCATCCGTCGGCAGCGGCGAAAGGGGTTCGCCTTCCGGCGACAGCGGATTCCACTGTCCGCTTTTGATGTCGCTTGACTTGCGCCTTGCATTGTCGATGCGCCGGCCGTCGGGCGTGGCATAGAGGCCCTCGCCATAGACGCTCATCGAGGAGGCGACGACGATCCGTTCGACCGGATGCTTGATCAGCGCTTCAAGCAATGTCGCCGTGCCGAGATCGTTGGTGCCGACATAGCGCGCGATCTCGTACATTGATTGTCCGACGCCGACTTCCGACGCCAGATGAATGACGGCGTCGACGCCTTCCAGCGCCTCGGCAACGGCTTCGCGGTCGCGAATGTCGCCCTTGATCAGTTCGGCACCTGCGGGAAGGGCGACCGCTTCACCCGCATGCACCTGCTCCAGCAGGGCGTCGAGAATGCGAACTGAATAATCCTGAGCGATGAGTTCTTGTGTGACGTGGCGGCCGATGAAGCCGCAGCCTCCTGTAACCAATATGCGTTTCACGACGACTCCTCGGACAAATGACCTCGGCGCCCCGAACTTTTCGGCAAAAGGTTTGTTCCCTGTGCTTCAACAAAGTTCCCTTCGCGGGCTTCGCCTGAAAGCAAGCGCAACACCATCGGCCCGCGATGCGGGAACATTGCCGCCGGTATGCTGTTAGGGCGCTCGACAGCCGCCGTGACGCCGAAAGGCGAAGCCGATGATCAAGGGAGATTTCAATGTCGCAGTCCCAGACGACCACCAATCACGACGAAATTCGCAAATGGGCCGAGGAGCGGCAGGGCCGGCCGGCGGTGGTCCGCACCAAGGGCGAGGGCGGCATCCTGCGGATCGACTTTGGCGAGCCCGAGGAAGCATTCGACCCCATCGATTGGGACGAGTTCTTCCGGATATTCGACGAGAACGATCTGGCCTTCCTTTATCAGGCCAAGACCAGCGACGGAAAATCCAGCCGTTTCAACAAATTCGTCGAGCGCGATCGCAAAGGTTAAGAAGGCCTGGCGGCCGATGCAGCGGGCCCCAGAAAATCTCGAAAGTCGCTGGAACAATCGACTGCCCTATTGCTTCGGGCGCTGATCCAGAAAGGTGATCCAGCAGCCCCCAAGGGAAGCGCCTTGGCCTCGGCCCAGGAGAATTCAATGCATCAGCTTTGCGCCGCGGGCTTTGGCCACTTCTCGCATGACGTCGTTGAGCCAGTTTTCGGTGGACTGGCCAAGCTGCCGGTGGTCGACGTCCCGGATCGCTTGCTCGAGTGTCCTCTCGACCAGCCGGTCCGATGCGTTGACGTCTCCCAGCAGAAGACGCGCCGCGAGGCGCAGTTTGGGCAAAAGGGTGAAAACGTCGTCTGGCGGGGAGGGCACGGAGATGTCCGCTTGTTCGGACGCCTGCGGCGGAAAAAGGGCATTGAACACAGCCTTGCTGCCCGAGGATTTCCGCAAATTGCTGGCGTAACGGAGATGCTCGGGGATGGCGATGTCGTTGTCGCCGCTGAAGAATACGAAGGGGATACCGCGGCGCATCAACTTGTCGGCGATCGGAAACACACGTCGGCCGTTGAGATTGACGTCCAGGATTGCAGCTTCGGCTTGATCGGTATGTTCAGACGCCTGCTCGACGGTAGCGGCGGGCCCGAGAATGATAGCACCCATGTTGCTGAAAAACCTCGCAAGATCTCCAGCCATCGACCATTCGTCTTCGACAATCAGAAGATGCAACCCCCGCAGATCGCGCACGTCGTCATCCTTTCTTCGAACGGAGTTTAGGATGCAAAGAAGGCACTTCCACTTTCCTGTCATCCAGCGCCGCTTGCAACCGTTTCGCAAGCACCAGCATGCGATCCGGGATGGGCCCATCGAGACCTTCGATTAATTCAGGCGCCCCCGGCACCATTGGCGCCAGGAGTTTCAGGCCAGCAGAGCGTTTTGTCATTGAACCACCATGGATATCGGGTTCAACGTCATCCTTGCTGACTTGTTCCATCCTCCCTGCGCGCTATATGGTTGTGTCCTGTCCGATCCGACGTTGAGAGGCTTCATGTCGGTCGGGCGAAAGGGGGACAAGCCGTGACAGCCCGATCAATCAAGTTCCCCATCGTCGGCATCGGTGCGTCCGCTGGTGGCATTCCCGCAATGGAAGGGCTTTTCAAGGGCATCACCGACCGGCCCGGCATGGCGTTCGTGATCATCACGCACCTCAGTCCCAAGCGCAACAGCCTGCTGCACGAGGTCATCGACCGCTACACCGCCATGCCTGTCGTGGTGGTCGAGGACGGCGTGGCCGTCGAACCCGACCACGTCTATGTGATGCCGGAAAACGTCACTCTGGTCATCGAGAATGGCGTGCTGCACCTGCGGCGCCCCAATGGGCTTACCCAGGAGCGCAAACCTGTCGATATCTTCTTCAGCGCACTGGCCGACGACCAGGGCGAATACTCGGTCGGCGTGATTCTGTCGGGCGGTGATTCCGATGGCACCCTGGGCGTGAAGGCGATCAAGGAGCGGGGCGGGCTCACCGTCGCGCAAGCGCCGGACGGCTACGGTCCGCGCAACCCCGACATGCCGCAGAGCGCCATTGCCAGCGGGCTCATCGATGTTGCCGTGCCCGCCGAGGAGATTGGGGCGAAGCTCGAGGCTTACGCCAGGGGCTTCGACACGCTGGACGGGCTGAAGAACGAAGAGGACGACCATGCGGCCGACATAGATAAGGTCCGCGAACAGATATACGGCATTTTGCGCAGCCACTCCGGCCACGACTTTTCAGGCTATAAAACCAAGACATTCCTGCGCCGCATCAAGCGGCGCATGCAGATCGCCCAGATACAGTCCATCAATGGCTATATCGACTGGCTGAAGAAGGACCCTCGCGAGGTGATGAACCTGTTTCGCGATCTGCTGATCAATGTCACCAACTTCTTCCGCGATCCCGATGCCTTCGAATTGCTGGAGCAAAAGATCATCCCGCGGCTGTTCGAGGGCAAGACCGCGACCGATACGGTCAGGGTCTGGGTTCCCGGCTGCGCCACCGGCGAGGAGGTGTTCTCCATCGGCATCCTGCTGCGTGAACACATGGAAACGCTTTCAGCCGTTCCGCGCGTCCAGATATTCGCCACCGACATAGACGAGCCGGCCCTGGCCGTGGCGCGCGCCGCACGCTATCCCGAGGCCTTGATGCAGGGTCTTTCCCCGGAGCGCAAACAGCGGTTTTTCAACGGCGATGGCGAAAGCTACGTCATCAGCAACGAGATCCGGGAACTGTGCATCTTCTCGCCGCACAGCGTCATCCGCGATCCGCCCTTCTCGCGCATGGATCTGGTTTCGTGCCGCAATCTGCTGATCTATTTCGGCCCAGCCATTCAAAGCCGCGTTCTTCCTGTCTTCCACTATTCGCTGAAGCCGGGTGGCTATCTTTTCCTCGGCACGTCCGAAAGCGTCGGGCAGCACGAAAATCTGTTCGCCACCGTCGACAAGAAACATCGCCTCTTCCAAGCACGGGAGCATGCCTCGCCACATATCAGGCTGCCGGCGCTGATCGGGGATGTCCATTCCGGCGTCTTTCCCGCCGAAACCGCCGGCTTAAAGAAGGGCACGGTCGGCTATCCGCTGCGCCAGGCTGTCGAGGCGCAGGTGCTGGAGCGGTTCGCGCCGCCGCATGTCCTCGTCAACGCCGAAGGCGACGTCGTCTACTATTCGGCGAGGACCGGAAGATACCTCGAAGCGCCGCAAGGCATCCCCAGCCGGCAGTTGCTGACGATGGCGCGCCGCGGGCTTCGCCTGGACCTGCGCGCCGCATTGAGGGAGGCGACGACGACACGCCGCACTGTTGTGCGGGACAATCTCGCCGTCGAGGAAGACGACGAACGCGTCCAACCGATCAGGCTGACCATCGAACCCCTGGCCGAGAGGGGCAATGGTGAGCCGCTTTACCTTGTCCTCTTCGAGCCGTCGGGCCCGACCCAGGCCCGATCCGATGAGGACGGGGGCGGCCGTGACAGCGACAGCACCGCCGATCTTGAGCGGGAACTGCGCGACACAAGAGAGCGCCTTCAATCCACCATAGAGGAATACGAGACGGCCCTCGAAGAGGTGAAATCGTCGAACGAGGAACTCGTCTCCGTCAACGAAGAGGCGCAATCCACCAACGAGGAACTTGAAGCGTCCAAGGAAGAGATGCAGTCGCTCAACGAAGAGCTCAACACGATCAACGCGGAGTTGACCAGCAAGATAGAAGAGCTCGATCACGCCAACAGCGATCTGCGCAATCTGTTCGAAAGCACCGACATCGCGACCATTTTTCTCGACCGCAGTCTTGTGGTGCGGACCTTCACGCCGGCGGCCTCATCCTTCTTCAGTCTGCGCCCCTCCGACGTCGGCCGACCGCTGACGGATCTGTCGAGCCAACTCGATTATCCCGAGTTGAAGCAGCACATCGACAAGGTGTTCGAGACAGGCGAGACCCTGAACCACCATCTTGCGCGCGATTCCAGGGGCCTGTTTCACATGGTCCGCATCAATCCCTATCGGGACAAGGGCAACAGGATACAGGGCGTCGTGGTGACACTGGTCGACGTCACCACCCTGGCGCGGGCGGAAGAGCATCAGCAGGTGCTCATCTCGGAGCTCAACCATCGCGTCAAGAACATGCTGGCGGTGATCGCCAGCATCGCCAACCGGACGCGGGACAGTTCGGATACGAAAGAAGAGTTCGCGGAGGCCTTGATCGGCCGGTTGCATGCCATGTCCCGGGCCTACGGACTGCTGACCCGCGAGAGGTGGAAAGAAGCTTCGGTCAAGGAACTGCTCCACCAGGAACTCGAGCCGTTCGGCATCGAACGGATCGAACTCGATGGCGACGACGTTAGACTCGGCCCGCAACAGGGGCTTTCCCTCAGTATGGCCATCCATGAACTGGCAACCAACGCGGCCAAGTATGGCGCCCTGTCCAAGCCTCGAGGCAGGATTGGTGTCAGATGGGCGATGGACGGCGATAATTTCACGCTTGGCTGGCGCGAAAAGGACGGCCCTCCGGTCAAGGAGCCGTTGAACAACGGCTTTGGCCTGAACCTGTTGAAGGGGGAAATCGGCTACAGGCTCGGGGGCCAGGTCGACACCTCCTTCCACAAGGAAGGTCTTGAGGTCCAGATCGCTTTTTCGGCAAACCACAAGGACGCGCCGTGAGCGACAGACCGCGCGTTCTGGTGGTTGAGGACGAGTGGCTGATCGCGGAGGACGTCGCGTCTGATCTGCGTGCGGCGGGCTATCCCGTGGTCGGGCCTGTTTCGTCCGTTGCCGCAGCACTTCGGCTGGTCGAGGCCGATAAGGTCGACATGGCGTTGCTGGACGTTCAACTGAACGCCGAAACGAGCCTGCCGATCGCGGAGATATTGCTGACTCGCGGCACTCCTTTCGCGTTCGTAACGGGATATGGGCGGGGCGATCTTCCCGCCCGGTTCCGAAACTGCAAATTCGTGGCAAAACCCGCAAGCGAAGCGGCCATCCTCACTGCCGTGGCCGACCTGGCATCGCTTCGCGCCAAGAAACCGTGATCCAAAGAGCTAGCCTGTCGCGATCAATCCAGCGGCTTGTCGGTGGGCCGGGGCGTGGTGCTCGCCTGGCGTGGCCGACCGGCATTTCGGTTGGCGACCGGATTGTCCAATGGAACGCTTGACGGGCGCGACGCGCCCGCGGTCTTTGGCGTCAGCGGTTTTGCACCGGCATCCGTGTCGCTGGCATCCCTCCTTGGGTGCGGCAGGCCCTCGGCGTTGGGTGACCGGACGGCGGGTTTCGAGGCAGAATCTTCCTTGGCCATGATGGTTCCTTTCCTTGCACGAAACGATTTCAATCATCGGCACGATTGAAAGTTCCGCGACCGCGACGGCGCCATGAAGGGGAAGGCACGAGCGAAGACGAAACGGTTCTCGTGCCGATGAACGGCTCACCCATGCGGCCGCATGACCACCTTGATGCAGCCGTCCTGCTTGTCGCGAAACGTCTTGTAGAGATCGGGCCCGGCTTCAAGGCCGGCCCTGTGCGTGATCACGAAGGACGGGTCGATCTCGCCGGTCTGGACCTTGGCCAAAAGCGGTTCGAGATACCGCTGCGTGTGGGTCTGGCCCATACGGAACGTCAGGCCCTTGTTCATCGCGGCGCCAAAGGGGATATGATCGACGAGGCCGATATACACGCCGGGGATCGAAATGGTGCCGCCCTTGCGGCAACAGTAGATTGCTTCGCGCAGCACATGTGGCCTGTCGGTGCCGAGGAAGGCAGCCGCCTTGACCTTGTCGAGCATGGAGTCTGCACTGGCGCCGGCATCGGCTTCGGTACCCACGCAATCGATGCAGCGATCCGGCCCTCGGCCATCGGTCATCGCCATCAGGGCGTCGTAGATATTTGAATTGCTGAAATCGAGTGTCTCGGCCTTGCCATGTTCGCGAGCCATGGCCAGTCGTTCCGGAACCTTGTCGATCGCGATGACGCGACCGGCGCCGAGCATCCATGCGCTCTGGATGGCGAACTGGCCGACCGGACCGCAGCCCCAGATCGCGACCGTGTCGCCGGGCTCGATGCCGGCGTTTTCCGCTGCCATGTAGCCGGTCGGAAAGATGTCGGAAAGAAACAGCACCTGCTCGTCATCCATGCCTTCCGGCACCTTGATCGGGCCGACATCGGCGAATGGTACGCGCAGATATTCGGCCTGGCCGCCCCAATAGCCGCCAACCAGATGCGAATAGCCGAACAGGCCGGCCGGCGATTGTCCCATCACCTCGGCCGCTTGCTTGGCATTGGGATTGGACCGGTCGCAAAGCGAGAACAGCCCCTTCTGGCAAAACCAGCATTCGCCGCACGAAATGTTGAACGGCACCACGATGCGGTCGCCCTTCTTGAACTTGGAATGACCGCGGCCGACCTCCACGACCTCTCCCATGGTCTCGTGTCCAAGCACGTCGCCCGATTCCATGGTCGGCATGTAGCCGTCCATCAGATGCAGGTCCGAGCCGCAAATGGCGCAGCAGGTGACCTTGATGATGACGTCACGGTCATCCTCGATGGCCGGATCCTGCACCTGATCGCAGCGTATATCGCCTTTGCCGTGCCATGTGAGGGCTTTCATCCTGTTGCTCCTGCGTTGACTATTTTGAGGTATCGGCAAATGCAGCTTTCATTCAGCCGAAGTGGGCGCCACCGACGATTACCTTGCGATACTCGCAAAGGGTCTGCGTCCGCAGACAGGAAGAGATCAGTCCCTGGACGCTGAACCCGGCTCGGCCATTTTGCGGTGCTGTTCGGCCAGCGTACCTGCCGGAGCGATATGCGCGGCGGCGACCTGCAGCTTGTTCTTCCAGCCGCTGATCACTTGTTCCTCTCCCGCCATCATCGCCTCATAACCGGTTCTGGCGACATCTGCCGGATCGTCCTTCTCGTCGGTGCCGACCTTGGTATCCATCATTTCGGCGCGTTCGAAGAACCGCGTCTGCGTCGCCCCTGGCATCAGCACCGTGACTGTGACGCCGGTGTCCCGCATCTCATGGCGCAGCGCGATCGAGAAGGAATCGATGAACGCCTTGGTGCCGTTGTAGACGGCCTGGAAAGTGCCGGGCATGAAGCCGGCAATCGATCCGGTGAACAGAATTCGGCCACGGCCGCGGCGTGCCATCCTGGCGCCGAGCTCATGCGCAAGGTAGACCGTGCCGGTGATGTTGGTGTCGATGACCCGGCGAACCTTCTGCCAGTCCTGGTCGAGAAAGCCGTCGCCGAGGCCGCGTCCGGCGTTCAGGAACAGAAGGTCGATGTCGCGATCGCCGACCCGCGCAATGAGTTGATCGACGCCTTCGACGGATGCCAGATCTGCCTCGACGGCTTCAACGGTCACATCATGCGAAGCCAGAGCCTCGGCCGCCTGTTGGACCGCGGGCTCGTCGGCGGCTATGACCAGGTTATAGCCGTCCTTGGCGCATAGTTTGGCAAGTTCCCTCCCGATGCCGCTCGATGCGCCCGTCACCACGGCCAGCTTTGCGTTGGTCATCATGTCCTCCGAAGTTCGTTCCGGCCGAACCAGCGGGGTCCCTGATTGTTCCGCGTGGACCGGATCGAATGCCGGGCTGCCGAAGGGCCATGCCAGTCGACCCCCTTGGCGCGTTCAGGCACGAACAACGCGAAGATGACGAAGTGGAACAACTGAGGCCGATCCAGGTTCGGTGTCGTGCGGCGTCGTCGCTCCCCTTGTTTGGCGCCGCGCGATCGGGTTCCCCTCAGCCTGATCAGCCCGCGCGCTCCCCGGCCGGGAGGCGCGGGCTTTCTCATGAGCTTGGCGGTCGTGTTTCGAGTTCAGCTGGGAACAACCCACACACTCGGCAGTTCGGCGCGCAGGAGAAACGAAAATGCAATATGCCGATGAAATCGCGCTCAGGCGCGTGAAGATGCTGGTCGAACAATATGTATCCGCCAGAAGCAGGAGATATGACTTCGTCTCGACCGAGTTGGCGTGCAAGGCCATTCGTCAGCTGGTTCGCAGCCCCATCGACGATAGCGAGCTGGATCATTTGCTGGCTAAAAGTGCCGTCAAACAAGGGCTTTCCATCCGGTTCGATCGAATAGGTCCCTTGCAGGTTGCTTCACCCGAACTCATCCAGGAAAAGTCAGTATGAAAGCGATGTGGTTGATTTGGTCGGCATCGGCGTTGCTCGCCCTGGCGGCGTGCAACAACAATGCCGACCCCGTCAAATCCAAGACGGATACGATGAACAGCCAGCCGGTGAACAAGAATCCAACGACGGATACCAATCCGACACCGCAGTCCAGCACCGGCGGGGACCAGCAAGGCACGCAGCCGACACAGCCGGCATCACCGAAGCCATCTGGTGGTTAGGGTTTTGCCGTTGCTTGCCCGGGTAGTGACGCCGGCGAGAATCGTGAGACGCGCATGAGTTGCAAAGTGACGCCGCGTCTGGTTTCGATATGATCGCAACAGCAAGGGCGCACGGCGCTGGCGCGACCCGGTCGCGCTCGATCCGTTGCGGTTGCCACGCTGCTGTGGGACGCCCGGCGCCCGGCACCGGTGCCACCTGGCTGTGGAACTATTTTCGTCATTGGCTGTTCGGCAGGCGAAGGGAGCCGCAGGATGGAACGACGCAACGCACTACTCTCGCTGGTGATAGCCGTTGTCATCATCGTCGGTTTCCTGATCGGCTTTCTCTACGTCGATGTGGGGTGGCGCACCTCGCCCCTGAAACGAGCGCCTGAGCAGAACCAGGGCGGCAACGCTCCGGCGGACACCTCACCGGCTGCAGGGGTCAAGAAAGACCCCAAGGAAAATACCGAGATGCCGGGGCAGCAGTGATTCTCGGCTCGCCAACAGCCGCAACTTGGTCACCAGTGGCGCCGTCTTTAATTTCAGCCGAGGGCGTTGTCTGTCCTCCACCGTGTTATGCCTGACGTTCCTTCTGCTCCCGGCCTGGTTGGTCGCTGGTTTCCCGACTGGCTCTGCCATCGCGCTTCGAATATCGAAACGGCGCCGGGCGCTTGCGTGCTTCTCGGAACATCTCCGCTGGACTGACCATTATCAGGATGGAGAGCAAAGCTATGGAGCTTGGTGATGGGTATCCTTTCCGATCTGGACAAGAAGCTGACGGACAACCTGTATGAACACGGCAGTGAGCTCACCGACGCGGTAGCGGACCTGCCGCGGCCGGTCGTTGAAACCGTCGACCGGCTGATGCTTTTCATTCAGCCCGAAGCGCGCGAGACAGTGAGAAATCAGGTTCTTGGCCTGGTTCACGAATACCGGATCGAGAACCCTGCAGACCCAACAGAGCAGGATTGAACACCTAGCCGTTCTGGTCGATCGCGTGGGGCGCGGGCTGGCTGCCGCTATCGTTGCTCGTTCTATGGCTGCCGAGCCACAACCAAGCCGCGATGATGACGACCGCCACGATGGCTATCCAGACTATGAGACGAGGCATTGCCGAATCCTCTGTGCAGCAGTCCATCACGTCGATGATCAGGACGGGTCGCCACCTTCCCGTGTCCCAATCCCACAATCGATGCTTTGTTCCGCTTGAATTGGGTCTCGTGGCCGGCGGGCCTCTGTCGTTGGTTCTTATGTCTCGTGGTCGGCGCCTGTCCGAGCGGTGGCGTTTGATTGACGGGCACACCGGGCGCTCTAGATCAATTCACGCCGACCGCGACTTCCATCGGCTCGGGGAGATCATTCTCGTGGCGCACCAAACGCCGGCTTTGACCTTTAGTGGCCCTTATCCCAGGCTGAGTTGTATGTGCGTGCTGTTGCTCACGAGCGTCTTGGCGGGATGCTCGTCCTCCGACCAGATCGAGCAGCAATCACAAACGGCGGCCTCCGCGGCACAGACCGTATCGGTAATGCTCGATGCCTGGATGGATGGGGCAGCGCCGTTCGCATACACAGCCGGCACGCTGCGGTCGACCGGCAAGACTCTGGCCGACGCCGAGGCACAAATCCGATCGGCCGGAACGGCTGAACCCGCCGAGCAATCTGCTTTGGCGGCAGCGGTCAAGGATCTGTCAGCCGCGGTGGCTCGCGCCGAAGCGGGATTGCAGGCGGACAATCGAGCGGAGGTCCAAAACGCAAAGCAGGATCTTCGACGGGGCTCGCGCACGCTGGCGACCGCCTATGCCAGATATTTCGCGCCGAAGCCATGAAGAAGCTCGTGGAAATATCGCTCGGCGTGGTTACCAGCGTTGGCGGCTTCCTCGAAGTCGGATCGATGGCGACGGCGGCCCAAGCGGGCGCAACCTTCGGCTTCCAGTTGATCTGGGCCGTGGTCCTCGGCACCATCTGCATCATCTTTCTGGTGGAAATGGCCGGCCGGTTCGCCGCGGTGAGCCATCACACGATCTGCGACGGCATCCGCGAGAGATTTGGTTTCAACGTCTTTGTGTGGCCGTTGCTTGCCACCTTGCTGCTCAGTCTCATGGTGCTCTCCGCCGAGATCGGCGGCGTTGCCATCGCACTCGAACTTGCCACCGGCATAGGCTTCCAGTGGTGGGCTCTGCCGGTGGCTTTTCTGGCATGGCTGCTGCTCTGGAAAGGCACGTTCGGTTTCATCGAGAAAGGCGTGTCGATGCTCGGCTTGGTGACGTTGTGTTTCGTCGTCGCGGCCGTGATGCTGAAACCCGATTGGACGGCGGTCGCGGCTGGCGCAGTGCCTTCGCTGCCAGCCCACGATACCGCCAATTACTGGTTCATGGCGGTCAGCATTCTCGGCGCCTCGATATCGCCCTACCTGTTCATGTTCTATTCCTCGGGGGCTATCGAGGACCAGTGGGACAAGAGCTACCTCGGCGCCAACCGGGCCATAGCGGGACTGGGGATGACCTTCGGCGGCACTATTTCGATCGGCGTGTTGATCGTGGCCGCTCTCGTGCTGGCCACGCACGGCATCAACCAGGTCGACGACTATCACCAAATGCCATTGATGCTGATCCCGGTATTCGGCTTCTGGGGTTTCATCCTGTTCGTAGCCTCTCTCGCCATTGCCTGCTTCGGCGCTGCACTCGAAGTCGCGCTGCAACAGGCTTACCTCGTGGCGCAAGGTTTCGGCTGGACTTGGGGCGAGGACCGCAAGCCGCGCGACAATCCAGGCTTCAGCGCCGTGTATACGGTATCGTTGTTGCTTGCGGCCATCCCGATCATGCTTGGTGTCGATCCGTTGAGGCTCACCATATTTTCCATGGCGCTGACGGCGGCCAGCCTGCCGTTGACGGTGGTTCCATTCCTGTTTCTGCTGAACGACGAACGCTACGTCGGCGAGCATCGCAACGGCATTCTCTCGAATGCCGCGGTCATCTTCATCATCGCGCTCGGCTTTGTGCTGGCCGTGGTGACGATCCCGCTGCAGATATTCGGAGGCACATGATGGAGTTGCTGCGTGATCTCCTGGACAAGCAGGTGGTCGACCGCCGCCAGGTCAAAATCGGCAAGGTCGACGGGCTGGTGGCCGAATTGCGGCAGGGCAAGCCCCCAAGGATCGTCGCGATCGAACTCGGCTCCATCACCTTGGCGCGTCGCCTTGGCACGTGGCCGGGGCGATGGATGGCGCAACTCGCGGCAAAGCTGGGTGGCAAGCGCCATGGCGAGCCGCATCGGATCGCCTGGCACAAGGTGAAAGATATCGGCGTCGACGTCGAGTTCGATATCGATGTGCGTCGCACGACGATCTTCGCCTGGCAGGACTGGTTGCGCGATCATGTCATCGGACGCATTCCGGGAGCTTGATGATGACCATCGTCAATCTTGAACATCTGGCTGGGCGACGCGTGCTTTCGCAGCGGGGCAAGAGCATCGGCTACATCGAGGAAATCCGCGCCGAACCGGATGGCGACGATTTTGTCGTTACCGAATTCCATGTCGGCGTCTACGCCGCTTTCGAACGTCTTTCGGCCTCGGCCATAGGCGTGGCCGTGCTCGATCTCTTTCGGCTGCGCCGCCGCGATGGCCTATACCGCATCCCTTGGGACAAGCTCGACATTTCTAACCCGGCGCGGCCGCGGCTGCTGTGTCCGATGACCGAACTTTCGGGCATGAAGAGCGCACCCGATCTTCGCGAATAGGCCGTCGCCGCGCTTTCTCGCAGACGTCTTCACCGAAGCATGCTCGCCGCCAGAAAAACCGCGGCCGCTACCAAAACGACGGCTGCAACGACCAACAGCGGCCAGTTGCTGCGAGGTCGTAGTTCCGGCTCGCCTTCGACCGGCCGCATCGCATTGGCGAAGCTGGCGTCATTTTCGAATTTCG
Source organism: Mesorhizobium sp. CO1-1-7 (assembly GCF_020164885.1). Taxonomy (NCBI): domain Bacteria; kingdom Pseudomonadati; phylum Pseudomonadota; class Alphaproteobacteria; order Hyphomicrobiales; family Phyllobacteriaceae; genus Mesorhizobium; species Mesorhizobium sp. CO1-1-7. The sequence goes on along the minus strand of NZ_JAIUHA010000005.1, from coordinate 376,995 downwards.
GCCGGCGGGAAGGTGGCGGCTCCGTAGGGATCGGATTTTGTGTGTCCGCCGCCTCGGCGTCGGTCTCCATCGGAGCAACGGCAGGATCGAAGCCCGGCGTTTTGTCCTGCGTCTCTCCCCCCTGGATCTCGCCTCTGGCAGAGGCCGGTGTAGGAATTGACATCTTGGCACTGACCTCTCTCGTTCGAACCAGGCTCTGCCAAATCCGCAGCGGTGGTGCGCATAGCGCCAACGACTAGATTTGATCGCCGAGCAGAATCCTGGCGTCCTTGGCCGCAACGATGAACGCCTGCCGTGCAACCCTTGGAGGCTTTTCGCCACGCAACACCGCAAGGCAGGCCTTGATCGCGGCAAGACGCCTTTCCGACGTCGGCTTTGGCCAGTCCCGCAGCAGCACTTCGGCGGCATCGGACACAGAGACCACAACCCTGTCGCGGTCTATGCGGCCAGGTTGAATAACGATCGGTTTTCTGAAATGGCCTGTACGCACCCGCCCCTCCAAGACCTTCGCCTGTTGCTCCACGGAGCCTTCCGCGGACGGCCTCTAACGCCGCGACAGTCGATTTGTTCCAGTGCACCTGGCGTTTGGAATTTGGAATAACGACGCCTGAGCCACTCGTCTCCACCCATGGTTTTCTGGCGCTGCCGGGTCTAGCGGCATGGGGCCTGGAGAGCGGAACAAAGCGCATCTTGGCTTGTTAGGACGCAGCGCAAATTCGCTCACCGACAAGGACAAAGCCGATGAAAACACGACACCTTCTCGCATCCCTCGCGGTTGCTTCCACGGTTCTCGCAATGCCTGCCTTCGCGGCCGACAGCGCCCAGGATTTTGTCGACAAGGCTGCCGTCGGCGGCAAGTTCGAAGTGGACTCGAGTCAGATTGCCTTGGGCAAGGCCCAGGACCAGCGCATCAAGGATTTTGCCCAGATGATGATCCGGGACCACGGCGCCGCCAACACCAAGCTGCAAGCGGTCGCCGGCGAACAAAAACTGAAGGTGCCCTCAGCGCTCGACGCTCAGCATCAGGGCGATCTGGATAAACTCAAGAACGCGCAGGGGCCGATTGATCCGGCCTATGTCGACGCGCAGCGCAAGGCGCATGACGAAGCCGTCAAGCTGTTCGAGGATTATGCCAGCGGGGGTGACAACGCCGCGCTCAAGACTTTTGCCCAGCAAACGGTCGGCACGCTGAAGATGCACCAGCAGGCGATCGAAAAGATCGCCGCCGGGCAAGATTCCGTTACGGGAGCGACAACGCCGGCGGTGAAGACCGACAATACTCCCAACGCCGCCGCCCTCGTTCCTGGTGCAAACAGCTTCACCGAAGCCCAGGCCAAGAGCCGTATCGAGAACGCCGGATATTCGAACGTGTCGAAGCTGACCAAGGACGATCAGGGCATCTGGCGCGGCCAGGCGGCCAAGGGAGGCGAAAACCTCAACGTTGGCGTCGACTACCAGGGCAACGTGGTTGCCGCAAGCAAGTGAGCGTGGATCAGGAGAAATCACATGAAAACCGTAACTGGACTGTTCGACAATTATGACGACGCGGCCGATGCGGTCGGCGAGCTTGAGGCAACGGGAGTCCCGCATTCCAACATTAGCATCGTCGCCAACAACTCGGATGACTGGTACGACGCAAATCGTTCCGAGGCCGCTGAAGACGCTGGCAGCGGTGCCGGAATCGGAGCCGTGATCGGCGGCGCCGGGGGGTTGCTCACGGGACTTGGCGTCATGGCCATCCCGGGTGTTGGCCCGGTGGTCGCGGCCGGATGGCTCGCCGCCACCGCCGCCGGTGCGGTTGCCGGTGCCGTGGCCGGTGGAGCGGCCGGCGGCATCGTTGGCGCTCTGACGGAATCGGGCGTGCCCGAGCGCGATGCGCACGTCTATGCGGAAGGTGTACGCCGCGGCGGTACCTTGGTGACGGCCAAGGTGGAGGACGAACTCGTGCCGAATGCCGAGCAGATTTTGGGGCAATCCCGATCGGTGGACCTGGCCGAACGCCGCAGATCGTACGAGGCCGACGGCTGGACCGGCTTCGATGCCAATGCAGGCGAATACGTGCCGGGCGAGATCGATCGCGACGGCGGACGTGCAATCAATCGGCCCTGAAAGCGGCTCACGTTCCTCTGACTGGCACGCAGCGACGAGGTCGCGGAAATCGATCTTGCCGCGCATGCAGGGGCGCTTTGCGGCGTTTAAGCACCATCGAATCCATCTCGAGGGTATCGGGCTGGGTTCGATCGCGTTTGAAGCCATGTTGCCTGCGGAATCTCCGCCGCTCGGAACGGATCGCTCCATGACGAAACCGACCCCGCCCGCAAGGCGGAACCATGGAGGGGTCGACGTTGTTGTCCCAGCGGCCGACTTGTCGGTTGGCGGCTAGGAGCCATCATTGATGACCACCGATCGATCACGCGAAGACGTCCTGGTTTCGCTCCCGTTGATCAATGCAAAGGCGGCGCCGACGCTTAAGCACGCCGGGGCGGAGGTGTTCTACATGGAAGCCGTCCGCGAGCTCACCGCCACGGACATTCCCTTTCTGGTCGCTGGAACCTATGCGGTAAGCGCCTATACCGGCGTCACTCGCCAGACTAAGGATCTCGATATCTTCTGCAAGGCCGGTGACTACGCGCGGATCCTCGCCCATTTCAAGGAGCTTGGATATGCCGTCGAAATCGTGGACGACCGGTGGCTTGGCAAGGTGTTCAAGGGCAGGCATTTCTTCGACGTCATCTTCGGATCGGCCAACGGCATGATGCCTGTTGGCGATCGATGGCTGGAGCACGCCAGACAGACCGAGTTGCTGGGCAGCCGTGTACGGATCATCGGCCCGACCGAACTCATCTGGTCCAAATGCTTCATCCAAGACAGGGGCCGGCACGACGGCGCCGATATCGCCCACACGATCCTCAAGGCACACGACCAGATAGATTGGCACCGGCTGCTTTCCTATCTGGAGGTTCATTGGGAGGTCCTGCTGATGCAGCTCATCAACTTCAGATGGATTTACCCAAGCGAGCGCGATCACATCCCGGCATGGCTCCTCGATGAACTCCTCGACCGCCTCGCCAAGCAACGGCAATTGCCGTCCCCCAGGATGAAGATCTGCCGCGGGCGGCTGCTGTCGCAAACCGACTACGAGATCGATGTCAAGGAATGGGGCTTCGCCGGCGTCGGCGGCGTGGGAGATTTTCGTGATGCCTGACCGCCTGGAGAACGCCGCGCCGAAGGATAACGCAGGGACGCTCAGAGTTGCTGCCATGGGGGATTTGCATGTCAGGGAAGATCCCCGAACCTCGTATCGCGATCTCTTCGGCGAGATATCGAGGGAAGCCGAGATTCTCGTCCTGACGGGAGATCTCACCAATCTCGGCAAGCCTCGTGAGGCGGAGATGCTCGCCGAGGACCTGCGCAACTGCTCGATCCCCGTGGTGGCGGTGCTCGGCAACCACGACTACGAATCCGGCGCGGTGGACGACGTCGCAAACATCCTACGCCAGGCGCATGTTCACCTTCTCGATGGCCATGCGGTCGAAATCGAGGAGGTCGGCTTCGTCGGCGTGAAAGGGTTCGTCGGTGGCTTCGGATCGCGCATGCTCGGCTCCTTCGGCGAACCCGCGATCAAGGCGATGGTCTCGGAAAGTGTCAACGAGGCAATGCGCCTCGAAAACGCGATGCGCCAGGTACGGGCGAAGCGGACGCTCGTGGTCCTCCACTACGCGCCGATCGCTGAGACCGTCGAGGGAGAACCGCTGGAGATATTTCCGTTTCTTGGCTCTTCACGCCTTGCCGAGACGATCGATCGGTTCAAGGTCAGCGCCGTTGTGCACGGTCACGCGCATCGCGGCTCCTATGAAGGCCAAACGCCCGGCGGCGCCAAGGTTTACAACGTCGCCATGCACGTGGCCAAACCGAACGGCCGCCCCTATGCCCTGCTGGAACTCTGACGCCACGGCATCGTGCGAGCATTCAGTTGGAACGCTCTGCCAGGAAGTGGCGGCGCGATAGTGCGAGCTGATCACGGTTGTTTGCCCGCGACATTATTTTTGGAGTTCGTCGCCAGCGGCGAATTCGTCAAACCTCCGTCTTGTCGAAGCCCTGCCGGGCGATAATTTCTTCAGAAGGCGTGGGTGCTTCTCCCTCTCAGACAGGAGCCGACCATGAAACATCAGACACTCGACCAGCTCCAAACCGTCGCCAGGATTGAGCCGCTGGCGCCGTTTTCGGTAATGACACGTAATGAACGCATCGCGCGTTGGGCTGAACTTCTCGAGCAAAATCCCGAACGATGCCTCGGTGCGCTAACCGGCACGGAACATTTGCGTCCTGAAGCACGGGCCATCGCACGTGGGGAAGGATCGGCACTCGCGGTTGCCTTCGAAGACCCGATCTTGCGTGCATCGGGGCTGGGGGACGACACATACGGCGAGGCAAAGCGCTTCTTCGAATTGAGCGACTGGCAACTCCACGACATTGTCTGTGATTGCCACGTCGGTGCCACCATGAAAGCCCGATGGGCCGCAGCTCGGGTCCGTGCAACGATCAGCGGGAACAGGCTCTTTGCGTTCCTGAGGCGGTGCTTGATGCGGTGAGACCAAGGGGAGGTCGTTGCATGTCAGCGACGACCTCCTACACCGCCAATGCGCAAGCTATCGCCGATCGTCCTCGCGATAGAGCTGGTCGGTAGCGCGGTCGCTTTCCCTGCGTTCAACCGGACCACGGTTACGGCGGGTTACCAGGACATAGGCAATCAGTATGACCAGCAACGCTGGCCCGCCGGCGACGACGATTAGCCACATGATACCGTCTGACATGGGAAATCTCCTTTCCTTCACAACCGGCAAGAAGACGATCCGTTCCGCTTGGAGCGGTTCGCGGTGCGGACCGGCCGGCGATCGGTTCCTGTCATCCAGGAGGTCCAGACGCCTCCCGGCTATTGCCGGTCGGGTTTCCTTGCGAAGACCGCAGCAGAAGGGCGAGAGGAACCAGCAGCGCCGTTGCCACCGCGCAGTAACGAAAGACGTCGATATAGGCGAGCAGTGAAGCCTGGCGGGCGATCAACTGCCCGATCCAGCCAATGGCCTGCTGCTTGGCCTGGAGCATCGAGGAACCCTCGGCGACGAAGTGCTCGGTCGCCTGCCGTACCACCTGCTGGTAGGCGGGCGACGATTGCGCGGTGTGGCCGACAAGGTTCGCCTGATGGAGTTGTGCGTTCTGGGCGATCACAGTGTTGGAGAGCGACACGCCGATGCTGCCGCCGATATTGCGGGCAACATTGATCAAGGCCGAGGCCTGGTTGGTCTTTTGCGGCGCCAGACCGACATATGCCGCGGTCGAAATCGGGATAAACAGGAACGGCAATCCGATCATCAGGAAGATGCGGGCAAAGGCAAAGAAGCTGAAGCTGGCGTCGGGCGTAAGCGAAGTCATATGCCACAGGCCGATCGCCACCACCGCCATGCCCGCCATGATCAGGTATTTTGGCTGGACGATGCCGGCGGCAAATCCCGAAATCGGCATGAGCATCAGCATGGCGATGCCGCCCGGCATCATCGACAGGCCCGATAGCGTCGCCGTGTAGTCGAAGGCGGTCTGCTGCAGCTGGGGCATCAGCTGCGTGGTGCTGAACAGCACCGCACCGACCGCCATCATCACTAGGAAGGATGTACCGAACTGGCGGGTGAACAGCAGGCGCATGTCGACGATCGGATCGCGGTGGCGGAATTCCCATGGGATCAGCAGGGCGAAGGAGATCGCCGAGATAATGGCGAAAGTCGTGATGAAGCTCGACGCGAACCAGTCGTTGCGCTGGCCTCGTCGAGAAAGATTTCGAGGCAGCCGAGCGCGGTCGCCACCAGGATGAATCCGACCCAGTCGATCCTGAGACCTCCTTTCAGCCGCTGCTGGCGTTCGCGTTCGAGTACCTCCGGTTCGACCAGCAGCCACTGCACCAACGCCAGTGACATGATGCCGAACGGCACGTTGATGAAGAAGATCCAGTGCCACGAAAAATTGTCGGTCAGCCAGCCGCCGATGGTCGGCCCGACCGTCGGCGCGACGATGACGGCGATGCCGTAGAGGGCAAATGCCTGCGAGCGCTTTTCAGGCGGAAAGGTGTCGGCCAGGATGGATTGCTCGCTTGGCGCCATGCCGCCGCCGCCGAGGCCCTGCAGGATCCTGAAGACGATGAGCATCTCGAGATTGGGCGCCAGCCCGCACAGCAGCGATGCCAGGGTAAACGTCGCGACGCAAAGCATGTAGTAGCGCTTGCGGCCGATCACGCTGGCCAGCCACCCACTGATTGGAATGATCACGGAGTTGGCGACCAGATAGGTGGTGATGACCCAGGTACTTTCATCCATGCCGGCAGCCAGGCTGCCGGCGATGTTGGGCAGCGCCACATTGGCGATCGAGGTGTCGAGCACCAGCATGAAGGTGGCAATGGAGACAATGATGGCGATGAGCCAGGGATTGCGCTCACCGGCCGCGGATCGGCTTTCGCCCTGGTCGCTGGCGTTGTCGCGGCTCATCGCACCTTGACCGTCGGCACCACCGACAGGCCTGGGCCGAGCAGCACATCGGGCGGGTTGTCGAAGACGATCTTGACCGGCACACGCTGCACCAGCTTGACGAAATTGCCGGTGGCATTTTCGGCGGGCAGCAGGCTGAAGGCGGTGCCGCTGCCGGCCTGCAGGCTGTCGACATGGCCATGAAAGGTCTTGTCCGGATAGGCGTCGATATCGATGTCGACCGGCTGTCCGGTTCGCATCCTGTCGAGTTGGGTTTCCTTGAAGTTCGCCTTCACCCAGACTTCATTGGGAACGAACATCATGAGCACCTGACCCGGCTGGGTGTAGGTGCCGATGGCGGCCGAAATGCTTGTCGCGCGGCCGGCGACAGGGGCTGTAATAGTGGTACGGGTCAGTGCCGTGCGGGCTTGATCCCGGCTGGCCTGTGCCTGGTGAAGCTTGGCTTCGCCGCTTTTGGTCTGTGCCTGCAGCACTGTCACCTGGCTCTTCGCCGCGGCCACGTCCGCCTCGGCGCTGTCCAGGGTTGCCTGGTCCTGTCGAAGGGTCGATGCAGCCTGCTGCGCCTGCTGCTGCGTGACCGTGCCCTTCGTCAGCAATTCGCGATTGCGCTGGTCTTCGGCCTTGGCGAAGTCGAGCGCTGCCTGGGCCAGCGCCACCTGCTTCTGGGCGGCGTCGATCTTGGCATTTTGCGCCTCGATCTGGGCCGCCACATTGGTGATGTCGGCCTGAGCGGCGGCTACGCCGGCATCCGCTTGGCTGAGCGATGCCCGGTAGTCGCTGTCGTCGATGCGCAAGAGAACGTCACCCTTGCGCACCGGCTGGTTGTCGGTGACGGCCACATCGGTGATACGCCCGGCAATCTCGGCGCTCACCGTTACCGTGCGGGCATCGATGAAGGCATCATCGGTGGATTCATACTGACGCGTATTCAGCCACCAGATCGCTACACCCATCGCAACAAGCAGAAGCAGGAGGACAATTGCCGCTGTCCAATAGGGATGGCGCCTGGGAAAGCCCAGCAGGTTCGATTTCTGCGGCCTGTCGTCCATTTGCCGATCGTCCGATTTGTCGTGCCGCGAACTTGGCTGGCTGGCGAGACGCTTGCTTTGTCCAGCCCTGTCGTCGGATGGGTCCGGCTCGCTTTTCTGAGGCTTCGTATCCACGGAACTGGCTTTCAGCAGACTGAAGGGTGATGTCCGCGATGGCGAACGCGGTTTCAACGGCAAAGCCTTGGCAAAGGTTCCTGTTTTGACTTCCCGCCAGCGCCATGGGCAGCGACGCCCTTCAGCCAGTCGGTGTGTGGCTGCTCATCCTCTTTGGCCTGCCCGATTGGGCAATAGGACCGCCCTCCCATCAACCTGGAGCGCCGAATACCAGCATTCCCGTTTTATAGACGATAGCCGCACTTGGTGAGAGTGGCTCGAACCTTGTCGCTCGTGCAGGTGACGATGGGACATCTACCTGAAAGTTTCATCAGTCCGCAGTCTTGCCCAATGTGTCGGCGACGACCGCGCCGCGCTCACCCATGGGAACCGCCGGGCCTGTGGTCGAGTCACAGGCCGTCTGATGTTCCATTTCCGCGTTGATGGCGGCGCCGGCGATCAGGATGATGACTGAAATCCATGTCCACATCATCAGGCCGACCACGGCACCGAGCGAGCCGTATGTCGCGTTATAGTTGGCAAAATGCTGGAGGTAGAACGAGAACAGCCACGACGCGATGATCCATGCCGCGGTTGCCGCAAGCGCTCCCCAGCTCAACCATCGCCATTTCGCATGTTCCCGGCTTGGCCCGAAACGGTAGAGCAAGGAAATGCCGGTCAGGATCGACACCACCAGGATGGGCCACCGGGATACCGCAACCACGGTTTCTGTCCAGGCATCAAGGTAGAAAAAGCGCAACAGCGCCGGGACAACACCCACCGTAAGCAGCAGCACGATGCCGATGAGCAGGGCTCCGACCGTGAACAGGATCGACATCAGATTGAGGGTAATGAACGAGCGTTTCTCACGCTCTTCGTAGGCGATGTTCATCGCGTCGAAGAGCGCCTTCATGCCGCTGTTGGCGCTCCAGAGGGCGATTGTCAGGCCTATGAAAAAGCCTGTGCCGAGAGCGCCTGCTTTCTGGCGGGCCAAGGCCTGCAACTGATCGCGGATAAGATCGAGCCCGCCCTGCGGTAGCAATCCCTGGAGGTAAGCGACATGGTCGGCGACCGTTACCGGGTCCGCGACGAAGCCATAGATCGAGATGAAGGCTGCCAGGGCGGGAAACAAGGCGAGCAGGAGATAGAAGGTCGCGCCGGCAGCCACCAGCAGAACCCGGTCCTTGTTGAACTCTTCCCAAAGTCGCCAGAAGATGTCCTTCCACCCCAGCCCAGTGATTTGAGATGGCCACGTGGCGTCGCGCCCACGGCTTCCTGGCTCCCGCCCTGCCGCGGCGTTGCTGTCCTTCGTTGTCGAGGCCGCGCGGCCGGCTGCTTCCTCATCGATCAGCGAGGGCTGCTTGTCGTTCGGCGGAGAGCCTCGTTGTGGTTTCAAAGCCATTACCGGGTTCGCTGATGTCCAAAGCGTGGCTGACAACGCGGGATGAAGACACCCGTTCCCGATGCGCGGCCGATCACGATTTTCCTCCTTCCCTGCATCTTTTGCGGCCGATCGGCGTTTGAAATTGGTCAAGTGAACGGGTGTGTCCGATGAGAACGACAACCAGGGATAAGCTCAGGGGCGAAGCGGAGTTGTCCGAGGACGCCGACCTGATCGTCAATCGAACAGCCCACTTCATTTCGGATTGGATCGAAGAACACGTCGTTGACGAGCCTACCCCTATGTCCGGCATCGATGCCGCGGAGGAACTCGCAAATCAGTGCGTGGCGGATGCGCAAGATGAGGGGATCGCGGCGCAGGACATCCAGGATGAGGTGGGCGATCTTACTGAATACATCGCGGAAACGATCGATGAAGGGAACGGCTCCCCCTTGGAAGGGGTGGCCACGGCGGCAACCAAAATCGCGGAACCTCGTTTGTCGAGTGTCAACCCGAGGAGATGGCGATGACGAGGTTCCTATCCTTTCTAACGGGTCTTGCGCTCACCGCATGTGACAACAACACCGAGCCGACGAAGGCCAACACCGACACCGTCACCAAGAACCCACCAGTCGACCAGGACGCCAGACCGAAGTCGACGACCGGTGGCGATCAGCCAACTGCCCCGGCGACCAAATGAACGTGATTTCCTATTGCTATACGCCGCTGCCGCTTGCGTGGCTGACCTGACGGATGAGGCTCCGGTCATTCCCCTGGCGCGGCTAGGCTGATGACTGCGGACGCCAGGATTTCCGGAGGGACCGGAACCTCAATCCACTGCCGCGCATTTCGACTTCACGCGTGGAAGACAAATGTCATCCAACCATCAAGACGCTGGCCAAGGAGAATTCAGATGCAAGGTTCAGAAGCGATTTCCAGGCGCCCTATCGGCGGCATGAGCATAGAACCATTCCTCGGCACGGTGACGGTCCGGTTCTCCGACGCGATAGTCGCCGCAAGCGACCGTGCGAAAATTCTTCGGGAGGAGGGCCATGAGCCGGTCTTCTATATCCCCTTCGAGGATATCTATTTCGACCTCCTCGAGAAGACCAACACCACCAGCGAGTGCCCGTTGAAGGGAACAGCGAGCTATTGGCGTGTTCATGCTGTCGGCGGCTCGGCCGATGACTTCATGTGGGCGTATGAGACGCCGGATACCGCGGCCCTGGCCATCGCGCGTCATGGCGCCTTCGATCCGAAAAAGGCACGTATTGACGTCGATCCGAAGGAGGATAAGCGGCACACTCCACATGTCATGGAGTAGGATGCCGCCTCGACCGTCGTTCTTCTTGCTTGCCGGCATGCCGGCAAGTGGCCGCCGCCAGGGTCAGCGGCACCGGTGCGAGTCCGAGCCTTCCCCTCATCGATCCACCCTCCACCAAGAAGCCTCGTTGCGGCCGCTTCGATCGGGTTTAGCCGCGCCTCACCGCCATGCCGGAGCAAAATCACTCTTTCGCGATCAGGCAGGGTTTTGTCGCACTGCATTCGGAACAATGCCCGGAGTGAAAGGTTAGCGGCGAAAGCCAGCCCAGGAGCGAGCCATGTCCGAAACCCTCGTCCCAAAGCCAATTAGCCTCAGCCGGAGACGTTTCATGACGGGCACGGTTTCGGCCGCTGCGGTCGCACCGCTCCTGTCTCCTGAGGCCAAGGCGGAGGAAGTGGCCGCGTCCCGTTCCAAGCTCCGGGAGCCGGTCGTCACCTCGCTTCGTATCAACAGGCAAGCTTACGAGCTTTCGCTCGACACCAGGACCAGCCTGCTCGACGCCTTGCGTGACCACGTTGGGCTGACCGGGACGAAAAAGGGCTGCGACCATGGGCAATGCGGTGCATGCACCGTGCTCGTCGACGGAAAACGGGTCCTCTCCTGCCTGAGCTTCGCGGTGATGATGCAGGGCAAGGATGTGACGACCGTGGAGGGGCTCGCCTCGCGCGACGGCGCCCTGCATCCGATGCAGCAGGCCTTTATCGACCATGACGCCTTCCAGTGCGGCTATTGCACGCCGGGCCAGATTCTGTCGGCCATCGGCTGTGTCAACGAAGGCCACGCCGGTTCCGAGGCCGATATCCGGGAATACATGAGCGGCAACATCTGCCGGTGCGCCGCATACCCCAACATCGTGGCCGCGATCGTGCAGGCTCGCGACGAAACCGGGAGAGCCTGACATGCGTCCTTTCGTTCTCGAGCAACCGGCCAACATCCCGGCGGCTATCGCCCTCGCTTCGAACTTTGCCGCGCCGGATCGGCCGCCGACCCAGTCAGACATGCAATTCATCGCTGGCGGCACCAATCTGGCCGACTACATGAAGCTCGACGTTGCCCGGCCGAACCGCCTGCTCGATCTCAATCGTCTCTCCGAGCCGGCGCTTCGGCAAATCCGCGTCACCACCGAAGGGGTTCGTTTCGGCGCGCTGGTGCGGATGGGCGAGGCGGCTGACGATAAAGACGTCAAGCTCCACTATCCGGTCATTGCCGACAGCCTCAGGCTGGCAGCCAGCGGCCAACTCCGCAACATGGCCAGCCTTGCCGGCAACGTGCTGCAACGGACGCGGTGCGAGTATTTCAGGGAGATCTCATGGGCCTGCAACAAGCGCCAGCCGGGTTCGGGCTGCGCGGCAATGGACGGTTTCAATAGGCAACACGCGGTGCTGGGCGTCAGTGACGCCTGCATCGCCACCTATCATGGTGATTTCGCCCAGGCACTGATTGCCCTTGACGCCAACCTCCATGTCGAGGGTTCTGGCGGCGCGCGCGAAATCCGGTTCGCCAACCTGCATCGCCTGCCCGGCGATACCCCTCATGTCGAGACCGGCCTCGCCGCTGACGAGATCATCACCGCCATCGATGTGCCCGCGGGTCCTTGGACCCGGCGTTCCCGCTACCTTAAGGTTCGTGACCGCGAATCCTATGCCTTCGCCCTGGCTTCCGCGGCGGTCGCTCTCGACCTCGACGGCAACAGCGTCCGCGAGGCACGCATAGCCCTTGGCGGCGTCGCCACGGTCCCGTGGCGGGCGAGGGAAGCGGAAGCGGTCCTGCACGGCAAGATGCTGGACGAGGCAATGGCGCGGGCGGCCGCGGAGACGGCTTTCGCCGATGCCAGGCCGCGCGGCCACAATGCGTTCAAGATCGAGCTTGGCAAACGGACGCTGGTGCGGGCGCTCCTCGAAACCCGTGACATGAAGGTGTGATCATGAACGCAGCCGCTCCGCAGCCCAAGGAGAACATGGGTGCCCCGCTGCCGCGCATCGACGGGCGGCTGAAGGTGACCGGCCAGGCGAGTTATCCGGCGGACCTCGCGGCGGCCAATGTCGCCTATGGCGTGCTGGCCACCAGCAGTATCGCCAGGGGCACGGTGACGGCACTTCACCTGGACAATGCCCGAGCGGTGCCGGGCGTGCTCGACATCGTGACCTATGGCGACATGGACGCGGTGGACAAGCCGAAATTCGGCAATACCGCCGCCGCCTCGATCGCGCCGCTGCATGACCGGAAGGTCTTTCACGATGGGCAGATCATTGCCTTGGTGGTCGCCGAGACCTTCGAGGCGGCGGAGGAGGCTGCGCTGCTGATCCGTGCCGACTACGCCGAGGAGAAACCGAGTGCGGGCTTCGACAGCCCTGGAGCAACGACCATTGCCGCCGCGGGCAAAAGCCCGATGTTCAAGGAAGACGTCAAGGTCGGCGATTTCGATGTTGCCTATGCCGCTGCTCCGGTCAGGATCGATGCACGCTATTCGACACCAACGCAGCACCACAATCCGATCGAACTGTTTTCGACGACGGCAATGTGGCAGGGCGATCAACTCACCATTCATGAGCCGTCCCAGAACGTCACCGGCTGGAAGGCCGAACTTGCCAGGCAGTTGAAGATCGATCCGGCGAAGGTTCGCATTGTCAGCCCATACATCGGCGGCGCATTCGGCTCGAAGGGACCGATGACGGCCCGCACGGCGATCGTCGCGGTTGCGGCAAGGCGTCTCGGCCGGCCGGTGCGTTGCGTGGTCAGCCGCATGCAGGCGTTTGGTACACAGACCTATCGCGCCGAGACCAGGCACCGGATCCGCATGGGCGCCGACAAGGACGGCCGCATAACCGCTTTCGCGCATGAGGGCTGGGAGGTGACATCGCGCCCCGATCCCTACGTGGTCGGGGGAACGTCGGCGACCGGCCGCATGTATGATTACGGCGCGGTGCTTACGCACGTGTCGCTGGTCCAGGCGGACCGCAACACGCCCGGCTACATGCGTTCGCCTCCCGAGACGCCTTACGTCTATGCGCTGGAGAACGCCATGGACGAGATGGCGGTGGCCCTGGCCATGGACCCGGTGGAGTTCCGGAGGGTGAACGAGCCAAAAGCCGAGCCGATCGGGAGAAAGCCGTTCTCGAGCCGCTCGCTGATGCAATGCTACGATCAGGCGGCGGACGCGTTCGGCTGGACGAAACGGGACGCCAAGGTCGGATCGATGCACGACGGCGACTGGTTGATCGGCATGGGTTGCGCGACGGCAGTCTATCCGACCTCGTCGGCTCCCTGCGCTGCGCGCGTATGGCTGACCGTCGACGGCGATGTGCGCGTCCAGAGCGGCTCGCATGAAATCGGCACCGGCGTGCGCACGGTCGCCGGCCAGATGGCAGCAGAGCGCCTCGGTGTCGCCATGGACAGGGTGAGCGTCGAGATGGGCGACAGCACCTTGCCCCCGGCGCCCGTGTCGGGAGGGTCTATCTCCACGGCAAGCGTCTGTTCGGCGGTGCTCAAGGCCTGCAACGCGATCAGGACGAAGCTGTTTGCCGCGGCGAGCGGCGAAGGTGGTGCGCTTGCCGGCGCCCACAATGAGGAACTGGATATCCTCGATGGCAAAATCATTGCCAAGGGCGGCGCTTCGGCAAAAGTCGGGGACGTCTTGAAAGCCATGCGGGTGGGGGCGATCGAGGAGTATGCCGAGTATGCGCCCAAGGGGGCGAGCCCCGAAGCGCTCAAGAAGCTCTATGCCGGCCAGCCGGAGTTTCACGGCGGCGAGCAGGACGAGGATTCGGTGAAATATGCATTCGGCGCGGAATTCGTCGAAGTTCGCATCAATCGCCTTACCAGGGAAATCCGCGTGCCGCGCATTGTCGGGGCCTTTGCCGCCGGCCGCATCATGAACACGCGCACGGCGCGCAGCCAGCTGATGGGCGGAATGATCTGGGGCATCGGCCAGGCGCTGCATGAGGCGACCGAGGTCGACAGCCGCTATGCCCGCTACGTCAATCGAGATCTGCAGGACTACCTCGTGCCGGTCAATGCCGACATCAAGGATCTCCAGGTGATTCTGGTTCCGGAGATTGACCACGAGGTCAATCCGGCCGGCGTCAAAGGCCTCGGAGAACTGGGCAATGTCGGCACGGCGGCCGCCGTTGCCAGCGCGGTCTACCATGCGACTGGCAAACGCATCCGCGATCTTCCGATCAGGATCGAGCAGCTTATCGTCTGATCTGGCCTACCCCATGGGCGGTCCGATTCACGAAATATTACGTGAGGGAACGTCCGGGCCGCCAGCGTCTTTGACCCTTGAGGCGGTTGATCGCCTCGCATAACTCAAAGGAGAAGAAGATGCCCAATCAAGGTGGTAGCCATGAGCAACATGTGAAAGCAGGCCAGCAGAGCCACAAGAACATGGACGATAAGAACCGCCGTCAGCAGCAGGCGGCCGGTGACAACCATCGCCAACAAGGCGGCGACAGCGCCGGCACGACGCGTGGCGGAACCCATGAACAGCATGTGAGAGCTGGCGAGCAAAGCCACAAGAATCGCTAGCAACCTGTGTGGCTCCGTGCCCGTCCCGAGCGCTCGGGACGGGCTCTGCATGCGACCGTGCTGGGCAGAGCCGACCCGCACAGTTCGCCGAAAGAAAGAGAGACAGATTTGATGCCCGATCCGAGAGAACCCGACCCCAACCGCGACGTACCCATGCCGGCTCCCAATTGGAAGCCCAAGCCGATCGGCGAACCGGAGCCGGAAGGATTGCCCGATGAGGCGCCGTTACCCAATCCTGACGAGAACGAAGAGCCCCCAATGCACGCGGTCGGCTGAGCGGAATCCGCCCGTAGTTTGGTCACTCCTCGTCGAAGCGGCCGCCTTCCCTTGAAGGATCGCGTGACAGCACCGCTTCCTCGACATCGTCGGGCAATGCCTCGCCGCTTTCCTGGTAGGCGTTGTCGTCATCTTCCTCGGGCAATTCGCCGTCGGCCTCGTCTTCCACCTCGACGTCATCCGGAAGGATTTTCGCGCCTGCTAGCGCGTCCCAGTCCTGCTGCTCTACCGTGGGACCTTCAGTCTCCGTCGGGTCTTCCGTCTGAACTGCGGGTTGCTCTCTTTTGCGGGGGTCCATTGTCGTTCTCCGAAATCCGGGGAGTTTGCCCCGGATCGCCTGAAGCGCCCGGGGCAACAGCTCGCCAGCTAGGCGGCCTGTTCCAGGGCACGCTCGTTGACGCCGCCCTCGCCAAGGCTGGAAAGTGCCTCGTCGGTCGCCGTCTCCTCCTCGAGGGTCTCGTTGAGGAGTTTGACCACGTCGCTCTTGCCGAGCTGTTCAGCCCAGGCGATCAGCGTCCCGTAGCGCGCGATCTCGTAGTGTTCGACGGCCTGCGCCGCCCCGACCAGCCCAGCATCCAGCGCGGGGTCGCCCTTGTATTCCTGAAGGATTTCCGAACCCTCCTCGATGATGCCGTCGATGGCCGGACAGGTCTTGCCCCGGGCCGGCTTGTCGAGGAGTTCGAAGATCTGTTCGAGGCGGTCGACCTGGCCCTCGGTTTCCTGCAGGTGTTTCTCGAATGCTGCCGAAACATCTTCGGATTCGGCGCCTTTTGCCATTTTCGGCAGCGCCTTCAGGATTTTCTTCTCGGCGTAGTAGATGTCCTTCAGCCCGTCGAGAAACAGGGCTTCAAGCCCTTTCGTTGCCGCTTTCTTCGCAGTCGCCATGATTGTCATCTCCAATTGTCGTGAAGCCCACCAGCGGTGTAGCTGGAGCACAACTTGCCGTGAGGACGGTTGTTCCAGCCATCTCGCAAAGAGGCGACCGCTGCGTCGGCTCTCATCGCGACCGGGCTTCGCAAGCGCGTCCGCGGCACGAACTCCGTCACTGGATCTGTTGCATGGTGCATTGACGCGGCGCCTTGTCCGGCCGCCAGCGCACCAGTTTGGTGCCATGCCGGAACCTGTCGCCGGTGACATGGTCGAAGCGGACCTCGACCACCAGTTCCGGCCGCAGGGGCTCCCATTCGCCGCTGCGCTGCGTGCTCCAGCGGCTAGGCCCGCCCGGCGCCTTGCCGGTGAAGCCGGGTCCGCCACGCAGCTTTTCCAGCTTTCGGGTGACGCCAGCCCGGTCATCCCTGCCGATGGTCGAGGTAAAGCCGACATGGTCGAGCTTGCCCCTATCGTCGTAAAGGCCGAGCAGGAGCGAGCCGACCTCCTTGCTGCCGGTCAGATAGCGGAATCCTCCAACCACGCAGTCGGCCGTACGCAATCGTTTGACCTTGACCATCGCGCGTTCCCCGGGGCGGTAGGGGTCGGCCAGCAATTTGGCGACCACGCCGTCGGTGGAACCATGGCCGGCTTCCTCAAGCCAGCGTCTGGCGGCCGCCGGATCGGTCGTGCTGGGCGAGAGCCGCAAGCCAGGCTCGGCGCAGTCCTGAACGAAGCCCTCGACCGCCCGGCGTCGTTGCGACAACGGCTCACCGAGCAGGATCGTGCCGCCCGGCGCGACCGGCATGTCGAACAGGATCAGCCGGGCAGGCGTTTGCGCGCTCAGCTTGCGGATGCGGCTTTCGGCTGGGTGAAGCCGCATCTGCAGCGCGTCGAAAGAAAGCTGGCCTTCGATCTCTATGACGATCTCGCCATCGACCACGAAATTGCGGGCCTCGACTTGCCGCAGCATGGCGACGAGCTCCGGGAAGTAACGACCGAGCGGTTTGCCGGATTTGGCGCGCAAGTCGACATCCGTGTCGCCTTTGAAGGCGAGGCAGCGAAACCCGTCCCATTTGGGCTCGTATTGCCAAAAGCCCTCCCCATCCGGCAGGGCGTCGGCTGCCTTGGCCTCCATGGGGGGCGTGTCCGGAGGTAGGGCAAAGCTGTCCGTCATTGCCTTACGTCGCTTTCTGGGGCACGCGCCGGCGGCGAAGCCCGCCAACCGACACCCGCGGCAGCTTCAGGCCCCGAGATCGATCAAAGCCACGCCGAATTCGGCTCTCTTGCGGCGGCGCAGGTGACCCGGCGCTTCCACCACGGTGATTTCCAATGTCGGCCGAACGGTGCCTTCGAGCAGATGGCCGCCTTTGGTCGTGCCGTCGCTCAAGCCAAGCACCGCGTGGACATGAAGGCTTGGCTTGCCATCATCGTCCGTCGCGACATCACCGATCGCGCTCAGGACCTCGCATTGTTCATCGATCGGGATTTTTCGATAGCTCTTCGCCTCCAGGTCGAACCAACCGACAGTGGCCCGTTGGAACGCGCCGATCGCCGTCAGGGAGGCGCTGCCGATCTTCTGCTCGACCGCGAAGCTGGTCAGTGCAGCGAACGCTTCCTCGCTTGGGTCGAGCACCACGACAAATGTCCGTTGGCCATTGGCCTCGTTGACGAGTCGCGATTTCATGCCGGCGTTCCAATCCTCGCGGTCGGTCAGTGGGCGTGGTGTTCGGCGTTCCTCTTGCGGGTCGCCGCCGCCTTCTTTGCCGATTCGGACCGGCTGGCGGCCGATCGGGAAGCGGACGCCTTTCCGCCGCTTTTGCCGCCCTTGTGCGCCGCTGGGTGACCCGTGTGCTTGCCACGCCCGGAGCCGCCTTCCTTCTTGCCGCCACCATCGTCCTTGTTGACCGTCGCCCATGCGCGCCGCTCGGCTTCCTTGTCGGAGACGCCACGCTTCTCGTAGCCTTCGGCAATATGGTCGGCCTTGCGTTCCTGCTTGTCGGTGTATTTGGATTTATCGCCTCGGGGCATGATCGTTTCTCCTTCTCGATGGAGGTTGAACGCCAAGTCGGCGCCCGGGTTCCAATCGCGGTCAGCCTTGCCCGACACACCCTGTCGCGGCGGCTGTTGCAACCAGGCAGGTTTAACCGATCGCGAACCTGACCACCGCCGCCAGGATCAGGATGCCGACCAGTCCTGCCACGAAGATGATCCGGCGCGTGCGGGTTCGCAGGATGATCTCGCCTTGCGAAGCCTGGCGCGCGGAGAAGACAGGTCCATTTTCGCCGCGTCCGTCTTTGTCGTCTTTGCCATGCCGGTCGTCGCTCATGACCGCCTCCTGTCGGGCTGTTACGCCTCTGGCGCCGTCGCGGGTGCCGTGTAGCGCCGCCGAACGGCATCGAGCACCCGTTTGCGGCTCTCGTCCGCCGAAAGCTTGCTGTCCTTTTCCGCCTCGGCGGTTTCGCGGGCGAGGTCCTTGTCCCTGATCTGGTGGCGGAACCATTTCGAATAGTCGCCCGCGCGCAAATGGAACTCCCAGGTCTTGTCGTCTATGCCTTCGGCCATCTGAGCAAAGATCATCAGATTATGGGCCCTGAGGTTCATCGCGTCGTCGGGACCGCGGAAATAGAAGCTGCCTGTCTCATCGAGTTGACCCTCGGCATATTTGCGGCTGTGGCGCTTGAGCGACTGGCGAGGTTCTATGACCTTGACCGTCGTGAGTTTTTTGCGCGCCCCCGGCCGCCAGAACAGAACCCGATCGCCCTTGGGCGTGGGAATGTCCTTCGGCGGCTCGATGCCGGTCTCATGGCAGAAGGTCTTCACCACGTCCTTCGCCTTCGGGCCAAGGGCGATGACGGCCGTCATCAGGCGCAGGGCGTCGGTCGAAATCGCCTCGGGATGGACGGTGATCAGGATCGTGCCCGGCAGTTCCAGGGAGAGCACGGCGCGGGTGTCGTCGCGCCGCTTCGGAAGAAGATGGTGCGCTTCGTCGATGACCAGCCAATGCGGCCTTGCGGTGCGGCGACGGAAACTGCCAAGGCCAGGCAGCAGGTCGGCAAAGAAGTCTGGCCGTTCGTTGACACGCAGCGCCAGCCCGTTGACGACGACATTGCTGTCGGCCTTGGCGATCAGGTCGAGCACCTGCGCCTTTGTCGGCGCGCTCGATGCATCCCCCAGCCGAACGGCGCCCTCGAGGCCGTCATAGTCACCCTCCGGGTCGAAGACGCAAAACTGAAATTGGCTGTCGACGAAGCGTTCCGTCAGTGCGGTGGCCAAAGTGGATTTGCCGATGCCCGAACTGCCGGCGATGAGCACGCTTTCGGTCGGCGACAGATAGATGTCATCGCCACCGGACGATCCCAGAACAATCCCGCCATGACGCTTCGGCACGATCCCGTGGTCGCTTTTTATCAGCTTGGCGATCAGTTCCTCGACGCCTTTGCCGCGTGCGCCGCGCGTGACCAGGTCCGCGGTGCTTTTGACCGCGGGAATGGCATTGTCGACCGCAACGCTGCAGCCGCAGGCCTTCAGGAAGGCGTGATCGTTCTCGGCGTCGCCGATACCCACAACATTGTGCGGCGACAGGTGAAGGTCCTCGAGCGCGGCCGCCAGACCGGTGGCCTTGTTGACGCCGCTCGGCAGGATCATCACCGCGCCCTTGTTGAAGATGATTTCGAGTTCGAGCCCCATCTTCTTGATGACCTCGAGCACGGTCGCCTGATGCGGTTCCCAGGTGGCGACGATCGACCGTCCCACGGAAAGTGGCTTCACCCCCTGCTTTTTCAGCCTGGCGACGAATTCGGGCTCCGGCGATGGTGAGATCGCCCGCTCTTCCTCGCTAGCCGGTGTGTAGATCAAGGCGCCGTTTTCGGCGACGACCTTGTCGAACAGGCCGACATCGGGAAACACGCGCTTGAGGTCGGGCAACTCGCGGCCAGTGACCAGAAGCAGTTTGCGGCCACTTTTCTTGAACCGCTCCAGTGCCGCGAGCGTCTTGTTGGAGACCGTCCCGTCATGTGCGAGCGTCCCGTCATAGTCGGTCGCCAGGGCAATGAAATACATTGCGCTGACCTCAGTAGCCGCCGACGATCGGCAGGATCTCGCCGGTGATGTAACTCGAGCAGTGCGGGGAGGCGAGGAAGACATAGGCGGGAGCCAGTTCCTCCGGTTGGGCCGGCCGTTTCATCGGCGTGTCGGCGCCAAATTTCGAGACGTCGTCGGCTTCGTTGTCGGACGGATTGAGCGGCGTCCACACCGGACCAGGCGCGACCGCGTTCACCCTGATGCCCTTGGCGATGAGGTTGCCCGAAAGCGCGCGCGTGAAGGCATGGATGCCGCCCTTGGTCATCGAATAGTCGACCAGCTGCTTCGAGCCTTCTATGCCGGTAACCGAACCCGTGTTGACGATCGCCGAGCCCGGCTTCATGTGGGGCACGGCTTCCTGCGCCATATGGAAATAGCCATAGAGATTGGTCTTCAGCGTCGTGTCGAAATGTTCTTCGGTCAGGTCGCCGAAGTCGCTGGAATGGATCTGGAAGGCGGCGTTGTTGACCAGCACGTCGATGCGGCCGAATGTTTCGACCGTGGTCGCCACGGCATCGTGGCAGTCCTGGCGTTCACTGACGTCGGCCTTCAACAGGATGCAGCGTCGGCCTTCTTTTTCGACAGCGGATTTTGTCTCCTCGGCATCCCTGTCCTCGGCCAGGTAGACGACTGCGATGTCGGCGCCTTCGCGAGCGAACAAAACCGCGACCGCGCGGCCGATACCCGAATCGCCACCAGTGATGAGAGCCACCTTCCCTTCGAGTTTCTTTGATCCGACATAGTAGGGTGCATCGTAGAGCGGAGCAGGCTCGATCGCCGCTTCATGCCCGGGTTTCGCCTGATGTTGCTTGGGGAAGGGCGGCTCGGGATAGGGGCGCGCGCCTGCCTGCATGGCGTGCTCCGCCTTTCCGTTGCGCTTCGATTTGTCCTTGGCATCGATGCCGCGCTGGATATGGCGCTGCTTGGCGACTTCACCGGCCGTTTGTGACTTCGTCTGCATGGTCGTCTCCTCGGCTGAAGAAAGTTCAACGCGCGGCAGACCGGCGGTCTGCGCGGCGCATGGCTTGTCAGAAGGTATCGCCCCCGTCCGCGTCAGTCCTTGACATAGGCGCCGGGTTGGCGGCCCGACCTTGGAGCCTTCGCGTCCTTCGAGTGCTCGGAGATCGCCGGGCCCGCGCCGGATGTCTTCTCCGTTGCGGGGCTGGGCGTCGCCTTGCGAGGCGGGTTCTGTCCTTCTGACTGGTGTGTCTCTTCATTTGTCTGATCCGCCGGTCGCGTAAGCCCCATTCCGCCTGCCGGCGGCTTGTTGCCCGCTGCGTCAACCGAGAAATCATCGTTCGGATCCGGGCCGGTCCTGGCGGGATACTTCCGTGCGCCGGTTTCATATTCGGTTCTGTCGCGTGCCATGGCTTCCTCCGTATTTGGCTGAACGGAAAACAGCCGCCGGGCGATCAGGTTCCGAACAAACGGTGATGGTCCCCCTTTTCGCCACCGGTCGCATCGCCCTTCGCGTGCGACGGCTGCCAAGTGCATCTGGATCGGGTGACGTCATCATCCGGCATGCAGGCGGGCGATCTGGCTCCCCGGGAGAAAAATCTTTTCCGATTTCGTCCCACGGCGACCGTGAATTCCTTTTGTTCGGCAGCAATGTCTATAAAAACTATGGACATTGGCAAACTGGTTCGAAAAGATCACAGGGCATCCATCATGACCAATCCGGCCATTGTCGGCTTCTCCGGCAATTTCACGCGGCCCTCCAAGACCCGTGGCTTCGTGGACCATATCGTGACGGAGATCGCCGGGCGATACGGCCTCGCCGCCAGTACCCATGACATCGTCGATCTCGGTCCCAGCCTTGGCAATGCCAAAGCCACTCGGGACCTGGACGAGCAGGCCCGCGCCGTCCTCGAGCGGATCCTGACCGCCGATGTCCTGGTGGTCGGCTCGCCCACCTACAAAGGCAGCTATACCGGGCTGTTCAAGCATTTCTTCGATCTCGTCGATCCGGCGGCCCTCAGGGGCAAGCCGGTGCTGCTGGCGGCGACCGGCGGCGGCGATCGCCATGCATTGATCGTCGAGCATCAGCTGCGGCCGCTGTTCGGCTTTTTCGAAGCCTTTGCGCTGCCGACGGCCATATACGCCTCGGAGAAAGATTTCGCTGATGGCGTGCTGGCATCCGAAGCGATCCAGGCCCGCATTGGCCTCGCCGTGGACGATGTCGGTCTGGCGCTCTTCGGCCGGCAGCACGCCAGGATAGCCGCCGAGTAGCGTGCTCGGAACATATCCCGCTCCGACCGCTGGCGCGCTGAGGCGCTTGGCTGAAGCCGGCCGTTGAACGCGCCTGCGCGCCGCAGGGCGACTTGCAGTGCACGGTCGCAAATCAGCGGGCGCTGATGCTCCGCATGCATGGACGACCACGCCCGAAGATTGTCCGCTGCCAAGACCGGAGCATAGCGGCGTGCTTTTCCGTTACCGGCCGAACCGGTCCTTCACCCGGCCCGAAAGGATCGCCGCTCTGACGCCAAGCGGCCAGAAGCGGTGGAGCCGGATCGGCTTCAGCCCCGATATCGGCATCGGGAAGGGAATGGTCTCGTCGCCGCGAAGGCGGTTTGCCAGCGCATTGCCCATCGCCGAGGCCATGGCAACACCGCGGCCATTATAGCCAAGGCAGATCAGCACGCCGTCTTCCGGCTCGTGAACGTGTAGAAGATGGTCCTTGGTGACCGCGACCCGGCCGTTCCAGCCATGTGTCCACCCAGCTCCAGCAAGCGCCGGCCAGAGCCGTAGCGCATAGTCGGTGAGATAGCGGATGGCGGAAGCATCGCCGATGGGCCTCATCGGTCCCCGTCCGCCCATGAGGAGCCGGTTCTGGACGTCGATGCGGTAATAGACGGTGATGTTGCCGGCTTCGTAGACGACCGGCCTTTCGGGAAGAATTGCGGCCGCGACCGTGGGCGACAGCGGTTCGGTCGCCGCGATGGCGCTGAACACCGGAACCAGCGACTGCTCCAGGCCAGGCCACAAGTTTCCCGTGTAGCCGTTTGTCGCCACAAGGACCTTCTCGGCGCTGACGGATCCGTTTGCGGTCTCGAGGAGCCAGCGCCCGGCCTGCCTGCTGAGCGAGAGAACCTCGCTGCCGCCAAATGTCCGCGCGCCGGCCTTCCGCGCGGCGGCCGCCAGGCCACGCGCGTATTTCAAGGGATGGAGGTCGCCGCCGCGAGCATCGAACATGCCGAACATGTATCTGTCCGTGCCGGTTCGCGCCGCCATCGCTTTTGCGTCAAGCAAGCCGACCGGCATCCCCCGCCGCTCGCATTGGTTGGCCGTGGCCCGCACCGCGGCTGCCGGCTGCGGCCGGATGGCCGCGCGTATGGTGCCGTTCTGCCGGACCTCGCAATCGATCGACAGGCGCTTGATGAGGCTGAAGGTGAAATCCGGAGCACCGTAGGAGAAGTCGATCATCCGCGACCCCAGCTCGGGGCCGAACATGGCTTCGATCGTGTCGGGATCGTATTTGAGGCCGGGATTGACCTGGCCGCCATTCCTGCCCGAGGCTCCCCATCCCGGCTGATAGGCCTCGAGCACGCAGACGTCGTCGCCGGCTTCCGCCAGATGCAAGGCAGTCGACAGGCCGGTCAAGCCAGCGCCGACAATGGCGACCCTTGCCCGCTGCGCGCCGGCAAGGGAGGGGTAGTTGCCGGTGCCGCCAGCCGTATCGCGATAGAGGCTCCGGGGCGGGCTGCTTTCGTTCATGGACGAGGCTCTCACGACAAGGCGGCCGGCTCGAGGGGCACGATAGCTTTCAATGGCCGATATCCCGCACGCGCGGCAGACCCAGACTTTCGTGTCGGGTACGCCAGGCAATTCTGCTTGCTTTCGGGAGGTTACGACATTTGCGACAGGGCTCCCGCCCGTGGCATCTCGTATGAAGAGCCAACTACGCGATCCTGGTGCGGCGGCTGACGTCACGTTATCGCAATCAGCTTTGTTTGTATATGCTTGTATATGTAAGTCGATCTGGTAGTCTCTGGGCTATGGAGCGGCCAAGGAGGATCACATGCGCGACGCTTCTCTTTTCGACCTCTCCGGCAGGAAGGCGCTTGTCACCGGCGCCAGCCGTGGCATTGGCCGCAGCATCGCCGGGGCGCTGAGCGCGGCCGGCGCCGACGTCGCGGTCACGGCGCGTAGCCTGGACTCGCTTGACGAGACGACGGCGGCCATCCGCGCGGCCGGCGGGGTTGCGCACGCCATTGCGCTTGACGTGACCGATGTCGACCAGTGCCGCACGGTTATCGCCGAGGCAGCCCGCCTGCTTGGCGGCTTCGACATTCTCGTCAACAATGCCGGAGTGGAAGAGGTCCGGCCCTCGCTCGACGTTGACGAGCCGCTGTGGGACCGGATCGTCGATACCAATCTCAAAGGGGCGTTCTTCTGCGCCCAGGCGGCGGCACGGCAGATGCGGGACGCCGGGCGGCCCGGCGCCATCATCAACCTCTGCTCGTTGACTTCAGAAGTCGGCATTCCGACGGCGGTGCCATACGGCTCGTCCAAGTCGGGCCTGCTCGGCATGACCCGGGCGCTGGCAGCGGAATGGGCGCAGCTTGGCATCAGGGTCAACGCCATCGCCCCGGGCTATTTCAGGACGGCGATGACGGAGGTGTTCTACGCCGACGAAGCGTGGCGGCAATCCATGCTCGCCAAAATCCCGCAGCATCGTTTCGGCGATCTGCGCGACTTGCACGGCGTCGCCGTGTTCCTTGCTTCGGATGCCTCAGCCTACATTACCGGCCAGTCCATTCCGGTGGATGGCGGTTTCCTTGCATCGATCTGAGGCGGCTCGCCCAGGTTAGAGAACAAAGTCTTCCGCAATGTGACCGGCCGGCGCATTGCTCTGAACAGAAGGAGCACCCATGTCCGACATCAGCTTCCACGATCTGTCATCCCTCGATGCCACGCAACGGGCCGGTCTGCTGAAACGCGCCGAAGGCGATCTGTCGGCCTTCGTCGAAAAGGTCCGCCCGATCATCCAGGCCGTCAGGGAAGAGGGTGACGCCGCCCTGATCCGTTTCGCCAGGGAGTTCGACAAGGCCAATGTGAGGGAGGGCGGACTGAAAGTGTCGGAAGCGGAGTTCGATGCGGCCTTCGACAAGGTCGAGAAGGAAGTCGTGGAGAGCATCAGGTTCGGCATCGAGAATATCAGGCATTTTCATGAGGAGCAGAAGCCGGAGACCATGTGGCTCAAGGAGATCCGGCCGGGCGCCTATGCCGGCGACCGGTATACGCCCATCGCATCGGTCGCGCTCTACGTGCCGCGCGGCAAGGGCGCCTTTCCATCGGTGACGATGATGACGTCGGTTCCGGCTGTGATTGCCGGCGTGCCGCGGATCGCGATCGTGACGCCGCCAACCTCGGATGGTTCGGTGGACGCGGCCACGCTGGTCGCCGCTCGCCTTGCCGGCGTCGGGACCGTCTACAAATGCGGCGGCGCGCAAGCCGTTGCCGCCGTCGCCTACGGCACCGAGACGGTGAAGCCGGCGCTCAAGATCGTCGGCCCGGGCAGCCCGTGGGTGGTGGCGGCCAAGAGCGTGCTGTCCTCGATCATCAATACGGGCCTGCCTGCCGGACCATCGGAGGCCATCATCTTTGCCGACGACAGCGTCGACGGGGGCCTTGCCGCGCTCGACCTGCTGATTGAAGCCGAGCACGGGCCGGATTCTTCAGCCTATCTGGTGACGCACAGCCGAAAGGTCGCCGAGGCAGCCCTTGCTGCACTTCCCGACCACTGGTCGCGGATGACCGAACAGCGTGTGGAATTCTCGCGCGCGGTGCTGACCGGAAAGCGCGGCGGCATCGTGCTGACGGCGTCGCTGGAGGAAAGCTATCGCTTCATCAACGACTACGCGCCCGAACATCTGGAAATCCTGTCGAAGGAGCCGTTCGCGCATCTCGGCCACATCACCGAGGCGGCCGAAATCCTCATGGGTCCGCATACGCCGGTAACCATTGCCAACTTCGTCCTCGGGCCGAATGCGGTGCTGCCGACCAGCCGCTGGGCGCGAACCTATGGACCGCTTTCGGTGACGGATTTCGTCAAGCGCTCCTCGGTCGGCTATGTCACCTCGGCCGCCTATCCGGAACTGGCGCAGCATGCCCGCCGGCTCGCCCGCTACGAGGGCTTCAGCTCGCACGAAAACGCGGTCTCGGAGATCCGCGACCGCTATCTCGCCGGCTGAGCGGAGACGATCGCGATGAAGGCGGCACGACTTTATGGACCGGGCGACCTGCGCGTCGAGGACATCGCCGCGCCAGGCATTCCCGATGCCGGCTGGGTAAAGCTCAGGGTCGATGCCGCCGGCATCTGCGGTTCGGACCTGCACAATTTCCGCACCGGCCAATGGATAAGCCGGGCGCCCTCGACGGCGGGCCACGAGTTGACCGGCACGGTGATCGCGCTGGGCGAGGGCGTCGATACCATTGCCGTCGGCCACAGGGTCGTCGCCGATTCCCGTTTCTGGTGCGGAGACTGCGCGCAATGCCGTGCCGGCAAGCGGCATCTCTGCGCTGCGCTGGGCTTCGTCGGCGAAATCTGCGACGGCGGCTTTGCCGAACAGGCGGTGTTGCCCGCACGTCTGCTGCATGTCATCGATGCGAGCCTTGACGAGCGCGTCGCGGCGATGGCCGAGCCGCTTGCCGTCGCGCTGCACGCGGTGCGGCGTCTGCCGAAGACGGCGGGTTCGGTTCTGGTCGTCGGCTGCGGGCCGATCGGCGGTCTAGCCGCGCTGTTGCTTTCGCGAACCTTCGCCGGCACCGTGCTTGTCGCCGACCTCAACCAGGCGCGCTGCGCCCGCGTGGCGCGAGTGACGGGCGCCACGATCGTCGATCTCGACCGCGAGGCCATTGCAGCCGCGACCGCCAGCGCCCCGCTGCTGGCGGCCGTCGAGGCGACCGGCAGCATCGCGGCGTTCAGCCAGTTGCTCGGCGTTCTCGATCCTGGTGGCGCGATGGCGATGGTCGGCATCTTCCATGGCCGCCTCGACATCGACCCCAATGTTCTTGTCGAACGCGAGATCGCGTTGCTTGGCTGCCATGCTTTCGCGGACGAATTGCCAGACGCTGTCCGGATGCTGGGTGAGCTGAGTGAACCGCTGCTGGCCCTGGTCGATTGCGAGATCGGTCTGGACGACATCCCAGCTGCCTATGAGCGGCTGTTGGCGGGAAGCAGCGATGGCTTGAAAACAATCATCCGCATGCGGCAACCTGCCGGAAAGGGTTTTTGAAATGATCGATTTGCCCGACACGGCAAGCCCCCTCTACGAGAAGGTGAAGGACTACATCCTGACCAACATCGGGACGGGCCGGTGGGGCAAGGACAGCAAGCTGCCGTCCGAGAATGAGCTGGTGGCGTCACTGGGCGTGTCGCGGATGACGGTCCACCGGGCTCTGCGGGAGCTGACCTCGGCGGGATTCCTGATCCGGCTGCAGGGTGTGGGAACATTCATCGCGCCGCCCCGGCCGCAGTCGACGCTGATCGAGATCAACAATATCGCTGCGGAGATCGTCGAGCGCGGCAACAGCCACCGCTCCGAAGTCCTCGTTCTCGAAACGATGATGCCGAGCAAGGAATTGGCACTGTCGTTCGAGTTTGCGAAGCGGGTTTCGATCTATCACTCCGTCGTCGTCAATTTCGAGAACGACTTGCCGGTGCAACTGGAGGAGCGTTTCGTCAATCCGGGCCTGATCCCCGACTACGACAAGCAGGACTTCACCAAGACAGCGACCTATGACTACCTGATGCAGAAGACGCCGGTGACCGAGGTCGAGCATATCATCTCCGCCATCCCGGCCGACAAGGAGGCCGCACAGCATCTCGGCATCGATGTCGGCAGTTGCTGCCTTCTCCTGCATCGCCGGACATGGACGGGGGCCATCGTGGCCACGATCAGCAAGCTGACCTATGCCGGCAGCCGCTACTCGCTCGGCAGCCGCTACTCGCCTTCCAAAGCGAGCTGAAGGCGACGGGAGCGAGCTGAAGGCGACGGGCCAATGCAAGCCGCCGAGCTGGATCAACCTGGAATTTGAGTCTCTCCAACTTGTATATGCATGTATGTATTTCAGCCTTGACATCCGCTGCCGCTGCCGCTGAAATATGTCAGCGCTTCAACCATGAAGTGGCGGGCAAGACGCCGAGGCACAGTGCCGCAAGAGCAGAACCCCGCAGTCTCACCAGACCGGATGCCTGGGTAAAAAGCGGTCTGATCATCAAGGGGAACGAAAGATGACGCTTAACCTAGCAGGACAATTTCGCGCGCTCGTGATGGCCGCCGCGATCGGGCTCGCCACCGCCCCGGTGGCCCACGCAGCCGATGCTGCCATCCCGACGACACCTGAAGCTGGATCGTTCAAGATAGGCATCGAGCCCTGGCTTGGATATGGTCAATGGCACGTCGCCGAGGCCAAGGGACTGTTCAAGACAAACGGTCTGTCGGACGTCCAGATCGTCAACTTTGCCGAGGACAAGGACATCAACGCGGCGCTCGCAAGCGGCCAGCTCGACGCCGCCAACATCGCCACCCACACGGCGATGGGCATGGTTGCGGCCGGTCTGCCGGTGAAGATCGTGCTGCTGCTCGATGTCTCCATGACCGCCGACGCCATCGTCGCCGGCAAGGATGTCACCTCCATCGCCGATCTCAAGGGCAAGCAGGTCGCTTTCGAGGAAGGCACGACGAGCGACATCCTGCTCAAATACGCGCTCGCCAGGAACGGCATGTCGGTCGCCGATATCCAGCCGGTTCCGATGCCTGCCGCCGACGCCGGCGGCGCCCTGATCGCGGGCCAGGTGCCGGTCGCGGTCACCTACGAGCCGTACCTCACTGTCGCCATGGCGCAGAACAAGGACGTCAAGCTGCTGTTCACCGCCGGCGAGGATCCCGGCCTGATCAGCGACGTGCTGGTGGTGCGTGACGAGGTGATCAAATCGCGACCCGGCCAGGTGCTGGCCATGATCAAGAGCTGGGACGCCGCGCTCAAGGATTATAACGCCGACACCGCCGGCGGCCGCGCCATCATCGCCAAGGCGGTCGGTTCCGACGTCAAGGACCTCAACACCGCTTTCGACGGGGTGCGCTACTATTCGCTCGCCGAAAACAAGACGGCGCTCACCGGCGAGTTTACCACCAAGACATTCGCCGATGTCGAAGCGGCCGCCAAGAACGCCAAGCTTCTGCAGGCCGATGTGACGCCGGAGCAGATGATCGATCCGTCCTTCGTCAAGGCGGCGCAGTGACGAGATCCGGATCGCGGTGGTAACGCGGATGTCCGGGGAGCCTCCCGCGAAAACCGGCTTGGCCCGCCCGGCACGAGCGCCCGCCGCAACACAGGCAAGGCGACGCCGATCCTCCGGGATCGGCGTGCCCATCGCCCGGTCGCGTTTCCTTGCGATAGCGGTGGCCGTCTTTGTTGGCCTTGGCCTTGCCTGGTGGGCAGCGACCGGGCTGGGATGGGTGAAACCCATCTTCCTGCCGTCGCCGGGCAGCGTTGCGACCCAGATCGCCAAGCTCGCCGCCGACGGCACCTTGTGGCTCGACCTCAGGGCTTCGATGTAC
This sequence comes from Mesorhizobium sp. CO1-1-7, assembly GCF_020164885.1. Lineage (NCBI taxonomy): Bacteria > Pseudomonadati > Pseudomonadota > Alphaproteobacteria > Hyphomicrobiales > Phyllobacteriaceae > Mesorhizobium > Mesorhizobium sp. CO1-1-7. Next base: position 347,299 of record NZ_JAIUHA010000005.1, on the reverse strand, counting down.
CGCATTTCCATCGGCTTCCTCCTCGCCTCGGCACTGTCCATACCGATCGGCGTGCTGATCGGCAGTTTCCGTTCCTGGGAGGCGGCCATCGAGCCGCTGGTCGATTTCATCCGCTACATGCCGGTTGTCGCCTTCGTGCCGCTCTCCATCCTGTGGGCCGGCACCGGAGATACCCAGAAATTCCTGATCATCTTCATCGGCACTTTCTTCCAGCAGGTGCTGATGATCATGGACAATGTGAAACGGGTTCCCGCCGACTTCATCGGCCTTGGGCGCACGCTCGGCCTGCCGGACCGCAAGATCCTGACGCGCATCGTCGTTCCCAGCGCCTTGCCGGGCATCTGGGACACGCTGCGCATCAGCCTCGGCTGGGCATGGACCTGGCTGGTGCTGGCCGAGCTCGTCGCGGCGACATCCGGCCTCGGCTATCGCATCACCGTGTCGCAGCGCTATTTCCAGACAAACACCATCATCGGCTACATCCTGCTGCTTGGCGTGCTTGGCCTCATCACCGATCAGGTCATGAAGGCCCTGGAGAAGGTGCTGTTTCGGCAGGAAGGCCACCAGCAATGAGGAACCGCCGGTGACTGTTCCCAAATTGCGCATCGCCGGTCTCGACAAGAGCTTCGGCACCGGCGAGCGGCGCACGCAAGTGCTGCGGGACATCAATCTCGACCTCGCCGACAACGAGTTCGTCTCCCTCGTCGGCACGTCGGGCTGCGGCAAGAGCACGCTGCTGTCGATCGTCGCTGGACTGCAGGATTTCGACGCCGGCGATCTCAGCATCGATGGCGCGCCGATCCTGCAGCCGGGCCTCGACCGTGGTGTTGTCTTCCAGTCCTATACGCTGCTCCCCTGGCTGACGGCGCGGCAGAACATCGAGTTTGCTCTCAAGGCCGCCGGCTATGATCGCGCCGCCTGCCGCGAGATCGCGCTCGAGCATCTCGACCTCGTCAAGCTCACGCAAAGCGCCGATCGCTTCCCGTCCGAACTGTCGGGCGGCATGAAGCAGCGCGTCGCCATCGCGCGCGCTCTCTCCTATCGCCCCAAAATGCTGCTGATGGACGAACCCTTCGGCGCGCTCGATGCCTTGACCCGACACCAGATGCAGGAACTGCTGACCCAGATCTGGGAGGAGCACCGGCTCACGGTGCTGTTCGTCACGCATGACGTGGAGGAGGCCGTTTATCTATCGGACCGCATCGTCGTCATGGGGATCGGCCCGGGACGCATCATGCAGACCTTCAACGTCGACATCGAGCGCCCGCGCCGGGAAGAGGTCATGGAGACCCCGGCCTTCATGGACTTGCAGCGCGGCGTGCATAAGGCCATCCGCGAGGCGTCGAGACGTCCCGAAATGGCGTGATGCCAGCAACCTTCGTCGGCTCCGGCGGTCAGGCGTTAGGGGCCGTGGGGACCGCACAGGCCGAGCGTCCACTGGATGGTTCCACAGAAGTCGTCGGCACGGCCCCGGTAACTGCCGTAGCCATTGTAGTAGCTGTCCATCCAGTCGTTATTGTCGGCCGAATTCTCGCCGGTCCAGCCCCTGCCGACCCAACCGTCACGGTGGCCGCGTCTGCGGTTCGCGGCGTGCGCGTGGTCATTATGGGCGGCGTTGACGCGGACATAATGGTGCCTGGTGACGGCGGCATCGGCCACAGCGGCAAACGGGACGGCGCTCGCGGCCAACAGCACCACGAGGGAGCCGAGGAATACGCTTCGCTTTCTCATCAGCATGTCTCCTTGCCATTCGAGACATATGGGAAAGAACGCCCGCCTCGCTGCACACGTTCCGTCACGAAATCGGGACGGCGCCCGCTGAAATGGGCAGTGTTTGTCCGCGGCACTCGCGGTGCCGGTCAAGATTTGTTGACTTCCAGCGAAGCGGAAATGACTACCGCTCGCCGATTTGCCGGATCACAAGAGGGCCTGCGATCAGGCCCGGCTGGCCGGCAAGGCAATCTTGCCTTTGAACCGGGACAAGCCACTTTGGCCGATAGAAGCCATCTGCATGACGGAATTGACCAGAGCATTGGAACAGCCTCAATTTGCCACCGAGCGCGACCCGAGGCTGCGGCTGATCATTCCGATCATCGTCGCCATCGCGTTTTTGATGGAGCAGCTCGATTCCACCATCATCACCACCGCGATCCCGGCAATAGCGCAAAGTCTCGACACGACGCCGGTCCGTCTGAACCTTGCGATCACCACCTACATCTTGACGCTCGCCGTGTTCATCCCGGTCAGCGGTTGGTTTGCCGACAGGTTCGGCGCGCGCAGGGTGTTCGCGCTGGCGCTTTTCACCTTCACCCTTGGCTCGGCGCTGTGCGGCATGGCCGACAGTTTCGGCATGCTGCTGGCGATGCGTGCCCTGCAGGGGCTGGGCGGCGCCATGATGACGCCGGTCGGCCGGCTGATCCTGCTGCGCAGCTTTCCGCGCAGCGGCCTGATCACCGCCATGACCTATATGACCCTGCCGGCCATCATGGGGCCGGTCATCGGGCCGCTGCTCGGCGGCCTGCTGACCACCTACGCGTCGTGGCGCTGGATATTCTATGTCAACGTGCCGTTCGGCTGCCTTGGTATCGTTGCCGCGCTGCGCTTCGTCGACGACTTCCATGGCGAGGCGGTGCAGCATTTCGATGTCCCGGGCTTCCTGATGGTGGGGTTTGGCGTGGCACTACTGCAGTTCGGGCTGGAGAATATCGGCCGGCCGGTCATTCCCGGGTCCGCGACGGTGCTGGTGTTGGCCGCGGCCGCGTTGCTGCTGCTTGCCTTCGGGCGCTATGCACGCCGCGTCGTGGCGCCGGCTGTCGACCTGACGCTGTTTCGGTTCCGCTCGTTCTGGGTCGGCACGCTGGCGGGCGGCCTGTGCCGCGTCGGTCTCAACGGCGTGCCTTTCCTGGTGCCGCTGATGCTGCAGGTCGGCTTCGGCATGAGCCCGGTCACATCAGGCTCGCTGACATTCGTCGGCAGCTTTGGGGCGCTGCTCATGCGGCCGCTGCTGTCGCCGCTGCTGCGGCGCTTTGGCTTCGGTGTGGTGCTGGTCGGCAGCGCGCTCGTCGGCTCCGCCACCGTGGCGGGCTTCGCCCTGATGGGTCCCGATACGCCGCATTGGCTGATCGGTTTCTATGTCTTTCTGTTCGGCATCGTCCGCTCGGCGCAGTTCATGACATCCAACACCCTGTCCTACGCCGATCTTCCGGCCGACAAGCTCAGCCGCGCCACTAGCCTTGGCGGTGTGCTGCAGCAGCTCAGCGTGTCGCTTGGCGTCTCGATCGCCGCGATGCTGCTGGGCCTGATTGCGGGCGAAAGCCATCTCCTCACGCCGGAACGCTTTCACCAAGTGTTCCTGCTGACCGCGATCATCCCGCTGCTCTCGATTCCGGGCTTCCTGTACCTGCGCGCCGAAGACGGCGTTCAAGTTAGCGGCCACGTCAGGGGATCTCGCAAATAGGTCTTGTCGGAGGCATCAGGCAATCCGTCGGCTCGCACCCTGCCAGCACCGGCTCACGTCGCTTCGCCGACCGAAGCGTCCATTCCCATGGCTTCCTCGGAAATGTCGTCGAAGGAAGCGTAGTTCATGTTGTAGAGGCGGGCGTAAAGACCTTTTCTCTTCATCAACTGTTCATGGTTGCCGCTTTCGACGATATCGCCATTCTGCAGCACGATGATGCGGTCGGCGCCCCTTATGGTCGCCAGCCGGTGCGCGATGACCAACCCGGTGCGCCCTTCGAGCAGCTTGATCAATGCCTTCTGGATCAGCATCTCGGTGTAGGAATCGATGCTGGCGGTAGCTTCGTCGAGCACCAGGATCTTGGCGTCGGCCACCAGCGCCCGCGCGAAGCTGATCAGCTGGCGCTGACCGAGCGAGAGATTGCCGCCGCGCTGCTCGAGTTCGGTGTCGTAGCCGTCAGGCAGTTGCTCGATGAAGTCGTGCGCGCCGACGGCTTGTGCGGCGCGGACCACCTCTTCGCGGCTGGCGCCGGTCTTGTGATAGCGGATGTTCTCCAGCACCGTGCCGGAGAACAGGAACGGCTCCTGCAGCACCATGGCTACCTGATCGCCGAGCGAATCCTGCGTCAGGTCGCGCACGTCATGGCCGCCGACCAGGACCTCACCCGACCAGACATCGTAGAAGCGGTGCACCAGCGCCATCGAACTCGACTTGCCTGATCCGGTCGGCCCGACAAGCGCGACCGTCTCGCCCGGATTGACGCGGAAGGAGATGTTCTTCAGCACCGGCTGGTTCGGCCGGTAGCCGAAGGTGACATTCCGGAACTCGACCGAACCGTCCATGTCGCGCGACAGCGCCACCGCATTTTCCTTGTCGCTGACATCCACGGGCACGTCGAGCACTTCGGAAATGCGCTGGCCCGACGCCATGGCGCGCTGCATGACGCTGTATTGCATGGTGAGCGAGCGGATCGGGTCGAAGAAGCGCTGGATGTAGAACAGGAACGCCACCATCACGCCGATATCGAGACTGTGCGACAGCACCATCGACCCGCCGACGACGATCACGGTCGCCATGGCGATGCCCGTCAGTGTGTCGACGATCGGCACCATCACCTGCGCATATCTCGCCGACCGCAGATGGGCGTTGAGATTGGCCAGCACCTTCTCGTCATAGAGATCGAAATTGACGTGCTGGCGTTCCAGGCTCTGCACCGTACGCACGCCGTGGATGCCTTCGGCCAGCGCCCCGTTGGCGATGGAGTTGGTCTCGTGCGCGGCCATGAAGGCGACCTTGGCGCGCGGCAGCCAGAACAGGCGCACGATGAACAGCGCCGGCATGGTCGACAGCGTCAGCAGCCCGAGCCGGAAGTCCAGCCACAGCAGGACGGTGACGATGCCGAACAGAAGCACGATGTCGCCAACCGACATCACGGACGTCTCGAGGAATTCCTGCATCGAATTGACGTCGCCCTGCAGGCGCGACATCAGCCGGCCGACCTCGGTCTTGTCCATGAAGCCCAGAGAGACACGCTGCAGGTGGCTGAACATTGCACGGCGCAGGTCGGACAGCACGTTCTCCGCCACCTTGCCGACGACGCTCTCCTGGACATGGCTGGCGGCGTAGTTGATGAGGATGATCACGGCAAAAGCGGCGACCGCGGTGGTCATCACCGAACGGTCGAGCCTGCCTGGCGCCATGCCGTGATCGATGGCGTAGCGGATGACCAGCGGGATCGCCAACTGCGTCAGCGTGAACACCAGCACCGCCGCGACCGAGATGAAGATCCGGCCCCGATATGGTCTGACGAAGCTCCAGATGCGCCTGACGATGCGCGGATCGTAGGCCTTGCCGAAGACCTCTTCCTCATCGCGGTGCGAGCCGACGACGGCCTTGGTCGGGCGTCGGCTTGTGTCTTCCTTCTCGTCGTCCTGCGTCGACATCAGGCGGCTCCCTCGAGCCGATCGTCGTCCGGCCGCAACTGCAGGTCGTAAAGCGCGCGGTAGCGTCCGCCGAGCGCCAGCAATTCCTCATGCGTGCCGCGCTCCACGATCCGGCCGCCCTCGACGAACAGGATCTGGTCGGCATGCATCAGCGAACTCAGCCGATGCGAAATGATGAGCGTCACGCGATCCCTGGCGAAGCGCTTCATCGCCGCCCGGATCCGCTGCTCGGTGCCGGCGTCGACCGCGGCCGTGGAATCGTCGAAGACCAGCACCGATGGTCTTAACATCAGGCTGCGCGCGATGGTCAGGCGCTGCCGCTGGCCGCCGGAAAGCGAGGCGCCGCGTTCCCCCACGACCGTGGTGTAGCCGGCCGGAAGCCCGATAATGTAATTGTGCAGCTGGGCATACTCAGCGGCCTGGCCGATGCGGGTCTCGCGCGCCCAGGGATTGCCGTAGGCGATGTTGTTCTCGATCGAGGTGGTAAACAGGAACGCATCCTGCTGCACGACGCCGACCGCCTTGCGCAGCGATTGCAGCGTGACATTGCGGATGTCCTGTCCGTCGATGGTGATCGCGCCCGAGGTCACGTCGTAGAAGCGCGGGATCAGGTGCGCGATGGTCGACTTGCCGCTGCCTGGCGGCCCGACGATGCCGACGGTCTCGCCGGGCCTGGCTTCGAAGGAAACGCCGGAAAGCGTCGGACGCTCGCCCGCGCCCTGATAGCGGAAACCGACATCGTCGAAGCGCAGCACGCCCTCGGTGATGACGAGCTCCCTGGCGTCGGGCGCGTCCTTGATGTCGAGCTCAGCGTCGAGCAGTTCGAACAGCCGCGTGCCGCAGGTCGAGGCGCGCGCGAAGGAGTTGACCATCAGGCCGAGCTGGCGCACCGGCATCTGCAATATGGTCATGAAGGTGAGGAACTGGGCCAGCGTGCCGACGCTGATCTGACCCGCGATCACCTTCTGTCCGCCGAACCACAGCACCAGGCCCATGGCGGCGAGGAAGGAAAAATTCATGGCGCTGGTGTTCGAGACGCGGATGTCGACGCGCTCATTGGCTAGGTCCAATGCGTCCCGTTTGGCACGGTCGAATTTTGCCAGCTCATGCCGTTGAGCCGCGAAGGCGCGCACGACACGGATGCCGCCGAGATTCTCGTCCATCACCCGGCTCAGCACCGACAGCCGCTCCTGCAGCGTCAGCCAGGTGCTGCGCAGTCGGAGCTGCGTCACTGACGAGCGCCAGGCAACAAATGGCACGAAGCTGAGGCTCAACAATCCGAGCACGAGATCGGTGCTGATCAACAGATAGGCGCCGACACCGATCAGGACGCCAAGCAGCACCACGCGCAGGATACCGGTCGAAAAGAACATGCGCACGCCGTCGAGGTCGAGCAGCCCGAGGGTGATGAGATCGCCGGTATGGACCTTGTCGTGGAAGGAAAAGCTCAGCCGCTGGATCTTCTCGTAGAAGGCGAGCCGCAGCTCATAGCCTGTCCGGTGGCCGACGGCTTCGCCATAGTAATTCTGCGCCATGGTGAAGAGGCCGCGCAGGATGCTGACGACCAACAGCGTCAGCGCCGTATTCCACAGCGCCCGCTCGGCCGCGGTGCCGGCGCCCGCCGCCATCACCCCTTGCGCCTGGTCGATGGCGCGCCCCAGGAGACGCGGAATGAAAAGCTGCAGCGTCGCCGCGATAAAGGTCGAGATGAGGGTGATGGCAACCTGCCAGGGATGGCGCAGCGTCATGCGCACGATGCGCAGCAAGGTGCTGAGGCCCTTGCCCCAGGAGGCTTCCGCCACATGGGCAAATGATTTGCCGCGCTTGGCAGCGCTGGTCGCATCAGTGTGCAAGGAAATACCAGACCAATCCGGACATTAGCCCGAACGAATGTAGCAGACTCAATCAGATAGCGCGATTTTACGCGCGTCCGACCTGCCCGTTCAAGGGACCAATGGCGGCATCGCACTGTACCTGAAACCGGCAAGATCGTGTCGCAACTCGCCGCTGGTCTGCCGCCGGTGATCGATCTCGCGCCGTTCCCGGCGGATAGGTTCTGATTATTCAAAGCCTGCCGGACCAGCAGGACTCCGCTCTTGCACGAAGGAAACCGACGTGATCGCAAATGCCGACACCCGCGCCGTTGAACCGGTCGATCCGCAACGCGCCTACACCGTGCTGGTCTGCGATCTGATCGGCCTGCGCTTCGACGCCGACGGAAAGCCCGACCCGTCGGAGGTGCGTGCGCATATCGAAGCCAAGGGCGGCCGCTTTCATACGGCTGCGCTTGGCGACAAGGCCGCTCTCGAATCTGGCCGCGTGCATTTCTTCTATCAGCCGGACCTCAGCACCCGCGAAGAGCTGATCGAAGTCGCCGGCGATGGACGCTATGATGCCGTCATTGCCGCCGCGACCTTCCTGCCCGCCGAAACCGTCTTTCCGCTCGCCGGCGTCCGCATCGGCGCCGGCACCGGCAATATGGGTTCGCACTCCTGGGGCGGCGGCAGCGGCGAAGGCGGTACGGCCGTGCTGATGAATACGCCCGGCATCAACAGCCGCGCCACGGCGCAGATGGTGATGAAGGCGATCCTGAAAGTGCTGCCGGATCTCCCGGTGGACTTGCTTCACAACCGGGTGGCGCGCGGCGCCTTCGACACCGGCAGGGAGCTGCGCGATTTCCCGACCGAAAAGCTCGAAGGCAAGACGATCGCGATCGTCGGCTACGGCAATATCGGCAGGGAGGTGGCCAAACTTGCCCAGGCCTTCGGCATGCGCGTGGTGATCCACGCACGGCCCCGGCATCGGGACTGGATAGAGGCCGAAGGCTTTGTCTATGCGGCGGATCTCCTCGATGCGGCTGATGGTGCCGATGTGTTGAGTGTTCATGTCGGCCTGGGCAAGCAGGATGCGCAGACCGGCCGCTACGCCAATGCCGGGCTCATCGGCGCGGATGTCCTGTCGCGCGTGAACAAAGGCGCGGTGCTGGTCAACTACGATCGCGGCGAGCTTGTCGACGTTGCGGCCCTCGGCGAAGCCTTGTCCTCGGGCAGGGTGCGTCATGCCGCGATCGATGCCGACCTGTTCAAGGATGCCGCGACCGGTCGCCTTTCCGGACCGATGCTGCCCTATCTGGGCCTCGTCGAGAAGCACAGCGGAAAACTCGAGCTTCTGCCGCATGCGGCAGCCGATACGGATCATCCCTCGCGCGTCGCCGGCGCCAAGCAGGCCGTCGACCAGATCTTCGATGTCATCTGCCGAAAGTCGGTGACGAACGCAAAAGGCAGCGTGCCGCCGGCCTATCTTTCCCTTGGAGCAACCACGCCTCCAGGCATTGGATTGGTGACCTCCGGCCAGCTCTTGAAACTGACCGCTAGCGAATGTTCCGAGCTGGCGGATCTCTGCGATCGGCAAGGCCGGTTGTGGAAGGCTCTCTCCGATAACTCGCCTGCCGAGCGAGGCGCCGTTGTCGCCGAGCAGGGCGAGGACCTTGTCCGGTTGATCGACCGCTTCTGCCTTCTGGCCGAGAACCTCAATCTCAGGGGACCTTTCCAGCGATAAGCCGGAACTCAGTCTCGGGGACCAGCCACCATCCGGGCGACCCGCGTCATGTCCGCGCTCATCTCGCGGTCGTCGTCGAGCGGGCTGACGAGCGCACGCACGGCGGCGTAGGTGCGCCGTGGTCCTTCGCCCATACTGTCGACGACGCCGCGCAACTCCACGCCCGTCGCCGCGAAGATCAGCTCCATCGCAACGAGATAGCGCAGGCGTTCGACAATCTCGGCTGTCTTGGCCACCACCCGTGGTGCCATCGACGACTGGTCCTCGATCCCGTCCGATACGGCAAGCGGGCTGAGCGACATCGGGTTGGCCAGATGCCGGATCTCGGCCTCCAGCGCGGCAAGCGGTTTCTGCAATTCGGCGTAGCCTTGGCGGCTGCCGCCCCTGGCCGACAGGAAGCGCGGCAGTTCCGCCACCGTCGGCGACATCAGCTTCATGCAGCGATTGGCGGTGCCCACGGCGCAATGCGCAAGCGCCTGGCCGAGCTGCTCCCAGGCCAGCGTCATCGCGGTGAGGTCGAAATTGCCGTTCGAGACGACGCGTCCGTCCTCGGGTAGGATCACCGGGTTGTCGCCGGAATGGGCCAGTTCGATCTCCGTTGCCAGCTTCGCCTGTTCGAACGCATGCAACAGGCCGCCCCACACCTGCGGCACGCAACGATAGCTGAGCGGATCCTGGAGCCGCCGCGCGGCGTTCTCCCTCCAGAGCCCGCTTCCAGCGAGTTCCGCCCGCAGCCGCGCCCCGATCTCCCGCTGGCCGAACGCCGGTCGCGCCGACAGCGCAGCTTCATCGATGGCGGTGAATGACGAGCGGAACGCTTCGTGGTTGAGTGCCACCGCGGCCAGCGACCAGTCGATGAGGTGGGCGACATCCTCCAGGCAGAGGCAAGCCGTGCCGGTCGACAGGCTGTTGGCGACGATGATGGCATGGCCGTCCTTCTCGCGCAGGTCGAGCCGTTCGAGCCCGGCGAGCGCGAGCGCCTCGGCCGACGGCATGATCCTGCCCTGGAACTCCGTCTCGCCGTCGCCGCGCAGCGCTCGCGCCATGTGGCCGAGATGGGCAAGGTCCGCCGCTCCGATCGATCCCCAGGTCGGGATCACCGGATGGACGCCGGCGTTGAGTGCCGCCACAAGGCCCATCACCACGCGTTCGGAAGTGCCGGTGCCGCCGGCGGCCATTCCCGAAATGCGCGCGGCCATCAGCGCGCGGACCGCCTCGGTGGGAAGGGCCGGGCCGATGCCCATGCTGTGGCTGAGCGGCACGCTGTGTTGGAAGGCGATCAGATCGGCCTGCGCGAGCGGCGTGTCGACGCAGGCGCCGAGGCCGGTGGTGACGCCGTACATCGGCTTGCCGAGTTGCGTCAGCTGCTCGATGAGCGCGCGGCTCGCCCGGATGCGGCGCATCGCCTCCTCGCCCAACATCAGCCGCGCATTGCGCCGCGCGATTTCGGCGACATCCTCGATGCCAAGCGGCTTGGCGTCGAGCAGTATCATTCGGGCTGTCATGTCTCGCCTGTATCCGTGACCGTATGCCCGGGCCGACGGCGCGGCGGGCGTCGCCGTTTGTGGCGGCTTACCGGCTGGTCTGCAAGCCATTCCGATTGTGGCGGCAGCAGGCGAGGGGAGCTTCAGGCGAAATGCAGGTTTCGGCAGGTCACTTCGCGACGGCGTCGGGCACCACCACCAGCTTGCCGACGAAATCCTTGGCGACGAAATCGGCTTGTGCGCGGTGGAAATCGGAGAGTTTGTAGACGCCGCCGACAAGCGGCCGGATCTTGCCCTCTTCGATATAGCGAACGATGCGGCGGAAATCGGAGCGCGTGCCCTGGCTCGATCCGTGCAGCTGCAACTGTTTCAGATACATGGTCCTGAGATCGAGCTGGACGACCGGGCCGGCGATCGCGCCGGCCGTGGTGTAGCGGCCCTCCGGCCTCAGGACGCGCAGCAGATCGTTGAAGATCGCGCCGCCAACGAGATCGGCGACCACATCGATCGGCTGGCCGCCGGTCGCCTCGCTCACGGCTTGCGGCAGGTCCGCGACGCCACGGGTGACGACCGCCTCGGCGCCGATGTCGAGCACCGCCTGTTCCTTGCCCTTGCCGACGACGGCATAGGGAATGGCGCCGCGCGCCCGCGCCAGTTGCACGATGCCGGAGCCGACGCCGCCCGACGCGCCGGTGACCAGCACCCGCTCGCCTGCCTTGAGCTTGGCCCGTTCCAGCATCTGTTCGCCGGTGAGGTAGGCGCAGCAGAAGGTGGCGAGTTCGACGTCGCTCAAAATGGTGTCGACAACATGCGCGTTCTCGGCCGGCACGGTCTGATACTCGGCATAGCCGCCGTCGCGGCCATGGCCCATATAGTCGATGTCGGCCAGGGAATCGTCGTCGCGGTTGTAGATGGAGAAATCGACCATCACCCGTTCGCCGATTCGATCCGACGAAACGCCTTCGCCGACGGCAACGATGGTGCCGACAGTGTCGGTGCCCTGGATGCGCGGGAAGGTCAGCGTGTTGCCCTGGCGGCGCCAAGTCGAAACGGCGGCCGCGTCCTCTTCCGTGCCATAGGCGCCCTGGCGCACCCAGACATCGGTATTGTTCATGCCGCAAGCGGTGACTTTCACCAGCACTTCACCTGACGCAGGCGCGGGCACTTTCACATCGGTTCGGTAGACGAGCTTTTCCGGTCCGCCGTGCCCGGTGAGCAGCACGGCGGCCATGGTGGCGGGGACGGTTTTGGTCATGGCATTCATCGGTCGTCTCAGAGATTGGCAAATACGCTGTTCACGGCATCGGCGGTCTTGGCCACCACGATGTCGGCTTCCTCGCGGGTCAGGCACAGCGGCGGCGCGAAGCCAAGAATGTCGCTCTGCGGCATGGCGCGGCCGATGACGCCGCTTGCGGCAAGGGCCGTGGCGACCTGCGGCCCAATCTTCTGCGAAGCATCGAAGAAGACACGGTCGTCACGGTCTTTGACGAATTCCACCGCCGCCAGCATGCCGTCGCCGCGCACCTCACCGACGTGTTTGTGACCCCCGACGGCCTTGGCCAGTTCGGCACGGAAATAAGCGCCGGTCTCGCCGGCATTCCGCACCAGGTCCATCTCATCGATCAGTTCAAGATTGGCGACGCCGGCGGCAACGCAGATCGGATGCGCCGAATAAGTCCAGCCATGGCCGAGCGAGCCGAGCTTGTCGGAGCCTTGCACCAGCACCTGCCACATCTTATCGGCCACGATGACGCCCGACAGCGGCGCATAGGCCGAGGTCAGGCCCTTGGCGATGGTGATAAGGTCGGGCTTCATGCCGTAATGGTCGGAGCCGAACATGGTGCCCAGCCGGCCGAAGCCCGTCACCACCTCGTCGGCGACCAGGAGCACATCATACTTCTTCAGCACCGCCTGGATCTTTTCCCAATAGCCGGCGGGCGGCGGCACGATGCCGCCGGTGCCGAGGATCGGCTCGCCGATGAAGGCGGCGACGGTTTCGGGCCCTTCGGCGAGGATCATCTCCTCGAGCTTGTCGGCGCAATGCTGCGAGAACTGCTCCTCGCTCATCGAGCGGTCGGCGCGGCGGAAATAGTAGGGCGCCTCGGTGTGCAGGATCGGCGCGCGCGGCAGGTCGAAGGCATTGTGGAAGAGGTCCAGCCCGGTCAGCGAGCCCGTCATGACACCCGAGCCGTGATAGCCGCGCCAGCGCGAGATGATCTTCTTCTTCTCCGGCCGGCCGAGCACGTTGTTGTAATACCAGATCAGCTTGATGTTGGTTTCGTTGGCATCCGATCCGGAGAGGCCGAAATAGACCCTCGACATGCCCTTCGGCGCGCGGTCGATGATCATCTTCGCCAATGTGATCGAGGCCTCGGTGCCGTGCCCGACATAGGCGTGGTAATAGGCCAGGTTCTTCGCCTGGGTCGCGATTGCATCTGATATCTTCTGGCGGCCATAGCCGACATTGACGCAATAGAGGCCGGCGAAGGCATCGATGCTCTTCCTGCCATTGTTGTCCCAGACGGTGACGCCTTCACCGCCGGCCATGATCCGCGTCGGCGATTCACCGCGCGCGTGCGTGCCCATATGCGTTGAGGGATGGAAGAAATGGTCGCGATCCCATGCGGCGAGTTCGTTGGATTGGTCGAGCATTTTTTAACTCCTTGAAAGAGATCCGGGTGCGAGCCTACGCCACATCCAGGCAAAGGTATTTGAGGTCGGTGAAAGCTTCCAGCCCGTGGCGCGAGCCTTCGCGGCCGATGCCGGACTGCTTGACGCCACCGAATGGGATCGGCGCGCCGGTGATCTTCACACGGTTGATGGCGACCATGCCGTAGTCGAGCGCGCGGCCCATGCGCTGCTGGCGCGCGCCGTTCTCGGTCACCACATAGGCGACCAGGCCATATTCGGTCGCATTGGCGCGGGCGATGACTTCGTCCTCGCTGTCGAAAGGCGTGACGGCGGCGACCGGACCAAAGGTCTCTTCGCGCATGATCAGCGCGTCGTCGGCGACATCGGCCAGCAGCGTCGGCTGGTAGAAGAGCGGTCCGGCCTGATGGCGCTTGCCGCCGGCGAGGCAACGCGCGCCGAGAACCACGGCGTCGGCGACCTGTTCCTCGACCTTCTTGACGGCGCGCTCATGCATCAGCGGCCCGATGTCGATGTCGTCGAGGCCATTGCCGGCCCGCAGCGCCTCGACGCGCTTGGCGAAAGCGGCGCAGAAGCGGTCATAGAGCGGACGCTGGACATAGATGCGGTTGGCCGCAAGGCAGTCCTGGCCTGATGTGGCGAATTTGGCGTCGATGGCAATGGTGACCGCTTTGTCGAGATCGGCATCGGCAAAGACGATCAGCGGCGCGTGACCACCAAGCTCCATCACCAGCCGCTTCATCGTCGGCGCGCTTTGGGCGGCGATCAGCCGGCCGATCTCGGTCGAGCCGGTAAAACTCATGGCGCGCACGCGCGAATCTTCGCACATGCGTCCAACGATCGTCGCGGCTTTGCCGGTGACGATGTTGAAAACGCCGGCCGGCAGTCCGGCGCGTTCGCCGAGTTCGGCCAGCGCCAGCGCCGAAAGTGGCGTCTCAGAAGACGGATGGGCAACGATGGTGCAGCCGGCGGCAAGAGCGGCGGCTGCCTTGCGGGTCAGCATCGCCGAAGGAAAATTCCACGGCGTGACCACGCCGACGACACCGAGCGGTTCGCGCCGCGCCATCATTTCCGCGTTCGGCAGATGGCTGGTGACGCTCTCGGCGTTGAGGCGTTTTGCTTCCTCGGCATACCACTCGACGAAAGAGGCGGCGTAGTCGATTTCGCCAAGCGACTCCTTGAGCGGTTTGCCTTGCTCAAGCGTCATCAGCAGAGCGAGGTCGTCTTTCGCTGCGATGATCAGCTCGAACCATTTTCGCAGAATTTTGGAGCGCTCCTGCGGCAGCAGCGCCCGCCAGCCCGGAAAGGCGCGCGCGGCGGCGTCGATGGCTTTTGTCGTCTGGCCGGCATCGAGCGCTGCGACGAAGGCCACGGTGGTGCCGGTCGCGGGATCGGTGACCTCGAAACTCTCGGCCGCCTCGCTTGCCGTCCAGTGGCCGTCGATATAGGCGAGTTCGCGCAGCAGCCGGCGGTCGGCGAGCCGGTCGAGCGCTTCGTGGCGATGCGAGCGGGCGAAATGCGCGGACATGGTCGAAGCCTCCCGGTTCGGTTTGATGCGGGGAGACTACCCATCACCGGCAGACAGAGAGGCTGTTTGGACGCCTGGCCGTAGAGAGAGTCTCTCTATTGCGGCGAGGGGGCAGTCGATCTCTCCGGTCTAGGTCGACGCCGGCAGCAGGTCCGCTATCGGCAGCGCGATGTCATCCTTCACCGTCTTGATGACGATGTAGGTGAAGTAGCGGTCGATGCCGATCTCGCGCTCGAGCAAGCCGTCGACCAGCCGCTGATAGGCGTCGATGTCGCGCGCCATCACCTTCAGCACATAGTCGACGCCGCCGCCCACCGACCAGCAGGCGACGATCTCGGGAATGTCGCGGACGACGCGCTCGAAGCGGTCGAAATCGGCCTGGCGATGGCTGGCCAGCGTCACCTCCATCAGTACGGTGGCGACTGGCGCCACAACGCGCATGGCGATCCGGGCATGATAACCCGAGACGATGCCGGCCTTTTCCAGCTTGCGCAGCCGCATCCAGCACGGCGTCGGCGACAGCCCGACCTGCTCGGCCAACGCCAGCTTGGTGATGCGTCCATCACGCTGGATGGCGTCGAGGATTTTGAGGTCGATCGCGTCGAGTTTCGCAGCAGTCATCAGCGCCTACTTTTTCGTCGGTCGTACCATGACGGCGCATTATTTCGATTGTCAATTGCACTGATTTCGATCTCTAATAAGTCATGACATTGTGGCACCCTGATCCCGCGCTCATCCGGCGGCCGGCCTATCAATCGTTGGCCGACCAGTTCGCGCGCGCCATCCACGACGGCCGCCTCGCCAACGGCACGCGGTTGCCGACCCATCGCCGCCTGGCCGACGACCTCAAGCTTTCAGTGCAGACGGTCAGCCGTGCCTATGAGGAACTGATCCGGCGCGGCCTGATTTCGGGCGAGATCGGCCGCGGCAGCTTTGTGCAGACGCAGCGCCGCGAACCGGAGCCGCCTTATCTGCCGGAGCGCCTGGGCGAAGTCATCGACCTGTCGATCCTGAAGCCGGTCTGCGAGCCGATGCACCTGGAGCGGATGAAGCAGGCGCTGGGCTGGCTCGCCGAAAACCTGCCGTCGAGTTCGGCACTGTCGTTCCGGCCAAATATGGTGTTCCCGCGCCACCGTGCCGTGGCGGTCGAATGGCTGAAGCTGTGCGGACTGGACGCCTCCGCGCAGAATATCAGCCTCACCAATGGCGCCACCGCCGGCATGACGGTGGCGCTGATGAGCGTGGCGCCGCCCGGCTCCACGGTTGCCACCGAGGCGATCGGTCATCACACGCTGGTGCCGCTGGCGCGCTATCTCGGCTTCAATCTTCAAGGCCTGCCGATCGATGGCAATGGCCTGATTCCGGAAGCGCTGGACGAAGCCTGCCGGCTGTCCGACATCCGCGCCGTCTTCGTGCAGCCTTCGGTAATCAATCCCACGGCAACGCTCATGGATGCGGAGCGTCGCGAGCAGATCGCGGCGGTGGCGCGCAAGCACGACATCGCCATCATCGAGAACGACGTGCTGGGTCCCTTGGTCGAGGATCGACCGCCGCCGGTCGCCGCTTTCGCGCCGGAACGGACGCTCTACGTCACCTCCTTCACCAAGATCACCGTGCCCGGCCTGCGCATCGGCTATCTCGCCGCGCCCGATCGCTACGTTGCCGCTGTCGCCAATCGGCATCTAGTCTCGAACTGGATGGCGACACCGCTGGTGGCCGAGATCGCCACCAAATGGGTGACCGACGGCACCGCGATGGAGCTGGTGCGCTGGCAGCGCGCGGCGTTGCGGCGGCGACAGGACATCGCGGGCGAGGTGCTGGCCGGCGTCGACTACCGTGCCCGTCGCGACGGGTTGCATATCTGGCTGCAACTGCCGGCCGACCGTTCCGAGGAAAGCTTTGTCGCCCAGGCTCGGCTGCAAGGCGTGGCCATTGCGCCGGGCACCTCCTTCCGTATTTCGGATACGCCCTGGCATCCGGCGGTGCGCATTTCGCTGGGTTCGACCACCGAGGGGGAACTGCGCGCGGGTCTCGGCGTTGTCACCAAGCTCTTGCTTGGCGATCCGGAGCATCTGCTGCTTGCAATCTGAGCATGCCGCCCAATACACCAAGGCGTTCTGACAAAGGCATGTCCAAAAAGCCGGCTGGGATTGACCGGAAAATGTGCGCAATCAGAATAATTGTCATGATATTATTTTCCCAATTGACATGATTTGGCGCGTTCCGCATCGTTAGGGCACCAGGCTTCTCCAGCACGGGGAAATTCATTTGTCCGCAACCGCGCCCATCATCAAGATCGACAGCATCTCGAAGAGCTTTGGCAGCTTCAAGGTTCTGGACGGCCTGTCGATGCAGGTCATGCCGCGTGAGAAGCTGGCGCTGATCGGCCCCTCCGGCTCGGGCAAGACGACGATCTTGCGCATCCTGATGACGCTGGAGCGTATCGACGGCGGTCACATCCAGATCGACGGCGAGCAACTCTACCACATGGAGCGCAACGGCCAGCTGCTGCCGGCCGACGAGCGCCACCTGGCGCGAATGCGCCAGAAAACCGGCATGGTCTTCCAGCTGTTCAACCTGTTTCCGCACAAGAGCGTCATCGATAATGTGACCCTAGCGCCGATGCTGACCAAGGGCACGCCGCGCGCCGCGGCGCAGAAGCGGGCGATGGAACTGCTCGAGATGGTCGGCATGGCCGACAAGGCGAAGGCGATGCCGGCGCAGTTGTCAGGCGGTCAGAAGCAGCGCGTGGCGATCGCCCGTGCGCTTGCTTTGCAGCCGAAGATCATGCTGTTCGATGAGGTGACGTCGGCGCTCGACCCGGAACTGGTCGAGGAGGTGCTCAACGTCTTGTGGCGGCTCTGCGCCGAGACCGACATGACCATGCTGCTGGTCACCCACGAGATGGGTTTCGCCCACGACTTCGCCGACCGGGTGCTGTTCTTCGATCGCGGCAGGATAGTCGAGGAAGGCAAGCCCGACGAGATTTTCCGCAATCCCAAGCAGGAGCGCACGCAAGGGTTCCTGAAGAAGATCATCGCGGCCGGACATCGTGTCTGACCGCATGCCAAAGGCGGCGATGCCGTCCCTATGGGCGGTTGAGCCGTCCTAAGATCACGCAAACCAAGACAAGAACAAGGAGTTGGGAACAATGAAGAAACTTGGAACTCTGGCCGGCGTCGCCGGTCTCGCGCTTTCGGCGGTTCTGGCCGCCTCGATCACGGGTTCGGCCGACGACAGCAAGCTCGAACAGCTGAAGTCGCAAGGCTTCGCTCGCTTGGCCATCGCCAATGAGCCGCCCTATACGGCTGTCGCCGCCGACGGCAAGGTTTCGGGTGCCGCGCCCGACGTCGCGCGCGAGATATTCAAGCGGCTGGGCGTTGCCGATGTCGCCGCCTCGATCTCGGAATATGGCGCCATGATTCCCGGCCTGCAGGCCGGCCGCTTCGACGTCGTCACCGCCGGCCTGTTCATGAAGCCGGAGCGTTGCGCCGCGGTTGCCTATTCCGAGCCGGTTCTGTGCGACGCCGAAGCGATGCTGGTGAAGAAGGGCAATCCGAAAGGCTTCAAGAGCTACGAGGATGTCGCCAAGGACACGTCAGCCACCATCGGCGCGCCGGGCGGCGGCACCGAGGAGAAGCTTGCGCTCAACGCCGGCGTACCACGCGAACGCGTCATCGTCGTGCCGGACGGCCAGAGTGGCCTGAAGATGGTGCAGGACGGCCGCATCGACGCCTATTCGCTGCCTGTCCTTTCGATCAACGACCTGATGAAGAAGGCCGCCGATCCGAACCTCGAAGTCATCGCCCCGGTGCAGGGCGCGCCGGTCTATTGCGACGGCGCGGCCTTCAAGAAGGGCGACGAGGCGTTGCGCGATGCCTTCGACGTCGAACTCGCCAAGATGAAGAAGTCGGGTGAGTTCGCAAAGATCATCGAGCCCTACGGCTTCTCGGCGGCGGCGGCTATGTCGACCACGCGCGACAAGCTCTGCGCGGCGAAATAAGGGCGTCTTTCTTGCCTTCTCCCCGTTCACGGGGAGAAGGTGTCACGAAGTGACGGATGAGGGGCGGCGCCATATTTGGACAAGCTAGCGCTGCCCCTCATCTGCCTGCCGGCATCTTCTCCCCATAAACGGGGAGAAGGAAGCTGAAACCAACGTTGGAAACTTCAACTCTATGACCCAGTGGTCCGGCTATTTCGGCCTGATATTGCAGGGAGCGCTTGTCACCATCGAGCTGACGCTGATGGGGTCGGTGCTCGCCCTGATCATGGCCTTTCTCGCCGGCATGGGGCGCCTGTCGCGCTTCTTCGTGCTGCGGGCCCTGGCCACGGCCTATATCGAGTTCTTCCGCGGCACCTCGATCTTCGTGCAGCTGTTTTTCGCCTATTTCGTGTTGCCGCTGGTGGGCTTCGAACTGACCCCGCTGCAGGCCGGTGTGTTGGCGCTGGGCTTGAATGTGGGCGCCTATGCAGCCGAGGTGGTGCGCGGCGCCGTGCAGTCGATCGGCCGCGAACAGCATGAGGCCTGCGTCGCGCTCAATCTCGGCCGTTGGCAAGGCATGCGACACGTCATCCTGCCGCAGGCGTTTCTGGTGATGCTGCCGACCTTCGGCAACAACGCCATCGAACTGCTCAAGGCGACATCGGTGGTCTCGCTGATCTCGCTCGCCGACCTGACGTTCCAGGCACAGGTGGTGCGCGCCCAGACCGGCAACACCATGGTGCCGTTCACCACCATCCTCATCATCTATTTCATCCTGGCGCTATTCATCTCGTGGGGTGTGCGCTCGCTGGAACGCCGCATGGCGCGCGGCCTCGACGGAGTGCGCGTCTGATGGCCAGAGCATTCCTGATGAATTGGGTCCGCTGATGGATTGGGACTGGGACTTTGTCCGGCAGATCCTGCCGACGCTGATCCAGGGGGTGAAGATCACCATCCTGGCGACGCTGCTCGGCTCGGTGCTGGCCGCGATCGTCGGTCTGGGCATCGCGCTGGCGCGCCGCTCGCCCAACAAGGCGCTGTCGCGCACCGTCGGTTGGGTGGCCGAATTCATCCGCGGCACACCGCTCCTGGTGCAGCTCTATTTCATCTTCTACGTCTTGCCCGACATCGGCATTCTCTTGCCGCCGCTGGTCGCCGGCGTCATCGGACTTGGCCTGCACTACGGCACCTACACGGCGGAGGTCTACCGCGCCGGCATCGACAATGTGCCGCGTGGTCAGTGGGAAGCCGCCAAGGCGTGCAATCTCAGCGCGCGGCAGACCTGGTCCCACATCATCATCCCGCAGGCTATTCCGCCGATGATCCCGGCGCTGGCCAACTATTTCATCGCCATGTTCAAGGAGACGCCGCTGCTCTCGGCGATCACAGTGCTGGAGCTGATGAACCAGGCGAAAAGCGTCGCCAACACCTATTATCGCTACCTTGAGCCGATCACGCTGGTCGGCGCCTTCTTCCTCGCCATCAGCCTGATTTCGGTCGTGCTGCTGCGCTGGCTGGAACGCCGCTACGGCAAGATCGAAAGATAAAAGATGAAGCTCTTGTCCGAGATCAAGCTTGTGCCCGACCGGCCAGCGCTCGATGAGCGTCCGCTGGAACGCCGTGTCGGGCTGATCATCCTGGCCACCGACCACACGACCGAGCCGGATTTTCGCCGCATGGTGGCGAGCGAACGGATCGGCGTCTATGTCGCGCGCATTCCCTACGCCAACCCGACGACGCCTGAGAACCTGCGCAAGATGCAGCCGGCGCTGACGGCGGGCGCTGCCTTGATCCTGCCCGACGAGCCGCTCGACGCCATCTGCTACTCCTGCACGTCGGCCTCGGTGGTGATTGGCGATGCCGAGATCGAGACGGCGATCCAGGCCGCCAAGTCAGGTATACCCGTTGTCACTCCTCCGATGGCTGGCGTGCGCGGGCTGAACGCCTTCGGCGTGCGCCGGATCAGCATCCTCACGCCCTATACCGTGGAAACCTCCAGACCGATGGCGACCTATTTCGCCGAACGTGGCTTCGAAGTCCTAAGCTTCACCTGTCTCGGCTTCGAGGACGACCGCGAGATGGCGCGCATTGCCCCGGCAGCCCTCATCGATCTCGCGCGCCAGGCGACGCATCCGCAAGCCGATGCGCTGTTCGTGTCGTGCACGGCACTGCGCGGCGCGCTGGCGGTCACCGGCATGGAAGAGGCGATCGGCCGCCCGGTGGTGACCAGCAACCAGGCGACCGCCTGGAATTGTCTGCGCCTTTGCGGTGATGAGACAGCCCATCCCGAATTCGGCCGTCTGATGACGCTGCCCTTGCCGCGCGGTTGACGACCATGGCGACCGTCACCCTTGGCGATATCCGTGCCGCGGGCGAGCGAATTGCCGGCAAGATCGAGCGCACGTCGATCGTGCTTTCGGCAAGTCTCTCCGAAAGGCTGGGCGTCCCGGTTCAACTCAAGCTCGAGCACCGCCAGACCACCGGCAGCTTCAAATTGCGGGGCGCTTCCAACGCCGTCGCTTCGCTCAGCGCAAGGGAGAAGGCGCGCGGCGTCGTCGCGGCATCGACCGGCAATCATGGCCGTGCGCTTGCGCATGCGGCAAAGCTCGAGGGCATGCGTGCTGTGATCTGCATGTCTCGACTGGTACCCAGGAATAAGCTGGACGAAATTCGCCGCCTCGGCGCGGAAATCCGTATCGTCGGCAACAGCCAGGACGATGCCCAGCACGAGGTCGAGCGGCTGGTGACGGAGGAGGGGCTTGTCATGCTGCCGCCCTTCGACCATCCGGCCATCATAGCCGGTCAAGGCACGCTCGGGCTGGAGGTGATGGACCAGGTCCCGGATGCAGCTCTGGTGCTGGTGCAACTGTCCGGAGGTGGGTTGGCCTCGGGTGTAGCGGCGGCCGTCAAAAGTGTCCGTCCCGGAACAAGAGTCGTCGGCGTGTCGATGGCGCGGGGCGCCGCGATGAAGGCCAGCCTCGATGCGGGCCGCCCTGTGCTGGTCGAGGAACTGCCGACGCTGGCGGATTCGCTCGGCGGCGGCATCGGCCTCGACAACCGGCTGACCTTCGCCATGTGCCGCGACCTGCTCGACGATGTCGTCCTGCTCAGCGAGGATGAAATCGCTGCCGGCATTCGCCACGCCTATGAACAGGAACGCGAGATCGTCGAGGGAGCCGGTGCGGTAGGCATCGCGGCGCTGCTCGCCGGCAAGGTCAAGGCGGAGGGGCCGGTTGTGGTTCTGCTTTCCGGCCGCAACATCGACATGCAACTGCACAGGAAGATTGTCTGCGGGGAAATGCCATCGATTTCGGAGCGCGCCGCATGAGCAGGATGACCATCCTCACCGAAGCTGAACTGCGCGCAATCGTGACGCTCGATCTCGACGCCGTCGCCTGTGTCGAGAACGCTTTTCGTGCGCTCGCCACGCTGCCGGTGGCGATGCCGCCGATCCTGCGGCTCGATATCCCGCAGCATCGCGGCGAGGTTGACGTCAAGACCGCCTATGTGCCTGGTATCGATGGCTTCGCCATCAAGATCAGCCCCGGCTTCTTCGACAATCCCAAACTTGGCCTGCCCAGCGTCAACGGCATGATGGTGCTGCTGTCGTCGAAGACAGGGTTGGTCGAGGCTTTGCTGCTCGACAACGGCTATCTCACCGATGTCCGCACCGCTGCTGCGGGAGCCGTCGCGGCCAAGCATCTGTCGCGGCCGGACTCGTCGGTCGCCTCGATCTTCGGCGCCGGCGTGCAGGCTGGGCTGCAACTGCAAGCGCTGATGCTGGTGCGGCCGATCACGCAGGCCCGCATCTGGGCGCGCGATGCCGCCAAGGCCGAAGTGACCGCGGCCACCTTACGCGAAAGGCTCGGCATCGACGTGCGCGCCGAGACTGACGCAGCCAACGCTGTTGCCGGTGCCGACATCATCGTCACGACCACCCCGTCGACCGAACCACTGATCAAGGCAGGGTTTGTCTCGGCCGGCCAGCACATCACCGCCATGGGTTCGGACGCCGAGCACAAGAACGAGATAGCGCCGGCGATCCTGCGCATGGCCGATCTCTATGTCGCCGACAGCGCGAAACAGACGCGGCGCCTGGGCGAATTGCACCATGCCATCGCGGCGGGCTTGATGGCTGGAGACGCGGAGGTGACCGAGCTCGGCCAGATCATCGCCGGCGCGAGGCATGGCCGGCGCTCGGCTGGCGACATCACCATCGCCGATCTGACCGGCACGGGCGTGCAGGATACGGCGATCGCCACGCTCGCCCGCGACCGTGCGCTGGCCGCGAAAGCCGGAACGATCTTTGAAAGCTGACGCCCGCCGCAGGAGCATGATCCGGAAAATGGCAACCGGTTTTCCCCCGCAGATTATGCTCAATCAAAAAATTCCCTGGAGCCGGATTCAACGGAGTTGAAACCGGGCTCCAGCCCCAACAAACGAGGACCAACAAAATGCTGCCAAACCTGAAATTCTCGCGAAGCGAATATGCGGAACGCCTCGCCAAGACGCGGAAAGCCATGGAGGCGAAAGGCGTCGATCTTTTGATCGTCAGCGATCCCTCCAACATGGCCTGGCTGACCGGCTATGACGGCTGGTCCTTCTACGTCCACCAGGCGGTCATCGTGCCGCCATCGGGCGAGCCGGTCTGGTACGGCCGTGGCCAGGACGCCAACGGCGCCAAGCGCACCGCCTACCTCGCACATGACAACATCGTCGGCTATGCCGACCACTATGTGCAGTCGACCGAACGCCACCCGATGGATTTCCTGTCGGGTGTGCTGACCGATCGCGGCTGGGGCAAGCTCACCGTCGGCGTCGAGATGGACAATTACTGGTTCTCCGCCGCCGCCTTCGCCTCGCTGCAGAAGCATATGCCCAACGCCCGCTTCGTCGATGCCACCGCGCTGGTCAACTGGCAGCGCGCGGTGAAGAGCCCAACCGAGATCGATTATATGCGCAAGGCCGCCCGTATCGTCGAGGCGATGCACCAGCGCATCGTCGACAAGATCGAAGTCGGCATGCGCAAGAACGATCTTGTCGCCGAGATCTACGATGCCGGCACGCGCGGCGTCGACGGCATTGGCGGTGACTACCCCGCGATCGTGCCGCTGCTGCCCTCGGGCGCCGACGCCTCGGCGCCGCACCTGACCTGGGACGACAAGCCGATGAAGTCGGGCGAGGGCACTTTCTTCGAGATCGCCGGCTGCTACAACAGGTACCATTGCCCGCTGTCGCGCACCGTCTTCCTCGGCAAGCCGACGCAGGAATTCCTCGATGCCGAGAAGGCAACGCTGGAAGGCATGGAAGCCGGCCTTGCCGCCGCAAAGCCGGGTAATGCCTGCGAGGACATCGCCAATGCCTTCTTCGCCGTGTTGAAGAAATACGGCATCGTCAAGGACAACCGCACCGGCTATTCGATCGGGCTTTCCTATCCGCCGGACTGGGGCGAGCGCACGATGAGCCTGCGCCCCGGCGATCGCACCGAACTCAAGCCCGGCATGACCTTCCATTTCATGACCGGCCTGTGGCTGGAGACGATGGGGCTGGAGATCACTGAATCGATCCTGATCACCGAAACCGGTGTGGAGTGCCTTGCCAACGTGCCGCGCAAGCTGGTGGTAAAGGATTGAGCCCGATGTCCAGTCTTCGCCCGTCGCCGGTCACGCCGACCGTCGATTTCGATCGTGACGGCGTCCAGCATGGTTTCCTGCGCTTGCCTTACAGCCGCGACGATTCGGCCTGGGGCTCGGTGATGATCCCGATCTGCGTCATCCGCAACGGCAAGGGGCCGGCGGCGCTGCTGACCGGCGGCAATCATGGCGACGAGTATGAAGGGCCGCTGGCGCTCTACGAACTCGCCCGCACACTCGATCCCAGCCAGGTCAGCGGCACGGTCATCATCGTGCCGGCGATGAACTATCCTGCTTTTCGGGCTGGCACGCGCACCTCGCCGATCGACAAGGGCAACATGAACCGCAGTTTCCCCGGCCGGCCCGACGGCACGGTGACGCAGAAGATCGCCGATTATTTCCAACGCGAGCTGCTTCCCCGCGCCGACATCGTCTTCGACTTCCATTCCGGCGGCAGAACGCTGGATTTCGTGCCGTTCTGCGCCGCCCACACTTTGCCCGACAAGGCGCTGGAGCAGAAAGCCTTTGCCGCGGTGGCGGCATTCTCGGCACCATTCTCGATGCGCATGACCGAGATCGATGCGATCGGCATGTATGACACGGCGGCCGAAGAGATGGGCAAGGTCTTCGTCACCACCGAGCTCGGCGGTGGCGGTACGTCGCGAGCCGAGACGGTGCGGATCGCGCGGCGCGGCATCCTCAACGTGCTGCGTCATGAGGGTATCGTCGCCGGGGCGGCCGAGACGGGCGGAACGCAGTGGCTGGACATGCCCTCGGGCGATTGCTTCTGCTTCGCCGAGGATGACGGCATGATCGAAACCATGGTCGATCTCGGCGAACCTGTCGAGGAGGGCGCGGTGGTGGCCCGCATCCATTCCACCGGCCGCACCGGCGTCGCGCCGCAGGAAATCCGGGCCAAAATGTCGGGCATGCTGGCGGCGCGGCATTTCCCTGGCTTAGTCAAGGCCGGCGACTGCGCCGCCGTGGTCGCCGTAAAGGTCGATTGACTGATTTCTCCGCCCGGACCATGCCGGGCGGACCCACTCTTCTGCTCGAGATGTCGAATCCGGATTATCGCACCCGCTCGCGGACGGAACACCGCGATCTGCTGGCCGCCTGCCGCCGGCGCGACGGCAAGAAGGCGGTGAGCTTTCTGAGACAGCATCTTCGCGAGGGAAGCGACACGCTGGTCAACGCGACGGAGGGCGGCGGGCTGGCGCGAAAATCCTAAGCCCGAGGGAAAGGGGCAGCCCGCAATCGTGGCGCGTGGTTGCCATCGCGCCGGTTCGCTGCCACATATTGCAACATCAATGCTTGACACGAGGATGCCATGTCTCCCGTCAGCCGCCTGCCGGCACGTGCCCTTGCCCCGCGCCGCCATGACGAGATCCTGCGGCGGCTGGGGGCCCAGGGTTCCGTTAGCGTCGCCGAACTGGCTGGGTTCTTCGACGTCTCGCGCGAAACCATCCGCCGCGATTTGAAGCTGCTTTCCGACCAGGGCAGGCTCGGCATCGTGCATGGCGGGGCCGCCCGCTTCGAACCGAGCGAACCCGCGATGAGCCAGCGCAGCCAGGAAAATGCCCAAGGCAAGGCCGCGATCGGCAGGGCGGCCGCCGGGCTGGTCAGGGATGGCATGGTGGTCTTTCTCGATTCCGGCACCACCACTTTGGCCATCGCGCATGCAATGACGGAACTGCGCGATCTGACGATCTGCACGGCCAGCCTGAAGATAGCGCTGCACCTATGCCATGTTCCCGGCATGCGCGTGCACATGCTGGGCGGCGAAGTCGACCCGGGCGAGGAGGCGGCTTCCGGCATCGACACGCTCGATGCGATGGCGCGCTTTCGCGTCGATATGGCCTTTCTGGGTGGCGGAGCGCTGTCTCCGGTCGGCGAGGTGACCGATTTCACCCGCGCCGGGGCCGAACAGCGGGGCCGGATGATCAGCCTCGCCGGCAAGGCCTATTTCGTGCTCGACAGCAGCAAATTCGGCAAGCTGACGCCGCTCAGAATTCCGAATTTCGAACGTGCCGCTGGGGTAATCGTCGACACCGACCCCGAATTCGCGCTTGCCGAGGCGCTTTCGCACAGGGGGCCTGAACTCATCGTTGCAGCTTGATGTGATATTTTGTGATATTATGAGTTGATATTTGGTTTTCCCATGGTAATGTCTCGGCCATCCCTCAAATGGCGGAACGCTCATGGCACATGAATTTCCCACCCAGGCTCGAATTGTCATTGTCGGCGGCGGCATCATCGGCTGCTCGGTCGCCTATCATCTGACCAAGCTGGGCTGGAGCGATGTGGTGCTGCTTGAGCAGGGACAGCTCAGCGGCGGCACCACCTGGCACGCGGCCGGTCTTGTCGGTCAACTGCGCAGCCATTCCAACATGACCAGCCTGATCCGGTACTCCACGCAGCTCTACAGCGAACTGGAGGCCGAGACCGGCCTCGCCACCGGCTGGAAGAACTGCGGTTCGCTATCCGTCGCGCGCACCACCGACCGCATGGCGGTGTTGAAGCGCACGGCCGCGTCGGCGCGTGCCCAAGGGGTCGAGATCGACGTCATCTCGCCTCGCGAGGCAGCCGAGCTCTGGCCGGTGATGGCGACAGACGATCTGGTCGGCGCCGTCTGGCTGCCCGGAGACGGCAAGGCCAATCCCACCGATCTCACGCAATCGCTGGCCAAGGGCGCACGCAATGGTGGCGTCAAAATCTTCGAGCGGGTGCAGGTCACCGGCATCACGGTGAAAAACGGCGTCGCCTGCGGCGTCGAGACGGACCGCGGCGACATCGCCGCCGAGATCGTCGTCAACTGCGCCGGCCAATGGGCCCGCAAGGTCGGGCTGATGTGCGGCGTCTCGGTGCCGCTGCATTCGGCCGAGCACATGTACATCGTCACCGGCCGGATCGAGGGTGTGCATCCGGACCTGCCCGTGATGCGCGACCCCGATGGCTTCATCTACTTCAAGGAGGAGGTCGGCGGTCTGGTGATGGGTGGCTTCGAGCCGCACGCCAAGCCGTGGGGCATGAACGGCATTCCCGAAAATTTCGAATTCGCTCTGCTGCCCGACGACTGGGACCAGTTCGAGATCCTGATGGAAAACGCGCTGGTGCGCGTGCCGCAGTTGGCGCGGGCCGAAGTCAAGAAATTCTACAACGGTCCCGAGAGCTTTACGCCGGACAACAATTTCCTCCTCGGCGAGGCGCCGGAGTTGAAGAATTTCTATGTCGGCGCCGGCTTCAATTCGATGGGCATTGCCAGTGCCGGTGGCGCCGGCAAGGCACTGGCCGAATGGATCGTCAACGGCGCGCCGACCATGGATTTGTGGCCGGTCGACATCAGGCGCTTCGCCGCTTTCAACAACAATCCGCGCTGGCTGCATGACCGCGTCAAGGAGACGCTCGGCCTGCATTACGCCATGCCGTGGCCAAACCGCGAATTGGATACCGCGCGGCCGTTCCGCCGCTCGCCGCTCTATGATCGGCTCGCCGCCAAGGGCGCCTGCTTCGGTTCCAAGATGGGCTGGGAGCGTGCCAACTGGTTCGCGGCGCCGGGAGAGAAAGCCGGGAACGACTATGCCTTCGGTCGCCAGAACTGGCACGAGGCCGTGCGGCGCGAGATGAAGGCGACGCGCGAAGCCGTCGCCATCTTCGACCAGACCTCCTTCGCCAAGCTTCTTGTCCAGGGCCGCGATGCCTGTGCCGTGTTGAACCGCATCTGCGCCGGCGACATCGATGTGCCGGTCGGCACATCGATCTACACCGGCGTGCTCAATGCGCGCGGCGGCTACGAAAGCGATCTCACCGTGATGCGGCTTGGCGCGGAAAAATTCCTCATCGTTACCGGTTCCGCCCAGGCGGTCCACGACGCCGACTGGATCGTCAAGAACATTCCGCCGGATGCGCATGCCGTCCTGACCGACGTCACCTCGGCCTATGCGGTGCTGGCGTTAATGGGGCCGCGTTCGCGCGATCTCCTCGGCAAACTGTCGTCGGCCGATCTTTCCAACGCCGGCTTCCCCTTCGCCAGCATTCGCGAAATCGATATCGGCTACGCCACTGCCTATGCCAACCGCATGACCTATGTCGGCGAACTCGGCTGGGAACTGATCGTGCCGGCCGAATTCGCCGTCGGCGTCTACGAGGCGTTGCACGAGGCCGGCCGTGAATTCGGCTTGGCCGACGCCGGCTACTACGCGCTCGACGCCTTGCGCATCGAAAAAGGTTTTCGAGCCTGGGGTCGGGAACTGACGCCTGATATCAATCCCTGGCAGGCGGGGCTTGGCTTCGCCGTTGCTATGGACAAACTGGGTGGGTTCATCGGCCATGACGCGCTTGTTGAGGCAAAGTCGTCGTCGGCACCGGCAAAGCGTATCGTGCTCCTTACGCTCGACGATACCGAGCCGATGCTGTGGGGCGGCGAGTTGGTCCTGCGCGACGGAAAGCCGGTCGGCGAGGTTCGCTCGGCCGCCTACGGCCATACGCTTGGCCGGTCAGTGGCGCTCGGCTTGATCGAAAACGAAACCGGCGTGGATGCTGTGTTCCTGAGCGGCGGCCATTTCGAGATCGATCTAGCCGGCGTACGCCATGCGGCTACCGTGCATCTGCGCAGCCCCTACGATCCGAAGTCGGAGCGGGTGAAAGCCGATGCAATGGAGATCAGGGCCGCGGCTTAATCCGTCGACATAGAGCGCGCCATGTCGAGAAAGGCGCGCACCAGTTTGCCGCCGCTGCGCTCGCGCAGGCAGATCAGCGCCTCGTCCATCAAGGTCTCGGGCGCGTCGATGGTGATTGGGACGAGCCGCGAATCCTGGCCGAATTCGGCCGCCGAGACAAAGCCGATACCGGCGCCCGAGGCGACGATTTCGCGCACGGCTTCGCGGCCTTCTGCCTCGATCACAGGCCTGAGTTCGACCTTCGACGCGGCGGCCAGGTCTTCGAGCTTCTGGCGCGTCTTCGAACCGCGCTCGCGCATGACCAGGGATTCCTGTGCGAGCTGCTTGAGCGTCAGCGATTTCTTCCCCGACAGCGGATGGTCGATCGAGGTGAAGGCGATGATGGGCGTCGAGTTCAGTTTCAGCACTTCGAAGTCGCGTCCGGCGGGCACCTCGCCCAGCACGCCGATATCGGCATCGTAGCTGTAGAGGCTGCTGATCACCGTCTCGGTGTTTCCGGCACGCACCGAGACCTGCACTCCGGGATAGCGGGCGCGGAAGCTGCCGAGAATGTGAAGCAGATGATGCGCGGCGTCGGCGACGATGCGCAGCGTGCCGGAACGCAGCGCGCGCGACTCGGTCAGAAGCTCCAACGCCTGCTGCTCGGTGTCGAACATGCGGTGGGTTATTTCGAGCAGTTTCTGGCCGGAATGGGTCAGGGTGACCTGCTTCTTGTTACGATTGAACAGCAGGACATCATACTCTTCCTCGAGCTTGCGGACCTGGTCCGATATCGCCGGCTGGGTCAGGAACAGCGCTTCGGCCGCCCGCGAAAAGCCGCCGGAGATCGCCACCTGATGAAAGGCCCGCAACTGAACATAGCGCATCTTCTTCGCTCCCGAGCCTCTCTGGTTACCAGCAGCCTATCATAAGCCCTGCTATGCAAAAGCCGGAAACAAACGATTCGGTTTATGTCTTGGAATGGGCCTGCCGGGTTTCACGAAGCTGTCACGAGCGCCATGCAGCTTCTGCTGTCTGTATCGGATCATCACTGAAATCGATACATCGATACAAAATAACGATTTTACAAATATGTGCCCTCAGCCAACAATGGCGCCAGATAAAAAAGCAGCGACCTGTCGGAGGACATCATGCTCGCCGAAACGAAATTTGCCGCGGAGCCGCTGGCCAGGCCGGCGCTGGGCGAGCCCTATCTGTTGACCCCCGGGCCGCTCACCACGGCCTATTCGGTCAAGCAGGCGATGCTGCGCGACTGGGGATCGTGGGACGGCGACTTCCGCGCCATGACATCAGACATGCGCCGCCGCCTACTGGCGCTGACCGGCGACACCAACGGCGAGTTCGACTGCGTGCCGATGCAAGGCTCAGGCTCGTTCTGCGTCGAGGCGATGCTGGGGGCGTTCGTGCCCAGGGATGGCAAGGTTCTGGTGCTGGCCAATGGTGCCTACGGCCTTCGTGCCGCCCAGACCATGCAGTATCTCGGCCGGCCCTATACGCTGATCGACAAGGGCGATTACCTGCCGCCTCGCGGCGACGAGGTGGCGGCAGCGCTCGAAGCCGACCACGCCATCACCCACGTCATCGCCATTCATTGCGAGACCAGCTCAGGCATTTTGAACCCGGTCGCCGAGATCGCCGCGGCCGTCCATGCCAAGGGCCGCAAGCTGCTGGTCGATTCCATGAGTGCGTTCGGCGCCGTCGCGCTCGACGTCAACGAGATCCGCTATGAGGCGATGGTCTCGTCGGCCAATAAATGCATCGAGGGCGTGCCCGGCTTCGGCTTCATCATCGCCCGCAAGAGCGAACTCGAGGCAGCCAAGGGGCGCAGCCATTCCCTGTCGCTCGACGTCCACGCCCAGTGGGCGCATATGAACAAGACCGGCCAGTGGCGCTACACGCCGCCGACGCATGTCGTCGCCGCTTTCCTGGAGGCGCTGCGCCAGCATGAGGCGGAAGGCGGCGTTGCCGGCCGTGGTGCCCGCTACACCAGGAACCGCGACGTCATGGTGTCGGGCATGCGCGAACTCGGCTTCGAGACATTGCTCAAGGACCGCTGGCTGTCGCCGATCATCGTCACCTTCTTCAACCCGGCCCACGCCAACTTCGCCTTCGATCGCTTCTACGAACTGATGAAGGACAAGGGCTTTATCATCTACCCCGGCAAGCTGACGGTCGTGGACTCCTTCCGTGTCGGCTGCATCGGCCAGATGGACGAACATGTCATGCACCGCGTCGTCGAGGCGGCGGCGCAATCGCTTGATGAAATGGGCGTCGACACCGCAGCTCCGCCCGCCGCGGCAATCGCCGAGCGCGCCAAACTCGCCGCCTGAAGCGGCCGATTTCGAGGATACCAGATGAACCAGATGTCTCCCATCAACGTCGCGGTCAACGGCCGCACCTACGCCTGGCCGCGCGTGCCGGCGATCGCCATCTGCCTCGACGGCTGCGAGCCGGCCTATCTCGATGAAGCGATCAAGGCCGGGCTGATGCCGGCCCTGGTCAGGATCAAGGAGAAGGGCACGGTGCGTTTCGCACACTCGGTCATTCCGAGCTTTACCAATCCCAATAATTTGTCGATCGCCACCGGTCGCCCGCCCTCGGTGCACGGCATTTGCGGCAACTATCTCTACGAACGCGAGACCGGCAAGGAAGTGATGATGAACGACCCGCGCTTCCTGCGCGCGCCGACCATTTTTCAGGCCTTCTATGATGCGGGTGCCAAGGTTGCCGTTGTCACCGCCAAAGACAAGCTGCGTGCGCTGCTCGGCAAGGGTCTGTCTTTCGACGAAGGGCGCGCGCTGTGCTTTTCGGCGGAGAAGTCCGATACGACCACGATTGGCGAGCACGGCATCGACAATGCCTCGAGGCATTTCGGCCTGCCTGTGCCGGAAGTCTATTCGGCCGAACTGTCGGAATTCGTCTTCGCCGCCGGCGTCCAGTTGCTCAGGGAATTCCGCCCCGACATCATGTACCTGACGACGACGGACTACGTGCAGCACAAATACGCACCGGGCGTGCCGCAGGCCAACGCCTTCTACGAGATGTTCGACAAGTACCTGACCAAACTCGATGCGCTGGGCGCCGCGATCGTTGTCACCGCCGACCATGGCATGAAGCCCAAGCACAAGGCCGACGGTGCGCCCGATGTCGTCTACGTCCAGGACCTGCTTGACGAATGGCTGGGCAAGGATACGGCCCGCGTCATCCTGCCGATCACCGACCCCTATGTCGTGCACCATGGCGCGCTGGGCTCTTTCGCCACCGCCTATTTGCCTGATGGCGCCGACCAGGCCGGCATCATGGCGCGGCTGGCCAAGGTCGACGGCATCATGCTGGTCGTCGATAGCCGGACGGCCTGCGAGCGCTTCGAACTGCCGGCTGACCGCATCGGCGACATCGTGCTGGTCTCGACCGAGAACAAGACGATCGGCACATCGGAACATCGCCATGATCTGGCGGCGCTGAACGAGCCGCTGCGCTCGCATGGCGGACTGACCGAGCAGGAAGTGCCGTTCATCGTCAACCGCGCGCTGCCGGACCTGCCCAACGAGCCGGCCTTGCGCAATTTCGACGCGTTTTATTACGCCACCATGGCGGCGGCGCTGGCGTAGGCCGAGCCTGATGATGTCGACCCCCACTCCGTCGAGCTTCGCTCGACACCTCTCCCCCGATCGACGGGGGAGAGGAAGGGCGCCGACGTTGCCGAATTTCCTCTCCCCGTCGATCGGGGGAGAGGTGGCCCGAAGGGCCGGAGTGGGGGTCGACCCTCTGCCGCAACGCTCACAAATCTGCTGGAGCAGAGCACATGACCAAGCTTGACCCTGCCATCAAAGTTCGCCACGAGCCGATGCGTATTGCCGGCAGGAAGGTCGATGCCGATGGTGTCGTCGAGGTGCGTTACCCCTGGAACGACACCGTCATCGGCACCGTCCCCGCCGGTAGGGCCGAACACGCCCGCCAGGCGTTCGAAATCGCCGCCGGCTACAGGTCGAAGCTGACGCGCTACGAGCGCCAGCAGATACTCTTCCGCACGGCGGAAGCTCTGGCGTCGCGCCGGGAAGAGATATCCGATCTGATCACGCTCGAGCTCGGTATCTCCAAGGCCGACTCGCTCTACGAAGTCGGCCGCGCCTATGACGTGTTCACGCTGTCGGCGCAGATGTGCATCCAGGATGACGGCCAGATATTCTCCTGCGACCTCACTCCGCACGGCAAGGCGCGCAAGATCTTCACCACGCGCGAGCCGCTGAAGGCTATCTCGGCGATCACTCCATTCAACCATCCGCTCAACATGGTCTCGCACAAGGTGGCGCCGGCCATCGCCACCAACAATTGCGTGGTGGTGAAGCCGACCGAACTGACGCCGATGACGGCGCTGGTGCTGGCCGACATTCTTTATGAAGCCGGCCTGCCGCCGGAAATGCTTTCGGTGGTGACCGGCTGGCCGGTCGACGTCGGCAACGAGATGATCACCAACGAGAATATCGATCTCATCACCTTCACCGGCGGCGTGCCGGTCGGCAAGATGATCGCCCGCACCGCCGGTTACAGGCGCCAGGTGCTGGAACTCGGCGGCAACGATCCGCTGATCATCCTCAACGATCTCTCCGACGACGATCTGGCCAAGGCCGCCGATCTGGCGGTCGCCGGTGCGACCAAAAACTCCGGCCAGCGCTGCACGGCGGTCAAGCGCATCCTCGTCCAGGAAAGCGTCGCCGACCGCTTCGTGCCGCTAGTTCTCGAGCGGGCCAGGAAGATCCGCTTCGGCGATCCGATGGACCGCACGACCGATCTCGGCACCGTCGTGCATGAGAAAGCGGCGGCATTGTTCGAAGCGCGCGTCCACATGGCGGCCGAGCAGGGGGCTGAGATCCTCTACAACCCGGGTCGTCAGGGTGCGCTGCTGCCGCCAATCGTCGTCGACCGCGTGCCGCACACATCCGAACTGGTGATGGAAGAAACGTTCGGGCCGATCATCCCGATCGTGCGCGCGCCAGATAACGATGAAGCACTGATCGCGTTGTCCAACTCGACCGCCTTCGGCCTGTCGTCGGGCGTCTGCACAAACTCGTTCCCCCGCATGCAGAAATACATCGCCGGCCTGCAGGTCGGCACGGTGAACATCTGGGAAGTGCCGGGCTACCGCATCGAGATGTCGCCCTTCGGCGGCATCAAGGACAGCGGCAATGGCTACAAGGAAGGCGTCATCGAGGCGATGAAGAGCTACACCAACGTGAAGACATTTTCGCTGCCTTGGTCCTGACCGGATCACATAAGCTGGCGGAACAAACCGAGGGAGCGTCCCACGCTCCCTCATTCGCATTTCGGAGACAATGATGGCCGCGATACCAGAGCTTGTGCATACCGAAGGCGATTCCAACACGACGGCGGCGCGCGGCCGCTGGGATACCGGCCAGAACGATCCCCGCATTCGCGGCCTGCTCGATCGCGATGCCGCCGCGTTCATGCACCAGAGCCTGTCCAGCCCCTGTCTTTCGACGATCGCTAGGGCGGAAGGCATCTGGATCGAGGACACCGCCGGCCGCCGCTTCATGGATTTCCACGGCAACAGCGTGCATCACCTCGGCTACGGCCACCCGAGATTGGTGGCGGCGATCAAGAAGCAGCTCGATGACCTCTGCTTCGCGCCGCGCCGCTTTACCTGCGAGCCCGCCGTCGAATTGGCCGAGAAGCTGGCCGCGCTGGCTCCCGGCGATCTCGGCAAGGTGCTGTTCACCACCGGTGGCTCCGATGCCATCGAGGTCGCGCTGAAGATCGCGCGCGCCGCCACCGGCCGTTTCAAGACGGTGTCGTTCTGGGATGCTTTCCATGGCGCCGGTTTTGGCGCGGCAAGCGTCGGCGGCGAGGCGACCTTCCGTTCGCATATCGCAGGCCCGATGATGACCGGCACCGAGCACGTCGCGCCCTGGGATGGCTATCGTTGCCCCTATGGCCACGATTCCCTGGAGGCATCGGGGCTCGCTTGCGCCAACATGATCGCCTATGTGCTCGGCCGCGAGCAGGACGTGGCGGCTGTCGTTGCCGAGCCGATGCGCGCGACGCCCAATCCACCTCCGCCCGGTTTCTGGAAGCGCGTGCGCGAGGCCTGCGATAGGCACGGCACGCTGCTGATCTTCGACGAGATCCCGACCGGTCTCGGCAAGACCGGAAAAGTTTTCGCCCATGAGCATGACGGCGTAACGCCCGACATCGTTGTCCTCGGCAAATCACTCGGCGGCGGCATCCTGCCGATCGCCGCCGTCATCGCCCGCCGCGATCTCGACGTCACCGGCGGCTTTGCCATCGGTCACTACACCCACGAAAAGAACCCCGTGACAACGCGTGCGGCGCTGACGACCATCGACATCATCCTGGAGGAGGGGCTGGTCGAGCGTTCGGCTGAGCTTGGCGGCCATATGCTTGCACGTATGCAGGACCTGATGGCGCGCTCGCCCCATGTCGGTGACGTCAGGGGCAGGGGGCTGATGGTCGGCGTCGAACTCGTTGAGGACCGTGCTTCGCGACAGCCGGCGCGGGACCTCGCCGAACGTGTCTTCTACACCTGCCTGGAACAAGGCCTGAGCTTCAAGGTGAGCCACGGCAATGTGCTGACGCTCTCGCCGCCGTTGGTTATCTCCAAAACTGATCTCGACCGCGCGCTCGACATTGTCGAGGACGCGGTTCTGGCGGCCTGACCATGAAGGTCGTCCGCACAGACCGCGAACTCGAATGTCCTGAAATTGATACCGGCCTACGGGCGAGGGGCGTCGACCTGGTGACGCTGCCGGATGGCATTCCCGAAGCCGATCTCGCCAACGCGGTGGCCGACGCCGATCTCCTGCTCATGTGCTACACGCCCATCACCGCGCGGGTGATCGATGCGGCTCCCAAGTTGAAGGGTATCGTCAAATACGGCGTCGGCATCGATGCCATCGACATTCCCGCAGCGATGCGGCGCGGCATTCCCGTGGTCAACGTGCCCGACTATGCCGAGGAAACCGTCGCCGAAGGCGCCTTCGCGCTGATGATTGCGCTCGCCAAGCGGCTGCCGGGGATCACCCAGGCAATGACGCGAGACGGCTGGATCTGGCCCGAACAGCGCTGGCTGGGACGCGATATATCAGGCGCCACGCTTGGGCTGGTCGGCTGCGGCAAGATTGGCCGCAGCATGGCGCGCATGGCCGGCCAGGGGTTTCGCGCACGCGTCGTTGGTTTTGATCCCGGTGTCGATGCCGCGACGATGCGCGCCGCCGGCATCGAGAAAGCCGACGACCTACACGCCATGTTGCGTGCCTGTGATTTCGTTTCGTTGCATTGCGTGCTGAATGACCAGACACGCGGCCTGATCGGCAAGCATGAGCTCGCCTGCCTGAAACCGTCGGCCATCATCGTCAATGTCTCGCGCGGTGCGCTGATCGATGAGGCGGCGCTCGTCGAGGCGATCGTTGCCGGTCGCATCGGTGGTGCCGGGCTCGACGTCTATTCGGTCGAGCCGCTGGCGAGGTCAGGCCATCCGATGAGCGCATTGTTCGGTCGCGACAATGTGATCCTGTTTCCGCATCTTACCTTCTTCACCTACGAGGCGATGCGCCGGCTGGAAGACGACACGCTCGCGCGCTGTTTCGAAATTCTCGAAGGCCGGCCAGTGACCATCCGCTCGCATGATCCGCGATTGCGGGCGCAGACCGCAGGGGTGGCGTTCGGCCGATAACCTGTATTTTCAAACCGATAGCCGCCATCGGCGCAGCACATTTGTGTCCACGACACCGATGCGACAGTTCCATGACAAATATCAGAGAAAGTTTGGCTCTCATAAAATAAATAGATTTTACTTATCGATGCCCAATCCCCAGAGTTGTCACAACGAAGACATCCAACCGGCTCAACGTCCGCCAGAGACCCAAAGGCCGGTTGGTCCTAGTGCATCGCAGAATGTGCCTTCAATCAAAGGGGAACTGGTTATGAAATCAAGAAACGCAACCATGGTCGGGGCCTTCGCCGCATTGCTCGCGTCGGCGGCTCTCATTGGGCCGGCACTCGCCGACGGCGTCGTCACCGTCTACTCCGCCGATGGGCTGCATGACGGCAATGGCAGCTGGTACGAGACCGAATTCGCAGCCTTCACCAAGGCCACCGGCATCACCGTTCAGTATATCGAGGCAGGCTCGGGCGGCGTCGTCGAGCGCGTCGCCAAGGAAAAGTCGAACCCGCAGGCCGACGTGCTGGTGACCTTGCCGCCCTTCATCCAGCGCGCCGCCGCGGACGGTCTGCTGCAGGATTACAAACCCGAAGCCGCATCCCAGATCGACGGCGGCACCGACAAGTATCGGCCGCTGGTCAATAACTACATGAATTTCATCTACAACAGCGCCGTGCTGTCCGAAGCGCCGAAGAGCTATAACGATCTGCTCGATCCGAAGTTCAAGGGCAAGATCCAGTACTCGACCCCCGGCCAGGCTGGCGACGGGACGGCCGTCATGCTGCAGATCATCCATGCCTTTGGCGGCGAGGATGCCGGCTTCGAATTCATGAAGAAGCTGCAGGACAACAATGTCGGCCCGTCCGCCTCGACCGGCAAGCTGACCGCGCTGGTCAACAAGGGCGAGCTGCATGTGGCCAATGGCGACCTGCAGATGAACATGTCGCAGATGGCAGACAATCCCAACATCAAGGTGTTCTGGCCCGCTGGCCCCGATGGCACCCGCTCCACCTTTGCGCTGCCCTATGAAATCGGCCTGGTCACCGGTGCGCCAAATAGCGACAACGGCAAGAAGTTGATCGACTTCCTGCTGTCCAAGGAGGCGCAGTCGACTGTAAGTTCCGTTGCCCTCGGCATGCCGGCCCGCAAGGACGTGACGCCGTCCGACGCCAATTTCGCCAAGCTGCAGGAGGCGATGAAAGGCCTGACCATCTGGTCGCCGAACTGGGACGAGGCGCTGAGCAAGCTTCCCGACTACGTCAAGAAGTGGAACGAAGCGACCGGAAGTTGATCCGCACGAGAAGCAATCCGGAGAACAATGCCATGTCGGCCGCCGCCTTCACGGGCCCTAGTGTCACGGACATCGACGCCGCGAAGGTTCGCGGCGCCGGCTCGAACGTCCACTTCGACAAGGTCGTTGTCGCCTATGGCGCCCATGTCGTCCTGCATCCGCTGACCCTCGACATCGCGCCTGGCGAAATCCTGGCGATGATAGGCCCGTCCGGCTCCGGCAAGACGACCGCTCTGCGTGCCGTTGCCGGCTTCGTGCGACCGGCAAGCGGCCGCATCCGCATCGGCGCCACCGACGTCACCGATCTGCCGCCCTATGAGCGTGGGCTCGGCATGGTGGTGCAGAACTACGCGCTGTTCCCGCATATGCGGGTCGAGGACAACGTCGCCTTTGGCCTCAGGGCACAAGGCGCCGACAAGGCGCTGATCGGCGAACGGGTAAAGGATGCGCTCGCCACCGTCGGCATGGCGACGTTTGCCCGGCGTTATCCGCGCGAGCTTTCGGGCGGCCAGCAGCAGCGCGTCGCGATTGCGCGGGCGCTTGCCGTGCGGCCGCGCGTGCTGCTGCTTGACGAACCGCTTTCGGCGCTCGACGCGCAGATCCGCCGCAACATGGTCGAGGAGATCGCCCGTCTGCACCGCAGCCTGCCGGGCCTGACCATCCTCTACGTCACCCACGACCAGACCGAGGCGCTGACGCTTGCCGACAAGATCGCCATCATGCGCGACGGCAGGGTCTGTTCGCATGGACCGACGACCGAACTCTATCGCCGTCCGCCAAACCGCTTCACCGCCGAGTTTCTCGGTCGTGCCAACCTTCTGCCGGTGACGGTTGCCGATGCTGCCGGCCCGAAAGGCTTTGCCATGGCCAGGCATGGCGATGCCGTGCTCGCCGGTGCCGGTCGCGGCGAGAAGGTTGGCGACAAGAGCCTGCTTTGCATCAGGCCGCAGCATCTGAGCCTGACGGCCGACAGCGAGCACACCAATCGCATTGTCGGCACGCTCAGGGAGGTGCACTGGCAGGGTGAACTCACGCATCTGGTGCTCGATGTCGACGGCACGCCGGTGCGCGTCTCGGCAACGAAACTGCCAATGGCCTTGCCGGAACCCGGCACAGAGGTGCCGCTGTTCTTTGCGCCGGCCGATACGTCGCTTCTCCCGGAAGACGCCGGTGTCTGAAGCGCTCGCCATTGGTATGCCGACGGCCAGAAAGCGAGAGCCGGGCCGGCTGTGGATCGTGCCGCCGGCGGCCCTGCTGGCACTGCTGTTCTTTTATCCGCTGGCGTTGATTGTACGCCAGGCCTTCCTCGACGACAGCGGCGTCGCCAATGTCGCGGAGATCGTCCGCGTCCTGCATTCGCGCTTCTTTCTCAACGCGCTGGTCAACACGGTGACGATCTCGGTCACGGCGACGGCCGGATGCCTGGTCGTCGGCCTGGTGCTGGCGCTAATCCTCGCCTTCGTGCCGTTTCCCGGCAGCGGCTTCATCGCCAGGCTGATCGACACTTTCATCGCCCTGCCGACCTTCCTGGTGACGCTGGCCTTCACCTTCCTTTACG
Source organism: Mesorhizobium sp. CO1-1-7 (assembly GCF_020164885.1). Taxonomy (NCBI): domain Bacteria; kingdom Pseudomonadati; phylum Pseudomonadota; class Alphaproteobacteria; order Hyphomicrobiales; family Phyllobacteriaceae; genus Mesorhizobium; species Mesorhizobium sp. CO1-1-7. The sequence continues at coordinate 307,838 of NZ_JAIUHA010000005.1, read as the reverse complement.
GCTCCGCCGGCATGCTCAACTCCGGGCTGATGGAAGCCTTCTCGCTGCCGCTGCCGCCGGTCGACTTCCTTTATTCGACATGGGGCGTCGTGCTGGCCGAGGTCACGGTCTACACGCCCTTCATCCTGCGGCCGCTGCTTGCCGCCTTTTCGCTGGTCGATCGCGGTCAGATCGAAGCGGCAAGCGTGCTTGGCGCGCGACCGTTCCGCATTGTCCACCAGGTCATTCTGCCGGCGGCGGTGCCCGCGCTCATCGCCGGCGGCAGCCTCTGCCTGCTCCTCACCGTCAACGAATTCGGCATCGTCCTGTTCATCGGCGCCAAGGGCGTCATCACGCTGCCGCTGCTGATCTATGGCAAGGCCATCCAGGAATCGGCCTACCAGGTCGCCTGCATCATCGCCGTGATCAACATAGCCCTGTCGCTTGGCTTGTTCGGTCTCTACCGGTTCGCTGCCGGCCGGTTGGGAGTCTAGCGATGCTGGTCTGGTCGCGTTCCGGTCGCTTCGTCATCTGGGTGATCTTCGCGCTGATCTTCGGCGTGCTGTTCCTGGCGCCGCTGGCGGTGATCCTGCTGTCCAGCCTCGCCGACCAGTGGAACGGCGTGCTGCCCAATGGCTTGACCACGGAGCACTACGCGGATGTCGCCAAGGGCGCGGCCTGGAACGCGGTCAAGGCCAGCCTCGTCACCGGCTTCCTGGCCAGCGCGCTGGCGCTGGTCAGCGGCACCTGGGCAGCACTTGCGCTGCGCATCCAGGGCGCCACGCTGGCGAGGGCACTCGGCCTGCTGTTCTTCATCCCGAGCGCTGTGCCTTCGGTGTCGGTCGGCCTTGGCCTGCTGGTTGCGTTCAGCCATCCGCCGCTGTTGCTCAACGGCACGATCGCAATCGTCATGATCGCGCATTTCGTGCTGATCTCGGCTTTCACCTTCGGCAATGTCTCGGCCGGGCTTGCGCGGCTGTCGCCCGACTTCGAGCAGGTCGCGTCGAGCCTTGGCGCACGCCCTGCCTATCGGCTCCGGCATGTCACGCTGCCCTTGCTCGCACCCTATCTGGTCGCGGCCTTCGGGCTGAGCTTCGCGTTGTCCATGGGCGAGCTTGGCGCGACCGTGATGGTCTATCCGCCGGGTTGGGTGACGCTGCCGGTGTCGATTTTCTCACTGACCGATCGCGGCGACATCTTTGCCGGGGCGGCGCTCACCATGATCCTGGTGGCGGCAACGCTGGTCCTGCTGCTCGGTCTGGAGCGCATCACCAAGCGCGCTACCGGCGCATAGCGGACATTGCCTCAGGCCGGCTGGCGTTCGACGATGTAGATGTGGTCGGCCGCCAGCACCACCTCGCCGCGCTGGTTGATCACTTCGCAGCGCTCGATCACGCGTCCGGAACCCGGTCGCTTGGGGTCGTCCTCCTTGGCCGCGATGGTGGTGCGTGTGCGGATCGTGTCGCCGATGAACACGGGCTTGATGAAGCGCAGCCGGTCGTAGCCATAGGAAAAGGCGACGGGATTGATGACCGTTGCCGTCAGCCCGATGCCGACCGAGAACACCAGCGTGCCATGCGCGATGCGCTGGCCGAACGGTGTTGTCTTCATGAACTCGGCGTCCATGTGGTGCGGGAAGAAATCGCCGGTGTGACCGGCATGGACAATGAAGTCGGTCTCGGTAATCGTGCGGCCGTTGGTCAGCCGCGTCGAGCCGATCTCGTACTCCTCGAAATACTGGATCTGTTCCATCAGGGCCTTTCCGCGATCGGCGTCGCCAGCGCCGCGCTCGAACGATAGGCGGCTTCCACCAGCGCCATTGTGTTCCATGCATCCTCGACCGAACTGATCAGTTCGGCGTCTTCGCCGGATGCAAAGCGCTGGACATTTGCCATGCGCCCGACAAAGGCGTCGGGAAACCACTCGCCGGCCAAGGGCACCGCGATCCAGTCCGATCCGCCCTTCGGATAGATTTCCAGAATATCCGGCTCGCCCCGGGGATAATCGAGATTGAGACCGAGCTTGAGATAGGCGGCACCCTCGGTGCCGCAGACACGAAATTCGCAGGCTTGATGCCGGCGCCCGAACTTGTGGTCGTGGTTGATCGACAGCGCGCAGCGCACGGTGTCGCCATAGTCGAGAATGGCGCTGGTGCGCGTCTGCGCCACGGAATGATTGGGATGGCCCAGCGTCTTGGCATGCACGCCCTTGGGGTCACCGAGCAACTGCCGGATCAGGTCGAGATAGTGGATCGAGTGCATGGCGATCTCGACGCGCGGCGCCTTGAGCAGGAATTCCCACAACTGCCACGGCGTCGCCAGCGCCAGCCAGGCGTCGAAATCGACGACCTCGCCGAGCCAGCCCTTGGCGATGGCGTCCTTCAGCGCCAGCATCATCGGCGCGAAACGGAGCTGGAAATTCACCGCCGCCTTGAGCTTCTTGGCGCGGCAGATTTCGAGGATTTCGCTTGCCTCCCCGAGGTAATTGCCCATCGGCTTCTGGATCAGGGCGACCGCACCGCCGGGCAGCGCCTTCAGGATGTCGGCGTGCCGCCCCGGTGGGGTTGCCAGATCGAAGATCGCGTCCTTAACTCCGGCGGCTTCTTGCACCGAACGGAACGCCGTCACGTCCCATTTATCGGCCAGGGCCCGCGCCTTGGCCTGGTCCGGATCGTAAAGACCGGCGATCGGAAACCCCGCTTTTCGGTAGGCCGGGAAATGCGCGTCGCCGACAATCGACCCTGCACCGAAAGTGACGATCGGTCGGGGTTGTGAGGGTTTGGCCCAGGCCTGGACGAGTGAGGCAGGGTCGAAACCGGCCTCAGTCATGGTGGAAGACCTCGTCCATCGAAGCCCACCATTCACCCTCCTTGCGGGTCGCAAGCGGCTCCTGGCAAGGTATGCAGACGGCCCACCATTCCTGCGTCCTCGGATCGGCCGCCATCTTGGCCATGTCGGCCTCGTAGTCGGTGCCGTGGTATTCGAAGGTGCTGAACAGCAGGTTCTCCGGCCGCTTCAGGTAAATGGAATAGTTCTTGATGTTGCATGCCGAAATCATGGTCAGCACGTCAGGCCAGACGGCGGCATGGAGGCGAACATAGTCCTCGACCTTCTCCGGCTTCAGCCCAAGCACAAATCCCATCCGCTGCATATCAGCTCCTTATGTCGTGATCGCCGTGGTGAATTCGGCGATGCTCATGGCCTTGACCGCGTCCCAGTCCCAATCGATGCCGATACCGGGCTCGTCGGGCGCCAGCGCATGCCCATCCTCGATGCGCATGTGCTTGCCGGTCAACTGGTCGAGTTGCGGAATGTACTCGACATACCTGCCGTTCTGAACAGCGCAGGTCAGGCTGACATGCAATTCCATCAGGAAATGCGGGCAGACTGGAATGTCGAAGGCCTCCGCCGCATGGGCGATCTTGAGCCAGGGCGTGATGCCGCCGATGCGGCCGACATCGACCTGCACGATCGAGCAGGCGCCTTTCTGCATGTATTCGCGGAAGTGCCTGACGGAATAGAGCGACTCGCCGATGGCGATCGGCGTCGGCGTCGAATTCGACAGCCTGATATGCCCGTCTATGTCGTCGGCCGGCAGCGGCTCCTCGATCCAGGCGAGATCGAGTTCTCGAAGCCTCGCCGCACGCCGGATCGCCTCGTCGACGGAGAAACCCTGATTGGCGTCGGTCATGATCTCGTAGCCGTCGCCCACCGCCTTGCGCACCGCCGACAGCCGCGCGAGATCCTCGGAGCCATGCGGCCTGCCGATCTTCACTTTCGAGCCGCGAAACCCCTTGGCCTTGGCGGCCACCGCATCGTCGACCAGCGCCTGCGTCTCGATGTGCAGCCAGCCGCCTTCTGTCGTGTAAAGCGGGCAGCGGTCCTTGGCGCCGCCAGCGAGCTTCCATAGCGGCAGGCCCTGTTTCTTCGCCCTGAGGTCCCAGAGCGCTGTGTCGATCGCCGCGATGGCGATTGCCGTGATGGCGCCGATCGTGGTGGCGTGGGTGGCGAATTCGAGATCGTGCCAGATCGCTTCGATCATATCAGGATCGCGGCCGATCAGGCGCGGCGCCAGGTGGTCGGACAGGAGCCGCATCACCGACGAGCCGCCGGTGCCGATCGTGTAGCTGTAACCGGTTCCGACCGCGCCGTCGGAATCGGTGATGGTGACGATTGGCGTCTCTTGGCTGACGAAGCTCTGGATCGCGTCGGTGCGTTTGACCTTGGGCACAAGGTCGACCATGCGCAATTCTATCTTTTCGATCTTGGCCATGTCGGTCAGCTCCGCAATGTCTTTCCGGTCTGAGCGGCAAACAGATGCGCCTGCGACAGGTCGAGGCTCATGGCGACGCGCTCGCCTGGCTTCAGCAGCCTGGGGTTCAGCATGCGAGACACCCAGTCACTGCCGTTGAACTCGACGAACACCAACGTCTCGTTGCCGAGCGGCTCGGTGACGGTGATCGGCAGTTCGATCTGATGCACGTCGGCCGCGCCGCCGGAGCTGATACCATGGCCGGTCGGATAGATGTCGTCTGGCCGCAACCCGAACACGACTTTGTTGCCGGCAGCGACATTGGCCTTGAACTGACCGGGCAGGGGCAGCTTGGCGCCGCTGGCGAAAACCAGCTGATCGTCGTCGACCGTCGCCTCGTGCAAATTCATCGGCGGCGAGCCGATGAAGCCGGCAACGAAGCGCGTGGCTGGCCGGCGGAACACTTCATCTGGGGTGCCAACCTGTTCGATATGTCCGTCGCGCATGATAACGATACGATCGGCAAGCGTCATCGCCTCGACCTGGTCGTGGGTGACGTAGATCACCGTCGATTGCACCTTGGCGTGCAGCTTCTTGATCTCGGTGCGCATCTGCGTTCTGAGCTTGGCATCGAGATTGGAAAGCGGCTCGTCGAACAGGAAGACGTCGGGGTCACGCACGATGGCGCGGCCCATGGCGACGCGCTGGCGCTGGCCGCCGGACAGTTGCGATGGCCGACGGTCGAGCAAAGCATCGAGCCCCAGGATGGCCGAGGCCTCGGCGACGCGGCGATCCATGTCGTCCTTGGCGGCGCCGGCGATCTTCAAGGAGAAGCCGAGGTTTTCGCGCACCGTCATGTGCGGGTAGAGCGCATAGGACTGGAACACCATCGAGATGTTGCGCGAACGCGGCGGCAAATCGTTGACGACGCGCCCGCCAATCTCGATCGAACCGGCGCTGATCTCTTCCAGCCCGGCGATCATGCGCAGCGTCGTCGACTTGCCGCAGCCGGAAGGACCGACCAGCGCGATGAATTCGCGGTCGGTGATGTCGAGGTCGATGCCATGCACGATCTCGATATTGCCGTAGCGCTTGGTCAGCTTTTTGAGGGAAACCGTTGCCATGAGATCAGCCTTTCACCGCGCCGGAGGTCAGGCCGCCGACAAGGTGCTTCTGGACGATGAAAGTGAGGGTGAGCGCCGGAATGATCATCACCACGGCGAGCGCGCACATGCCTCGCCAGTCGATGGTGAACTCGGCCGTGTAGTCGAGCAGGCCGACCGGCAGCGTCTTGGCGCTGACCGAGCGGGTCAGTTGGGAGGCCAGCGCGAACTCGTTCCAGCAGGTCAGGAAGGCGAAGATCGCGGCCGATGCGATGCCTGGTCCGGCGAGCGGGAACTCGACCTGCCAAAAGGCCTGCCAGCGCGTGCAGCCGTCGATTTGTGCTGCCTCGGCGAGATCCTTCGGCACCTGGCGAAAGAAGCCGTCGATCAGCCAGATGGTGAAAGGCACGTTGAGCGCGACATAGGCAAGGATCAGCCCGAAATGCGTGTCGATGATACCGAGCCGCACATAGAGGAAGAACAGCGGCAGCGACAGCGCGATACCGGGCACCGTGCGTGTCAGCATCAGGCCGAGGAAGACGCTCGATTTACCGCGAAAGCGATAGCGCGCGAAGGCATAGCCGCCCGCCATGCCGATGGCGACCGCGATCACCGTCGAAGTCACCGATATGATCAGCGAGTTGCGGAAATATTCGATGACAGGGATGCCGCCCTTGCCGATGCCTGAGAACATCGCGACATAGGCGTCGAACGAAATATCCTGCGGGATCCACACCGGCGGCTTGGCCATGATCTCGACCGTCGGCCGCAGCGACGACAGGACGATCCACAAGCCCGGCAGGCAGATGGTCAGCATCGCCAGGAACAGGCCGATGCGATAGACGATATCAAGCAGCCTGCGCTTAAGGCGGGCGGAAGAATTCTCGTCCATCTTCACCACTCCGCGCCGATTTGCGTGCGCGCCGCGGCGAGCTTGTTGAAGAAATAGACGGTGAAGGCGATCGACAGCAGGATCGAGAAATAGGCCATGGCGTTGGCCATGCCCATGCGCCCGTCGCTGTAGGCGGTGCGCGCCACGAGTGTCCAGAGCAGCTCGGTACGGCCGGCCGGACCGCCATCGGTCATGATCTTGACGATGTCATAGGCACGCGCCACGTCGAGCGAGCGGATGGTCATGGCGATGTAGGCGAAGGGCATGACGAACGGCCAGGTCACATAGCGGAAGGTCTGCCAAGGCGTGCAGCCATCGACGCGCGCCGCCTCGATCGGCTCCTTGGGCATGGCGAGCAGCCCGGCGAGGATCAGGATGGCGAAGATCGCCGTCGACGACCAGATCTCGGCAACCGAGATGGCGATGAAGGCGAGGTGGCCCTCGATCAGCCACGGAATGGCGTCGCTGGTGATGCCAAGCGACTGCAGCGCATTGTTCACCAGGCCGATATTGTCGTTGAACATGAACTTGAACTGGAAGCCGACGAGGATCGGCGAGAACATCATCGGAAACATCATCAGCGTGCGCAGGATGCGCTGGCCGCGCGTCGCCTTCTCAACCAGCATGGCGAGACCAAGGCCAAGCAGCATTTCAAGATTGAGCGCGATCGTCAGCAACAGGACGGTACGGCCGAATGCCCACCAGAAATCGGTGTTGGCCAGGATCGACAAGTAATTCCTGAGGCCGATGAAGACGAAGAACGTCTCGGGCTTGGTCAGGCGGAACGGCGTGAAGCTTGAATAGAGCGACAGAAGCAGCGGCACCACGACGACCGCCGCCAGAACGACGATGGCCGGAAGCAGCAGCAGGAACGGCGCGGATGGCTTGAGGCCCTTCATCGGGCTCCTCTGGTGTCTGGCATTCAAATTTGGGCAGAGGCCCGACATGATGAAACGGGCAACGCCGGCAAAAGGCGATCGCCTCCCCCATTCACGATGGGGAAGGCAATCTTGGGAGCAATGCTTACAGTTTGCCGGCGTCCTGCAGGATCTGCGTCGCCTTGGCGGCGGCTTCGTCCAGTGCCTGCTTGGAGGTCTTGTCGCCGAGGATCGCGGCCTGCAACTCGGGATAGACGGCGTTCGAGATCTCGATCCACTCAGGCGTCTGCGGCACGGCGAAGGCGTGCTTGGCTTCTTCCTGGAAAGCCGACAGAACCTCCTTCTTGTAAGGGTCGTTGGCGGCTTGCTGCAGGTCCCAATCCCAGACCGCGGTGCGCGTTGGCAGCGGGCCGGCGGTGGCCTCAAGCTTCTGGCTGTCCTCGTTGGTCAGCCACCATACGAGCGATGCCGCTGCCTCCTTGTTCGGGCAGTTCTCGGTCACCGAGAAGCCATGGAAGCCCGACCAGCCGGTGCGCACCCCGGCGGAGCCTTTCGGCGCGACCTTCACGCCGACATTCCCGGCAACCTTCGACGATTTCGGATCGTTGAAGAAGCCGGCCCAGCCCGGCCAGTCCAGATTGATGGCGACGGTGCCCGAGGCAAAGCCCTGGCCGAGATCGTCCCAGAGGTAGTTGGTGGTTCCGGCCGGCACGGCCTTGGCCTTGTAGAGGTTGACGAACCAGTCGAGCGCCCGGACGCCGGCTTCGGAATTGAAGACCGGCTTGCCGTCCTTGTCGAGATATTCGCCGCCCTCGGCGACGACCATTTCGTAGAAGCGGCCATTGATCGCCTCTTCCTTGCCGGCAAACTGCGTGCCGTAGAAATTGGGCGGGTTGGCGAAGAACTCAGCCTGGTCGGTGACTTCCTTCCAGGTGTCCGGCGGCACCAGGTCATAGCCGTATTTGGCCTTGAACTTGGTCTTGTTGTCGGCGTTCTCGTACAGGCTCTTCTGGTAGTAGAGCGCCGAGACGTCGAACTGCGCGCGCGGCAGCATTTCCAGCTTGCCGTCGATGGTTGCCGCCTTGATCGTCGACGGCACGAAGGCGTCGATCTCCGACTTCGGCAGGAGCTTGCTGAGGTCGGTGTAGAGGCCGGTGTATTGCGGCGCGAAGGAGGAATGATTCCAGCCGACGCACCAGTTGGTGCTGCCCGAGGCGATGTCGGACTTCAATTCCTTGTCGATGTCGAAGCCGTTCTTCTTGGTCAGGATGTTGACCTTGGCGCCTGTCGCCTTCTCCCATTCGGGAATGCGCTCGTAGAGCTTCTCATATTGCTGGCCGCCGATCAGCTTCACGTCGACGGTCACGCCGTCGAACTTGCCGGGCAGGTCGCCGGCAAGGGCGGTGCCTGCGCCTGACGCAAGCATCAATGCGCCGGCGCATACGCCGGAAAGCAGTCTGTTCATTGGTATCCTCCCTGGGTGCGCCTCGGTGGCGCCCGCAACTCGTCACGTGACAAGAAATGCTACATTCATATACAAACAAAACATTCATCCGTACGTCAAGGCGAAATTTGTTTCCGCCGGCCGCGTTCCTGCGTATATGAAGAGTTGAATTCACTGGAGGGATGAGCCATGGACGACAGCGAAGACGAGCGTTATCGCGCGCCGGCGCTCGACAAGGGGCTCGACATCCTTGAGCTTCTAGCGGGAGTGGACGGTGGCCTGACCCAGGCGGAAATCGCCAAGAAGCTCGACCGCAGCCCCAATGAATTCTACCGCATGCTGGACCGGCTGGTGCGGCGCGGCTACGTCACGCGGCTCGATGGCGACCGCTATTCGCTGACGCTCAAGCTGTTTGGCCTGGCACAATTGCACGCGCCGGTGCGGCGGCTGGTTTCCTATGCGACGCCGCTGATGCGCGAATTGGCCGAGACCTCGCAGCAGGCCAATCAACTCGTTGTTTTTGATCGCGGTTCCGCCGTGGTGATAGGCCAGCAGGAGGCGCCGAACTACTGGGGGATTTCGATCCGGGTCGGCTCCCACATCAGCCTGTTCGACACCGGTTCGGGACATGTGCTGCTCGCCTTCCGTTCGCAGGAGGAGCGCCAGATGATGATCTCCGAACATGTCCGCAGCACCGACAATACGGCGCAGCCGCCCGAGTTCTTTGCCCGCCTCGACCAGATCAGGGAACGGGGATATGAGATGATGGCCTCGATGCAGACCGCCGGCGTCTACAATCTGTCGGCACCGGTGCGCAGTTCCGACGGCAAGGCCATCGCGGCGCTTTCAATTCCTTACATCACCGTCGTCAACGCTCCGTCCGCGCCGGACATAACGCGCACCATCGAGCTGCTGCTGGCAACGTGTGAGAAGCTTTCGCGTTTGGCCGGGTCGGCCGTCGGCTCATCGACATAATTCTTATTTGAATAAAGAATTCCTCCGTGAGAGGATCGAAAAAGCTACAGGGAGGAGCCCGCCATGATCATCGACACCCATTTGCATCTCATCGATCGCTCGGCGCTTCGCTACCCCTGGCTTGCCGGCGTACCGGCACTGAACCGCGATTTCTCTTACGAGGAGTACGCGGCGGAGGCGCGGCGGGTCGGTGTCGGGCGCGTGCTGCACATGGAAGTCGATGTCGACCCGGCCGACATCGAGGCGGAAACCGCCCGTGTCGAGGGCCTCTCGCGGCAAGCGGGCAGCATGCTCTCTGGGGCGATAGCATCCTGCCGTCCCGAAGACGCTGACTTTGCCGCTTATCTCGAGCGCCAGCGGACAAACCCCTTCGTCAAGGGTTTCCGCCGCGTCCTTCACGTCGTCCCGGACGATCTTTCGGAGGGCGCACTGTTCCGTGACAACATCAAGCGGCTTGGCGGCACCGGCCTGACCTTCGACCTCGTCGTGCTGCCGCATCAGATTCCCAAGGCGATCGCGCTCGCCGAACTGGCGCCCGACGTCCAGTTCGTCCTCGACCATTGCGGCGTTCCCGACATCAAGGGCGGAGCCGAGCATCCCTGGCGCGAACACATGAGCGAGATCGCACGGCGCCCGAACGTGATGGCCAAGATTTCCGGCGTGGTCGCCTATGCCGACGCCGCCAATTGGACCGTCGATACGCTGCGGCCCTACGTCGAACACACCATCAATTCATTCGGCTGGGACCGCGTCGTCTGGGGCAGCGACTGGCCGGTCTGCACGCTTGGTGGCGGTCTCTCGACCTGGGTGGCGGCGACCCACGCGCTGCTTTCGGGTTGCAGCGTTTCGGAGCGTGACAGGCTGTTGTCGGGCAATGCCCGCAGGCTTTGGTGGTTGAAATAACGACCTCGCTCAGCTCTCGCCAGGCGAGGGGGAACTGGCCCGGAACAGGCTGATGAGATCGGCGACGACCCGGCCGGCAGGATGGCCGGAGGTCAGGCCGGAATTGATGCGGTCTGACGCCGCCTGCTGGAACGCCATGTAGCCGTCATGGCGCGGCCGCACCCAGGCGCCCTCCAGCGTCGCGCGCGTGCCTCGATAGAAGTTGCCGGCCACTTCATTGATAGTCTGGTCTTCCCAGGCAGCCGCATGGCCCGGCTGGCCGCCGGCGGCGGCATAGATGCCACGCTGGACATCGCCGCTGGCGACCCAATAGGCAAAATCGATCGCTGCCTCTTTAGCCTTGGAGAAGGCTGATACGGCTATGCCTGTGCCGCCGAGCGCCGAGCCGATCGGACCATTGGAACCGACCACCGGGATGTCGGCAAAAGCCAACCTGTTGGCGCGAAAACCCGACGCCGCATAAGAGACGTAGCCATAGATCAGCGGCGCGCAGACAGTGCGGGAACCAGCCTCGGCCATGCGTTCCGAAACGGCGATCGGGTCCATGTCGAAGCACGTCGGGTCGACCAGCGCGGCGATCTCACGCATCGTCTCGAAGACTTCGCAGCCCGTCTCGACAGCGATGAGATCGCCCGACGGATCGGTCGCGCAGGGATGCCCGAGATTACCGGCCAGCGTGTAGAAGGTCATCAGGCAATGCGGCGGTCGCAGCGGCAGCAGCACGCGGCCTTGCCGGGCGAGATCGAGCACTTCGCTCCACGTCGCTGCCGGCGCATCGAGCGCGTCCGGCCGCCAGGCCTGCACTTGGCTGGCCGCATCGATCGGAAACGCCCATTGCCGGTCTTGCCATGTGTAACTCGGATAGGACTGGCCAACGCTCCCCGACGCAAGCGCGGCGCGTTCCGCCTCGCGGCCGGCGACGTCGAGAGGCTCGAGGCAGCGCTCCGCGGTGATCTGGCCGACATGCGGATGGTCGATGACGATGAGGTCGTAGGCGCGCGCCAACTCCTCGACAGGGAAGGACTCGAAATCCTGCAGCGAACGCTTGTCCCATTCGATGGCAACTCCCGTCCGCTCGCGCCATAGCGCCGAGCAGGCAACCATGGGATCATAGCCACGCGGATGGCTCCAGGTCATACCCCTAAGCTTGAGGCTCACAGGTCGAACTCCTCGCGGATTTTTGCGCTGTGCTCGCCGATACGGGGTGCCGCGCGGTCGACCTTGGCCCTGATACCGTCGACCCTCAGCGGCGAACTGGTGGTGAGGATCGAGACGTCGTCCTCGCGCGTCACCGTCTGCAGCATGTCGAGGGCCTGAAAACCCTCGCTTGCCAGCATCTCCGGCCAGGTCAGCACCTTGGCGCACCAGATGTCGGCGGGTTCGAGAATGGCCAGCCAGTCGTCGATGGTCTTGGTCGCGATCCTCTGGGCGATGATTGCCTTGATATCGTCGCGCGCGGTGAACCAGGATGCCGGCTTGTCGCGATAGGGAGCCAATTCATCGAGCGACAAAAGGTGGGCCAGCTTGGGGATCGGCGTCATGGCGATGGCGAGGTAACCATCCTTGGCCGGATAGACGCCATAAGGCGCCGAGAGATAGGCATGCGCGCTGCGGAAGCTCGAGCGCCTGGGCAGGCGGCGCCCGTCATTGAGATGCGTGGTCAGCACCTCGAACTGGAAGTCGACCAGCGCTTCCAGAAGGCTGGTCTCGATATGGCTGCCCTGGCCAGTGATGCCGCGCCGCACCAGTGCGGCCAGGATGCCTTGCGCGCAGGCCGCACCCGCCAGCATGTCGCCGATGGCGAGGCCGAACGGCACCGGTCCCTGGTCTTCGTCGCCGTTCAGCCACATCACGCCGGAGCGCGACTGCGCCAGCAGATCCTGGCCCGGGCGCTTCACCCACGGGCCATCCTCGCCATAGCCGCTGATCGAGGCATAGACCAGGCGCGGATTGATCTGGCGGACGGTCTCGTAGTCGAGCCCAAGGCGCTCGATGACGCCCGGTCGGAAATTCTGGATCAGCACATCGGCCTTGGCCAGCAGCCCGCGCAATGTATTGAGGTCCGCCTCGTTCTTCAGATCGATGGCGAGGCTTTCCTTGGCCCGGTTGATGGCATGGAAGATGGTGGAATCGCCGCCGATCTCGGTGTCGCTGAGATAGAGCCGGCGCGACAGGTCGCCGCCGTCAGGACGCTCTATCTTGATGACGCGGGCGCCGAGATCGAGCAGCCTGAGCGAGCAGTAGGGTCCAGACAGGAACTGGCTCATGTCGACGACGACGAGACCGGCAAGCGGCAATTCGGCTGCTGCCGGCATTTCTACTTCTCCGTCTTGCCGACGAAATCGGCAGGGTTGCGGTACTTCACCGTCTGCAGATGCTCGCAATAAAGAACGAGCTCGCCTTCGCCCTTGAACACCTCGTAGCTGGCGCGGATCAGCCCCATCTCCTTGTAGCGGGGGTGTTTGTCGAGGTTGGAACGGATCGAATAGATCGTGTCGCCGATGAAGACAGGCTTTATGAATCGTAGCTTGTCATAGCCATAGGAAAAAGCGTTGACGCAGTTGGTGGCGACCAGCCCGAGGCCCGCCGAGAAGACGAACGCGCCGGCAATCAGCCGCTTGCCGAAAATGCCCTCGCTCTCGGCAAACATCTGGTCCTGCACGTAAGGATGGATGTCGAGCACCAGTGCGTTGAAAAGGTGACTGTCGCCCTCGGCCATGGTGCGACGCAGCGAGCGGATTTTCTGGCCGACCGGCCAGTCCTCATAGAACCAGTTCTCGGCGTTCCACACCGGGAGGGCGGCATGATCGGCAGGCATATTCCTGGGATGCGTCGAGACAACGCCAACGGTTGGCGCGAAATCGCTCATGGCGTAGTCCACCGGGCTCGCGAGAGCGCCCATCCAGCCATTCGAGCACGCTTCAAAGCGCCTGGGTGCACGACGTCTCCTCCCGTCAATCTTCTTTTGTAAATACTATTTTCACATATGGGGTTGCGTTGCAAGCGAGGACAAGCGAAATTTTGGCGGTCCCACGGTACTGAGCACCGGCGGGCAGGGAGGGAAAACATGCGCAAAGCCTGTCTGGTCTTCGTCGGCAGCCTGAACCGCGAAGCGCCTTATTTTCAGAGTGCGCGAGGCGTCGGCCTTGGTGTCTACAGCTTCGACGAGGAAACGCTGCAAACAAGAAAGCTGGCCGAGACGAATAATGTCGACAACCCTACCTTCCTGTCGGTGACACCGGATGGCTCGCGCATCTACGCCAATTCGGAAGTCTTCACCTGGCGCGAGGGCACGGTCTCGGCCTACAGCTTCGATCGCGGCTCGGGCACGCTCGCCTATTTGAACAAACAGCCTTCGCTGGGCAGCATCACGGCGCACAATACCGTCACGCGCGACGGCACCAAACTCCTGGTCGCCAATTACGGTATGGGCGAGGGTGGTCCGGACCGTGCGGTGGCCGTGTATGGTTTCGACGGGGAGGGCGCACTGTCCGCGCCATTGGCCAGCGTTTCGCACAAGGGCACCGGCCCCAACGCGGCGCGGCAGGAACGCTCGCATGCCCACAGCGTCACCGAAACCATTGCCGGTGGAACGGCAATCGTCGCCGATCTCGGCATCGACCGGCTGGTGTCCTATCGGATCGGACAGGACGGAAGTCTGGTGAAGCTCGCAGAGTCCGCGCTCCCTCCGGGTGCCGGCCCGCGTCACATTGCCTTGCACCCGAACGGCCGCTTTGTCTTTGTCATGAACGAGCTGGATTCGACCGTCGCGTCGATGGCGCTCGACAATGCGACCGGCAGGCTATCGATCATCGACACCAAGCCGGCGGTGCCGGCCGAGGCCCGCGACAGCAATCACTGCGCCGATATCCAGATCTCGCCGGACGGCCGTTTCGTCTATGGCGGCAACCGTGGCCACGACAGCGTCGTCATCATGGCGGTCGACCAGCAGACCGGCAGCTTAAGTCTTGTCGGCTATGTCCCTTGCGGAGGCGCCACGCCACGCAACCTGGCGCTGACGCCTTCGGGCGGCCATCTGTTCTCCGCCAACCAGAATGCCGACCGCATTTCGATCTTCGTCCGCGACGCCGGCAACGGCATGCTGACCAATACCGGGCGCAGCATCGAGATCGGCACGCCGATGTGTGTCAAGATCGTCGCGTGACCGCCGGCCAGCAGACTAGCCGGGCTCAAGCCTCTTGGATGGCCGAGAGCTTCCAGGTCGAGCCATTCTGGCGCGTGAACGTCCACAACTCGGTCGTCTCCGTCGGATGCTCTTCGTCGCCCTCGACGACCTTGCCGCTCGCCCGTTCGCGCATCACGTCGCGAGACTCGTAGCGCAACGCCGCCGTGGCGTAGTCGCGGTCATCCTCGCGCCAGCTTTCCGCGATGTCGGCCTGCAGCAGGGTGACGTCGGACACTTCGTTCCTGAGACCTTTCCGGGCATTGTCGGCCAGCTCTTCCGAGAGATAGGATACCATCTCGGGCGTGACCGACCGGCGCAATGCCGCATGGTCTTCGCGCCCGAACGCTTCCTGGACATCGGTCAACAGCTGCTGGAACGCGTCAAGGTCGGCCTGGGCCAGCGTGATCTCTTCGGATCGGGTGGTCTCGTAGCCTCTGCCCGATCCGCCGCCAAACCCGGGAATTGTGAAGGAGCCAGCGCTGCTCGTGTTCTGCTGTGCCGTTGCGCGGTTCTCGAACCGTGAAGCTTGGGCATCGCCCATGCCGGCGAGCGCGGGCGCGGGGCCACGCGCGGATTGCGACCGGAAGAACCTGATGGCCAGCATGATCGCGCCACCGATGAGCAGGGCCTGGAGCAGGAATCCGAACATGCCGGCGAGGCCGCCGAAACCTTGGCCGAGGAGCAGTCCGATCAGGCCGCCGATCAGCAGGCCGCGCATCATCGTTCCACCGAAGCCGCTCATGAAGCCGGGCCTCTGCAGGCCGGTCTGTGGTTGCCGGGCAGCATTGTTGACGCCGGCGTTGGGTGTCATCGAACGCTCGACCGGAGCGGTCGGCGCCGGCGCGGTCCGGGTCGGCGGTGCCGATTGGAACGTGCGTGTGCCGCGGCTGCCGAAACTGCCGCCGCGCCGCGCCTCGGCATGATCGATCGCGACCATGGAGAATGCAAGGAACAGGCCGGCAAAGAGGGTGACAAATCGGCTTGTGCGGGAAATCATCGGGGTGACCTTTATCGCTGTGGTTTCGGGCGTTTTCGGCAAAGGGCCGGCCTTGGAAAGACCGGCCTCATGGTCAATCGAACAGCTCTTCGAAAAATGATTTCTTCCGCTTCGGATAGCGGTGGCCATGCGAGCGGGAATAGTCGCCATCGCGGTCCCGGCTGTGTTGCGGCTGGGCAAATGGCGCCGGCTGTGGCTGCGGCGCGGGAGACGCGTCCCTGGTGGACCGTTCGATGATCTTGTCGAGTTCGCCACGATCGAGCCAGACGCCGCGGCACTGCGGACAGTAGTCGATCTCGATCCCCTGGCGTTCGCTCATCACGAGGGCGACGCGGCAGGAGGGGCAAACCATGCCGAGGAGGGAAGATGTCATGTGGGGCTCCTAACCAGAAAGTAATGAGCCCACTTAACCGAAAGGAATGGAAACGGGCCCGTTGAAGCGGTCCGACATCACGGTCGCCAAAGCGACAGTCAGAGGGGCCCGGCCCGCACACGGGAGTTAGGAATGCGGGACGAAGCCTTCAAGGGGGCAATGTTGCCGGTGAGAGCGATTTGCTGCTCAAACCGTCACCACGATCTTGCCGAACTGCCCGTTCGATTCGAGATAGCGATGCGCCTCGACGATCCGGTCGAAGGGAAAGATCCTGTCGATGATCGGCCTGAGCGCGCCGTCCGCGAGGCCTTCGAGGATGAATGCCTTGGCCGGCTCCAACTTCTCCGGGTTGCCGGTGATCTCATGCACGAGATAGCCGCGCAACGTCAGTGTCTTGCCCAGTACCGCAGGCAACGGGAACGGCGTCGGCTGGCTGCTGAGGCCGCCATATTCGATCAGAATGCCGCCTCGCGACATCGCCGCAGTCAGCGGCTCGAAGATCGGCCCGCCGATCGCATCCAGCACCACGCGCACGCCTTGCGGCCCGGCGATCTGGCTCAGTCTGTCGGCAAGTTCCTCTTCCTCAAGGACCACGACATGCGCCGCGCCGGCGTCGAGCAGAGCCTGCCTCTTCACCGATGTCCGCGTCACCGCGATTGCTATCGCACCAACGCTGTTGGCGATCTGGATCGCTGCAAGCCCGACGCTGCTCGAAGCCGCCGTGATGACGACGACCTCTTCGCGGCGCAGCCTGGCGATGTCGATCAGGGCGCCGTAGGCGGTGAGGTACGGCATCCAGACCGCCGCCGCGGTTTGCCAGTCGAGGGACGCCGGATGCTTGACGATGAGCCCCGCGGGAAAGGTGACAAGCTCACCGTAAGCCGGCCAGCGAACCATCGATTGCGGCGGGATGACGCTCACGGCGTCACCATGTGCCAGCCCCATCACGCCTTCGCCAATTGCCTCGATGACGCCCGCCGCTTCCAGCCCAAGCCCGGAGGGCAGGACGGGTGTCTCAATGTAGCTGCCCGCGCGCAGCAGCGCCTCGGCGCGGTTGAGGCCGAGCGCCTTGACGCGGATCTGAACCTCGCCCGGACCCGGTGGCGGAAGGTCGACCTCCTCGATGCGCAGGACCTCGGGACCGCCATGCTGGTGGAAGCGAATGATACGGGCCATTTGGCTCACTCCAAAATATCTGACACTGAATGAGCTATGACGCGAAAGCTTTGTGCGATAAATGGCTGTTTGGATTACGCAGTAGAAACCATGAGTTTCGAATATGGATAGGCTGGAAAGCATGGCCGTGTTCGTCAGGGCGGTCGATCTTGGCTCGTTCGCGGCGGCGGCCACCGCGCTCGATCTATCCGGACCGATGGTCGGCAAGCATGTCCGGTTTCTCGAGGAGCGGCTTGGCATGCGTCTGATTAACCGGACCACGCGCCGCCAGAGCCTGACCGATTTTGGCCGCGCCTATTATGAGCGGTGCCGCCTGGTGCTGGCCGAGGCCGAAGCGGCCGATGCGCTCGCCGCCGACCAGCTCTCGGAACCGCGCGGAAAACTGCGTGTCACCATGCCGGCGCATTTCGGGCGCCACTGCGTCACCCCCGTGCTGCTGAAGCTGGCAGGGCAATATCCAATGCTGGAACTCGACCTGTCGCTCAGCGACCGCTTCGCCGATCTCACCGAGGACGGTTTTGACCTCGCCATCCGGACCGGCGGTCTGAACGACAAGGCTGGCGTGATCGCGCGTCGCCTTGCACGCCAGGACATGGTCGTCTGTGCCGCGCCTTCCTATCTTGAAATTCATGGCGAGCCACGGCGGATCGAGGACCTCGCCGATCACCAGGCGATTGTCTACCGCCGGCTCGGCATGATCGTTCAGCCGTGGCTATTTCCGCGCGAGGGGCAGACTGCGCTCGAGGTAACCCCAAACGGCCGGCTGCGGCTCGACGATCTGGATGCCATCGCCGATGCCGCCGTCGACGGCATGGGGCTGGCGTGGTTGCCTTACTGGCTGGCTCGCGAGCGCATCCAGGCCGGCACGCTGGTCGAGCTGTTGCCGGACCAGCCGCGCTATCCCTACGATTGCCATGCGCTCTGGCTTCGGACGCCGCATCTGTCGCTCAAGGTCCGGCTGGCCGTCGACGCATTGGCGGCCGCCTTGCCGAAAATGATGGCGTGATCGCCAACAGACGGCTTGCGCTCTTTGAGGCGTGACGTTCCGGTGCCATATGAAGGTGGCTGATGGGTGTGCGCATCGCAGGAGAGACGGTTGATGACCAAGGGTTCGGATCTGTTCGTGGCGGCCCTCGAAAATGAAGGGGTCGAACGAATTTTCGGCATTCCGGGCGAAGAAAATCTCGACATCGTCGAATCCATCCGCCGCTCGTCGATCCAGCTGATCCTGACGCGCCACGAGCAGGCGGCGGCCTTCATGGCCGCCACCTATGGCAGGCTCACCGGCAAGCCGGGTGTGTGCATCACAACACTTGGCCCCGGCGCGCTCAATTTGACCACCGGCTCTGCCTATGCGCTGCTCGGCGCGATGCCGATGATCATGATCACCGGCCAGAAGGGCATCCTGTCGTCCCGGCAGGCGCGCTTCCAGATCGTCGACATCGTCGCGGCGATGAAGCCGCTGACCAAGCTGTCGCGCCAGATCGTCTCGCCCAGGATGATCCCGTCGCTGGTGCGCGAAGCCTTCCGCGTCGCCCAGGAAGAGCGCCCCGGCCCCGTGCACCTCGAACTGCCGGAAGACATTGCGGCGGCGGAATGCGAGCCGATCGCGCTGGTGCCGACACATCCGGTCGAATTGCCCCTGGCCAGCGCTGGCGCGCTCGATCGCGCCGCCCGCATGATCATCGAGGCCAAGCGTCCGCTGCTGATGTTCGGCGCCGCGGCGTCACGGCCGCGCGTGACTCCCGATGTCGCCCAGTTCGTGCTGCGAACGCAGATTCCCTATTTCACCACGCAGATGGGCAAGGGCACGGTGCCCGGCGGCACCGAGCTCTACATGGGAACGGCGGCTCTTTCGGAACGCGACTACGTGCACGAGGCCATCGAGCAGGCTGATCTGATCATCACCATCGGCCACGACACGGTCGAGAAGCCGCCCTTCATCATGGGCGCGAAAGGGCCGAAGGTCATTCATGTCGGCTACCAGACGGCTGATGTCGAGCAGGTCTATTTCCCGCAAGCCGAGATCGTCGGCGACCTCGGCCCGTCGCTGGCGCTGCTGGCGGACCGCATCGAGGGCAGGATTCCCAACGCGCAGGCCCTGCTGCCGCTGCGCGAAGGCATTTTGAGCCGCATCGCCGCGCGCGCCACCGAAGACCGTTTCACGCCGCAGCGCATCGTACATGATGTGCGCGCTGTGATGCCGGCCGACGGGATCCTCGCGCTGGACAACGGCATGTACAAGATCTGGTTCGCGCGCAACTACCGCACGCGCATGGCCAACACGCTGCTGCTCGACAATGCGCTGGCCACCATGGGTGCCGGCCTGCCGTCGGCGATGATGGCGGCACTGCTCTATCCCCGACGCCGTGTCATGGCCATTTGCGGCGACGGCGGTTTCATGATGAACAGCCAGGAACTGGAGACTGCTGTCCGGCTCAAGCTCAATCTCGTCATCCTGCTGCTGGAAGACCACGCTTATGGCATGATACGCTGGAAGCAGGCTGTCGACGAATTCCCGGATTTCGGCATGACCTTCGGCAATCCCGACTTCGTCAAATACGCCGAAGCCTATGGCGCCAGGGGCACCAGGGTTGGCGCGATAGCCGACCTGCAACCGGCGTTGGAACAGGCCTTCGCCGGCGGCGGCGTGCATCTCGTCGTGGTGCCCATCGACTATTCCGAAAACACCAGGGTGCTCGTCGACGAATTGCGAGAGCGACTGCCGGCGCCAAAGGCACCCTGACGGCAGCGGCAAAGCCGCCGTCAGGATCGGTTGATGCCTACAGCTTGCAGTAAGGCGTTACCGGCGCGATCGTGCCGAAATCCTTGACGATCTCGTAGCCGATGCCGTCCGCCGCCGCCTTGCCGACATAGGAATGGCAGAGTGTGTGGTTGTTGCTGGCATCGACCCGGATCTTGCCTTGTGGCGCATCGAACTCGATCGTCGGCAGCGCCTTGAGCACATCGTCGTCCTTCAGCGAGCCGGCCTTCTCCGCCGCCAGCGCGTAGAGATGCAGGCCGTTATAGCCGGCCTCGCCGATGCCATTGACCATCTTCTCCTGGCCGAATTTTTCGCGGAAGTTCGCGATGAACTTCTTGTTGACCGGGTTGTCGAGCGCCATCCAGTAGGGCTGCGGCGCGTAGGTGCCGGCGGCGACGCCAGGCGGCAGCGCGTCCTTGTTGAAGACCTCGTCGAGCGGTGCGATCAGAGGCTGCTTGATGTCGAAGCTGCGATACTGCTTGAGCTGCGTGACGGCGTCGTTGCCGACCACCATCGACCACACGACGTCGGGCTTCAGCGACTTGATCTTCTGGAAGGCCGGGCCGAAATCCGTGGTGCCGAACGGATAATAGTCGGCGCCGACAATCTTGCCGCCGGCCTTTTCATAGGCGGCTGTGATCGCCTCGGTCATTTTCTGCGGCCAGGCATAGTCGGACGCCATGATGTAGATGGTCTTGCCGAGGTTTTCGGCCACCCACGGCATCATCGGGTCTACCTGCTGCATCGGGATAGGTCCGGTGGCGACGAAGTAGCGATTGCATTCGCCGCCCTCGAAATTGGTCGGGTAGAAGAACAGCTTCTTGGCCTTCGAGGTGACGGAAAGCGTGGCGCTGCGCTCGGGCGAAATGATCGTTCCCATGATCACGTCGACCTTGTCCTCGTTGAGGAGCTTGCGGGCCTTGTCGATGGAGCCCTTGGTCGTGGTCTGGTTGTCCTCGATGAAGAGCTCCACCTGGCGCCCGCCAATGCCGTTGGCGGCGTTGAGTTCGGCGGCGGCGAGCTTGTAGCAGTTGAGCAGCGTCTCGCCGAGGATCGCCTGCAGCCCGGTGATCGGGATCGACAGCCCGACCTTGACCGTGTCTGCGGCGCGCAGGATTCCCGGCGCGCCGACCATTGCGAAGGCGGCCGCGGCTCCGCCGGATTTCAGAACAGTTCTTCTGTTTATCATTGTTGTGTTCCCTTCCAGTCCAGGCGCGCCCCATGCACGCCTTACAAAGCCAAGAGGTCCTTCAGCAGGGTCTCGTCGGCGAATGCTTCCGGCGTGCCCTCATGCACGATCCTGCCCTTCTCCATCACCAGGCAGCGGTCCGCCGCCTTAAGGACGAGATCGAGATTCTGCTCGACCAGGACGATGGCGATGCCGCGCTCGCGCGCGATGCGCGGCACCAGCTCGGCGATCGACTGCACGATGTTCGGCTGGATGCCTTCCGAAGGCTCGTCGAGCAGCAGCACCGACGGCAGGCCGCACAGTGCGCGGCCTATCGCCAGCATCTGCTGCTGGCCCCCCGAGAGCGTACCGGCGGTCTGCGCCTCGCGCTCGCGAAGGATGGGAAAATAGCCAAAGATGTCGGCTGGAATGTCGCCGTCGCCACGATCCCTGGCGGCGCGCGTGCCGACTTCCAGGTTCTGCCGCACCGTCAGCTGGTTGAAGATACCGCGGCCCTGCGGCACATGGGCGATGCCCGCCCGCGCGCGGCGGAAGGCCGGGGCGTTGGTGAGATCCTGGTCGCCGAGAACCACCGCACCGCCGCTCGCCTTCAGGCCCCCGGCGATGACGCGCAGCAGCGTTGTCTTCCCGGCGCCGTTGCGGCCGAGCAGGCCGACCACTTCGCCCGCCGCGACGCCGAGGTCGATGCCGTTCAGCACCGGGAGCAGGCCGTAGCCGGCCGACACGGCAAGTGTCCGCAGCATGGTCAGCGCCTCCCCAGATAGACGTCGCGGACCATCTCGTCGGCCTCGATGTCGTGGAAGGGACCGCTGCGAAGCCGGCGACCCTGGTGCAGCACCAGCGTTTCGCAATTCAGCGCCCGCACGAAGCGTATGTCGTGCTCGACGGCGACGATCGAGAACTCGCCCTTCAGCCGCAGCAGCATTTCGGCCGTCGCCAGCGTCTCCTGCGGCGTCATGCCGGCGGTTGGCTCGTCGAGCAAAAGCAGCCGTGGCTCGATGGCCAGCGCCATGCCGATCTCCAGCCATTGCTTCTGGCCGTGCGCCAGTTCGCCGGCCAATGTGGCAGCACGATTGGTCAGCGCGACCAGTTCCATCAATTCACCGATTGGCCGCGCCGGGGAGGGGGCACCCCATCGTGCGACCTTGAGGTTGTCCTCAACCGAGAGGCTCGGGAAGACCGACGGGATCTGGAACTTGCGGGCAATGCCGAGTCGGGCGATGCGATGCAGCGGCAGGCCGGCAATGTCGCGGCCGAGGAAATGGACGCTGCCGCTGGTCGGGCGCAACGTGCCGGTCAGCACGTTGAGGAAGGTACTCTTGCCGGCGCCGTTCGGGCCGATGATGCAGCAGAGCGCCTTGTCGCGGACCGTCAGGTTCAATCCTTCGAGGGCCTGCAACCCTCCGAAGCGGATGCCGACATTTTCGGCTTGGAGCAGGACGTCGCTCATCAGGCCTGGCTCCTGCCTTTGAACAGGCTCTTCAGCCGCGCATAGATCGACAGGATGCCGTCCGGCAGGACAAAGACGATGATGACGAAGACGCAGCCCAGCAGCAGCGGCCACAGGCTCGGATTGAAGCTGCTGATCGTCTGCTGTGCGCGCTGGATGAAGATTGCGCCCAGCACTGGGCCAAGCAGCGTGCCGCGCCCGCCGACCGCCACCCAGACAATGACCTCCGTCGACAGAAGCAGTCCGGACAGATCGGGGGCAACCAGCCCGGCCATGCAGACATAGAGCGCGCCGGCAAGCCCGGCGATGGCTGCCGAAAGGATGAAGGTGACGAGCAGCCGTAACGGCGCATTGTGGCCGAGTGCCGCCGCCCGGACCTCATTATCCTGAATGGCGGTCAGCACCGTGCCCCAGCGGCCACGGCTGATCGACCACAGCGACAGAACGGCCACCGCCACGATGACCGCGACGAAGATATAGCTCGACAGGTCCTGGCTGAGATCGACATGCCGGCCGCCAAGATCGAATTCGATCGGCGGGATCCCGATCAGGCCGCTGTCGCCGCCGGTGACCGAACTCCAGGAGATGGCCGCCTGCTGGCAGATGACGCCCATGGCCAGCGTGACGATGGTGAAGTAGCTGCCGCGGATGCCGCCGAAGAACAGGAAGTAGCCGATGATGGCGGCGACGAAGGCCGCCCCCGCGACCGCGCCTGTGATGCCGACAAGGCTGGCGAAGGGGATCGCGTCATTGAGCGTGACCAATGCCATGATGTAGCCGCCGATGCCAAAGAAGGCGGCGTGGCCGAAACACAGGATTCCGGTGCGGCCCCAGAAGAAGTCGAGGCTCGCCGCGAACAGGCCGAAGATCAGCGCGTCGCGGATCACCGTCAGTTGGTAGCCGTCGGCGAGGAAGGGATAGAGGATCGCGAGCGCCACGCAGACGGCGAAGATCAGCAGCCAGTTGCGGTCGCGGGCGATCATCGCGACGCCCCGTTGAACAGGCCGTTGGGCCGCACCCGCACGGCGACGATGGCCGCCAGCAGCACGACCGCCTGCGCCAGCGATGGCGAGATCTGGTAGTTGAGGATGCTGGTCAGCCCGCCGACGAAGACGCTGCCGGCGACGAGGCCGCCAATCGAGCCGACCCCGCCGACGATGACGACGAAGAAGGCGTTGGCGAGATAGTTCACCCCCATCTGCGGCAGCACGATCGCCAGGGGCGCGACCAGTCCCCCAGCCAGCCCCGCGATTGCCGCGCCGAAGGTGAAGGCGATGGCGTAAGTGCGGCGCGTGTTGATACCGACGCCCTCCGCCATTTCGCGGTTCTGGATGACGGTGCGGATGTCGAGCCCGAACGACGTCCGGCTGATCAGCAGGATGACGCCGAGCAGGGTCAGCATGGCGATGGCAATCAGGATCAGCCGGTAGGCCGGATAGACGGTGAAGAAGAGGTCGAGCGTGCCCTCGACCGGCGGCGTCACCGGCTTGGCGCCGAGGCCAAAGGTCAATTCCAGCCCTTGCTGCAGGATGAGGCTGACGCCCCAGGTGGCAAGCACCGTCGACACCGGCCGCGAATAGAGGTGGCGAATGACGGCGAATTCCAGGATGCAGCCGACCACGGCGCCGGCGATCGGCGCCGCAGCCAGGCCCAGCCAGAACGAGCCGCCCATACTCTGGATGAAGTATACCGCGAAGGCGCCGACGGTCACAAACTCGCCATGCGCCAGATTGGTCACGTTCATCAGGCCGAAGCTGATGGCGAGCCCGAGCCCGACCAGCATCAGGATGCTGATCAGCGTCAGCGCATTGAGCAATGTCGTGATGGCGAAATCCATCGCTTCAGGCCGCGCTGGCGAGGCGTTGGCGCAAGCCCGCGAGCAGGCCTTCAGCGGCATCGATCACCGCCGCCTGATGCGGCTGCAGGTCCTGCCCCGCCCACTCGTCGATATGGTCCGACAGCGGGTCGACCACCTCGGTGCGGTGATTGGCCAGCGTCTCGATGACGGCGTGGCCGCAGAATGGCACATAGCCCTCGGAATAGCCGCCTTCATGGCTCATCATCAGCCGTCCGTTCGAAACTTCGGCCGCAAACGCCACCATGCGCGCGGCAAGGCGGCGAAAACATTCGCTGTTGAGCATCATGCGGCCGAGCGGATCAAAGCCGGACGCGTCGAAACCGGAAGCGACGATGACGAGGTCGGGCTTGAACGCGCGCAAGGCAGGACCGATGACGCGGTCGAACGTGGCTTCATAGGCGCCTGTGCCGCTGCCGGCCGGCAGCGGGACGTTGATGTTATAGCCTTCGCCGGGTCCCTTGCCGTTGTCGACGAGCGCGCCGCGTCCGGTCGGGTATAGATTGTCCTGATGGAGCGAAATCGTCAGCACCGACGGATCGGAATAAAACACCGTCTCGGTGCCATTGCCGTGATGCACGTCCCAGTCCACCACGGCGGCACGGCCGAGCAGGCCCTCGTGCTGCAGCCGCCGCACGGCGACGCCGATGTTGGAGAACAGGCAATTGCCCATGGCCTGGTCGGGTTCGGCGTGGTGCCCGGGCGGCCGCGCCAGCGCATAGGCGTTGTCGACGCGGCCGGTCAGCACCGCACGCATCGCGGCATAGGTGGTGCCGGCGGACAACAGCGCGATGTCGAAACTGTTGAGGCCGATCGGTGCCTGAGGCCCGGCGAAACCGGATCCGCCTTCGCTCAGCATCCTGATATCATCGACGTGGCGTTGCGTGTGGACGCGCAGCAGGTCTTCCACCGTTACCGGTTCGGCAATGATCGGAACCAAATGGCGTGCCAGGCCACTGACCTGGATGAGATTGTTGAGCCGTCGTTTCGATCCAGGCGATTCCAGGTGGCGTCCGGGTTCCACGAAACGGCCGGGAGGCATCATGTCGGCGCTGGAGCCGGTATCATGCCACATCAGCTGTTCGTGAAAAACGTAGCCCGTCGCCATCCGCGGCATCCTCTAAAAACCAGACGCTAGCAGGCTAACAATCGCCCGGCCCGACCCTAAAGAGGGGCCATGTCAGTCATCTATGCCCCTCCTTTCGGAGGGGTGCGGAGGTTTGCGGCGACCTGCGCGGCGCGCACTGCCTGGACGCGGTTCGACACCGAGAGCTTGCCGAAGATGTTTTTCAAATGCCACTTCACCGTCGTTTCGCTTACCGACAGTGCAACGGCGATATCGCGATTTGACATGCCTTCCGACAGAAAGTGCAGCAGCTCGGACTCGCGCTGGGTGAGCTGTTCTTTCTCGACCGTCGGGGCGGCTGTTTTGCGCGTCGTCACGGGCATCGTCTGCGCGGCATCGATGATGCGCGTCGCATAGGCCGACAGTGACGGGTCGGCCTTTGCCTGGGCCGCCCGCAGCCGCATCAAACCCTCGACGACAGACTTGCCTTCGTCGACGAAGGAGCGGATGAAGCCCGAGGGTTGCGCAAGGCGCAATGCTTCGTGCAGATGGCGGTCTGCTTCCCGCTGGTCATGGCCGGCGCTCTTGGCGCGCAGGATCAGCGCCAGTATGTGCCGGCGCATGCGCCCGCTGCTTTTCGTTCGCTCCAGCAGCGCGTCGAAAATCGCCGCCGCCGCCGCGTAGGATTTTTCCGCCGTAAGCAGCCGGCCTTCGGCGAAGAACTCGAATTCGTTGGCGACGGTAGAGGCGGTTTCAGCGCTTTCGCGGCGATGCTCGTCGAGCAGCGCGCGGGCTTCCGGGGTGCGGTTCTGGTCAAGAAGCAGCCGGATGCGATCGTGCACCAGCACCGAAGCGAGGCGGCGGTAGACGGAGCCGCGCACGCGCTGGTAGACGCGCTCCAGCATGTCGAGGGCGGCTTGGCCGCGACCGGTCAGCTGCAGCACCCGGGCATAGGTCGGCACGCTGGCCAGGGGATAGACAATGACCGCTGCGCCCTCGATCAGCGGCCCGAGATTCTCGACCAGCGCCAGTGCTTCGCCGGATGCGTTGGTCTCATAGGCGAGTTCGGCAAGCAGCGTTCCGGCGAGAGCCTCGGCATAGGAGTTGGCGCCGATCCGCGTCCTGGCCTCGATGATCGCGTTGCGCAGCAGCCGTTCGGCCGCGGGCAGGCGGCCGGCCGAGCGCTCCATGACGGCCATGTAGCAGTTGGCGATGGTGACGCCGAGCAGGCTGCCGCTTCGCTCATGGGCCTTGCGCGCCGCGTCCACAGCAGCGCGTGCCCCCTCAAGGTCGCCCAGCGCGTAGAGATTGTAGCCGATGACGTTTGCAGTCGCGCCTTCCATGAACCACGCGTCGGGGGCGATGATGCGCAGGGCCGCCAGTGCGGTGTCGCGCGCGTCCTCGAACTGTTCCAGCGTGCTGTGCACGGCCGCTGCAAGGACCTCGAGTTCCGCCTCGATGGTCGTGCCGGTCAGCGTGCCCGGGTCCTTGCTATCGGTCGGCCCGGTTTCGACGAGCTGGCGCGCATTGGCGAGGGTCTGCTGGGCAATCTCGGGCTGGCTGCTGTGCACCGCAAGCCACAGCACGACGAGTTGCAGCCGGATGCGCTGGTCGATCAGTTTCCTTGGCAGCAGCGCCAGCAGCTGGCGCACATAGAGAAGCTGGCATTGGGCGATGAGTTCGAGCGCGTTGTTCTCGATGAACACCGCGGCGCGGGCTTCGTCGCCGGCGGCGAGCGCATGGCCGATGGCCTCGGTCAGCATCTTGCGTTCACCGAACCATTCCGAAGCCGCCAGGTGCAGCGGTGCGATCATCTCCGGCTCGCGCCGTTCCATTTCACGGCTGAGGAAGTCGTGGAAAAGGTGATGATAGCGGAACCAGCGCCGTTCCTCGTCGAGCGGCACCAGGAACAGGTTGCGGGTCTCGATCTCGGTGATGGCAACCTCGGCGTCCGCCGCCCGCATCACCGCCCGGCAGGCCTCGGCGCTGAAGCGCTCGAAAATCGAGGAATAGAGCAGGAACTTCGCCAGCGCCGGCGGCAGTTCCAGGAACACTTCTCCCATCAGGAAGTCGGCGACGTTGCGGTTGGCGCCGGTGAAATTGCCGATGACTGTTTCGGGCGCATGGGCCGCACCAAGCGACAGCGAGGCGAGCTGCAGGCCGGCGGCCCAGCCTTCGGTGCGCGAGCACAGTGTTTCCACCGTGCCGCTGCTGACAGAGAGGCCAAGCTTGTCGTTGAAGAAGGCTTCGGCTTCCGACGAGGCGAAACGCAGATCGTCCGGGCCGATTTCAAAGATATCGCCGAGCACCCTGAGCTTGCCGAGCTGCAGCTCGGGCAGGTTGCGCGAACCGATGACGAAGACGACGTTGGTTGGTGCCTGCCGGGTCAGCCGTTCCATGAACCGCTTCACCGCCGGTGCATCGATGGCGTGATAGTCGTCGAAGAACAGGGTGATGTCGGCGTGGCGTGCCGCCAAACCCGACACGAGTGCCGCAAGCACCACGTCGAGTTGCGGGATGGGGCTCGACTGGAAGGCGAGGTCGAGCTCGGCCGGGTTCTGGACGAGATGGCGCAACGCCCCCACCAGATGCGACAGGAAGGCGCCTTCGTCATTGTCCGTCGCCTCGCACGACAGCCAGGCCGTCAGCCGGCCGTGGCGCGCGACCTCGGCCGCCCATTGCGCCATTGTCGTCGATTTGCCGAAGCCAGCGGGCGCGGCGAACAGCACGATGCGCGTGTCGACATGCCGCTCCAGCCTCGACAAGATGCTCTCGCGCCGTACCCACCGGCGATGGTGAGGCGATGCCAGGCTGGCGGGTTGCGACGACGGTCTCATCTGGCGCCGGGCACCCATTCCGTTTCGATCAGCGGAATTTGCGGCGCGCAATCGCGCGGCAGGGTGCCCTTGATCCTGGGATCATCGGTGATTTCGAAACCGGTTGCATAGGGTTCAAATCCGCAAGCCCGGTAGAAACCGATAACGCTGTGATGATCGAAGCTGCTGGTGTGCAGCCAGATGCGGATGGGGCCTAGGCGCCATGCCTGGTCGAGCGCGCCCGCCATCAGCCGTTTGCCGAAGCCTTGGCCAGTCAAGGAGGGAAACAGGCCGAAATAGGTGATCTCGATCTCGTTGCTGTCGGCGACCGAGAATTCGACCATGCCGACATGGCCCCCACTCTCATCATGGCCGTAGTAGAGATGCTGACTTGGGTCGGCGAAATGCGCCGCGATGTCGGCGTCCGACATTTCGGCGGCGCGGTCCCATAGCCAGGGAGCGCCGATCTCGAGGAAGACTGCGCGGTAGACGGCGGGATCGGGCTTGGTGACGCGGGTCATCGCCAGCGGATGCGCGAGACCGGGCATCGCTGCACGCGCCTCCATCCACGTCACCGCATTGATGATCTTGCCTGCCGGCACGCGCCGGTAGCCCGGCGCGAGATCGGTGGTTTCATCCGGCAATGAGCCTTCAGTGACTTGCATCTGTCCTCGGTCTTCCGCCGCGCAGCCTGGCCGGCATCTCAAGAAGCTGATGCCAACTCTGCGGCCGCCTGCCAAGTGGCTCCAGAGGTGGGCCATCATTTTGGCTCGCCTGCCGCCTTGCCTTTTCGGAGAATGGCATATGAGATATGATACACCATCCCTGGAGAAGCGGAATATCATGCCTGAGCGAATTGCGGACGAGGCCATCTTGCGGGCAGTCGACGATGGCTTCGACCGCCAGCTCGCCTTCTTGGCGGACCTCGTACGCTTTCCCTCGCAGCGTGGTGAGGAACACGCCGCGCAATCCTTCATGGCGGCCGCCTATGAAGCCAATGGCTATGTGGTCGATATGTGGCGTGTGGATGTCGATGCGATCCGCGACCTGCCTGGATTCTCGCCCGTAGCGGTTTCGTACGATGACGCGTTGAACGTCGTCGCCACCCACACGCCGAAAAACGCCACCGGTCGCTCGCTGATCCTCAACGGCCATATCGATGTGGTGCCGACCGGACCGCTCGACCGCTGGGTGCGAGATCCCTACGATCCGGCGATCGAGGATGGCTGGATGCATGGGCGCGGCGCCGGCGACATGAAGGCCGGCCTGTCGGCCTGTCTCTATGCGCTGGCCGCCTTGCGCGGCCTCGGCTATCAGCCGGCGGCGAAAGTGTTCCTGCAGTCGGTGGTCGAGGAGGAGTGCACCGGCAATGGCGCGCTTGCTTGCCTGCAGCGCGGTTATCGCGCCGACGCCGCCTTCATTCCCGAACCGCTGGAACCAAGACTGATGCGGGCGCAGGTTGGGCCGATCTGGTTCAGGGTCGAGGTCGACGGCGATCCGCAGCACGCGTCGGGCGCCTTTTCCGCCGGCGCCAATGCCATCGAGAAGGCGTTTCTCATCATCCAGGCGCTGAAGCAACTCGAAATCGTCTGGAATGCCAGAAAGGTTGACGACAGGCATTTCTGTAATCATCCGCACCCGATCCGATTCAACCTCGGCAAGATCGAAGGAGGCGAATGGACATCGAGCGTTCCGGCGCGCTGCGTCTTCGAGATGCGGGTCGCGACCTATCCCGGCCAGAAGCTCGAGGACGCCAGGGCCGAACTCGAGGCCTGCATCGCCGATGCCGCCCGCGCCGATCCGTTCCTCGCCAATCGCCCACCCAGGATGGCCTATAACGGCTTCATGGCCGAGGGCTATATACTGGAAGGCGCCGACGAGATGGAAGCCGTGCTGCGCCGCAGCCATACCGCCGTGTGGGGTGAGCCGTTGACGGAACATGTCACCTCGGCCACCACCGATGCGCGCTTCTTCGGCCTTTATGCCGACACGCCGGCAATCGTCTACGGCCCGATCTGCCGCATGCCGCACGGCTATGACGAGGCTGTCGATCTCGATTCCGTGCGCAAGGTCACCCAGACCATTGCGCTCTTCATCGCCGACTGGTGCGGCCTCGAACCCATCGATGCCGAGGTCAGGCCATGAACGCGGCCATATCGGATGCTTTCGGCGAGACGCTCGCGGACGATGCGCCCGATGTCTCGATCGCCGAGGCGCTTGCCCTGTTGCGTCGGCACTATGGGCTCACTGGCAGCGCGCGCACGCTGCCAGGCGAACGCGACCACAATTTTCACATCCAGACGGAAGGCGAGGGCGAATTTGTCCTGAAGGTCTCGCATCCGGCGGAAGAGGCTGATTTCACCGATTTCCAGAACAAGGCGCTCGACCACATACTGATCGTCGACCCGGCTTTGCCGGTTCCCTCGGTGCGCAAGAGCCTTGAAGGCGAAGCGCAGTTCATGGTCGACCTCGGCGGATCGGTGCCGCGCATCGTGCGGCTCGTCACCTATCTGCCGGGCCAGCTGCTTTCGCGCTCGCCCACCTCATCGGCACAGGATCGCAATCTCGGCATCTTCCTCGCCCGGCTTGGCCGGGCGCTGCGCGGCTTCTTCCATCCGGCCGCCGGCAGCGACCTTTTGTGGGACATCCGCAAGGTCGCCAAGACGCGGCCCATGCTGGCGCATATCGTTGATGCCGGCCACCGCGCCATGGTCGAGCGCGCCATTGACGCCTACGAGGAGCACGCGGCGCCGGTTATTCCCGGACTGCGCGCCCAGATCGTCCACAACGACATGAACTCCTACAATGTGGTGATGGACGCTTCGCGACCGGAAATGGTCAACGGCATCCTCGATTTCGGCGACATGATCCATTCGCCGCTGATCTGCGATCTCGCCATCGGGGCCGTCTATCGCTGGCCGGCCGAAGGTCATCCGCTGGCGCCCGCCGCGCGCTTCGTCGCCGGCTATCAGTCCGTGCAGCCGCTCGAGATCGAAGAACTTGGCATCCTCTTTCACCTCATTCGTGCCCGCCTCGCACTCATCGCCAACATCGCCAGCTGGCAGGCCGAGCGTTTTCCAGCCAAGCGCGACTATGTCCTGCGCCTCATCACCGAGGTCTGGGCCTCGCTTGAGCGGCTGGACGGACTGTCGTCCGCGGACGCCCGCCGCTATTTTCTCGACCATTCCAAGCCGGAGTAGATGCCGTGTCCCTGTCCTCGCCACATCCTGCAAATGTCGATTCGGCGGCATCCGAGCAAGCGCTGCTCGAACGTCGCGCCAGATTGCTCGGGCCGACCTATCGCGCCTTCTACCGCAGCCCGATCCATCTGGTGCGTGGCAGCGGTGTCTGGCTCTACGATGCCCAAGGCCGAAAATACCTCGACGCCTATAACAACGTCGCCTCCGTCGGACACTGCCACCCGCGCGTCGTAGAGGCGCTGTCTGGGCAGGCCGCCACGCTCAACACGCACACGCGCTATCTCAGCGAGATCATCCTCGACTACGCGGAAAGGCTGCTCGGCACGCTTCCCTCCCATCTCGGCCATGCCATGTTCACCTGCACCGGCAGCGAGGCCAACGATCTCGCCATCCGCATCGCCCAGCACTCGACCGGCAACACCGGCGTGATCATCACCGACTTCGCCTACCACGGCGCGACCATCGCGACAGCACAGCTGTCGCCGGCTGCGGTCGGGGCAGCGGGCGTGCCCGCGCAGCATCGGGCCGTGGCAGCGCCGGACACGTTCCGCGACGGCGGCCGCGCCGCGCATGATTTCGCCAGAAATGTCGCCGCTGCCATCGAGGATATGCGCGCGCAAAACATCCGCCCGGCGGCGCTGCTGCTCGATTCCGCCTTTTCCAGCGACGGCATTTTCTTGCCCGAGGCTTCCGTCATGCGCGAGGCGGCCGATCATGTCAGGAAGGCCGGCGGCATCGTCATCGCCGACGAGGTCCAGTCCGGTTTCGGCCGGCTCGGCCAGGGCATGTGGGGCTTCGCCAACTATGGCCTCGCGCCTGACATCGTCACCATGGGCAAGCCGATCGGCGACGGACATCCGATGGGCGCGGTGATCGTGCGGCCGCAGCTGGTGAGCTCGTTCGGTTCGAACACCGGCTACTTCAACACTTTCGGCGGCAATCCGGTCGCCGCCGCGGTCGGCATCGCCGTGCTCGATGTGATCGAGGGCGAGGGGCTGATCGAGAACGCGCGGACGGTTGGCGCCTATACAGGAGAATTGCTGGCCGCCTTGCAGAGCCGGCACGGCATGGTCGCCGATGTCAGGCACAACGGCCTCTATTTCGGTGTCGAGCTGATGGCGGAGGATGAGGCCACTGCTGCTGCCAAGACTTCATCCGTCGTTGAAGCCATGCGCGAGGACGGCGTGCTGATCTCGTCGTGCGGTCCACGCGGCAATGTGCTGAAGATCAGGCCGCCACTGCCCTTTGCCAGGGACAATGCCGAGCAGCTGGCCGAGGCGCTCGATCGCGCACTGTCGAACTGGTGAGCTGAGCGGGCACGCATGCTGAAGCTCGAGCATCAAACCCTCAACGACCGCGCCTACGGCGCGCTCAAGCAGGAATTGATCTCGGGCGGTTTCAGCCCGGGCCAGACACTGGTCATCCGCAAGCTTGCTGAGACCTTTGGCATTTCGACCACACCGATCCGCGAGGCGCTGCAAAGACTGGTCGCCGAGAGGCTTCTGGAAATGCAGAACAACCGCTCGATCATCGTGCCCATGCTCTCCGCGCCCGCTTTCGCGGAACTGACGCGCATCCGCATCGCCGTTGAGGGACTGGCGGGCGAGATGGCCACGTCACGGATGACCGAAAGCGGGCTGGCCGACATCCAAGCCGCGCTCGGCGACATGCAGCGGGCCATCGAGGCGCAGGACGCCACGGCCTATTTGGCCCTGAACGAAGCCTTCCATTTTGCTATTTATGAGCACGCCGGCGCGCCGATCCTCTTGAACATGATCCGCGATCTCTGGGGGCGCGTCGGACCCTATCTCAAGCTCCTGATGCGGGCCGATCGCTACATTCCGCAATCCAATGACGCACACCGCGGGATCGTCGCCGCGCTGGAACAGCGCAACGGCCCGACCGTTCGGGCTTCCCTTGAAGAGGATATCTCCGTGGCGGCCGCGGTCCTCTGCGACAATCTCCACATGGCGCACTGATCGCGGGCAGGCTCGGTCGGCCTATGCCGTCTCGTCCATCCGGTCGCGCAGGATGCTCCAGCCGAGCAGCATGTTGGGCGCGTGCCGCAGCAGGGCATGGAACGGAATTGGCGCCGGCGGTGCGAAGGGCACCGGCACATCACGCGCTTCGGCTCCAGCGGCCCAGTCGGCCAGCACCTTGCCCATCGCCGTGGTCATGGCGATGCCGCGTCCATTGCAGGCGCGACCGGCAATCAGCCCCGGTCCGAGATCCAGGAGATGCGGCAGGAAATCCGGTTCGACCGCCGCCATCCCCGACCAGCTGTAGGCAAGGGGGGGCAAATCAGGCAGGTCGAGGTGCCGGCCGAGCCGTCGCCAGATTGTTTGCGGCACGCGCGTATCGGCGCCGGCGCCAAGAATATGCATGCCGCCGCTGATCAGCCGGTTGTCGGCGTCGAAGCGAAAGGTGAAGAGGTTGCGCCTGGTGTCGCCGACGCCTTGTCCGCCAGGCAGCAGACGCGTTCGGATTTCATGCGGCAGGGGCGCGGTCGCGATCTGGAAGACCTTCAGCGGAATATAAGTTCGCCGCAGCAACGGATCGAGCGATCCGCCATAGGCGTTGGTAGCGATCAGCACCTTGGCCGCGCGTATCAAGCCCAATCGTGTTTGAAGTGCCCAACCATCGGCGACGCGATCGATCGAGGCGACCGGCGTGTGCTCGAAGATCTTCGCGCCGGCCTTCTCCGCCGCATCGGCGAGCCCCAGCGCATAAGCGACCGGATTGAGCACGCCGCCGGAACGATCCATCCAGCCACCGACATAGCCGCGCGCGCCGGTCAGCGCCTCGACCTCTTGCCGATCCAGGGTGACGACAGGCCGGCCGCGCCGCGCCCATTGGTCCGCGCGGGATTTGACCTTCTCCAGGGCCGCCGGCGAGTGCGCCGGCTGGATCCATCCGTTCTGCACCGCGTCGCAGTCGATGCCGTGCCGCCGGATCAAGCCGAAGACGAGGTCGGCACTGCCGGCGGCAAAATCGATGAGCCGTTCGCCGCGCTCGGCGCCGAGATGCGCGAGGATGCCTTCTGGATCCATTCTGGCGAAGTTAGGCACGACGAAACCGGCATTCCTGCCAGTCGCGCCCCAGGCGATGATCTCGGCTTCGAGCACTGCGACCGAGATGCCTTTTTCGGCGGCGTGCAGCGCGGTCGACAGACCGGAAAATCCACCGCCGACAATGGCAAGGTTGAGATCGAGGTTGCCACTCAGCGCAGGCCGCTTGCGGCGATCGCGGCTGATGGCATGCCAAAGCGAAGTGCCGTTCGCACCCTGCCGGACCGGGGCATTCATGAACCGGAACTGCTTTTGTCCGTGGCGATCCGCGTGCGCTTGCCGAAGCGCGTCCGCAGCGGCCTGTCGCCGAACAATCCGTTCGGCCGCATCAGCAGGATCACGCAGAGCATCACGCCGATGGCGACGATCTGCAGCGAAGCGGCGCGCGCCTGCTGCTCGGGCGGGAAGAACACGCTGGTCAGCGTGCCCGATCCGGCCCAAATCCCCCAGACCAGGACACTGCCGATGACCGCGCCGAGATTGCTGCCCGAGCCCCCGACGATCAGCATCACCCAGACCTGAAAGGTGAGGATCGGCAGGTAATTGTCCGGCGCGATGAAGCCGGTGAAATGCGCCTGCAGCGCGCCGGCCAGCGCCATGATGGCGCCGCCGACGGCAAACGCCTGGACGCGGTAGAAGCGCGCGCTCTTGCCGAGAGAAATCGCCGCCCGCTCGTCTTCGCGGAGCGCCTTCAGCACACGGCCCCACGGACTGCGCGACAGGTGCTCCAAGGCGAGATAGGCAATCAGCGTCACAGCACAGACGACGGCGAGGTTCGACAGGTTGAACAGCAGCGGCGTCTCCGAAAGGCCGCCGAAGGGGCGCGGGATAAAGCCGATGCCGAAGGGGCCGCCGGTCAGTTTCTGCGCGTTGAGTGTGACCAGTTGCACGACGACGGCCACGCCGAAGGTGGTGATCGCCAGATAGTCGGATCTAAGACGCAACGTCGCCATGCCGGTAAGCGCGGCCGCAATGCCGCCAACGATCATGGCACCCACCCAGCCGGCGAGGATGGGCAGGCCAAAGCCGCCGAGCCGCGCGGGATCGTCCGGTGTCGTCAGCAGCGCCGAGGTGTAGGCGCCGATGGCGACGAAGCCCGCCAGGCCGACATTGAACAGGCCGGTCTGGCCCCATTGCAGGTTGAGCCCCAGCGTGACCAGTGAGAAGATCAGCGCCGTGGTCAGGAAGAAGGCGCCGTATCCGACCAGATCGATCATCTTTCCCGAACTCCGAAAAGGCCGATCGGCCGCACGAACAGCACAGCCATCAGGATGATGAAGGAAACGGCGGCGCGCCATTCGGCGCCGATCAGCTGCACCGCGCCGGCTTCGGCGAGACCGATGATCAGGCCGCCGAGCACCGCGCCCGGGATGCTGCCGATGCCGCCGAGGATGGCGGCGGCGAACATCGGCAGCAGCATGTCGAAGCCCATGAACGGGCGGATCTGCACCAGGATGCCGATCATCACGCCAGCCACGCAGGCGAGCGCGCCGCCGATGATCCACGTCACCCGCACCACGCTGGCAACGTCGATCCCGACGACGCGGGCCAGTGCCGCGTTCTGGCTCAAGGCCTGCATGGCGCGGCCAGTCTGCGTGCGCGTCATCAACAGATGCACGCCGAGCACGAGTATGGCGGTCAACACGAGCAATGCGATCTGGTCGGGCGTGATGCGGATGCCGAAGCCGACCGGCATGGCGATCTGGATCGCCCGGCTGAAATAGGTCGGCCGTGAGGTGAAGGTGAATTCGAGCAGGCTGCGTAGCGCCATCGAGGCACCGAAGCTCGCCATCACCACGATGATCGCCTGGCCCTGCGATCGCAACCGCGAAAACAGGATCTTGTCGAGCAGCAGTGCGAGCAAGGCGGTGAATGCCATGCCGACGATCAGGGCAACAAGAAGCGGCCAGCCGAAGGACAGCGGCCCGATCGGCGCCACCTTGCCGAACATCGCACCGATGGCACTGACCACGGCCAGCGTCGCATAGGTACCCCAGGCCATGAAGTCGCCATGGGCGAAGTTGGAGAAACGCAGGATCGAATAGGTGAGCGTCACGCCGATTGCGCCGAGGCCGATCATCGAGCCGGTCAGCAATCCGTCGACGATGAATTGCAGGCTCATGCCGCGCCTCCCTTACCTACGTGAGAAGGGCGCTGGCCAAGATAGAGTTCGGCGACGACAGGGTCGTTCCACAATTCGGAGGCTATGCCTTCGTGCCGGTCCTTGCCTTCGGCCAGCACATAGGCGCGGTCGCCGATGGCAAGCGCTGCCTTGGCGTTCTGCTCGACCAAAAGGATGGTGACTCCGGACTTGCGGATGCCGGCCAGCATCTCGAATACCATCGCGACGAACTTCGGCGACAGGCCGGCGGACGGCTCGTCCAGCACCAGCACCTTGGGATGGACGATCAGCGCCCGCGCCACGGCAAGCATCTGCCGCTGGCCTCCCGACAGATTGCCGGCGGCGGTACGGCGCTGGCGGACAAGGTCGGGGAAGGCGGCGTACATTTCCTCGATGCGGGCCGGGATTTCGCGCCGCTCGAGGATGCCGCAGGACACCTTGAGATTGTCCTCCACCGACATCAGCGGAAAGATGTTCTCGGTCTGCGGCACGAAGGCGAGGCCAAGCCGCACCATGGTGTGGGCGGGCGCGGCGGTGATGTCCCTGCCGTCCAGCAGCACCGTGCCACCGGTGATCGGCACGAGGCCGGCGATCGCCTTGATGAAGCTCGACTTGCCGGCGCCGTTGGGGCCGAGCACGACGACGATCTCGCCTCTGTCGACGGTGATCGAGGCGCCGCGCACGATCGGCACGCCGGGCTCATAGCCGGCTTCGAGGTCGCGGACATCGAGAACGGTCTCGCTCATGCGGTGCCTCCGAGATAGGCCTCGATGACGCGCGGGTCGCGCGCGACCTCTTCCGCCGTGCCTTCGCTCAGCAGTTGGCCGCTCGCCATGACAAGGACGCGGTGGCAGAGTCGCGTCACCATGTCGATGTTGTGCTCGATCAGCAGGAAGGTGATGCCGCCCGCGTTGATGTCGCGGATGCGGTCGATGATGACTTCGAGCAACGTCGCATTGACGCCGGCGGCGGGTTCGTCAAGCAGGATGATCGCCGGGTCGGCCATCATGACCCGGGCAAGTTCGAGCAGCTTGCGCTGGCCGCCGGACAGCACGCGCGCCGGCTCATGGGCGAGATGGCTGAGGGTGACGAGTTCGAGCAGGTCGAGGGCTTTCGTCCGGGCGGCTTTTTCCTGTGCCGCCACCCGCCACGGCGTGAGGAAGTTAGCCAGCAGCTTTTCGCCGGCCTGGCCCTGTGCCGCGAGCATGATGTTTTCGATCAGCGTCAGATTGGGTAGCGGGCGCGGGATCTGGAAGGTGCGGCCGAGCCCTCTGCCGATGCGCAAATGAGCGGCTTCGCCCGAGACGCGCGTGCCGTTGAGAAGGATGTCGCCGCTGGTCGGCAGGATGCTGCCTGCGAGCAGGTCGAACATGGTCGTCTTGCCGGCCCCGTTGGGTCCGATCAGGCCGAGGATTTCGCCGGCTTTGACATGAAACGAGACATCGTTGACGGCGACAAGGCCGCCGAACCGCCTGACGACGTTGCTTGCCGTCAGAACCGGGACACGGGTCTCCTTCCCCTGCCTTTCCGCTGCCTCGCTCATCAAACCCTCTGGCCGAAGACGGTCGTCGCCGTCTTCTGATTATGATTTGTGATCACACTTGCTTTGATCACGCTATTCGGCTTTAATTTCATCCGCAAGCCGAAAACCCGCCGAGAACGGAATTCCATGCAAAAGGCTGCCATCGAGAAAAACAACGAGGCGATCGCGGCCCAGCTGGCTCCGGTCGGCCGCGAGACGGTGCAGGATCGCGTCTATTCCGAGCTGCGTCGGGCCTTGATCGGCGGCCTGTTCGAGCCAAGCCAGGTGCTGACTATCCGTGGTCTGGCCGATGCGCTGGTCACTTCGACAATGCCGGTGCGGGAGGCGCTTGGCCGGCTGATCACGGAAAAGGCGCTGGAGGCGCTGCCCAACCGTTCGGTGCGGGTGCCGCCAATCACGCTGGAGCGCCTCGACGATCTCTTGCGTGCCCGCGTCCTGATCGAGGGCGAGGCGATCGCGCTGGCTGCCGCCCGCATGGGACCGCGCCAGATCTCCACCATCGAAACCATTCTCGGCGAGTGGGACGAGATGCGGGCGCTGAAACACAAGAAGGATGTCGACCGCGAAGTGACGCTCAACCAGAGCTTTCACTTCGAGATCTATCGCTCCTGCGGCTCGGCCGTGTTGATCCCGATGATCGAGAGCCTGTGGCTGCAATCAGGTCCATGCATCCGCGTCGCCATCTACGCCTTCTCGGAAGCCGGCGAGGTCGACACCGCCCAGTATCACCGCCGCATCGTCGAGGCGCTGGCCACGCAGGATGCTCGGGCGGCGCGCGAAGCACTGGTCGCCGACATCAGCCGGCCCTTCACCTTCCTGCGCAGCAAACTGCAATCCGCCGCCGCGAAAGGCCAGATATGACCTCCATCAGGATCAGCGAGCCCCGCTCCAAGCTTTCCGTCACTGCGCTGCTGCTGCCGGAAAAGGCGCCGGAGAATGCGGCCTTTCTCACAGCCTATCTCGCCACGCCACGTGTCGTCCCCGCCATTCACGCCATGTGGACGGGACCTGAGATCTCCTCTCCGGTTCCATCAGCCGATCTCGAGGGGCAGGCCTATGCCCAGCCGCTGCCGGCGGAGAACGCGACCCTGACGCCGCAGCCAGGTGACATCGTGTTGTCCTACGTGCCGCCGCGCATGTGGGGCGGCCACCCCAACGCCATCTTCGACATCGGCCTGTTCTACGGGCAGGGCGCGCGTCTGCTGTTCCCGATCGGCTGGCTGGCCGGCAGCGTCGTCGCGCAGGTGAAGCCCGAGGAGCGCGATCAATTCGCGGCTGCCTGCGGCATCATCCGCCGCAACGGCGCCTGCGACATCACCTTCAGCCTGGTGGAGGCCTGAAATGGCTGACGACAGTTTCGAACTCTTCGATCTCCGCGTCGAGGCGGTCATTCCGCGGGGCAAGCCGATCTATTGCGGCGCCAGGGCCGGCGACTATTTCGAGCTCAAGGGCGAGATGCTGTCGATGCCAGCCGGGCAGGGCTTTTCGATCTATTCGATCTCGGCGGTGCTGCCGCTCCTGGCGGCGAAGCAGCGCCCGACCCACCCGAACGACTGGATGACCTCGGACGCGGAGATCGCCTGTCCCGATCCCAACTGTGCCAGCAGGCTGCGGATCGTCAGGCTGGCCAAGCGGCGATTCAGCCATGCCGAAACCACGGCCGTGCCGCTGCCGAAAGGGAATGACCTGACATGACCGCCAAGACATTCGAGCTCAGCCCCGGCTACGCGATTTCGCGCGTCATACGCGGTGGCTGGCAACTGGCCGGCGGCCATGGCGCCATCGATCGCAGTCAGGCCGTAAGCGACCTGATCGCCACCTTCGATGCCGGCATCTGGACCTATGATTGCGCCGATATCTACACCGGCGTCGAGGAATTGATCGGCGCCGCGCGCTTGCGGCTGGCCAATGAGCGTGGTCTCGATGCAGCCGCCAAAATGAAGGTGCACACCAAGCTCGTGCCCGACCTTGAACGGCTCGCTACGATCAGCCGCGACTATATCAGGGGCATCGTCGACCAGTCGCTGCGCAGGCTTAAGACCGAGCGGCTCGACCTCGTGCAGTTTCACTGGTGGGATTATGCGCAGCCGCGCTATGTCGAGGCGATGGGTTGGCTCGACGAGCTTCGGCGCGAGGGCAAGCTGCGCAATCTCGGCACCACCAATTTCGATACGCCCCGGCTTGCCGAAATTCTGTCAGCCGGCATACCGCTGGTCAGCCAGCAGCTGCAATATTCGGTGCTCGACCAGCGTCCGGCGAACAGCCTCGCGGCGCTTGCGGAGGAAAACGGCGTCAGCTTCCTCTGCTACGGTTCTGTGGCCGGCGGCTTTCTCAGCGACAAATGGCTTGGTGTCGCCGAACCCGGCACGCCGCTCGAAAACCGCTCGCTGGTCAAGTACAAGCTGATCATCGACGATTTCGGCGGCTGGGACCTGTTCCAGCAACTGCTTCGCGCGCTGAAGGTGGTGGGCGACCGCCACGCCGTCGACATCGCCACCATCGCCAGCGCCTGGGTGCTGGAGCAGCCGCGAGTGGCCGCGGTCATCGTCGGTGCCCGCAACCAGGCGCATGCGCTGGCCAACGCCAAGATCATGGATGTCGTACTCGACGCCGATGACCGTGCGCGGATTGCAGCCGTGATAGCGAGGGGCAACGGCCTTGAGGGAGATGTCTACACGCTGGAGCGCGACCGCCACGGCCGCCACGGCTCGATCATGCACTACAATCTCAACGCGGGCCGGATATGAAGACCATGGACGACAGGTTGTTTTCGCAGGCCAGCGCCGAAGTCGTCGATCTGCATCGCTTTTTCGTCGACTGGTTCGTCGCCTCGCGCGCCGACAAGGTGGATTTCGGCCGCTTCGAAGCCGTCATGGGCGAAGGCCTGACCATGATCGCACCAGGCGGCCAGATCCTCGACCGCGATGCCGTGATCGACCATGTGCGCTCCAGCCGCGCCACTTGCGACGACGGCTTTGCCATCTCGATCGAGGACATCCGGCCCGGCTGGCAGGATGGCGACACGATCGTCGTCCTCTATGTCGAGGCGCAGCTGCGCGCGGGCAAGCACAGCCGCCGCCAGTCGAGCGCGGTCTTCACCACCCGTTCATCGGCGCCCAACGGCGTCCAATGGCGGCATCTGCATGAAACCTGGCTGCAGGTGCCGGAACACTGAGACTTTCCAGACGTCAAATCAGTTCGTGTAACTCAAGGGGAACAACAATGAGAAAGACGATACTCCAGTTCACCACGGCACTTGCTCTCGTGACGATGGCGGGTGCCGCACAGGCCGCCGACTGCAAGATCACCGTCGGCCTCGTCATGGAACTGACCGGTCCGGCCGGCGAATACGGCCAGGCCGGCGCCAAATCGGTCGAAATGGCCTTCCGCGACATCAACCAAGCCGGCGGCGTGCGCGGCTGCGATCTCGTCACCGACACGCGCGACAGCCAGAGCCAGGGCAACATCGCGGTCGATGCCGCCACCCAGCTGGTTCAGGTCAAGAAAGTGCCTGTGATCATCGGCGGCATCATTTCCTCGGTGTCGATCCCGATCCTGACCTCGGTGACCGCGCCGGCCAAGATCGTCCAGGTCTCGCCGGCGTCGTCCTCGCCGACGCTGACGACACTCGGCCGCGACGGCAAGACCAACGGTATCTTCTTCCGCACCATCACCTCGGATGCGCTGCAGGGCGTGGCCGCCGCCAAATATTCCGTCGACAAGGGTTTCAAGAAGCTGGCGATCATCCACGTCAACAACGACTTCGGCGTCAACATGGTGGCCGAATTCTCGCGTGCCTACAAAGCGCTCGGCGGCACCATCGTCTCCGACACGCCCTACAACGAGAAGCAGTCGAGCTACGCCTCGGAAGTCACCGCGGCGATGGGTGGCGAACCGGATGGACTGTACCTGGTCAGCACGCCCGTCGACGGCGCCACCATCGCCCGCACCTGGATTTCGCAGGGCGGCGTTCAGAAATTCCTGCTCAATGACGGCATGAACAGCCCCGATTTCATCGAGTCCGTCGGCGCCGATTATCTGAAGGACGCCTATGGCACGTCTTCCGGCACCAGCCCGACCGCCTCGACGGAGTATTTCACCAAGAACTACAAGGCGTTTTCCGGCATCGAACCGTCAAATCCCGCGGCAGACCGCTCCTATGATGCCGGCGCCATTGTCGGGCTCGCCATCGCGATTGCCGGCTCCGAGGACCCGGCCAAGATCAAGGACGCCATGTACAAGGCAGTCGATCCCGCCGGCACGCCGATTTATGCCGGCAAGGAAGAATTCGCCAAGGCGCTCGGCCTGATCAAGGACGGCAAGCCGATCCGCTATGAAGGCGTCATCGGTCCCGTCGCCTTCGACAAGTTTGGCGACATCACTGGCCCGTTCCGGCTGTGGAAGATCGCCGACGGCAAGGTGACGACTGATGGTGAAATGACCACCGACGACGTCAACGCGCTGCAGGCCAAGCTTCAGTAAGCCGACGCTGTACTTCCGGCATCGATCTCGCCCATCGCGATCGATGCCGGCATAGTCTGAGACAGCTCGATATCGCTTGCACGACAAGCGGGCGCGATTAGGATCGGCCGGCTGCAGTTCAAGGGATGGCGAGCGTGCTGGACAAGGATACTCATCGGGCGATCCGGTTGTTGGATGCTGACGCTGCGCCCTGTCACGCAGGCCCCTGAGCCGGATGTCGCCTGAAACACAACGGCTTCTCTCCGCGCTTGGCAACAGGCTGGGCGCGGGCGGCATGCTCGCCGGCTCCGACGTGGACCAGCGCTATCGTGACGATCCCGACGGCAAGCTCGGCGTGCTTCCCGAAGCCGTGCTGCGCCCGCGCGATGCCGAGGGTGTCGCGGCGGCACTCGCCGCGTGCAACGCTCTTGGCCAGCCGGTCATCGTCCAGGGCGGGCGCACCGGGCTGGCCGGTGGCGCGCGCGTCCAGCCGGGCGAGGTCGTGCTATCGCTGGAACGCATGACCGGCCTTGCCGCCCCGGATCGTCAAACCGCCACCATCGTCGCCGAAGCTGGCGCGACGCTGCAATCGGTGCAGGAAGCGGCCGACGGCGTCGGGCTGATGTTCGGCGTCGATATCGGCGCGCGCGGCTCCGCCACGGTCGGCGGCAACATCGCCACCAATGCCGGCGGCATCCGCGTGCTGCGTTATGGCATGTACCGGGCACAGGTGCTGGGGCTGGAGGCGGTACTCGCCGATGGCACCGTGCTGACGTCGCTCAAGGGCCTGCCCAAGGACAATTCCGGCTACGACCTCGGCCAACTCTTCATCGGCGCGGAAGGGACGCTTGGCGTCGTCACCCGCGCCGCGCTCCGGCTGCATCCCAAGCCCGCATCCGAGGTGAACGCCTTCTGCGCGCTGCCTTCGCTCGATGCGGCGATTGGCCTGCTTGGGCTGCTGCGGCAAAAGCTCGGCCCGCTTTTGTCCGCCTATGAGGTCAATGTCGCGCCGCTCTATGACGTCATGGTCGCCAGCATGACCATGCCGGCGCCGCTTCCGGCCGGATCACCCGTCTATGTGCTGGCCGAAATCCAGGGCAGTGAGCCAGAACGTGACGGCGAGCGCTTCGCCGAGGTCTTGATGCAGGCGGTCGAGGACGGCGTCGTCGACGATGTTGTCGTCTCCCAATCGCCGCGCGAATTCCGCGCGCTGTGGGATGTGCGGGAGGACGCCAACCGCGTCCTGTTTTCGATGAAAGGCCTGATCGGCGTCGACATCAGCATCCCGTTGGCGCGAATGGGGGCGTTCCTGCAAGAAGCGGATGCCGCCATCCGCGCGGTCGATCCCGGTGCCGACATCTACGTCTTCGGCCATCTCGGGGACGGCAACCTGCACTATCAGGTGCTGACGGCGGACCCGGCGGCGGCCTACGGTATCATCTATCGCGGCGTGGCGGCGGCCGGAGGTGGCGTGTCGGCCGAGCATGGCATCGGCCTCGACAAGAAGCAGTGGCTGAATCTGGTGCGCAGTGACGCCGAGATCGCCACGATGCGGCGGCTGAAGACGGCGCTCGATCCAAGAACATCCTCAATCCCGGACGAGTCTTCGACCTTGACCCAACCGTTTGAAACTCAGGTACGTTCCGTCGCCATTTGCCTGGGAATGAGAAAACGGGCGGCGAGCACGCAGAGCAGCACGGTGAACATCAGGATCAGCGCCACCAGCGCGTTGATGTCGGGCGAGAAGCCTAGCCGCATCATCGCCCACAGCCGCACCGGCAGCGTGCTTTGCGTGCCGGTGACCAGGATGGTGATCATCGTCTCGTCGAACGACAGCGCGAAGGCCAGGATGGCGCCGCCGACCATGGCGCTCGACAGGTTCGGCAGGATGATGCGCCAGAAGGTCTGCCAACCGCTGG
Organism: Mesorhizobium sp. CO1-1-7; assembly: GCF_020164885.1. Lineage (NCBI taxonomy): Bacteria > Pseudomonadati > Pseudomonadota > Alphaproteobacteria > Hyphomicrobiales > Phyllobacteriaceae > Mesorhizobium > Mesorhizobium sp. CO1-1-7. The sequence goes on along the minus strand of NZ_JAIUHA010000005.1, from coordinate 263,228 downwards.
CGCCGAGATCGTAGGATGCTTCGACCAGCGTGCGGCTCATCGACTGCAGCCGCATCAGCACAGTGCGGTAGACGATCGCCAGCACGAACACGGTGTGGCCGATGACAACCGTCAGCAGCGAGCGTTCGAGGCCGATCTCGCGGAAGAAGATCAGCAGCGCCAGGCCGCTGATGATAGGCGGCATCAGGAATGGCAGGAAGATGATGAACTGCAGAACCGAACGTCCCGAGCGGCGGCCGTGATAGTAGAGCGCCAGCAGCGTCCCGCTGACCACCGACAGGATCACGGTACAGACGCCGACGATCAGCGTGGTGCGCAACGCGGTCAGGATGTCATGGTTTTCAGCCAGCGCCACATAGGTCGAAAAGGTCGGCGACGACCAGTCGACATTGCCATGCGAAATGGTGAAGAACGACGACACGATCGGCACGAACAGTGGGCTGTAGAGCAGCACCGCGACCAGCGTCGTAATCGCGGCCAGGAAGATGGTGGACGGCCGGGGCAGCGCGCTCATACCGACGTCCCCCGGCTGCGCCCGAACCGTTCGCCAATGAGAATGGCGGCGATCACCACGATCGCAAGCGCCACCGACAGCGCGGCGCCGAACGGCCAGTTATAGGCCGTGCCGAACTGGCTGTAGAGGATGCGGCCGAAGGTGAAGCCGCTGATCCCGCCGACCATCTGCGGTGTCAGGAAATCGCCGATCGCCAGTACGAAGACGAAGCTCGCCGCCGAGGCGACGCCGGGCAGGCTCAGCGGCAAGGTGATGCGCAGGAATGTCTGCAGGCTGCTGGCGCCCAGGTCATCCGAGGCGCGCAGCAAGGTCTGCGGAATCCGCTCCAGCGACAGGAAGATCGGCAGGATGGCGAACGGGATCAAAAGCAGGCTCAGCGTCAAGAGGATGGCGTTCATGTTGAAGACGAAAAGCGTCGACGGCTGATCCAGGATGCCGAGCGCCACCAGCGCGTTGTTGAGGAAGCCGTTGAGGCCGAGGATGCTGCGGATCGCGTAGATCTTGATGACGTAGCTCATCAGCAGCGGCACCAGCAGCAACATCAGGAGGGCGTAGCGCCACCGCCCCTTCAGCGTCGTCAGGAAGTAGGCGGCGGGATAGGCGAGCAGGATACAGATCACGGCCACCGATACGCACAGCACGATGGTGTTCCAGAACACCGGCAGAAAGATCGGGTCGGTGAAGAACCTGACATAGTTGCCGAGCGTCGGTGCATGGACGATCGTACCCTGGTCGACGCTGAAGAAACTGTAGACCAGGAAGATTGCCAGCGGCACGAGAACGAAGATAACCGGCAAGGCGAATGCCAGCACCGTCACCAGCCGTGACAGCCGCCGTTGCGCGGCGTGTGTCGAGCCGGTTCCGCTCATGCCAGCACCAGATGGCCTTCATGCGGCGCAAACGAAAGCCAGACCGTCTCGCCGGATTTCAAGATGCTGCCGTCGATCCGGCTCGGCATGCGCAGCCGCAGGCGCTGCGCGGCATCGTCCGCCCCCGCCATGATCGTGGCGACCGTCGACGAGCCGGCAAAGGCGAGATCGACAATGGCACCGGAAAAGCGATTGGCGCCATCACGGGCGTCCGCGAGATGCAAGGCTTCGGGGCGGAACGCCGCGAAAGCCGCGGCGCCATCCGGGGCAATCTTCAGATGCGGCTGGTCGCTGATCGAGCAGACCAGCCGTCCGAGTGCCGTCTCGATCGGTCGCTGCTCGCCTTGCACTGGACCGAGTTTTCCAGCCACCAGATTGTTCTCGCCGAAGAAGCGCGCCACGAATTCGCAATTCGGCTTGTAGTAGAGCTCATGCGGCGTGCCGAGCTGGCGGATATGGCCGGCCTGCATGACGCAGATCCGATCGGCCATGCCGATCGCTTCTTCCTGGTCGTGGGTGACGAACAGGAAGGTGGTCTTGATCTCGCGCTGGATGGATTTCAGGAACTCCTGCATCTGCCGGCGCAATTCGAGATCGAGTGCCGCCAGCGGCTCGTCGAGCAGGATCAGGCGCGGCTGGCAGATCAGCGCCCGGGCGAGCGCGACACGCTGGCGCTGGCCGCCGGAAAGCTGTGCCGGAAAGCGCTCGGCGAAACGTCCGAGCTGCACCAGATCGAGGGCTTGCGCCACGCGGCTGGCGATCTCCTTGCGCTTGATATGGCGCACCGAAAGCCCATAGCCGACATTGCCGGAGACGGTCATATGGGGGAACAGCGCATAGTCCTGGAACACCGTGTTGAACGGCCGCTTGTTGATCGGCATGCGGCTGATGTCCTGGCCGTCCAGCCGGATCTCGCCGGACGTCAGCGGCTCCAGCCCGCCGATCAGCCGCAGGACCGTGGTCTTGCCCGAACCCGACGGCCCAAGAACGGTGAGGAACTCACCGTCCCGGAGCGACAGGTCGATGCCGTGCAGCACGGGAACCGTGCCGTAGGATTTCGAGACGGACCGCAGCGTCAAGAGGTCGGTGTTCTGGCTCATGGGATATTCTCGCATACGCTTCGGCGGTCCGGAACGTCCGGACCGCCGGGTCCTTCGAAGTCAGGCGCGGAAGGGATCAGGGCGTCGCCTTGACCTCGTTCCACAAGTCCGAACGCTTGAGCGGATCCTCGACATTGTTGAGCCAGACCAGCTTGTCGTTGCCGCCCGCACTGCTCGACTCGACCACCGTGTTGCCGAATCCGGTGCGCTCGGAAAGCGCGCCGCTGACCTTCTTCGTCAGCATGAAGTCGATCCATTTCTCGGCCGCGGCATTGTCGCGGACGCCCTTGGAGATCACCCAGTTGTCGAGCCAGGCAAGTGCGCCTTCGCTCGGATTGACGTAGGCGACATGGGCGCCGATCTTCTGCAGTGCCTTCACCTGCTGCTGGCCATAATTGGCCCAGATCAGCGCAACATCATTGTTCTGGTAGATCTGCTGCGCCTCGTCGGCGGTGGTGTAGAAGCTCAGCACATTGCGCTTGAGCTCGACCAGCTTGGCCTTGACCGCCGCCATTTGTTTTTCGTCGAGGTTGAACGGATCCTTGTAGCCGAGCGTCAGCGCGGTGAACGAGAAATTGTGCTCGCCATTGTCGTAGGCGAGGATCTTGCCCTTGTAGGCCGGATCCCACAGGACGGACATCGAGGTCGGCGCCGGCTTGACCTTGTCGGTGTCGTAGATCAGCCCGATGGAATCGAAGCAGAACGGAATACCGTAGACCTTGCCGTCCTTGGTGTCGCCGCTGACCTGAGACAGATCGCGGAAGCGCGGCAGCACGTCCTTCTGGTTCGGCAGCTTGGTGATGTCGATCGGCGACACCAGATCGGCCTTGATGTAGCGCTGCAACTGGGCGGTATTGACGGCGAAGACGTCGAAGTCCTGCCCTTCGCTGCCCTTGATCTTGGCCCAGATTTCGTCATCGCTGCCGATGAAGACGACATCGACGCCGATGCCGGTGGCGGCGGTGAAGTCCTTCACCCAGTCCGGGTCGGCATAACCGTCCCAGGCCAGCACGCGAAGGTTCGCGGCCAGCGCCGCCGACGTCATCAGGCCGATGCCGAGCCCGATGGTCGCTAGTCTCAGAAACGCTTTCTTCAGTCCCATTTTTAATCTCCCATTGTCGTTCTGGTGGACCGTAATTTCCGGGGCTATCGCCGTCACAGCTGGGTGACTGCGACCAGTCCCTCGTCCGGCACCGACACCATCCGGTTGCGCAACGGCTTGCCGAATGTCTGTGCCTGGATTTCATACTCGTCGCCGGAAGCCGTCTTGACGCCGGAGGCGTAGCTCATCACCGCCGCTCCGAAGAAATAGGCGTGCAGGTCGCCCGCCCTGCGGTGCATCGGGTAGCGGAAATGGAAGTGTTCGAGATTGGCGATCGAATGCGACATGTGCGCTTCGCCCGACAGGAATTCCTGTTCCCAGATAACAGTGCCATCGCGCAGAATGCGGGAATGGCCACGCACTTCTTCGGGCAGGTCGCCGATCAAAAGCTCCGGTCCGATCGAGCAGGAGCGGAGTTTCGAGTGGGCGAGATAGAGGTAGTTCTCGGCCTCCGTCACATGGTCGGAATATTCGTTGCCCAGCGCATAGCCTATGCGATAGGGGCGGCCATCCGGCCCATTGACGTAAAGGCCGACGATCTCGGCCTCTTCCGCGCCAGCTTTCGCGAATGCAGGCATCGGCAGATCGGCGCCAGGCGGCACGACACAGGTGCCGACGCCCTTGAAGAACCATTCGGGCTGGATGCCGATCTTGCCGGCGCCGGGCTTGCCGCCTTCCAGGCCCATGTGGAAGATCTTCAGCGAATCCGATTCCTCGGCGTCCTCGCCATGGGTCAGCACATGCATCTTGTCGCGCGCGGCGGCACTTCCGGTGTGGGTGAGGCCGGTTCCGGTGACCAGGAAGCGCGCCGGTTCCGGATGGTCGACGGGAGCGAGCACGCGGCCATCGCGCAGCAGTTCGCCATAATCGATCGTGGCCGCACCCGTCCGCTTCTCGACCAGCGCCGCGATCGATGCACCCTGGGCGATCGCCGCTTCGGCGAGCTCCAGCACGGTGCTTGTCTTGTCGAGTGGATGCAGGCGATTGCCGTCATCGGAAACGCGGCCGACCCGCCTGCCGCCATCGATCGTTGTGTACTGAACAAGACGCATGAAATACCCTTCTTCCCTAGAGGCCGTACGGGGTCACACCCAGCCCGCGTCGACGATGAACTGTTGGCTCGTGCACATCAGGCTGTCGTCGGCGGCGAGGAACAGCGCCATGCGCGCAATGTCGGATGGCTGCAGCCGGTCGGGCAGGCACTGCCGCTCCGCGATCTGGCGTTCGCCGGCGGGGTTCAGCCATAGCCGCATCTGGCGCTCTGTCATCACCCAGCCAGGCATCATGCAGTTGACGCGGATGCGCTCGGGGCCGAGTTCGCGGGCCAGCGCCCGCGTCATGCCGTAGACAGCGGCTTTCGCGGTGACATAGGCAGGGCAGTCGGGATCGCCGACCATCCAGGTGATGGAACCGAAATTGATGATCGAGCCGCCGCCCAGCGAGCCCATTTGCGGACGCACCGCCTGGGCGGCGAAGAACTGGTGGCGCAGATTGACCGCCATGCGGTCGTCCCAATAGGCCACCGTGACGTCCTTGGTCTGGTGGCGGTCGTCATTGCCGGCATTGTTGCACAGCACCTGGATCGGGCCGTTGTGCCGCATCGCCTCGACGGTCGCCGCCTGCAGCTGCTCGACATTGCGCAGGTCGCAGGGAATGAACAGCGGCGCGGCATGCCCTTCGGCCGCGATCGTATCGACCAGGCGCCGTGAAGGCTCCTCGGCCAGATCGACGAAGGCGACGCGGCTGCCTTGCGCGCAGAAATGGCGCACCAGGCTTTCGCCGATGCCGCTGCCGCCGCCGGTTATGAACACGCTGCGGCCCTTCAGGCTGGGGTAGGTCGCGTAGCTGCCGATCTGATCCGTCACCGCGCGCCTCTCTAATGGGAATGCCGGGGGATGCCGGCATCGCGCCGGCCGACGAGAAAGTCGAAGTCGCAGCCCTTGTCGGCCTGCAGCACGCGCTCGACATAGAGGCTCTGGTAGCCACCCTGCGGCGGCTCCGGCGGCTTCCAGTCACGCCGGCGGATCGCCAGTTCCTCGTCCGAAACCAAAAGCTCGAGACGGCGGCCGGCGACGTCCAGCTCGATGAGATCGCCGTCGCGCACCAGGGCCAGCACGCCACCGGCCGCGGCCTCCGGCGCCACATGCAGCACCACCGTGCCGTAGGCGGTACCGCTCATGCGCGCGTCCGAAATGCGCACCATGTCGGAAACGCCTTCTCTGAGCAGCTTGGCTGGCAGCGGCATGTTGCCGACCTCGGCCATCCCGGGATAACCGCGCGGTCCGCAATTCTTCAGCACCATCACCGAGGAGGCGTCGATATCCAGCTCCGGATCGTCGATGCGGGCATGGTAATGCTCGATGTTCTCGAAAACGACCGCCTTGCCGCGATGCTGCATCAGTTCGGGCGTTGCCGCGGACGGCTTGATGACCGCTCCGTTGGGCGCCAGATTGCCACGCAGGATCGAGATGCCGCCCTCCTTGGTCAGCGGCTCGCGCAGCGGCCGTATGACCTCACGGTTGTAGTTGGGCGCGCCGTCGATCAGTTCACCGATGGTCTTGGCGCTGACGGTCATGGCGTCGCGATGAAGAAGCCCCACTTCATCAAGCGACGCCATGACCGCAGCTAGCCCCCCGGCATAGTAGAAATCTTCCATCAGGAACCGGCCCGACGGCATCAGGTCGACAATGGTTGGCACGCCGCGGCCAAGGCGGTCCCAGTCATCGAGGCCCAGATCGACACCGACCCGGTTGGCGATGGCGATCAGATGCAGCACCGCATTGGTCGAGCCGCCGATCGCGCCATTGACGCGAATGGCATTCTCGAAGGCTTGCCTGGTAAGGATCTTTGCAATCGTCACGTCGCGGTGGACAAGATCGACGATCTGCCGTCCGGCCAACTGGGCAAGCACGCTTCGGCGCGAATCCACCGCCGGGATCGCGGCGTTGTCGGGCATGCCGATGCCGAGCGCCTCCACCATGCTGGCCATGGTCGAGGCGGTGCCCATCGTCATGCAGCTGCCGGCCGACCGGCTCTGGCCCTGCTCGGCGGCAAGGAAGTCGGCGACCGGCATGCGGCCGGCCTTGACCTCCTCGGCGAATTTCCAGACATGCGTGCCCGAGCCGATATCCTGTCCGCGGAACTTGCCGTTCAGCATCGGCCCACCGGAGACGGCGATGGTTGGCAGGTTGCACGAGGCAGCCCCCATCAAGAGCGCCGGCGTGGTCTTGTCGCAACCGACAAGCAGGATGACGCCGTCGATCGGATTGCCGCGGATGGATTCCTCGACATCCATGCTCGCCAGGTTGCGAAACAGCATGGCGGTGGGGCGCATGTTGCTCTCGCCCAGCGACATCACGGGAAATTCGAACGGCAGGCCGCCGGCCTCATAGACGCCGCGCTTGACGTGATCGGCGAGCGCCCGCAGATGCGCATTGCAGGGGGTCAGTTCCGACCACGTGTTGCAGATGCCGATCACCGGGCGGCCGTCGAAAGCGTCAGCGGGAATGCCCTGGTTCTTCATCCAGCTGCGGTGCATGAAAGCGTTCTTGCCTTCACCGCCGAACCAGGCTTCCGACCGCAATTTGCGTTTGGTCTCGGTCACGATTGCAGGCCCCGCTCGTTGCGGCGTTTGTTGCGGTTCTCGACGCTGCGGCGCACGTCATCCTCGGCATTGTCGATAAGCACCAGCAATGCCTTTTGCGCGCCGGCGGCGTCGCCGTCGGCAATCTTCTCGGCGACTTCCCGGTGCAGCGGCAAGGAATGGCGCTGCCCTTCCGGATTGTCGTTGGAGAGGCGAAAGCTCATTACCAATGCGGTCTCGACCAGTGCGGCCAGCGAGCCGATCAGCTCGTTGCCGGTCATGCGCAATATGGTCTGGTGGAACACCAGATCGGGCTTGGCGAAGCGGTCTCCGTCATCGCTCAGTGCTTCCATTTCAGCCAGCGCTGCATGGATCTCGGCGATCTGAGCCGGCGTCGCACGCTGCGCGGCAAGGGCCGCCGACATCGGCTCGATGGCGCGGCGCAGTTCAAACAGCGCCCGCACATCCTCCGCACTGACACCGCCGGTATAGCGCCAGGACAGGACGTCGGGGTCGAGGAAATTCCAGTCGGCGCGAGGACGCACCCGCGTGCCGGTCTTCGGCCTGGATTCGACCAGCCCCTTGCCCGCCAGGACCTTGATCGCCTCGCGCAGCACTGTGCGGCTGACCCCCAGCATCTCGCTGGAATCGTCGGCATTGGGCAGCGCCTCGCCGGGCAGGAAGTCGCCTTGCACGATGCGCAGCCCGATCTGCTCGACGACGGTGGCGTGCAGCGCGGTGGAGCCGCTGGAAACCGCGACCGCGACTCGTGACGTGCGGGCTGTGCTGAATGATTTTCTATTCTTCATACTATTCATATGATATGTCTTATAGGCGTGGGGATTGGAGTCAAGGGATTGGGGGAGTGCCGATGACAAAGAATTTCGCTGTGGCCGTCGCGCAGTACACGGAACTGGTCTCGATCAGCGACGGCATCGCGACGGTCGAAATTGCTCCCGCCGCTGGTGGAGCGCTGGCGTCGTATCGATGGTGGCGGGATGGTTCGGCCGTGGATTGGCTGCGTGCGGCTCACCCAGCGGCGATCGGCCGTGGCGATGCCGGCGCCATGGCCTGCTTTCCGCTCGTGCCCTATTCCAACCGCATAAGGAATGGCCGCTTTGAATTCGCGGGGCGCCCCATTCAATTGCCGACGGCCCCGGACGATCCACATCATGAGCACGGCCATGGCTGGCGTCACCCGTGGGCCGTCGTGAGCCATGAAGCGAGCATGATCGTCCTGCGCTATCGCCATACCGCCGATTCCTGGCCATGGAGCTACGAAGCCGAGCAAGTGATCTCGCTGGCCGAAGGCAGGCTTTGCATGACCATTACCATGGGCAACCTGTCGGACGCGCCGATGCCGGTTGGCCTCGGTCTCCATCCTTACTTCCCATCGACACCGTGGACGCATGTCCAGGCACGGGTATCAGGCATGTGGGAAACCGATGCGGAGGTGCTGCCCATCCGGCATGTCCCGCCGCCCGTGGGGGCCGACCCGTCGATCGGCTTTGACGTATCGGAAGTGGACTTCGACACGGTCTTCACCGGATGGGCGCGCCGCGCCCGGATTACCTGGCCCGAACACGGACGGCAGCTGGACATCGAGGCAGAGGCGCCGCTCGACTTCCTCGCCCTCTACACGCCGCCGGGCGAACCGTTCTTTTGCGCCGAGCCGGTCAGCAACATTACCGATGCTTTCAACCGGAGGGGCGACAAGGAGATCGACACCGGTTGCATTGTGCTGGCCCCTGGCCAGAAACAATCCGCAAGCGTCCGCTTTATACCGTCGCTCGCTGTTTGATCTTCGCCGCGGCTTGCTCGACGCGAGGCCAGGTCAGAACGGATAGTGCTGGCCCGGGTCCTCGATCGTCACGCGGCGCAAATCGGTGAATTCGGCGATCGAGGCCTTGCCGCCGAAGCAACCATAGCCGGAGCCCTTGACGCCGCCGCTGACGCGCATCGCGATCTGGCGTTGCGCCGCACCCCGCGCGCCCTGGTGCCACAGCCATGAAAGTCGGGATCAGCCGGTTGCGCTGGCATAGATGTCGAGAACGTCCGTCACGCCTGCGATGAGGAGTTCCCTGACCTTTGGCGCGACGGATCCGCTCGCTACCGCGCTGTCGAGGCGGCCGAGATACTGGCTGATCAGGGGTGAGGGGATGTCGCGCTCGCCCAGCGCCTGCATCAGCGCGTTCACGGACTGCCGCGCCGCCGGCGCAGGCCAGTAGTAGCGGATACGGTCGCTGTAGGAAAAATGCCGCTCGATCCGCTGCTCGGCCTCGGAGCCGTGATAGTAATTCTTCCAATTGCCGGGCGCCGCCAGCATGACGCGCTCCATGGCCGCCGGCAGGCTTTCCCGCGATGGATCGGGAACCAGAATGTCGGCGATGTGGCTCAGGCCGTAGAGGGCTTCCCGCAGCGCGAAGGTCAGCCAGGGCCCGACCTTGAGTATGGCAAAACCATCGTCGACCAGCGCGCTCAACGCCGCAGCGGGCTGGTAGTCGGTCGAGTGGGCCTCGAAGACGAATTGCGGCAGGTCTCGCAGCGTGCCGGCAAGCGCCCGGGCGCGTTCCGGCCGGTAGGTGATGACCTCGGCATTGCCGAATTCGACGCCCGGCTGCACGACGACGCCGATCGCCCGCGAGAAAGCCTGGTCGAGGCCGCGCCGGCTGAAGGCATCGTGGTGGATGCGAACCGTCTCACCCGCAGCCTCCGGTGTCGTCACCGCCAGATGGTCCATGGCCTCCTGTGCGCCGCCCGGCACCGGCACTTCCGTGCCGATGACGTAGACAGGCCTGGTGCCGCCTGTTCGTTCAACCGCGGCCTCCGCCACCTCGGCCAGTTCGGCGGCGCGCGCGGCGATGGTGGCGTCGGGCGGTGCCGCGCCTTCGCCGGCGCAGCCCATGCTGGCGTCCAGGTGGATCTTGGTGAAGCCGGCCTCGGCATAGGCATCCACCATGCGTGCGGCTTTTTCCATCGCCTCGGGCGCCGGCAGGTGCTTCCAGGGATTGGGGCCCAGATGATCGCCGCCGAGCACCAGCCTGTCCAGGGGAAAGCCGGCCTTTCCGGCGATCGTCTCGACGAAGCGGCGGAAATCGCGCGGTGTCATGCCGGTATAGCCGCCCTCGTGGTTGACCTGGTTGCAGGTGGCCTCGATCAGCACATCGGCGCCGCGCGCCTTGCCGTGGCGCAGCGCCGCTTCGACGACCAGCGGATGGGCCGAGCAGATCGAGGTGATGCCACAGCGTTCGCCGGCCGCACGGCGCGTGGCGATGCCAGCCAGTCGATCGGTCGCCTGGCTCATGCCGGTGCTCCGGTCCGGGCGGTCTCGATGAACGCCTCAACGGTGGCGAGCGAGGCGATACCCTCCATCGGTCCCTTCTTCGTCACCGCCAGCGCGCCGCAGCCATTGGCTATTCGCAGTGCCCTTTCCGGTGCCTCTCCACGCAGCCAGAAGGAGACGAAGGCCGCGGTAAAGCAGTCTCCGGCGCCGGTCGGATCGATTTCCTCGACGACGAAGCCGGGTGAGGCTGTGCGCCCTGACTGGTCGTAGTGGACGGCGCCCTGCGCGCCCTTCTTGACCACGACGGTGGAGATGCCGCGGTCCAGCATTTCGCGTACCGCGCTTTCCTCGTCGTTTGCCTCGGCGAAGGTGAAGAGTTCCGGCCCGCTCGGCAGGAACACGTCGGTCTTTGACAACACGAAGAGCAAGGCGTCGCGCATGCCCGGTAGATCGAGCATCTCCTTGCGGATGTTGGGGTCGAAAGAGACCGTGCCGCCGCGCGTCTTGACGGCTTCGATCCCGTTGCGGGCAATTTCGATCACCTCGGGCGAGAACAGAGATGTCCCCATGACGTGAAAATGGTCGGCGCCGGCCAGCAGCGCGCGCGCTTCCGCGCCCATCTCGATCAGGCCGGCGGCACTCTGCTTGATGTTGTAGACGAAGTGCCGGCTGCCATCGCTCTCATAGGTGACGAAGGCGGTTCCGGTCGCGGCACCCTGATGGACGGTGATGGCCGAGATGTCGGCGCCGTCGGCACGCAGGCGCTCGATGTTCAAATGGCCGAAATCGTCGTCGCCCACTGCCGCGATCAGCCCCGCCGGCTGGCCGAGCCGCGCCGCCTGATCGACGAAGATGGCGGGAGCGCCCGAGGGAAACGGACCGACCAGCGGGCCGGGAGCGCGAAAACTCTGGCCGATCCGCTCGGCCATGATCTCGACCAGGATCTCGCCGGCACAAACCAGTTTCTTCATGTCCTCACCATCTGCCGGACGGACGGCCTCCGCTTGGCCAGAAATTCCTTTATCCGTGCATGTTCAAAACCTAAGTTGTCGTTTTCGGAGCGTCAATAAATAATTTGACGTGCGCAATGCTTCTGCGTTGTACTGGAAACCGTGGAAATTTGACTGAATAAGTTGGCTCAAGCAATGCTGCCTCACCGCGACGATCGCAAGACTGATTCTCGCCAGAGCGTTAAGGCTGGCATCGAGGATAAGGGGCCTGAAATATAGATGGCGGAAAAGACCCACCGAACGATGGATGATTTCGCCAGGGCGTCCGGCGTTTCGCGGCCGACCCTGTCGAAGTATTTCGACGATCCGGCCAGCGTGAAGCCGGCGACCCGGGCGCGCATCGAGGCGGCGCTTAGTTCGTCCGACTATCAGCCGAATGTTTTTGCCCGCAACCTCAACCGCAAGCGCACCCGCAATGTCGGCATCGTCGTACCGGCGATCACCGATCCGTTCTACGCCGAGATGGTCAGCCGCATCGAACGGCGCTGTCGCGACGAAGGGTTTTGGCCGATCGTCATCTCCTCGCACGGTTCGCCGAAACTGGAGGCGGAATCGGTCAGGACGCTGATGTCGCTGAAGGTCGCGGGTGCTATCGTCGCGCCCTTGGGCTTGGTCTCCGAACCCGGCGTCTTCGAACGGATGAGCGAGGACATCCCGATCGTCTATTTCGACACCTATATCGAAGGCGACACGCCATTCGTCGGAAATGACAACCACCAGAGCACCTCGACCATCGTCGATTATCTCTGCCGGTCCGGCGAACCGCCTGTCTATGTCGACATCCCGCACGTCAACCACAATTCGGGCGAACGCCTGCAGAGCTATATCGACGCGATGCAGGCCGCGGGCCTGGAGCCCACCGTTCTCAAGGCGGCGGGCGACTATAGCTGGGACTTCGAGCGCATCGGCCACGAATGGATGGACAGGACGCTGGAGAAAGGCGGCCTGCCGGCCCGCACGCTGCTCTGCGCCAATGACCGTCTCGCCTTCGGTGTGATGGCGGCCGCCTTTTCGCGCGGGCTGAAGATCGGCCGCCGCGCCGATTGCGATTTTCGCGTCGCCGCCCACGATGATCATCCGTTGAGCCGCTACACCTGTCCCGCGCTGACCACCATGGCACAGGACTTCGCCGCCATGGCCGGCCGCAGCGTCGAGATCCTGCTGGCGTTGCTGGACGAGGCCGATCCGTCCGGCCATGATCTGGCGCGCAACGTCAAGCTTGGCGCCACCCTGGTGATGCGTCAGTCGGCCTGAGTGATCGGCTCCGGCGTCCGTAGGCGGAGCCAGGCCGCCGCCTCGCTTACCGTTTGCCGCGCGGCCAGGATGTGGCGGCCCATCGAGACGAAGCCGTGGATCTGACCCGGCCAGTGTCGCAACGCCAGCGGCACTCCGTCGGCGCGCAGGCGCTCGGCATAGGTGCCAGCACGGCGGCAAGGTTGCCACCGGCACTGTCGCCGGCGACGGCAATGCGGGTAGGGTCGATGCCGAGTTTCCCCAGCGCCATGAAACGTAGCGCTGCCGCGCACTCAATCGACCGCGACGGTGCCGGATCGCGCTCCATATAGCTATACAACGTTTTAAATATTGACGCGCGTAAAATTTCTATAGAACATGCGGGAATGCTCGCACGGTATCGGGAGGCTGCTGGCCCTGGGAGGAGAAAATGACGGACATGAAAAACGGCCGATCGTGGGCGCAAAAGCCCGTGGGTCATCCGCGCCTCGGTATTTCGAGGGCGGCCAGGGACCGCGACGGGTTCAGGCATGGATCACCATGGCCCCGATCCTATCAAGCTGGCTGCGTATTGGACCGGGCAGGCCATCGTCGGTGATCACCACATCGACCCCCGACAGCGAAAAGGCCTTGGAGGTCCCGCTGACCATTTGCTCGAATCCGCCAAGAGGACAACGCGACGGGCCATGCCGCACCAAGATTCGCTTCGTTCGCGCCAATGTCTTCGTTCACGTCGACCACATCCAGTGAAGAGTCGATCGCATGCGCTCCGACAAAGACCTGATGCGCTACCAAGCCGCCGAGAGCCGTGTCGGCATCGGTAATCAGCGTGCTCGCCGGCATGACCGCGGGCTCGGTACGGCCGCCGCCGATCCGGCCGGCGCGGTCAAGACCAACCGCCGGACCATGCGCGGCTACGGGGCCTGAGACGATGATCAAGAAGCAGGACAGACGCCTCAGGGTCGGTGTGCTCGGCTGCGGCCCGATCGCCCAGTTCGCGCATCTGGAATCCTGCGTCAAGGCCGGCAATGCCGACCTCTACGCCATCTGCGATGCGGCACCCGATTTGCTCGCCCGCATGGGCGCCACCTATGAACCAAAGAAGATGTATGCCGACTATGACGCCATGCTCGCCGATCCCGAGCTCGAAGCGGTCATCGTCGCCACGTCGGATGCCTATCACGTGCCGATGTCGATCAAGGCGCTCGATGCCGGCAAGCATGTTCTCTGCGAAAAGCCGATCGGTACCTCGGTCGAGGAAGGCGAGGCGCTGGCCGAGGCGGTGAAACGCTCCGGCAAGGTGCTGCAGGTCGGCCACATGAAGCGCTTCGATCCGGCGCTGGAGGCCGCCCGCGACTTCGTCCGCGACGAGATGGGCGAGGTTCTGGCACTGAAGGCCTGGTATTGCGATTCCACCCACCGCTACACCAACACCGACGCCGTGCAGCCGCTGCCCGTCACCAGCAAGCTCGCGAAAAAGCCCGGCGGAAATCCCAAGGCTGATCTCAGGCAATATTTCATGCTGGCGCACGGATCGCATCTGGTTGACACCGCCCGCTTCCTCTGTGGCGACATCGTTGCCGTGCGCGCGCGCCTCAACGAGCGCTTCGGCGCCTATTGCTGGTTCGTCGAAACCGAATTCGCCAGCGGCGCGCTTGGCCATCTCGACCTCACCGTGGCCGTGCGCATGGACTGGCACGAAGGGTTTCAGCTCTATGGCGAGAACGGCTCCGTCATCGCCAGGACCTTCAACCCCTGGTATTTCCGCGCCAGCGAGGTCGACATCTTCCATGAGAAGGACGCGACCTCGCGAAAACCGCTTGGCGCCGACGGCCACTTCTTCCGCCGCCAGCTCGAGGGCCTTGCCGACACCGTGCTCACCGGCGCGCCGATGCGCGGCGCCAATGTCGGGGACGGCATCGCGTCGATCCGCGCCATGGTGGCGATTGCGCGCTCTGTGGAGACTGGCGAGCGGATCGAGCTTGCCTCGGTTTCGGGTGCGGTCTGATGCGCCTCGGCATCTTCGCCAAGACATTTGCGGGCACCGACCCGGCCACCGTGCTGGCTGCCGTGAAGCAGGCCGGCTACGAGACGACGCAGTTCAATCTCGCCTGCGCCGGCCTGCCGTCGATGCCGGATGCCGTGCCGGCGAATGCCGTCGCCGCCATTGGTGCCGCCGCGCGATCGTCAGGCGTTTCGCTGGCCGCGCTGTCGGGCACCTACAACATGGCGCATCCCGACAAGGCTGCGCGCGACGACGGGCTGAGGCGCCTGGCGGTGGTCATCGACACTGCAGCCAAGCTCGACATCCCACTGGTGACGCTCTGCACCGGCTCGCGCAACGCAGCCGACCAATGGGCATACCATCCCGACAATGCCGATCCGTCGGCCTGGTTCGACATGGCCGTCGAAATGGCGAAGGGACTGGCGCTGGCCGAGGAGGCCGGCGTCGATCTCGGCATCGAGCCCGAGCAGGCCAACATCGTCACCTCGGCCATGGATGCGACCCGGCTGATTGCCGAGATGGGTTCGAAGCATCTGAAGATCGTGCTCGACCCCGCCAACCTGTTCGAGCATGCAAAGCCCGATGAAGCGAGAGCCATCGTCGCCGCCGCGATCGATGAGGCCGCTGGCCACATCGCCATGGCGCACGCCAAGGATCGTTTTGCCGACGGCCGCTTCGCCACATCAGGCCAGGGTGTCGTCGACTTCCCGGATTTCGTAGCGCGGCTGAAGGGGGTGGGTTTCGATGGCGCGCTCGTCACCCACGGCTTGTCCGCCGACGAGGCTCCTGGCGTCGCAATCTTCCTGCGGGGGCTGCTCTGATGGGTGCCGCGCCGACGATCATGCTGCGCGACGACGCTGCGCTCCACGTCTTCGACACCCAGGTCTTCGACACCCAGGTCTTGGACACCCACGTCTTCGACACGGGGCAGGGGCTTCCCATCGTCTTCCAGCATGGCCTCGGCGGCGATGCCGCGCAGGTGGCGCTGAACTTTCCCGACAGTCCGTCGCGCCGCCGGCTGACGGTGGAATGCCGCGCGCAGGGCGGCTCAGGTGCCGGCGGCAAGCGTCCGTTTTCGATCGGGATGTTCGCCGACGATGTGCTCGCCGCTGCCGATGCAGCTGGCATTGAGCGCTTCGTTGCCGGTGGCATCTCGATGGGCGCCGCCATTGCACTGCACCTGGCGGCCCGCCACCCGGCTCGCGTCACCGGTCTTGTCCTGGTGCGCCCGGCCTGGACCTTCGACGCGGCCCCGCAAAACATGCGCCCTTACGTCGAAGTGGCGGAACTCATCCGCGACCACCCGCTGGAAGGGGCGAGCGACATCTTCGCGGCTTCGGCAACGGCGGCCCGCTTTCGCAGCGAGGCGCCGGACAATCTCGCCTCGTTGCTCGGCTTCTTCGCGCGTGACAACGCGAGCGTTTTTGCCGAGGTGATGCAGGCGATCGCAAATGACGGGCCGGGCGTGACGCGGGCGATGGCGACCGGCCTCGCAATCCCGACGCTTGTCATCGGCAGCGGCATCGACCTCGTCCATCCCTTGGCGACCGCCCGCGAACTGGCTGAGACCATCCCCGGCGCCGCCTTCACCGAGGTGACGCCGAAAGCCGCCGACAAGGATCGCCATTTCACCGAAATCCGCGCCGCCATCGGCGGCTTTCTCGATAGAAATTTCAACAACCAGGACCAATCATGATCTCGAAACCTTTGTCAGGCCCGGCCGCCATCGCCGCACTGCCGCGCGACCGTCTGATCGCCGAATTCTCATCGTGGTCGGCCAATCTCGCCAATTTCGAGAGCGACTTGCAGCGCATCGAACCCTATGCCGATATGCACCACATCGACGTCGCGGACGGCCATTTCGCGCCGTCCTTCCTGTTCTTCCCCGATCTCGTCGCCCGTATCGCCAAACTGACGGCCAGGCCCGTCCACGTCCATCTGATGGTCGACCAAGCAATCGTCGAAGAACAGACGCGCCAGTTCATCGAGGCCGGCGCCGACATGATCAGCGTCCATGCCGAGAACGGCGAGGCGGGTCTGCGCGCGGTGCGGCTGGCGCATGAACTCGGCGCCGAGGCCGGCGTTGTGCTGAGGCTGGAGACCCCTGTAGAGGCGATGAAGCCTTTCGTCTCCGAAGTGGCGTTCGTCACGCTTCTTGGAACCGCGATCGGCGTCAAGGGCCAGGGCCTGTCGGAGAAGGCCTGTGACAGGCTGGGCGAAGCCCGCGCCATCCTGAGGAACGCTGGTCGTGAGTCGGCCGTGGTGCTCGCCGCCGATGGCGGTATCCGCCACGAAACCGTGCCGCTGCTGCGCGCCGCCGGCGCCGAGACCGTGGTGCTCGGTTCGCTCGCTTTCGGCGACAAGGATCTCGCCGGCCGCATCGGCTGGTTGCGTGGTCTGAAGGTCGCGGCCTGATGAGCATTGAAGTCGCCCTCGCGATCGATCTTGGCGGCACCGAGCTTCGTGCCGCCCTGGTCGACCGTGACGGCAAGATCCTGGCCTTCGCGGCTGTGCCGACGCAGGCGCAGGCCGGCCCCGACGTGGTGATCGCCCAGATCGAGGCGCTAGCCGTGGCCGTCCATGCCGAAGCGCCGGGGCTGTCGATCCTCGGCGTCGGCGTCGGCGCGCCGGGCCCGCTCGATCCGCTGGCCGGCATCGCCGTCGGACCGCCGACGCTGGCCGGCTGGCAGGACGTGCCGCTGGCCGACATCCTCGAGCGGCGGCTCGGCCTGCCGGTGCGGCTGGAGAACGACGCCAATGCGGCAGCGCTCGGCGAATGGCGCTTCGGCGCCGGCCACGGTGCGCGCTCCCTGGTCTTCGTCACCGTCTCGACCGGGATCGGCGGTGGCGTCGTCGCCGACGGACGCATCCTGCACGGCCGTCGCGGTCTTGCCGCGGAGATCGGCCACATGACCATCACCAACGAAGGCGAGCGCTGCGTGTGCGGCGTCGTCGGCTGCTTCGAGGCGATCGCTTCGGGAACCGCGCTCGGCCGCCGCGCCAATGCCGCAACGTCTCCTTTGGACGGTTCGACGCTGCGCCGCCTCTCGGCCAACGCCGAGGTCACGGGTCGCCACGTGGTCGAGGCCGCAGGGCTGCAGGACGACCTCGCTCTGGCTCTGCTCGAGGAGGAGGCGCGCTGGCTGGGCGTTGGCTTCACCAACCTTTTGCACCTCTATTCGCCCGACGTGCTGGTCGTTGGCGGCGGCATCGCCAATGGCCTGGACCTGATGGCACCCGTCATCGAGGCGACCATCCGCCAGCGCGCCATGCGCGCCTATCGCGACGTGCCGGTCGTCCAGGCCCAGCTCGGCCGCCACGCCGGGCTGGTCGGCGCGGCGAGCCTCGTCCTGTCCGATGATTTGGGCACGTTGGCGGCTCCCATGCCGGTCGGCCCAAGCACATATCCGGACACGCGGAAGGACTTCAACGGCTGAGCTCAAGCTTGCGCGGCCCTGTCTCGCCGCAAGCCGGTCCGTCGCGCTGCGACCCCTTCGCGGGGGGTGGCAAGGCCGTGCCACCGCTGCGCAAAGCCGTCTGATAGCGATGAAACATGACCATGGCCGCAAGCGGCGTGCTTGCGGCCATTATCCGTCGTATGAAACGGTGGATCACTCGGCGGGAACGATGTCCGCCGGCAGGCTGTCGTCGGCGCTCCCAGCCAGCGCTCTCGCCAGCTTGGCCTCATCGAGTTCGCCTTCCCAGCGCGCCACGACCAGCGTCGCCACCGCATTGCCGACGAAGTTGGTCAGCGCCCGGCATTCCGACATGAAGCGGTCGACGCCGAGGATCAGTGCCATGCCGGCGACCGGCACCGAGGGAACCACCGAAAGCGTGGCGGCCAAGGTGATGAAGCCTGCCCCGGTGATGCCGGCGGCACCCTTGGACGACAGCATCGCCACCAGCAGCAGCAGGATCTGGTCTGATATCGACAGATGGATGTTCGTCGCCTGGGCGATGAACAGGGCGGCAAGCGTCATGTAGATGTTGGTGCCGTCGAGATTGAAGGAATAGCCGGTCGGGATGACCAGGCCGACCACCGAACGCTTGGCGCCGGCCTTTTCCATCTTCTCCATCAGCGAGGGCAATGCCGCTTCCGACGATGAGGTGCCCAGCACCAGCAGCAGCTCTTCCTTGATGTAGCGGATCAGCGACAGGATCGAGAAGCCGTTGTAGCGGCAGACGGCACCGAGCACGACGAACACGAACAGGAACGAGGTCGCGTAGAAGGTTCCGACCAGCATGGCGAGCTTGATGACCGAGCCGATGCCGTATTTGCCGATGGTGAAGGCCATCGCACCGAAGGCGCCGATCGGGGCTGCCTTCATCAGCACGCTGACCAGCTTGAACATCGGCGCCATCAGCGCCTGCAGGAAATTGAGCACCGGCGTGCCCTTGTCGCCGACCAGCGCCAGCGCGATGCCGAACAGGACCGAGAAGAACAGCACCTGCAGGATGTCGCCGTCTGCGAAGGCGCCGACGATCGTGCCGGGAATGATGTTCATCAGGAAGCCGGTGACCGACTGGTCATGTGCCTTGGCCGCGTAAGTGTTGACCGTCGAGGCGTCGAGCGTCGCCGGATCGATGTTGAAGCCGGCGCCTAGCTGCACGACATTGGCCACGACAAGGCCGATGATCAGCGCCAGCGTGGAGAAGGTGAGGAAGTAGAGCATCGCCTTGCCGGCGACGCGGCCAACCTTCTGCAGGTCGCTCATGCCGGCGATGCCGGTTGCCACCGTCAGGAAGATGACCGGGGCGATGATCATCTTGACCAGCTTGATGAAGGCGTCGCCCAATGGCTTCATGCTCTCGCCGATCGACGGATAATAGTGGCCGAGCAGGATGCCCACGGTGATCGCCACCAGCACCTGCACGTAGAGCTGGGCATAGAGGGGCTTGCGCTGCGCGGCGGGCGCGGCGGATTGGTCTGCGATATGCATCGAACTCTCCCTGGCCGGATGGACGGAACCCGCCCTGCGTGACTTCTCCCATCGCGGCGTTCCGGTCGCCCGCCGCTGCAAGAACTTTGCAAGCGCTGTGCCAGATGCCGGATAGGCCGGAATCCCTGGGTTCAGCCGTTCCTGCCTTGCCTTTGACGGGGAGTTGTGCGGATTTCCGCACAGGCCTTGTTTGCCCGGGCGGAATTTCGCATTAGACTGGGGGCAAAGCCGGGGAGCAAAGGGAGAGGGCCGACGCCACAACAGCGCATCGATAGCGGATCCCCCGGGTTTGCCGGCCGCGACCTGCTGCGCGAAGCGGTAGCGCGCCTGCGTGGCCGTTGGCTGTTTACGGCAATAGCGCTCTCTGTGCTTGCCGGCGCGGTTGCCACCGCCGGGCGCATCGCCGAGGGTCAGGCCGCCGATGACCTGCGCGACGGGGCATTGGCCGCCTTGCCGCTGGCGGCCGGAACCCTGACCGGCGAAATCGAAAAGCAACGTCTCGTGCCGCTGGTGCTGGCGCGCGACGATGCGGTGCGTGATGCGCTGCACCGTTCCGGGAAAGTCGAGGAAACAGCGCTCGACGCCAAGCTGAAGGCCATAGCCGGCGATGCGTCGGCGTCCGCCATCTATGTCATCGACACGGCGGGCATGGCGATATCGGCCAGCAATGCCGGCCAGCCGGACAGCTTTGTCGGTATCGATTATAATTTTCGCCACTATTTCACCGATGCGATGGCCAAGGGCGCAGCCAGCCAGTATGGCCTCGGCACGATCAGCGGCAAGCCGGGACTCTACCTTGCCGGCCGTGTCGACGACGGTGGCAAACCGCTTGGCGTCGCGGTTCTGAAGGTCGAACTCGGCGGTGTCGAAGCCAATTGGCGGGCGAGCGGCTTTCTCGTTTTCGTCACCGACGAGCGCGGCGTCGTTCTGGCCACCAGCCAGCCCGACTGGCGGTTCCATGCGCTGGCGCCGCTCTCCGCCGCGGATGCCGCCGCGGCGCATGACCAGCTTCAACTGGTCGACGCCGCCTTCGAGCCGCTGCCGATACGGCGTGGCGCCGGTGACGGCCTGGCGACGATCGAAGAAGCCGGAAAATCGCGTCGGTTCGTCGAGGTGGTGCAGGACTTGCCCGGTGCCGTCCCCGGCTGGCGCCTGTGGCTGCTGACGCCCGCCGATGCCGCATTGACCGCCGCCGCCAACACGGCGCGCCTGACGACACTGCTCGGGCTGCTGCTGATGGGGCTGCTTGCCTATGTGTTCACCCGGCGCCGGCGCACACGCCGGCTGCGGCAGGAGGCGCTGGCGCGCATGAATGCCGAACTCGAAAGCCGGGTCAGTTCCCGGACCGCCGAACTGACGCGATCGAACACGGCCCTTGCCGGCGAAATCGCCGAGCGCGAAAACGCCGAGGCCAAGGTCCGCCGGCTGCGCGACGATCTTGCCCAGGCCAACCGGCTCTCCATCCTCGGCCAGATCGCCGCCGGCGTGGCGCATGAGATCAATCAGCCGGTCGCCGCCATCCGCACCTATGCCGAGAATGCCGGCCGCTTTCTCGCGGCCGGCAAGACCGAACCGGCAAGCGGCAACCTGACCTCGATCGTCTCGATGACCGAGCGCATCGGCGCGATCACCAACACGCTGCGCACCTTTGCGCGACGGCCTGGCGTCGCTGCCTCGCCCTTGCCGGTACGCGAGGCGATCGAGGGCGCGCTGTCGCTGCTGTCCGGCCGCATCCGCGATTCCGGCGTCACCATCGTCAAGCCGCGCGGCACCGCATCGCCATTGGTGATGGCAAGCCGCATCCGGCTGGAGCAGATCCTCGTGAACCTGTTGCAGAACGCGCTGGACGCCATGAAGGACCGGCCTGATCCCCGCATTGAGATCGACCTCGCCGAACGCGGCGACCGCGTGCTGATTTCGGTGCGCGACAATGGGCCCGGCCTCCAGTCGGACGCGGCCGCCAATCTGTTCATGCCGTTCCAGACCACCAAGGAGAAGGGGCTTGGCCTTGGCCTGGTGATCTCGCAGGAGATCGCCCAGGAATTGGGCGGCACGCTGCGGCTCGACCCCGACACCGCCAGCGGCGCATCCTTTACCATCGACTTGAGGCGGATCGAATGACGCAGGGATCGGGGCTGGTCGCGCTTGTCGACGACGATGCGGATCTGCTGCATGCCACCACGCAACTGCTCGAACTTGCCGGCTTCACGGTGATCGGGCTCGACGCCGCCGAGGCAGCGCTTGGTGTCGTCGACAGGGACTTCGAGGGTGTGGTCGTCAGCGACATCCGCATGCCCGGCATGAATGGGCTGCAACTCTTCGACCGCGTCAAGGCTGTTGATCCCGACTTGCCGGTGATCCTGGTCACCGGGCATGGCGATGTCGATCTTGCGGTCGCCGCGCTCAAGGACGGGGTCTATGATTTCATTCCGAAACCCTATGCGGGGGAGCGTCTGGTCGAGGCGCTGAAGCGTGCATCGGAGAAGCGGCGGCTGGTGATGGAAAACCGGCGGCTCCGCGAAGCCGCCGCACTTGCCGCGGACGGCATGCCGTTGATCGGCGAAGCGCCGGCCATAAGGCGGCTGCGCGAGACCTTGCGCCAGATCGCCGACATGGACGTCGACGTGCTGGTGGAGGGCGAGACCGGAACCGGCAAGGAAGTGGTGGCCGACCTCCTGCACCGGTGGGGCCGGCGGCGTGCAAAGCCGTTCGTGGCACTGAACTGCGGCGCTCTGCCCGAGACCGTCATCGAAAGCGAGCTGTTCGGGCACGAGGCCGGCGCGTTTACCGGGGCGCAGCGACGGCGGATCGGCAGCATAGAGCATTCCAGCGGCGGCACGCTGTTCCTCGACGAGATCGAATCCATGCCGCCGGCCCTGCAGGTCAAGCTGTTGCGGGTGCTGGAGACGCGCAGCCTCACCCCGCTCGGCTCGAACGAAACAAGGCGCCTCGATCTCCGGGTCGTCGCGGCGACCAAGGTCGATCTCAGCCGGCAGGACCAGCGCGGCGGTTTTCGCGAGGATCTCTATTTCCGCCTCAACGTGGTGACGCTGCGCATTCCGCCGCTGCGCGAGCGGCGCGGCGATATCGAGATGCTGTTCGGCCACTTCCTTGGCAAGGCGGCGAAACGGTTTGGCCGGCCTGTCGCCAAGGTGAACGCCGCCGTGAGCCATCATCTCCAGTCGCACGACTGGCCGGGCAATGTGCGCGAACTCGCCCATTTCGCCGATCGCGTCGCGCTCGGTCTTGGTCCCGATGACGAAACCAGGTTCTCGCCCGCACGATTGCCAGCGCCCGCCGCCGCACTGCCGGAGCGGGTCGGGCATTACGAGGCGCAGCTCATCCGCGACGCGCTGCGCGACCATGGCGGCGACGTGCGCGGCGCCATCGACGCGCTCGGCGTGCCGCGCAAGACGTTCTACGACAAGCTCAAGCGCTATGGCATCGCCGCATCTGATTTCCGTCCCTCTTGATCTTTCCAAGTGAGTATCGCGAAAGCCATGAACACGACACTTGAAACGACCGCCGATCCCCTGCCGGAAGAACTCGCCTTTCTCAGCGAACGGCTGACGGCGTTCAACGACGGCGATGTCGGCGCGTCCGAAAGGAAGGCGCTGGCGGTGTTCGTGCGCGACGAGATCGGGGCGATCGTCGCCGGCATTTCAGGCTACACCGCCTGGGGCTGGCTCTACGTGCAGTGGCTGTGGGTCGACGAAAGGCTGCGCGGCCAGCACATGGCAGGCCGGATGCTCGACGCGGCCGAACGCGAAGCCGTGGCGCGCGGCTGCCAAAACGCCTGGATCGACACATTCAATCCCAACGCCGCCAAGGTCTATCAGAGGCAAGGCTACCAGCCTTTCGGGACGCTGGCCGATTTCCCGGTCGGCCGCAGCCGCATCTTCCTGCGGAAGAAACTGGTCGACTGATCAGCCAGCCAGCTTTCCGCCACGCATCGGCCGCGGCGCGCCCGTCGTGCTCGGGAAACTGATCGGCAGGCCGCGCAGCACGCGAACCGCGAGGAAGGCAAAACACTCCGCCTCCACCGCGTCGCCGCTCCAGCCGAGGCTTTCGGCCAGCACGACCTCGACGCCGGCGCGGCCGGCGAGCATCGCCATCATTGTCGGATTGTGGCGGCCGCCACCGCTGACCACCAGCTTCTTCGGCCGGCTGGGCAGAAGGTCGAGCGCCTTGCCGACAGCGGACGCGGTGAAGGCGGTGAGCAGGGCCGCGCCATCCTCGGCGCTCAGGCCGTCGGCCATGGCCGCGCCGAAATCGAAACGGTCGAGGGATTTCGGATAGGCCTTGGTCAGATAGGGATGCTGCAACAGCTTGGCGAGCCGGGCTTCGTCCACCTTTCCCGCGCGGCCAAGCGCGCCGTCGCGGTCCATTTCGCCGAGCCCTTTCGACTTGATGAAATCGTTGAGCGGCGCATTGGCGGGGCCGGTGTCGAAGGCGATGACATTGTCGGCGCCGTCCCACCAGGTGATGTTGGCGACGCCGCCGAGATTGAGCACCGCCACCTCGCCACTGGCGCCGGCGCCGCGCATCAGCGCGGTGTGATAGGCAGCGGCCAAAGGCGCGCCTTGTCCGCCGGCGCGCATGTCGGCCGAGCGGAAATCGTAGGCGACCTTGGTGCCGAGGATGGCATGCATGAGCTCGCCGTCGCCGAGCTGCCGGGTCTGGCCGAACCGTCCGACCTGCGGCGCGCGATGCAGCACGGTCTGGCCGTGAAAGCCGACGACCCCGATCTCGGCCATCGTCATGCCGTAACCTTCCACGAGTTCCTTCACCGCCGCCGACTGCGCGCGCGTCAGCGCCTCTTCGGCCTTGCGAAAAATCGCAGGTTCCGGCCCGGTGAAATTCCAGGCCCGCGCCGCCGCCAGCGTCTCTTCCAGCAGCGACCGGATCGACGCGGGATAAGGCATCAGCCGGTAAGTGCCGAAATCGTCTATCCGCTCGCCATCGGTCTTGATCAGGGCGACATCGATGTTGCCGTCAAGCACCGTGCCGGTCATCAGGCCGACGGCCCAGATTGGTTCCATCATTGAGCTCCATTGATGAGGTCGCCGACCGCTTGCCGAAGCTGAACGATGCCGCTGTCGAAATGACGCGTCGGATGGATCCGGTTGGTAAGCAAGGTCCACGCCTTGCCCTTGTCGAAGTCGATCCACAATCCTGTGCCGGTGAAGCCGGTGTGGCCGATCGTTCCCGGACCGCACAGCGCACCGCCGGACCAGCCTTGGTAAGGGCGCTCCCAGCCATGGGTGCGGGTGGCCGACAGGGGCTCGCGCATCAGCGCGATCGATTGTTCGGATGCGCCGGTTCCGTCCAGCAATCCCCAGGCGAAATCGAGCACCGAAGCAGCTGTGCCGAACAGGCCGGCATGACCCGCACCCTGCAGCGCCGAGCAATTGTCGTCGTGGACCTCGCCGGACAGCACGCGATGGCGCCAGGTGCAGTCCTCGGTCGCCGCGGCGGCATCGGGTTCCGCGAACCAGGCAAAGCCTGGGCCGGGTTCCATGGCGCGGATGCTCTTGCCCGACAGCCGCTCCATCGCAAAGCCGAGCAGGATGAAGTTGATGTCGGAATAGACAGGGTCGCGCGCCCGCCATTCGCGCTGCAGGACGAAGGCGCGCAGCAGCTCGCGGTCCCGCCCATAGGTGTAGATCGGCTCGACGGCCGGGAAGGGCGTCTGGTGGCCGAGGCACTGGCGAAACGTCACCTCCCGCTCCCATGCGTTCGCGTCATACTGGCGAAGGTCGGGAAGCAGGGAAATCAGCGGCGCGTCGAGATCGATGATGCCGTCCTGCGCCAGCGCCAGGATACGCGGCGTGGTAAAGATCACCTTGGTCAGCGACGCCAGGTCGAACCAGGTCTCAACCGTCATCGGCCTGACTTTAGGCACAAGCTGCGCGGAGCCGATCGCTCTGGTGATGCGCTCGCCATTTCCACCGACGAGGCCGAGCACGCCGCCGGGAATGCGCTTGGCCGCCACTGCCGCTGCGAGCGGTTGGAACGCGCGATCGAAGAGCTGGGCAAGGGGGCTCAATGCCGGCCACCGCACGTGGGCATGTCGTCAAACGGAAAAGTCGGCGATCCTTCGCACCCCCCTCTGTCCTGCCGGACATCTCCCCCGCAAGGGGGGAGATTGGCCGTAATAGCGGCTTTCGCCAATCGCCGACGTCGCAGGAAGGGGCGGGATGCCGAAGCTGCTAATCTCCCCCCTTGCGGGGGAGATGGCCGACAGGCCAGAGGGGGGTGCTGTCCCGCCGACCTTGCATATCCCAGTGCACCGTCCATCACACCTCCGCCCTCGCCATATGATCCACCCCAAACCGCTCCCACTTCGCCGGCGCCGGCTCGAACCCTGGCGGGCGCACCAGCGAAGGCACCTGGCGCGTATCCAGTTCGAAACGCTCATGCCGCCGGTCGATGGCCGGAACGGCTGATATGAGCTTCTTCGTATAGGAATGTCTCGGCTTCGACAGCACAGACTGTGCGTCGCCGATCTCGACGATCTGGCCGGCATAGATGACTGCGATGCGGTGCGCGATCCGCTCGACCACCGCCATGTCATGCGAGATGAAGAGATAGGCCAGCCCAAACTCGCGCTGCAGGTCGACCAGCAGCTCCAGCACCTTGGCCTGCACCGACACATCGAGCGCCGACACTGCTTCATCGAGGACCACGACGGACGGGTTGAGCATCAGCGCGCGGGCGATGCACAGCCTTTGCCGCTGGCCACCGGAGAACTCATGCGGATAGCGCTCGAGGCTGTTCTTGGGCAGGCCGACGCGTTCCAGCAGGCGCGCCATTCTGGCCCGCGTTTCGGCATCCACCCGGCCGCCGGTGGCGATCACGGGTTCCGCCAGAATGCTCTCGATCGCCAGCCTTGGATTGAGAGAGGCATAAGGGTTCTGGAACACCATCTGCATGGGCCTGGCGCTGCGCCTCGGCGAGGCCGCTCGGGCGCCGACCGAGAAGCTGCCGCGCGCCGGCCGCACAAGCCCCAGCACCGCCTTGGCGGCAGTGGATTTGCCCGAACCGCTCTCGCCGACGATGGCCAGCGTCTCGCCGTGCATCAGGTCGAAATCGACGCCGTCGACGGCATGCACCGCGCCGGTGGCGCGGCTGAAGAAACTGCTCTTGAGGGGAAACCGAACCACGAGGCCATCGACCTTCAAGGCCGGTTCGGCGCTCGCGCCGTTGTCACGTTGCCCATCCGAGCGCGTCGCGCGACCGCTGGCGAAATGTGGCACGGCGTGCAGCAGATGCTGGGTGTAGGGATGCTGGGGGCTGTCGAGGATCCGGTTGAGCTCACCCTGTTCGACGGCCTGTCCGTTCTGCATCACCATCACCTTGTCGGCGATGCCGGCAACCAGGCCGATATCGTGGGTGATGAAGATGACGGACATGCCGCTTTCGCGCTTCAGCTCGGCAAGCAGCGCCATGATCTGTGCCTGCACGGTAACGTCGAGCGCCGTCGTCGGCTCGTCGGCGATCAGCAGGCGCGGGTTGCAGGCCAGTGCAATGGCGATCATCACCCGCTGCAGCATGCCGCCGGACAGCTGGTTGGGCGTGTATTTCAGCCGGCGCGCGGCATCGGGAATGCGCACGCGGTCGAGCGCGTCCATGGCTGCCGCAGTAGCCTGCCGGCCGGTCAGGCCGCGATGCAGGCGGAACGATTCCTCGATCTGGGTGCCGATGGTCAGCACCGGGTTGAGCGAGGTCATCGGTTCCTGAAAAATCATGCCGATCTCGGCGCCGCGAATGCCGGTCAATTGCGGTTCGGTCGCGGTCGTCAACTCGAAGATGGTCCCATTGGCCCGCTTGAGCTTCATCGAGCCGCCAGTGATGCGGCCGCCACCGAAATCGACGAGCCGGTTGATGGACAGCGCCGTCACCGACTTGCCCGAGCCGCTTTCGCCGACAATGGCCAGCGTCTCGCCATCGGCGATATCGAAACTGACGCCGCGCACCACCTCGTTGGCCAAGGGATCGCGGCCGAAGCCGACGCGCAGGTCCGAAACCGACAAGAGCGGGGTCATGCGAACGCGCTCCGCATCCTCGGGTCGAGAATATCGCGCAAGGCGTCGCCCAGAAGGTTGAAGCCGAGAATGCTGATCATGATCGCCAGGCCCGGGAAGATCATCAGCCAGGGTGCTGTCTCCATCAGGTTGCGGCTGTCGCTCAGCATCAGTCCGAGCGACGCGGCGGGCGGCTGCGTGCCGAGGCCGAGAAAACTCAGGCCGGCTTCGGTCAGCAGCGCCCAGGCCAGTGCCAGCGTCACCTGCACGGTCAGCGGCGCCACCAGGTTGAGCAGCAGGTGGCGCGTGACGATGTAGCTTGAACTGCTGCCGAAGGTAAGCGCGGCGTCGACGAATTCGCGTGTCTTGAGCGACAGCGCGGGGCCGCGCACCACGCGGGTGAAGATCGGCGTGTAGACGATGCCGATGGCAACGACGCTGGTCCAGGTGCCGGGTCCGGCGACGGTGACGATGAGCAGTGCCAGAAGGATCGCCGGGAAGGCCAGCAGCACGTCCATGATCCGCATCACGACGCCGTCCCAGCGGCGCCCGAGCCACGCGGCGGCAAGCCCCAGGACTGTCCCGGCAAGCGCCGCGAAGGCCACCGAGAAGAAGGCGACCGTGAACGACTGGCCGATGCCCGCCATCAGGCGGCTGGCGACGTCGCGGCCGAACAGGTCGGTGCCCATCCAGTAGGCGGCGCTGGGCGCATGCAGCCGGTCGATACGGTACTGCGTGATCGGATTGTGCGGCGTCAGCCCGAGCAGGCCGAGGATGGCAAGCAGCAGATAGACGCACACGATGACGCCGCCGATGCGGCCGCTGCCATGGCCGAAGATGGCACGCAGGATGCGCATCACTGTTCCCCCAGCCGGATGCGCGGATCGAGCGCGACATAGGCGAGGTCGACCAGGAGATTGACGATCATGAAGTTGAAGGCGATGAACAGCACGCTGCCCTGCACCAGCGCGTAATCGCGCTGCAGGATCGCGTCGAGCACCATGCGTCCGAGGCCGGGCAGGGCGTAGATCTGTTCGACGATGACGGCGCCGCCCAGGAGGTAGCCGAATTCTATGCCGCTCAGCGTCACCACCGGGATCAGTGCATTGGGCAAAGCGTGCCGCCAGATGACGCTGCGCGCCGAAGCGCCCTTGCTGCGCGCGGTGCGCACATAATCGTCGCTCAACACGTCGAGCATTGCCGAGCGCGCAATGCGGGTGACCGATGCCGCGAAGGCAAAGCCGAGCGTGATGGCGGGCAGGATCAACTGGCTGAGATTGCGCAAGGGATCCTGCCAGATCGGCACGAATTCGCCCATCGCCGGCAGCACGCCGAAGCCCGCCGACAGCGTGTAGATGATCAACAGGCCAAGCACGAAGCTCGGCGTCGACTGGCCGATCATGGCGACGACGCGCACACCGAGGTCGGACAGCTTCTCGCTGTGGGTGGCGGCGTAGATTCCCGCCGGCATGCCGACCAGGAGGGCGATGATCATAGAGAGGAGCGCCAGCTCCAAGGTCAGCGGGAAGCGCTCGAGGATGACGTCGAGAACCGGCCTGCCATAGGTGACGGATATGCCGAAATTGCCGTGCAGGATGCCGCCGATCCAGCGCCAGTATTGGACGAACCAGGGCTGGTCGATGCCGAAATAGGCGGCGAGCGAATCCCGTTGTGCCGGCGTCAGCAGGCCGGCCTCGGTGCCCAGCATCGCCGTGATCGAATCGCCGGGCACCATCCGGATCGCGACGAAGACCAGGATGGACACGCCAAGCAGCACGAGAGGAAACGTCGCCAGCCGTCGCAGGAGATAGTTCACGCCAGGAAGACCTCTCGTCCCATTGCCGAAGCTACTGGATCGTCACCTTGCTCAGGCTGAACAGCGTGCCGGTCGGGGTCGGCACGAACCCGGATATGTTCTTCTGTTGCGCCGTATAGCTATAGGAGGTGTAGAGCCAGATCCACGGCGACATTTCGGCGAGGTGCTTCTCGAATTCGGCGAAGATCGCTTTGCGTTTGGCCGGATCGGTCTCTGCGCGGCCCTGCTGCATCAGGCTGTCGAGCGTGTCGTCGATGTAGTTCGCCACCTTTTGCAGATTGCCTGATTTGGTCCAGTAGCGGTTGTACATGGTATAGGGGTCGGCCCGGCCGCCATTGAGCGCGATCGCCATGTCGAAATCGCCCTTCAGCCAGGCGTCGACATAGACGTTGAGCTCCATCATCTTGATATCGAGTTTGACGCCGATTTCGGCGAGCTGCGACTGGATGACCTGGGCTTCCGCGGCTGCCGTCGGCGGCTCGCCCGTGGCGCCGATCACGGTCGCCGAAAAGCCGTCGGCAAAGCCGGCCTCGGCCATCAGCTTCTTGGCCCTTTCGACATCGCGCTTGTAGCAGAACAACTGGCTGGGATCGGTGGCCAGCGCCGGGATGGTCAGCGGTCCGGTGACCTTGCCTTCGCCCAGCGCGGCGGTGTCCAGCACCTCCTGCCGGTCGATGGCGCAGGAGATCGCCTGGCGCACCTTGAGCTCGGTCATCGGCTTCCGCGACGGGTTGAGCTGCAGCACGTTGTAGGCCAGCACCGGCACGCGGTTCAATTGCAAGTTGGCTTCCTTCGGCACCAGCGTGGCGACGAGCGGGTCATTCAGCAGCGCGAAATCGATCTGCTTGGTGCGCATGGCGGCGAGGATCGCCGCCTCGTCGGGCAGCACGCTGATCTCGATGCCGTCGACGCCGGTCGCGCCGCCGGCCCAGTTCTTGTTGGCGCTCAAGACTTCCTTGGCGTTGGGATCCCACTTGTCGAGCTTGAACGGGCCCGAACCGACCGTCCTGGTGCCGATCGAGCCGGCCTTGATCTCGGCCACCGGAACGATGGCCGCGTTGACGTCGCTCATCGCCGTCAGGATAGGCGCGTCGGCCTGCGACAGGTGGAACACGACGGTCGCCGCATCCGGCGTGTCGATGCTGGCGATCGACAGGAAGTTGGCGCGGGCAGCGGCACCGGTCTTCTCGTCGAGAATGCGCTCGAACGACGCCTTGACGTCGGCGGATGTCACGGCGGTGCCGTCCTGGAATTTCGCCTTGGGATCGAGCTTGAAGGTCAGCCCCTTGCCGTCCTTCGAAAACTCCCAGGAGGAGGCGATGGCGGGAATGATCCGCAGGCTGGCGTCGACGCGCACCAGCGGCTCATAGATCAGCTCCAAAAGCCGCAGCGAGGAAAAGGCCGTCTGCTTGTGCGGATCAAGCCCGGTGGCGTCCTGGGACCAGGCCATGTGCAGCGTCGCCGCCTGCGCCGAAACCGTCGCGATGCCGAGCATCGCGGCAAGGGTGATGCCCGAAAGCAGCCTTCTTGTAAGATGAACCATTCTCGTCTCCCATTATTGAACTCGGTGCCTTGCAGTTTCCGAGGACCGCTTCCAAGGCACACATGCTATAGAGTGTCGGCCCAGTCTATGCGGCTTGACGCCGTCTTGTCTAAAGTGGCTTCAGGTTGCTTCGTCGCCGATCGCCTTTCGCAGGAACCCTCCGGCCCTGGACAAAGCGGCCCGCGCCGCGTCCACGTCGAGGCCGGTGATGGTCACCAGGATCGCCAACTTGACGTCCTTGCCGGTCCGGTCGAGCGCCTGCCGCGCCTGCGGCGCGGTACAGCCGGTCGTCTGCATGACCATCCTGATCGCCCGGGCCACCAGCTTCCTGTTCGATGGGTTCAGGTCGACCATCAGATTCTGGTAGCTCTTGCCGATCCGGATCATCGAGGCCGTGGTCAGCATGTTGAGCACCAGCTTCTGCGCGGTTCCCGATTTCAGCCGCGTCGAGCCGGTGAGCACTTCGGGGCCGACGACCGGCGAGATCGCGATGTCGGCGATACCGGCAATGGCCGATGCCGGATTGCAGGAGAGGGCGACCGTCGTTGCGCCGATCTGCCTGGCATGGGTCAGCCCGCCGATGACATAGGGCGTGCGTCCGCTGACCGCGATGCCGACCACCACGTCGTCGGGTGTGAGTCCGATCCCCTGCAAGGCCTTGGCGCCCATCTTCGGGTCGTCCTCGGCGCCTTCGAGCGAGCGCACCAGCGCGTCGGACCCGCCGGCAATCAGGCCGACCACCATGCCTTCGGGCACGCCGAATGTCGGCGGGCATTCCGAAGCGTCGAGCACGCCAAGCCGGCCGCTGGTGCCGGCGCCCATGTAGATGAGGCGCGCGCCCCTCTGGAAGGCAAGCACGATCCGGTCCACCGCGGCGGCAATCTCGGGCAGCACCTTTTCGACGGCCGCTGGGACGATCTTGTCCTCGTCATTGATCCTGCGCAGCACGTCGAGGGTCGGCAGCAGATCGATGTCGACGGTCCTTGGGTTCCGACCCTCGGAAACCAAGCGATCCAGCTCAGACATCAATCCTTGCTCGGTCATCCCAGCGCTTTCAAAAATTCTGCCGCACGACGCCCGGCATGACTCGACGGGCAGCCAGTGCGGACGGACCTTGGGGTCCGTCATCGCAGTTTTTCTTTGTTAACTTTCTAGAATTTGATATTCGTATCGTCAACGGAGATTTGGAATATTCTATTCCTGCCCAAATTGGCTATCCCTTGCAAACCGAACGCTTGGCAAGAATGATCGCGCCGGATACGGCGTCGCCGTCGGCGGGCTTCAGGCGGCGGCGCACATCGGGAGAAAGCCAGGGCTCCAGCGGGCTGGCGAGGCCGCCCAGCAACGTCACGCGCAGCGCGCCTTTTTCGAACAATACCCGCACCAGCGTGTCGATCTGTTCGGCGGCACCTTGCACGATGCGGCGCCCCACGGGATCGCCCTGGTCGGCATGGCGCATCACCATGGGTGCAAGCGCGGCATAGTCCGTGGCGCTGGCGCGGTCCATCCAGGCGACAGCCTCCATGGGGTCGCCCGCGAAGCGCTGCATGACCTCCGCCAGCAGCGCCGTGCGCTCGTGGCGGCCGTCATGGGCGCGCAATGCCAGTTGCACGGCTTTCAATCCAAGGTCGGCGCCGCTGCCCTCGTCGGAGATCGGAAACCCGTAGCCGCCGGCGCGCAGGTCGCGGCCCTCGACGAAGCCGAGGCCGATCGAGCCGGTCCCGGCGATGACGATGGCGCCGTCCCGGCCGGAATGCGCGCCAAGGCAGGCACCGATGCCGTCGCTGACGAAGTCGATGCTGGCAAAGGGATGCGCGATTGCCCGCAACGCCTCAAGCGCGCCTTTGCGGCCGATGCCGGCAAGGCCGATGCCGGCATGGATCTTGGCGGTTTCGGCTGGCGCGAAACCTGCTTCCTCGATCGCCGCGCCGAAAGCTTTGGCGATGGAGGCCCAGGCTGCCTCGATGCCGAGCCGCGTCGTCGCCGGCCCCGACAGGCCCTGTCCCAGCACCGTGCCTTGCGCGTCCTCGAGACGGGCGCGGCAACCGGTGCCGCCGCCATCGACGCCGAGAAAATAATCCGCTTCGGTATTCATGCGCCCAGCCGCTCGATGCCGGCGCCGCACAGGCGCAGCTTGCGGTCCAGTTGCTCGTAGCCGCGGTCGAGGTGATAGACGCGGTTGATTGTCGTCTCGCCTTCACAGACCAGCGCCGCCAGCACCAGCGACACCGAAGCCCGCAGATCGGTGGCCATCACTTGCGCGCCGTGCAATTTCTCGCCGCCGCGCACCAGCGCCATGGTGCCTTGCAGCTTGATGTTGGCGCCGAGCCGCATCAGTTCGGGCACATGCATGAAGCGGTTCTCGAAAATGGTTTCGCGCAGCAGCGACGCACCCTGGGCGCAGCACATCAGCGCCATGAACTGCGCCTGCAGGTCGGTCGGAAAGCCCGGATAGGGTTCCGTCGTCAGATCCGCGGCCTTGAGCGGCCGGTCGCGCGAGACGATCAGACCGCGATCGCCTGGCCAGACGCTGACGCCGGTCGCCTCCAGCAATTGCACCACCGAGGCCATGTGCTCGAGCCGGGCGTGCGTCAGTTCGAGCTGGCCGCCGGTGATGGCGGCCGCGATGGCATAAGTGCCGGCCTCGATGCGGTCGGGGATGATGTCGTGCCTGGCGGCGTGCCAGCTGGTGTCGCCCGCGATCAGGATACGGTGCGTGCCGGCGCCTTCGATGCGCGCACCCATGGCAACGAGGCAGGCGGCGAGATCGGCCACTTCCGGCTCGCGCGCTGCGTTCAGGATCTCGGTTTCGCCCTTGGCCGCGGTCGCCGCCATCATGGCGGTTTCCGTCGCCCCGACCGATGGCGAGGGGAGCACGATGCGCGTGCCGGTCAGCCCGTTCGGGGCCGAGGCGACGATCAGGCCGTTCTCGACGGCGATCCTGGCGCCAAGCGCGGCGAGTGCGGCGACATGCATGTCGACCGGCCGCGCGCCGATCGCGCAGCCGCCCGGCAGCGAAACCCGGGCATGGCCGAACCGCGCCAGCAACGGCGCCAGGACAAGCACCGTCGCCCGCATTTTTCGTACCGTGTCGTAGGAGGTCTCCTTGGAAACGGCGGTACTTGTGTCGATTGTGGCGGCATGGGCGGACCGGGTGATTTCGGCGCCATGAAGTCGCACCACGCCGAGCATGTTTTCGACGTCGGTCACATCGGGCAGGTTGGTCAGTTCCAGCGGGTAGGGGCTGAGAAGAGCGGCCGCGATCTGCGGCAAAGCGGCATTCTTGGCGCCCGATATGGTGACCGCGCCTTCCAGTCTCTGTCCGCCGACGATCCGCAATCTGTCCATGGCTGAAACCTTGACGGCCACGTCCGGTGACCTGCCCGGGATCCCGAGCGATGACCTCGGGTCGGTCGAGAATTCATTCTGCGTTCTTGGCTGTCAATCAAAATTGGAATAATTTATTCCTCGTCTTGCAGTGAAGAGCGAGGGGTTTCCGTGTCCGTCTTAAGCAGGATCAGTGCCGAGCTCGACGGCATGGCGCCCGGCGATCGCGAGATCGGCCGTTATATCATCGACAATCCCGACCAGATGCTGCGGCTGTCGACGGCCGCGCTTGCGGCCGAGATCGGCCGCAGCCAGTCTGGCGTCGTCAAGTTCAGCCAGAAGCTCGGCTATGCCAGCTATCAGGAGCTCAAGCTCGCCGTCAGCGAGGCCAAGGCGCAGGATTGGCAGGTGCCGGCCGGCGTCATCCATGGCTCGATCGAGGTGGGTGATACTTTTCCGGTCATCCTGAAGAAGCTGATCGGCAGCAAGCTGCTGTCGATGCAGCAGACCGTCGCCGCCAACAGCGAGCGCATCCTCTCCAGGACGCTGGACCTGCTTGATGGCGCGCGGCGCATCCATCTGGTCGGCGTCGGCGCCTCCTCGCTGGTGGCGCGCGATTTTTCATACAAGCTGATGAAGCTCGGCCGCAATGTGCTGCATGACAGCGACAGCCACATCCAGATGGCCAACGCCTCGACGCTCGGGCCTGACGATGTGCTGTTCGCGCTGTCCTATTCCGGCGCCAGCATCGAAACCTTGCGTATCGCGGAGCTTGCCAGCAAGCGTGGCACGACGGTGATCGCCGTCACCGGCCTGCACGACAATCCGCTGAGCCGCGTCGCCGACATCCGCCTCTACACCCTCGCCGACGAGGAACGCGCGCGCTCTTCCTCCATCACCGCGCGCGACGCGCAGCTGACGCTGACCGACCTTCTGTTCATCCTGCTGGTACAGAAGCAGCCCGACGCCAACGACTACGTTCACAACAGCGAGGCGGCGGTCACGGTGCTGAAGGCCGAGCGCTCGTCGTAAAGGCCTCAGACGCTTTCGAGATAGGTCTCGATCTCGAAATCGCTGACGTTGAGGGCAAACGTATTCAATTCCTGGCGTTTGCAGGCGACGAAGGAGTCGCGCAGGATCGCCGGGAAGATCTCCGCCACATGCGTCCCGCCTTCAAAGGTTGCGATCGCCGACGCCCAGTCCGGCGGCAGTTTGGCCGGGGCAACGCCTTGCCCGTCATTCCCCGCCGGGTCGCCTGGGGACATCTGCTTCTCGATGCCGATCAGCGCGGCGCCCAGTATGGCGGCAAGCACGAGATAGGGGTTGGCGTCGGCTCCCGAGACGCGATGTTCGATGCGGCGCGCGCCGGTCGGGCCGCCGGGGATGCGGATCGCGACCATGCGGTTCTCGTAACCCCAGGCGACCGCGGTCGGCGCGTAGGATCTCGGGCGCAGCCTGCGGTAGGAATTGAAGTGCGGCGCGAACACCAGCGTGCTTTCGGCCATCGCCGCCAGCAGCCCGCCGACCGCGTGTCGCATGGTGTCGGAACCCTGGTCGGTGCCGTCGTCGAACACGTTGCGCCCATCGGCATCGACCAGGCTGAAATGGACATGGAAGCCGTTGCCGGCGCGGTCGCCATAGGGCTTGGCCATGAAGCAGGCGGCAAAGCCGTGCTTGCGGGCAATGCCCTTCACCGTGCGCTTGAACAACACCGCATCGTCGGCGGCCCGCAAGGCATCGGCGACATGGTTCAGGTTGATCTCGAACTGGCCGACGCCGTTTTCGGCGATTGCCGTATCGACGGGAATGCCTTGCGCGCGGCAGGCTTCATAGATGTCGTGGATGAAGGCTTCGAAATCGTCGATCTCGTCGATCGACAGCGCCGCGTCGGAATCGAGACGCCGCCCAGTGACCGGTGAGACCGGCCCGACCGGCCGCTGCGATTGCGGATCGACCAGGTAGAATTCCAGTTCGGTCGCCGCGACCGGCGTCAGGCCGAGTGCCTTGTAGCGATCGAGGATGCGGGCCAGTGCCCGCCGGGGGTCGCCGAGATAGGGCGCTCCGCTCTCATCGGCGAGCCAGAGCGGGACGAGCGCCGTCGGATGCGCCGTCCATTCCACCGGCAGAATGCCGCGACCCGTCCATTGGCAAAGGCCATCGGCATCGCCGGTCGAGAAGACCAGGCTGTTGCCTTCGATGTCCTCGCCCCAGACGTCGAGCCCGATCAGCGAGTAGGGCATGCGCAGCTTGCCCTCCAGCGCCTTGCGGGCCTGCTCGACGGGGATGCGTTTTCCCCGCATGATGCCGTTGAGGTCGCACACCGCGGCCCTCAGGCTCTGGATGTCGCTTCGGCTTTCAAGCCAGTTCAAAACGTCCGCAATTGCATCGCCCAATTTCAAACCTCTGGTTCCCTGCGGTGTCGCGTCTGAGGCGAGCACCCTATTTCTACGACAAAGCAGCTGATGAGTTCATGAAGGCATCTCCGACATCGGTCGGAAAAGTTTCCTTCATTTTTTCAAGCGGTTAGCCGGTATGTCGGGAGGCATTTCAGGAACCAATTGCGCGATCTGCGATCGCAACATAGCGACAAGGCAAGGGAAAGCCAAGCGGCATCTGGGGTGCAGGAGACACCGGCCTAGCTCCTCGCTTCCGGGAATCTGACCTGCCGCAGGATGTGGGCAGCACCCTCGTCGATGTCGCGAACGATGGCCGCCCGCGCTCGCGCACCGTCCTGCGCCTCGATCGCGGCAACGACTTCCTCGTGATAGTCGATGTCCAGGATGGAGGAGAGGTCGTCCTCGAACCCCACGGCGAGGTTTCTGAGAAACGGGCCGACCTGCATCCACACCGTCTCGATCAGGAAGATCATCTGCTCGTTGCCGCAATGGCGATAGATCGAGAACTTAAAATCGTGGTTCTTCCTGAGATAGTCGCCGATATCGCCTTTGCGGGCCGTCAGGGTCAGTTCTGTGCAATGGCGTCGGATCGCCCGCAGATTGTTGCCGTTGATCAGTTTCGTCGCAAGCTCGGTCGCCGGGCCTTCGAGCAGTGTGCGCACGGCGGTCAATTGCGAGAATCGCTCGGCCGAGATCACCGGCACCTCGACGCTGCCATTCGGCATCGGGCTCAGTGCACGCAATGCCTGCAGCCGCATGAAGGCACTGCGCACCGGCATGTCGCTGGTGCCGAGTTCCCTGGCGAGCTTGCGCGAGGTCAGCTTCTGGCCGGGCAGGAATTGGCCCGACATCAGGGCTCGCACAAGCTCCAGATAGACCTTCTCGTGCAAGGGCACGGTGTCGACGGCGGTCAAACCGAAATGTGTTCTGCCGGCCATTGGCGGGGCGCACCTTCATCCGTTCTGAAAATGACCTGACGACACGCGCCGTGGACAAAGCTTAGGCCCGGCACGGCGGGAACACCCAAGCCGCCGATTGATCGGGCATGATAGACGCTTCGGTCGTTGCGCGGCAAGCCAACCGCCGGAGCCGGCGCGGTGCGGCGGGCTGCCTTCTTTTCCGGCTATCGATCCGGGGCCGGCCCGCTCTTTTCCAGCGCCAGATGCGTCAGCAAATTCCTGGTGATCCGGCCGACGTCGTTCATGGCATCGCCCGCGGGCAAGGCGCCGCACCAGGCGACCGAACTCGCGCAGAAGATCAGGCCGCCCGAGGGCAGATGGCGCAGCGTCATCTCCGCGCAGCGGCGCTCGTCGCGCTCTCTGTCACCTCCTTCGTACCAGCGCGTCGCGTCATGGACGAAGCTGTCCGGGAACCCGGTCGCACGGGCAATGACCATGGTGTCGGGGGATGTGCCCAGATGCGGGTCGGTGGCATCGACCTCGTAGCCGGCGGCGCCGCCAAGCACGATGCCCTCGTCGCCGAAGGTCTCGCTGGTGACGCCGTCGAACAACCACGCGGCCGAGGGCTGACGGCTTTCCGGCGTACGCGTGAAAGGCCGCGCGCCATCGAAACCCATCAGCGAGATGGCGACGCCGGTCAGCGAGAACTCGCCGCGCCCGCTGGCGCGCAGGTAGCCTCCCGGCTGGTTGGTAATCGACAGTGACTGTTCGGCGATGGGGCCGTCCCAGGTCCGGCCCGCCTCGAGCGGCGAGCGGCGCAATTCCATCAGATCGTCCTGGAACGCCACCTTGCCGGCAAAGCCATTGCCGCCGAGATAGGCGATGCTGCCGCCCGCCGCCGCGAATTGGCGCAGCGCATGCTCCATCTCGACCGACATGTATTCGGGATGGCTGCCGGTGATGACCGCCTGATACTCCTGCAGGCCGGCAAGACCCAGTTCGTGCAGGTCGCGGTCGGTGATGAGATCGAAGGCGATATCATTGTTGTGGCAGAAGCGTAGAAAATGCAGGTCGACCGGCAGATTGTGCGGGCAGCCGCAGAGCGGATACTTGTAGTCGTCACGCAGCGTCGCCTTGGGCTTCCTGGTGGAACAGATCGACACGCCGCTGAGGTCGCTGTGATAGTCGTAGAGCGACTTCAGATTGTTATCGATCGCGAAGCGATGGCCGCGATCTTCGCACATCCATTCGTAGAGATGCGCCGGCAGGAATTCGTCCGCGTAAGCGAGATAGGTGGCCGTCGGCACCAGGAACAACAACGGCGCCCGGCGCTCCGACGAAGTGATGAAGAAGACGATACGCTCCGATCCTTCATCGTGACCGACCTCGAAGGCATAGACCCCGGCGGGCGCCTCGGCGGGAACCTGCAATTGGTATGAGGCCGGCCACTGCAACGCCTCCATGTCGTCGTCGTGGCAATGCACGGCGTCGTAATGCGACGGCACCAGCCGGGGGTCGAAACTCGACCCGTCCCAGCGGCGCGAGGTCATGCAGAAGGCGGGCTGGTTGACCGTTTCCAGGAAGAGGACGCGATCGGTGCCTGTCGAGGCGAGCGGGCCTCTCGGCAGCAGGGTCGGAAACGTCCAGGCGATACGGCCAGCCGCGGTTTGCAGCGAGATCGTCGAGAATTTCGCGTTGAGCAACCTGACATCGTTTGCCGTGCTGGTGCCGAAGACCATGTCACCGGTCAGGAGCCGCCACGGCAGGTCGAATCGACGATCCAGGCGAAACGGCGACAGGAGATCGTCCGAATCGATCCGCAGCACGGTCGCGCCGTCGTTCGACGAAATCTCGACCTTGAGCCAGGTGTTTGCCGGCAAGACCACGTCGCTATCGGGCGAGTTGCCGTCGTCGCCTGATATCAGCCGCCCGTCCTGCAAGCCGAGGCGCAGGTTTCCGCTTCGAACAGCACGCGGGCGCCATCGTTGCGGGTCAAGTATACTTCGAAGGCGACGCCTTCGATCTCGGTGGCCTTGGCAAGTTCCGCCGCCGCGACCCTGAGGAAGGATCCGTGATCGAAATCGCGACGGGACACGGCATTTCCCGTCGGCTCGACGCGCCAGCCCATCGGCTCGGCCGCTTGCGTGTCGAGCCGCACGACGTGCACGTCGCGTACCGGCCGCGACGACGAGACATGGAGGGCGACTGGTGTTCCTGCCGCTGTATGCCAAGGAACGGTATAGCCTGAGACGGCCATGGCGCCGTGGTCGACGGGGCGTTTCATCGCCGCAAAAATCCGCGTCGCGATCCCGGCTGTCGCACTCTCCCCGGCTGTCGCACTCTCATTGATGGCAAACTGGACAATTCTTTCATACCTTTGGGTCAGGAGGGCGCATATATCCCCTCGGCCTTGCTTGCTGATTAAGTCCGTAGGAATCTCGCTCAGCCATCGATGGCCTCGGCAAATGCGAGTTCTAGGCATCCGTCGCAGGCATCCGCTTGGTGCCTGATCCACGACGACATTATCGCGATCGTCCGAAACCGGACAGTCGTTCTCGAAGGTCGGCCTCTTCATCACAAAACTTGACCTTCACGCACTTGCACGTCCGGCCGCTCTCTGGCTTTTTGGGGTACCCATCCGAACGGACTGATTCGCGTCATGCCGCTCGATTGCAATGTCTTGCAGGCAGTCTGCTTGTGGGTCGTGAAGCGCACGCAATTGGCGAAGGAGAAGCAGGCATGGCCGAGTTCAAGAAGCCGGAAATCTCCGAGATGAGACCCAAGATCACCGTGATCGGCGTCGGCGGCGGCGGCGGCAACGCGATCAACAACATGATCGTGGAACAGCTTCAGGGAACCGAGTTCATTGCCGCCAACACCGATGCCCAGGCGCTGACCATGTCGAAGGCGACGCGGCTGATCCAGCTTGGCGCGCACGTCACGGAAGGCCTTGGCGCCGGCTCGTTGCCCGAGATCGGCCGTGCCGCGGCCGAAGAATCGCTCGACGAGATCATGGATCATCTGGCCGGCACCCACATGTGTTTCGTCACTGCCGGCATGGGCGGCGGCACCGGAACCGGTGCGGCCCCGATCATCGCCCAGGCGGCGCGCAAGGCCGGCATCCTGACGGTCGGCGTCGTCACCAAGCCGTTCACCTTCGAGGGCAGGCGCCGCATGCAGATGGCGGAAGAGGGCATCGAGCGGCTGCGCGAGGCCGCCGACACCGTGATCGTGATTCCCAACCAGAACCTGTTCCGGATCGCCGATGCCAAGACCACTTTTGCCGATGCCTTCGTCATCGCCGACAGGGTGCTTTATTCCGGCGTCAGCTGCATCACCGACCTCATCGTCAAGGAAGGCCTGATCAATCTCGACTTCGCCGACGTCAAATCGGTGATGCGCGGCATGGGCCGCGCCATGATGGGAACCGGCGAGGCTTCGGGCGACGGCCGGGCGATGAAAGCGGCGGAAGCCGCGATCGCCAATCCGCTGCTCGACGAAATGTCGATGAAGGGCGCCAAGGGCGTGCTGGTGTCGATTTCGGGCGGCCGGGACATGACCCTGTTCGAGGTCGACGAGGCGGCCACGCGCATCCGTGAAGAGGTCTATGAGGACGCCGACATCATCGTCGGCGCCATCTTCGACAAGAGCATGGAAGGCCGCTTCAGGGTCTCGGTGGTGGCGACGGGCCTCGATCGTTCGCTCAGCGAGGGTGATGCCGATGCCGGCATGGCACATGGCCATTCCGTGCCGTCCGCCGCACGGACCTTGCAGTAACCTTTCTCTTCGATTGACCTCCCGGGCAGGCGACCCGCGGTATCTGCCGCGTCCCCGGGGCGGAAAAATTGCTCTTCAGGACGCCTTCTCGCCGATGAACTCGAATCGCTCGATCTCGCATTCGCGCGCGACCAGCGCCAGGATTTCCGTCGAGGGTTCGGCGGCGTCGGACTGCCTCCATTCGAGATTGAACGAGTACACGAAGCGGTTGCGGCCGGGATCATGCTCGATCTTGGCAAGGCGCGCGCCGTAGCCGAGCGGCCGCACCATCTCCGGAAGGTCAGGTGGGGATTCTTTTGCCCAGGAAACCGACAGGATCGCATGGTGATCGCGCGGCAACTTGAGGTCGACCCATTTCAACACCTGAAGTGTCAGTAGCGTCAGCACGGTCGCAATTGCCGCAAGACCAAACTGGCCGCCGCCAACGGCAAGTCCGATCATCGTCATGATCCACATGGTGGCCGCGGTGGTGATTCCAGTCACGAGATCGCCGCGCCGAAGGATGGCGCCGCCGCCGATGAAGCCGACGCCGGTCAGCACGCCAAGCGGCAGACGCAGCACGTCCATGCTGGCGAAGAAGTCCATTCCCTTGCCCGTGGTATCAAGCAGTATGTTGGCCTGGATCATGGCCACAGCGGCCGCCAGGGCGACCAGGATGGTCGTGCGAAGCCCGGCGGTGTGGCCGCGCGCTTCCCTGTTCAGGCCGATGAGGAAACCAGCCAGCAGCGCAAGCAGCAACCGGGCGACAAGATCGGGCCATGTCGGATGAAGTGGCATATCGCAGCAAAGCGGCTCGAACATCGCCCTGTCAGGGCGGCGCTGGTGCTCCGCCCTCCATTTTTCTCAGGATTTCGGCGCCCTCGCTGACGACGTTGCTTGCGGCTGGCCGGTACGTCGCGACCTCGGGCTGTCGATGTAAGAACCTTTTTGCCTTCCTGAGGTTCCCGGCGAACCGTCGCGCGGCAGCCGACCAAACGCCATGCAATTTGAAGGTGGCGCTTGACTTCGTCCGATCCGTGTGAAAAATTTTGCAGCAACTGATAAAAATATCACCGGGATGGAAACGTGGTTGGTTTTGGAAACGGCCTTTTGCGGGACGATGATGCCAGCATGGCGGCGCGGGCCGCGTGGCTTCATTACGCCGGCGGCCTGACCCAGTCCGAGGTCGCCAAGCGGCTGGGGCTGACCAGCCTCAAGGCGCACCGCCTCATCACCAAGGCCAACCAGGAAGGCCTGGTGAAGGTCTATATCGACGGCGAAGTGTCGGAATGCGTCGAGCTCGAGGACGAATTGTCCCGCCGCTACGGCCTCGACTATTGCGAGGTGGTTCCGGATTTCGATTCCGAGGATCTGCCGCTCAAGGCGCTCGGCATCGCCGGCGCGCAGTTCCTCAAGCGCGAGATCGAGCGCGGCGAGCAGGCGCTGATCGGCGTCGGCCATGGCCGCACGCTCGCGGCCTGCGTGGAATATCTGCCGCGCACCACCACCGACCGCATCCGTTTCGTCTCGCTGCTTGGTGGCCTGACGCGGAAATTCTCGGCCAACCCGCATGATGTCATCCACCGTCTCGCCGAACGCACCGGTGCCGAAGCCTATGTGATGCCGGTGCCGATGTTCGCCAACACGGCGGAGGACCGCATCGTGCTGCTGGGCCAGAAGGGCGTTAGTGAGGTCTTCGATCTCGCCAGATCCGCCGACCTGTTGTTTGCGGGCATCGGCACCGCCGAACGCGAGGCTTCGCTTGTCGCCACCGGCATGATCGAGAAGGGCGAGATGGAGGAGATCCGTCGCAATGGCGGTGTCGGCGAATTGCTCGGCCATTTCTTTGACGAGGCCGGCAAGGCAGTGGCGACGACCGTTTCCAACCGGGCGCTGGCACTGGCGCGCGAGGATATCGCCAGCCGCCGGATTGTCGCCGTCGCCGGCGGCAGGATTAAGGTTCGCGCAATCAAGTCGGTGCTGGAGGGGCGCTATCTCAAGGGCCTGATAACGGACGAGCGCACGGCGCGATCGCTCGTGGAAGAGACGCCGGTCGGGTAGCCGGCAACAGTCCAGTTGAAACTACCCTGTGGAGGAGAAGACGAAATGCATGAGAAAGAGAAAGACCTGATAGATGC
This sequence comes from Mesorhizobium sp. CO1-1-7, assembly GCF_020164885.1. NCBI lineage: Bacteria > Pseudomonadati > Pseudomonadota > Alphaproteobacteria > Hyphomicrobiales > Phyllobacteriaceae > Mesorhizobium > Mesorhizobium sp. CO1-1-7. Next base: position 219,687 of record NZ_JAIUHA010000005.1, on the reverse strand, counting down.
CTTCCTGCGCGGACAAGTCGACCGTCGTGGACTGATCAAGGGCCTGGGTGCCATGGGTCTCGCCGCCGGCACCGCCGGCTCGCTGCTCAACCTCGGCCAGACCCGCGCGCTTGCCGCCGACTTCGACTGGCAGGCGCATAAGGGCAAGACCATCAAGCTCTTGCTCAACAAGCATCCCTATGCCGACGCCATGATCGCCAATCTTGAGAACTTCAAGAAGCTGACCGGCATGAACGTCGTCTACGACGTATTCCCCGAAGACGTCTATTTCGACAAGGTGACGGCCGCATTGTCGGCGAGCTCGCCCGAATATGATGCCTTCATGACCGGCGCGTACATGACCTGGACCTATGGCCCAGCCGGCTGGATCACCGACCTCAACGAATGGATCAAGGATCCGGCCAAGACCAACCCGAACTATGCTTGGGACGACTTCCTGCCAGGCGTCAAGAATTCCTGCGCCTGGAACGGCAAGCCGGGCGGAGCTTTGGGATCGGAAGACGCCAAGCAGTGGTGCATTCCGTGGGGGTTCGAGCAGAACAACATCACCTACAACAAGGCGATGTTCGACAAGGCGGGCGTCAAGGTTCCCGGCAATATGGACGAGATGGTGGCCGCTGCCGCCAAGCTCACCAAGGATGTCGGCGGCGGCGTCTACGGCATTGGTGTGCGCGGCTCGCGCTCCTGGGCGACCATACACCCGGGGTTCCTGTCGGCCTACGCCAATTTCGATCAGAAGGACCTGAACGTGTCGGCCGACGGTAAATTGTCGGCCGCCATGAACACCGCCCAGTCCAAGGCTTTCCACAAGCAGTGGGTGCAGATGATCCAGGAGAGCGGCCCGAAGGACTGGTCGACCTACACCTGGTACCAGGTCGGCACCGATCTGGGCGCCGGCGCCTCGGCGATGATCTTCGACGCCGATATCCTTGGCTACTTCATGAATGGTGGCGACAACAAGATGGCCGGCAAGCTTGCCTTCGCCGCCTTCAAGGCGAATCCGGAGGCCAAGGCACCAACGCCGAACATCTGGATCTGGTCGCTGTCGATGTCCAACTTCTCCAAGGACAAGGACGCCACATGGTACTTCATGCAATGGGCCTCCGGACCTGAGCATGCGCTGTTCGGCGCCACCAAGATGGATTTTGTCAACCCAGTCCGCCAGTCGGTCTGGAAAGATGAGGTCTTCCGCGAGAAGCTGAACAAGAGCTATCCGGGCTATGTCGAGATGTTCGACGCCTCGGCACCCGGCGCCTCGATCAAGTTCACGGCGCAGCCGTTGTTCTTCGATCTCACCACCGAATGGGCGGCGACGCTGCAGAAGATGGTGTCCAAGGAAGTGCCGATCGACGAGGGCCTCGACAAGCTCGCCGAGAGCATCAACGGCCAGCTCAAGGAAGCCGGCCTCGGTTAAGTCGCAACGAGGGCCGGCCTGCTTGGCGGTTCGGCCCTCGCCACATCTTTCATGTTTGCGATGCGGTGCCGAAAGGTGACCGCCATTTCGCCCCACCGGCCGCCTTGCTCCCTTGGGCGGCCGGCAGGGCGAAGCGACAGCAACAACGGAGCAGCTCGATGACTGCGGTGGTATCGCAAAGGCTCAAGCCATCCGGCTTCAGGATCAGCAAGCGGGTGCTGCCCTATGTGCTCAGCCTGCCGGCCTTGCTGGTCTGCATAGGCATCCTGATCCCGTTCCTGACGTCGGTCGTTTACTCGTTCCAACGCTATCGTCTGAGCCAGCCTTGGGCGCGCCAGTTCAACTGGGGCGACAACTACATCTCCTTCTTCACCGACCCGAAATTCTGGAATACGTTGAAAGTGTCGCTGCTCTATGCCGGCACCACGGTCGTGCTGGAACTGCTTCTCGGTCTCGCCATCGCGCTGCTGCTGCAGAAGCGCTCGACGCTCAACAACTTCATCTCGATCATGCTGTTGATGCCGCTGATGACGGCGCCCGCGCTGGCAGCACTGATGTGGAAGCTGATGACCAATCCGGGCTTCGGCGTGCTGAGCTATCTCGCCAGCCTCATCGGGCTGCAGGATTTTCGCTGGGCGTCGTCACCGTCCACGGCGCTGTTCACCGTCGTGCTGGTCGACATCTGGGTCTACACGCCCTTCATCATGATCCTGCTGCTTGCCGGCCTGCGCAGCCTGCCGACGCAGCCCTTCGAGGCCGCCGCGCTCGACGGCGTGCCGAGGAGCTTCGTCTTCTTCCGCATCACCTTGCCGATGCTGACGCCCTACATCCTGACGGCGACCTTGTTTCGCCTGCTCGATTCCATCCAGCAGTTCGACATCATCTACGCCATGACACAGGGCGGGCCGGGCGACACACTGACCGTGTTCCAGGTCGAGGCCTATCTCAACTTCTTCCAGTCGACCAATGTCGGCCGCTCGGCGGCGCTGATGATCATCCTGTGGGCGATCACCTATTTCCTCTCCAACATCTTCATCAAGAACTGGCTCAGGCTGCGCGAACGCGCCCGCGGCCAGGCATAGGAGGCGGCGATGGAACATACCTCGCTTTTCGAACGCATCCTGCGCGGCGCGGCACTGACGCTGGTCGTGATCTTCTTCATGTTCCCGATCCTGTGGATCTTCATGATGTCGTTCCAGACCAACGAGACCATTCTGCGCATCCCGCCGCAGCTCATCTTCGAACCGACGCTCGCCAACTACACGGCGTTGATCACCGGCAAGCTGATGACGGCCGCCGGCACGCTCGACATCGCCTTCATGCGCAACCTCTGGAACTCGGTATTCCTGTCGGTGACCTCGGTGGCGGTTTCACTGCTGCTCGGCGTGCCGGCGGCCTACGCCTTCGCGCGCCACAAATTTCGCGGTTCGGAAGACATCGCCTTCACGCTGCTGTCGTTCAAGTTCGCGCCGGCACTTCTGGTGCTGCTGCCGCTGACCCTCTATTTCCAGAAGCTCGGCCTGGCCAACACCTATATCGGGCTGATCTGGGTCTACCAGTTGATCTGCCTGCCGCTGATCCTGTGGATCGTGCGCGGCTATTTCGAGGATATTCCGGCCGACATCGAATATGCTTACCGCATCGGCGGCCATTCCTGGTTCGCCACCTTCCGCAAGATCGCGCTGCCGCTCGCCGGCCCTGGCATCGCGGCGGCCGGCCTGCTCGCCTTCATCTTCGCCTGGAACAATTTCGTTTTCGCGCTGGTGTTGGCTTCGGCCGACAAGCAGCCGGTGACGGTCGGCGCGTTGGCCTTCATCACTTCATCGGGCATCCAGTACGGCCAGATTTCGGCGGCCATAGTCTTGTCGATCACGCCGACGCTGGCGCTCGCCCTTTACGCACAGCGCTATCTGGTCGAGGGCCTGTCGCTCGGCGCGGTGAAAGGATAGAAATGGCCAGCCTCGAACTCAGAAACGTCGTCAAGCGCTACAAGAGCCAGACCGTCCTCGACAATCTGTCGCTGACCGTCGCCGATGGCGAAACGCTGGTGCTGTTTGGTCCCTCGGGCGCCGGCAAGACGGTGCTGTTGCGGCTGGTCGCCGGCGTCATCGATCCGGACGAAGGCAAGATCCTCATCGGCGGCGAGGACATGACCGATGTCGACGCGGAATTCCGCGGCGTCGGCATGGCGTTCCAGAATTTCGCGCTGTTTCCGCATATGAGCGCTTTCGACAATATCGCGACGCCGCTGGCGGCCAAGCGCTCGTCGCAGAGCGCGATCAAGGCCGGTGTCGAGAGCGTCGCCAAATTGTTGAAGATCGGCCATGTGCTTTCCCACAAGCCGCGCGCGCTCTCCAACGGCCAGAAGCAGCGCACGGCCCTTGCCCGCGCTTTGGTCGGTTCGCCGCCGCTCCTTCTGCTCGACGATCCCTTGCGCAATGTCGACGCCAAGCTGCGTTTCGAGATGCGGCTCGAACTGCCGCGGCTGCTCGCCGATCGCGGCGCCACCGTCGTTTACGTTACCCAGGACTACAAGGAAGCCATGGCGCTCGGCGACCGCATCGCGGTGATGTCGCAAGGCGTCATCAGGCAGCTTGGTACGCCCGAGCAGATCTATCGTGAGCCGGCCAACATCGAGATCGCGCGGCTGTTCGGCGATCCGACCATCAACCTGCTCGACGTCAAGCCCGCGCGCGATGCCCGGGGGGTCTATGTCGGCCTGTCCAACGTACAGGTCCATCTCGCCGATGCTCCGGAGGCCGCCATCGGCCGCGACTGCATCATCGGGCTGAGACCCGAGGCCCTGCATTTCGTTGGCGAAAACGAACCCGGCGCCATTCCGGTAAAGGTCGAGGCGGAGACGCCGCTCAACGAAAAGATCGTCACCCTGGTGCGCACCGTGCGCGGCCGTGAAATCCTGGTCTCGCGCCCGGCCGGAACGCCGGGGCGCAGCGAAGGCAAGGCGCATATCGCCGTCGACGGCAAGAGCGCCCTGCTGTTCGATCGGGCGAGCGGCGAGCGCATCGGCGCCAGGAATGTCGTCAAACTGCGCAACGGAGAAGCGGCATGAGCCCGAGCGCGCTCACCATATCAGGCGTCGACAAATTCTATGGCCCGATCGACAGGGGCGTTCACGCCGTCAAGAACCTGACGATGGATATCGGCAAGGGTGAGATCGTGGCGCTGCTCGGCTCGTCGGGCTGCGGCAAGACTTCGACCTTGCGCATGGTTGCCGGCTTCGAGGAGGTGTCGCGTGGCGCGATCGCGGTCGCCGGCCGCAAGGTACACACCTTGCCGCCGGTCAAACGCAATGTGGCAATGGCCTTCGAGGGCTATTCGCTCTATCCGCCGCTCACCGTGCGCGAGAACATGGCCTTTGCGCTCAAGGCCGCAAGGCTGCCCAGGAGCGAGGTCGACGCCAAGGTCGCCAGCATCGCAAAGCTGCTGGAGATCGAGGACATATTGGAGCGCTATCCTAGCTCCATTTCGGGTGGCCAGCAGCAGCGCGCCAGCCTTGGCCGGGCGCTGATCCGGGAAGCCGACCTGCATCTGCTGGACGAGCCGATGGGCCAGCTCGAGCCGCAGCTTCGCGCCGTGTTGCGCGGCCGTATCAAGCACTTCATCAAGGAGCGTGGCCTGACCGCGATCCTGGTCACCCACGACCAGACCGAGGCGAATGCGCTGGCCGACCGCATCGCGGTGATGGAGGGCGGCGTGCTGCAGCAGTTCGACACGCCGGACCGGATCAAGGAGCGCCCGGCCAACCTGTTCACCGGCACCTTCGTCGGCGAGCCGCCGATGAACGTCTTCGAGGCCTTTGTCGGCACGACCGCCGGCCGCATCAGTCTCAGGCTGCCCGACGGTCTGTCGCTCGACTACGACAAGGACGCCTTCAGCGCTCCGGTTCGCGACCAGCTGCTCAGCCGCGAGCGGGTGGTCATCGGCATCAGGCCCTACGCGGTCCGGCGTTCGAAGGAAGGAGTTCCGGCCAGGGTCTCGGCCAACCAATGGCTCGGCGACCAGACCCACATCGCCGCCGACTTCGCCGGCGGCTCGCTGGTCCTGGTGGAGCATGACCGCACCCGGCTCGACCTCGGCGCGCCCATCAACGTCAGCATCGATCCCAAAAACCTGCACGTCTTCGACCAGGCGAGCGGCAAGGCGATCTCGCACGGCATGGAGATCGCGTGATGCGTGACGTACTGATCGGCATCGATGCCGGCACTTCCGTCATCAAGTCCATCGCTTTCGACACGAAGGGCCGCCAGATCGCGGCCGCGGCAACGCCGAACCATTACGAGACGCTGCCGGGCGGCGGCGCCGAACAGGATCTGGCCCGCACATGGGCCGATGCCGCCACCACCTTGCGCCAGCTTGCCGACAAGGTGCCCGATCTCGCCAGCCGGACCGTCGCCATCGCGGTGACCGGGCAGGGCGACGGCACCTGGCTGATCGACGGCAAGGGCGAGCCGGTGGCCAAGGGTTGGCTCTGGCTCGACGCGCGCGCCGCCGGCGTCGTCGAGGAAATCCGTGCGCGGCCCGATGACCGGCTGCGCTTCGAGAAGACCGGCAGCGGGCTCGCCGCCTGCCAGCAAGGCTCGCAGTTCGCCTTCATGAAACGCACCATGCCCGAAATGCTCGGCAAGGCGGCGACCGCGTTCCACTGCAAGGATTGGCTCTATTTCAAGCTGACCGGCGAACGCGCCACCGATCCGTCCGAAGGGACCTTCACTTTCGGCGACTTCCGCACCCGTGACTACAGTGGGGACGTGCTCGACGTCCTCGGCGTCGCCGATCTCAGGCACCTGCTGCCGCCGATCGTCGACGGCACGAGCCACAGCGCCGGACTGTCGCCGGCCGCCGCCGAAGTCACCGGCATGCTTGCCGGCACACCCGTCGTGCTCGGTTATGTCGACGTCGTCTGCACCGCGCTCGGCGCCGGCCTCCTCGACCGCGAGCGCAAGCCCGGCTGCTCGATCATCGGTTCCACCGGCATGCACATGCGGCTGGCCGAGACCCCTGATGATGTGCAGCTCAACGAAGCGGCGACCGGTTATACGATGGCGATGCCGGCGCCGGGTGTCTTCGCGCAGATGCAGTCCAACATGGCGGCGACGCTCAACATCGACTGGGTGCTTGGCCTCGCTTCGGGCATTCTCGCCTCGCAAGGCATAACCCGCAGCAATGGCGAGATGATCGCGCTGGTCGATGCCTGGATCGCGGCCTCGCAGCCGGCTTCGCTCCTCTACCAGCCCTACGTGTCGGAAGCCGGCGAGCGCGGACCGTTCGTCGATGCCAATGCCAGGGCAGGCTTCGTCGGCATTTCGTCGCGCCACGGCTACGCCGATCTGGTGCGCGCCGTCTTCGAAGGCTTGGCCTTCGCGGCGCGCGATTGCTACGCCGCCATGGGCCCGCTGCCACGCGAAATTCGCCTGACCGGCGGCGCCGCCAGAAGCCCGGCGCTGCGCAAGATCCTGGGTGCGGCCATTGGTGCCGACACGCGCACCAGCGCGCGCGAGGAGGCCGGTGCGGCCGGTGCCGCAATGATCGCGGCGGTCTGCGTCGGCCAATACGCCTCCATGGACGAATGCGTCGGCGAATGGGTGACGCCGCTGCTCGGCGAGGCCGAGCCGAGCGACCCGGATCTCGCCGCGATCTACGACAGGATGACCCCGTCCTACATGCTGGCGCACCAGGCCCTGCGGCCGGTCTGGCGTGCCATGGCGACATCGCAGGAAAATTGAGAAGTCGAGTATGCTGAGGAAAATAGCGATCATTGGCGACAACTTCATGCTGCCGGAGGTGTTTCGCGCCAAAATCGAGAAGGTCGCCAGTGGCGACCTCGATATCAGGACATTGCAGACGGCCTGGCCCGACGAGCCGATGGAGTTCGGCAACGCCGCGCTCGGCCTCGACAAGGTCAAGGAATATTTCGGCCATCCCGACGAGGTCGTCGACTTCATCGGCGATGCCGAAATCCTCGTCACCCAGCTTGCGCCCCTGTCGGAGGGCATGATGCGGCGCCTGCCGGGGCTCAAGCTGGTCGCGGTGTCGCGCGGCGGCCCGATCAACATCGACATGGAAGCGGCCAGGGTGCACGGCATCACCGTGGTCAATGTGCCCGGCCGCAACGCCACTGCCGTGGCTGAGTTTACCATCGGCGCCATCCTGGCCGAGACGCGGCTGATCCGGGTCGGCCACGAGGCCTTGCGCAAGGGGGAATGGCGCGGCGATCTCTACCGCGCCGACCGCACCGGCCGCGAGCTCGGCGAAATGACCGTCGGCGTGGTCGGCTACGGCAATATCGGCACGAAGGTGGTGCGCCTGCTGCGCGCCTTCGGCTGCCACGTCCTGGTCAGCGATCCCTATGTGCAACTGAGCGCCGAGGATCGCAACGCTGGCGTCGAACTGGTTGCGCTCGACGACCTCCTGTCGCGCTCCGATGTGGTCACGCTGCATTCGCGGGTGACGCAGGAGACACGCGGTCTGATCGGCAAGGACACCATCGCGCGGATGAAGCCGGGCGTGATCTTCGTCAATACGGCGCGTGGCCCGCTGGTCGACTACGACGCACTCTACGAGGCGCTGGTTTCAGGGCAGATCGCCAGCGCCATGCTGGAAACCTTCGCGGTCGAACCGGTGCCCTCGGACTGGCCCTTGCTGCAGCTGCCCAACGTGACGCTGACGCCGCATATCGCCGGCGCTTCGGTGCGCACCGTGACCTATGCCGCCGAGCAGGCCGCCGAGGAAGTGCGCCGCTACCTGGCCGGCCTGCCTCCGGTCAATCCGTGCTGAGAGCGATGGCCATGATGCGAAAATCAGGCAGTGGGGCGACGGCAAGATGAGCGTCGGCCCTGACATAGTCGACCTCTTCGTCATTGGCGGCGGCATCAATGGCGCCGGCATCGCGCGCGACGCCGCCGGCCGCGGGCTTTCCGTCATCCTGTGCGAAAAGGACGATCTCGCCGAAGGCACCAGCTCACGCTCGGGCAAGCTCGTCCATGGCGGTCTGCGCTACCTCGAATACTACGAGTTCCGCCTCGTGCGCGAGGCGCTGATCGAGCGCGAGGTGCTGCTGGAATCGGCGCCGCACATCATCTGGCCGATGCGCTTCGTGCTGCCGCACAGCCCGGACGACCGGCCGGCATGGCTGGTGCGGCTCGGCCTCTTCCTCTACGACCACCTCGGCGGCCGCAAGCGGCTGCCCGCCACGCGGACGCTCGACCTGCGCACCGCGCCCGAGGGCGCGCCGATCAAGGACAGTTTCAAGCGCGGCTTCGAATATTCCGACTGCTGGGTCGACGATGCCCGCCTCGTCGTCATCAATGCGCTCGACGCCGCCGAACGGGGAGCGAAGGTCCTCACCCGTACCGCCTGCACCGCGGCCCGCCGCGAGGGCGGCCTCTGGGTTGTCGAGATGCGCGACGTCAGGACCGGCATCAAGACCAGCGTACGGGCCCGCGCGCTGATCAATGCCGCCGGCCCTTGGGTCAACGACATCGTCAGCCGCGTTGCCGGCCAGAATTCCAGGCGCAACGTCCGCCTCGTCAAGGGCAGCCATATCGTCGTGCCCAAATTCTGGGAGGGAAGGCAGGCTTATCTCGTCCAGAACAACGACAAGCGCGTCATCTTCATCAATCCCTACCAGAACGATCTAGCCTTGATCGGAACCACCGACATCCCCTACGAGGGCCGGCCCGAGGATGTGAGGGCGGATGAGAGCGAGATCGATTACCTCATCAAGGTGGTCAACCGCTATTTCAAGCGCGGCCTTGCGCGGGGCGACGTGGTCCATTCGTTCTCCGGTGTCCGGCCGCTCTATGACGACAACGCCGACAATCCGAGCGCGGTGACGCGCGACTATATTTTCGAACTCGACGCGCCGGACGCGCAGGCGCCGCTGCTCTCCGTCTTCGGCGGCAAGATCACCACCTTCCGCAAACTGGCCGAGCATGCGCTGGACAGGATCGCACCGTTCTTTCCCAGCATGGGCAAAGCCTGGACCGCGAGGGCGCATCTGCCCGGCGGCGACATCGCCAATGCCGACTTCGAACAATTTCTTGGCAACCTCGCAAGCGAGTATCCATGGATGCCGGCATCGCTGCTCAAGCATTACGGCCGGCTCTACGGCACCAGGACGCGGTCCGTGGTCGGCGGCGCCCGATCGCTCGCCGCACTGGGGCGGTGCTTCGGCAAGGATTTCTTCGAGCGCGAGGCGAACTACCTCTTTGAACAGGAATGGGCGGAAGACGCGGCCGACATTCTCGAACGGCGCACCAAGCATGGCCTGCATTTGTCCGCCGAGGAGAAGTCGGCCTTCGAGCATTGGTGCGCGAGCCGGCAGGCGAGGGCAGGCTGATGGCGCTCATCGCCCCTGTTCTGCGCCGGCGTTGACGGGATCGCGACCTTGGCTTTCACGCTCTCCCTCAACACCAATCCGCTGGTCAACCGCTTCGCCGAGCCGGACGATCTGATCGATACCGTCGCCTATGAGATCGGCATTCGCGACGTTCAGCTCACGCATGAATTCGTCAACCCAGGCTGGCCGGCGGCGACGATCGTCAAGTTCGTCCGCCTGTTCCGCAACGCCTTGGATCGCACCGGCGTGCGCGTCACCTCCGGCATGACCGGCCCCTATGGCCGGCTGAACCATTTCGGCCATCCGGATGCCGATGTGCGCCGCTACTATGTCGACTGGTTCAAGACCTTCGCCGATATCTCGGCCGAGCTTGGCGCCGGCGGCATGGGCACGCAGTTCGCCATCTTCACGCATCGGGACTATGACGATCCCGCCCGTCGCGCCAGACTGTTCGACATCGCGCTGGACTGCTGGCGCGAGGTCGCCGAGCACGCCCGAGCGGCAGGCCTGACCTATCTGTTCTGGGAGCCGATGTCGGTCGGTCGCGAATTCGGTCACACGATCGAGAATTGCCGGATGCTGCAGGACGCGATCGACGCGGCCGGCATGGCCATTCCGCTGGAGATGATGGTCGACATCGACCATGGCGACGTCACTTCCTCCAATCCGGCCGACGTCGATCCCTATGCCTGGGCCGAAGCTTTTCCCCTGAAGTCGCCGATCATCCACATCAAGCAATCGTCGATGAACAAGGGTGGCCATTGGCCATTCACCGCGGCCCACAACAAGGACGGCCGCATCACGCCTGAGAAGCTGCTGGAGACGGTACGACGCGGCGGCGGCACCGACAACGAAATCTGCCTCGAACTATCCTTCCGCGAGCGCGAGCCGGTCGACCATCAGGTGGTCGCCATGATCCGCGAGTCGGTCGATTATTGGGCACCGTTCATCGACGCCGGCAGGGCGGGGATTTCGCCGAAGGCCGGATAGAAATCGGACAGGAGCCGATGCGGCTCCTGTCCATAAAATGCAACCGGATCGAGCTCAGGCGAATTTCGGGTCGAGGCTGCCCGACTTGTAGCGCTTGGCCATTTCCGAAACCGGCAGCGGCTTGATCTTCGGCGCATTGCCGGCGGTGCCGAACTGCTCGAAGCGCTCCTTGCAGAGCTTCCTCATCGCCGCCATCGCCGGCGTCAGAAATTTGCGCGGGTCGAACTCGCTGGGATTTTCGGTCAGCACCTTGCGGATCGCGCCGGTCAGCGCCATGCGGTTGTCGGTGTCGATGTTGATCTTGCGCACGCCATGCTTGATGCCGCGCTGGATCTCTTCCACCGGGACGCCCCAGGTCGGCTTCATCTGGCCACCATATTTGTTGATGATCTCCTGCAAGTCCTCCGGCACCGAGGACGAGCCGTGCATGACCAGATGCATGTTCGGCAAGCGGCGGTGGATCTCCTCGATCACGTTCATCGCCAGCACCGCGCCGTCGGGCTTGCGCGAGAATTTATAGGCGCCGTGGCTGGTGCCCATGGCCACCGCCAGCGCATCGACATGGGTGTCGCGCACGAACTGCTCGGCCTGCACCGGATCGGTCAGGAGCTGGTCGTGGCTGATCGCGCCTTCGACGCCGTGGCCGTCTTCCTGCTCGCCGCCGCCGCTCTCGAGCGAGCCCAGCACGCCGATCTCGCCTTCCACCGACACGCCGCCCCAATGCGCCATATCGACGACGCGCTTGGTGATGCCGGAATTATAGGCATAGTCGGCCGGCGACTTGCCGTCTTCCTTGAGTGAGCCGTCCATCATCACCGAGGTGAAGCCGTGCTGGATCGCGGTGACGCAGGTGGCTTCGTTGTTGCCATGGTCGAGATGCATGCAGACCGGGATGTCGGGATGGATTTCGACCAGCGCGTCGATCAGCTTGGCCAGCACCACGTCATTGGCATAGGCGCGCGCGCCGCGGCTCGCCTGCAGGATGACCGGGGACTTGGTCTCCTCGGCAGCCTCCATGATGGCGAGGCCCTGTTCCATGTTGTTCATGTTGAAGGCCGGCACGCCATAGCCGTATTCGGCGGCGTGATCGAGCAATTGTCTCAGTGTGATGCGAGCCAACGATTAGTCTCCCGTATCTGGTTTCGAACCTGTGGTTGCGGGCCGCCCGCGCATCGTTCAGCCCACCGATGCTTCTGGCCGGAATCCCGCGCAACCGCAACCGTGACAGACCGTCCCGGCAGCAATTCTTGTTACAGCGGCGCGATAAAAGCCGGCGAAATATCCCACAAAAATATCCCATTATCACAAAAATCATGATACCTATGCGATCATATCTGTTATATCTTCGTTCGATCAAGGAGCCAGGCTTCTGCGTTGGCGGGTCGGCGAGAATGAAGAGCGACAACAGACGCCAAGGCATCATGGACTTCCTGGTGGATGCCGGCGCGGCGAGCGTCGACGATCTTGCCTCCCGCTTTGGCGTCTCCAGGATGACCGTGCATCGCGACCTCGACGAGCTCGAGGAGAGCGGTTTGCTGCGCAAGGTGCGCGGCGGCGCCTCGATCCAGCCGAGCAGTCTGTTTGAAAGCGATTTCCGCTACCGGCAGAAGCAGGCGATCGGGGAAAAACAGCGCCTTGCGGCGGCGGCCGTGGCCATGATCGAACCCGGCCAGACGGTCATCATCGACGACGGTTCGACCGCGGGCGGTATCGCGCGGTATCTCGCCGATCTCAGGCCGCTGACGGTGATCACCAACAATCTCGCCGTCATCCAGGATCTGGCCGGTGCCGCAGGCATCAACCTGATCGCGCTTGGCGGCCAGTACTCGAAGAAATTCCACGGCTTCTTCGGCCTGCTCGCCGAGGCTTCGCTGCGGTCGCTGCGCGCCGATGTCGCCTTCCTGTCGTCGTCCGCCATCCATGGCGCCTCCGCCTTCCATCAGGACCAGGAAGTGGTGCAGGCCAAGCGACTGATGATGGCCGCGGCGACACGCACATATCTGCTGGTGGATCACGGCAAGTTTGGCCGCAGCGCGCTGCATTTCCTGGCCGATCTCAAGGCATTCGACGCCGTCTTCACCGGGCGCGGGCCGGAGCCCGGAATGCGCGACACGCTGGATGCGGCCGGCGTCTCGCTGACGGTGGTCGCCGACAAGGATTGATGATCAAGGGGTGTACGCGTGGTTTACTGGGTCGGTACAAGCTGGAAGATGAACAAGACGCTCGCGGAGGCGCTTGACTTTGCAGGCGCACTGGCCGGCTTCGTGGCGGGTTTCGACGATCGCATCCAGCCTTTCGTCGTCCCGCCTTTCACGGCGGTGCGCGAGGTCGGGCAGGCGCTGTCGACGACGCGCGTCAAGGTCGGCGCGCAGAACATGCATTGGGCCGACGCCGGCGCCTGGACCGGCGAGATTTCGCCGGTGATGCTGAACGATTGTGGCCTAGACCTGGTCGAACTCGGCCACAGCGAAAGGCGCGAGCACTTCGGCGAGACCGACCGCACGGTTGGGCTGAAGACGGCGGCGGCGGTCAAGCACGCACTGATACCGCTGATCTGCGTCGGCGAGACGCTGGCCGAGCGCGAAGGCGGCAAGGCCGATGCGGTGCTGACCAGCCAGGTCGAGGGTGCACTGCAATTCCTCGAGGGCGAGGCGAGGGGAGCAAAAATCCTGTTCGCCTACGAGCCGGTCTGGGCGATTGGCGACAAGGGCATTCCGGCCAGTTCCGACTATGCCGACAGGCAGCAGGCGCTGATCAAGACGGTCGCCGGCGGCCTGCTGCCGTCCGTGCCGCCGGTGCTCTATGGCGGCAGCGTCAATCCCGGCAATGCCGCGGAACTGATCGCCCAGCCCAACATCGACGGCTTGTTCATCGGCCGCTCGGCCTGGCAGGCCGAAGGCTACATCGACATCCTGCGCCGCGCGTCGGCCGCCATCTGAATCATCGAACTGGAAAGGACAAAAAATGAAAATAGCCATTGGAGCCGACAGCGCCGGCAAGCCGCTGCTCGACGTCATATCAGCGCATCTGGCGACCAAGCCGGGGCTCACCGTCAGCGACCTCAGCCAGGCCGGCTTCTATGCCGATCTGTCGCGGAAACTTGCCCAGACGATCATCGACGGCGAGAACGATCGCGGCATCCTGTTCTGCGGCACCGGCATCGGCGTCTCGATCTCGGCCAACAAGGTGCCGGGCATCCGCGCCGCACTCACCCACGACACCTATTCGGCCGAACGCGCGGCGAAATCCAATAACGCCCAGATCATCACCATGGGCGCCCGCGTCATCGGCCCGGAACTCGCCAAGGCCATTGTCGATACCTGGCTGGCCTCGGAGTTCGACGAGAAGGGACCGTCGGCCGGCAACGTCCAGGCGATCGACAAGCTCGACGCGGCGAAGGGCTAAGCGAGACTGTCGCGCATCGCACCGATGACGGTGACGGCCGAAGCCGCACCGGGATCGATATGGCCGAGCGAGCGCTCGCCGAGCCGCGACGAGCGGCCCTTGGCGGCGATCATGTCCTTGGTCGATTCCGCGCCGCGCTCGGCGGCGGCAAAAGCGGCCTGGAGGCTTTCGGCAAGGTTTTTTCCTGCTGCATTGCTGGCGCCGGCCGCTTCCGCCGCCGGTTGCCAGGCGTCGACCATTGTCTTTTCGCCGGTTTCGGCCTTGCCGCGATCCTTGATGCCTTGCGCCATGGCCTGCAGCAGCGCGACGACATCGGCATCCGCCAGCGTCGCCTTGCCCTTGACGGCGGCGGCGGCGCGCATGAAGGCGGTGGCATAGAGCGGGCCGCAGGACGCGCCGACGGCATTGAGAAACGATTTCGCCGCGGCGTTGAGGAGCGCGGTCGGCTCGGCCGCCGTAAGGTCGAGCGATGCCAGAGCATCGCGCGCGGCGTTGAACCCGAGCGCCATGGCAATGCCGTGGTCGGCGTCGCCGATGACGCCGTCGAGCTGGCAAAGCCGGTCCCTGTCGGCTTCCATCGCCACGGCGATCGCATCGAACATTCTTTTCAGGTCGAACGCGGCGATGGTCATGGAGCGCTCCTCAGCCGGCACGGAACATGGCGCAGTCGCAGGGGTGGTCGAGCATCGCCTGCAATTCTTCGTCGAGATGGAAAAGCGTCACCGAAGCGCCGGCCATTTCCAGCGACGTGCAGTAGTTGCCGACCCAGGTCGCGTGGACCGAAACGCCGATGGCGTCGAGCCTCTGCTTGACCCGGCGGTTCATGATGTAGAGCTCCATCAGCGGCGTCGAACCCAGCGAATTGACCAGCACCGCGACCTTGTCGCCGCGCTTCGGCGCCATCTCGGCGAAAATCTTGTCCAGCATCTCGTCGGTGATTTCGTCGGCGGTCCCGAGCTTGCCGCGGGCGATGCCGGGTTCGCCATGGATGCCCATCCCGATTTCCATCTCGTCCGTGCCGATCTCGAAATTCGGCCGCCGGGTCTGCGGCAGCGAGCAGGGCGACAGTGCCACGCCCATCGTGAAGGTGCGGTCGTTGGCCTTGCGCGCGACGCGCTCGCATTCGTCGAGGGAGAGCATCAGGTCGCAGGCGGCACCGGCCGCCTTGAAGATGAAGAAATTACCCGCGACACCACGGCGCTTCCGCCGCTGGTCACGCGGCGCCGAGGCGACGTCGTCGGTGGTCAGCACCGTGCGCACCTCGATGTCGTCCATGGCGGCCATCTCGGCCGCCATGTCGAAATTCATCACGTCGCCGGCATAGTTGCCGTACATGAACAGCACGCCGGCGCCGCCGCTGATCGCCTTGGTGCATTCGAGGATCGGATCGGGCGGCGGCGAGGCAAAGACGTTGCCGACAGCCGCCGCGTCCGCCAGCCCCTTGCCGACAAAGCCGAGAAAGGTCGGCTCGTGGCCGGAGCCGCCGCCGATCACCAGCCCGACCTTGCCGGGCCTCGGTCCATCGCGGGCGATGATCGAGCGCGGACTGCCGTCCACGCTCCCGAGATGGCGAGGATGCGCGGCGAGGATCCCTTCGAGCATTTCGTCGACGGCACGGTTGCCGTCATTGATGATCTTCTTGGTCTGCACCGGCATCCTCCCGAACTCAGTATTTTCCGGGATACTACAGCCCGTTACCGGGATTTCCACCCCGGCAGCGCCGCTTCAGGCCGCGATCTTTTCCCGCGCGGCGAGTATCTGCACACAGGCGTTTGCCGCTTCCTTCCCCTTGACCGTGAAATGCTCGAAGAAGAAGCGATGATGCTCGGTGCTGTCGTGGAAATTGTGGGGCGTGAGCACCGCCGAAAGCACGGGCACGCCGGTCGACAACTGCACGTTCATCATGCCGTCGATAACGGCGTTGGCGACGAAGTCGTGCCGGTAGATGCCGCCATTGACGACGAATGCCGTGCCGAGGATCGCGGCGTAGCGGCCGGTCCCGGCAAGCGTCTTGGCATGGAGCGGAATTTCGTAGGCGCCGGGCACGTCGAAGATGTCGACGGCAAAGCGTCCGCCGCCAATCTCGGCCAGTTCCGCCCCAAAGGCTTGCACGCACTGGTCGACGATGTCGGCATGCCAGCGCGCCCTGATGACGGCGACGCGGATTGTTTCATAGTCTTTGTGGGAATGCTGATTCATGGGTCCATCCTTCCGTTTCGAACCAGAATCAGGACGCACGATACGAAATGCGGCCCGCCGGGGCGGTCCGTCTTCCGTTTCGTTCTCTTTCATCCGGACTGTAACCGTCGGCTCCGGAATCACACCGGATCTGCTGACCTCTCCGATAGCGGAAAGCGCTCGCGGGCTTGGGCCGAAGCCGTTACCGCCGGTGGGGACTTTCACCCCGCCCTGAGAACATTAACGCGTTTTGTATGGAAGGATGGTGGGGCCGCTGTCAACTACGCGACAGGCCGCTGGCCAATCACGTTGTGCCGACTGGAGCAATGCGACGGGAGGAAAGTTCTAGCGTGTGCGCCATGCCGCCGCGCCAGCGGCAATCAGCATCAGCAAGGCCGCAACTGCCGCGCATGTGGCGAAGCCGAAGCCGGAATAGAGCGGCCCGAAGCCGGTGGTGCCGACGAACACCGCGAGGTAGGTCACCGCGCTGTTCAGCCCCATGATCGTGCCCCGCCGCGACGGATCGAGCGCCGACAGGCGCATCACCAGCACGTTCAGCCCGAAATGATTGGCAAGCCCCCAGGCGGCGACCATGGCGAGCGTCAAGCCATAGCTGCCGCTGGTCGCGGCGATCGCCACGTAGACGATGGCCACGAGAAGATAGGCGAAAGGCATGACACGCCCGGCGCCCAGCCGGTCGATGATGCCGTCGAAGAGCGCCGCCGTGCCAAATCCCGCGCCATAGGCGAGGGCCGCCAGCCCGTTGGCGCTGACCGGCTGCCCCAGCCCGCTGTGGAGGTGGTCGCCAAGATAGCCATAGACACCGTAGAAGGCGGTCATGAAAGCACTGCAGGCAACCAGGAGGGGCACAATGCCGGGGATGTTCAACGCCGCCAGCGGGGCGGGCGCCGGTCCGGCCTTCCGGACATCCGGGAGCGACGATGCGCTGAGGCCGCCAAGCGCCAGCGTCGCCAGCACGGCCACGGCGACAAAGACGGCGCGCCAGTGCACGAGATCGGCAAGCACCGCCGACAGCGAAACGCCGGCCACCATGCTGAGCGTCCACCCGGTCAGCACCACGCCGATCGTGCCGCTTTCCCGCCCGGGCGGGGCGATGGCCGCGGCACTGGCATAGATTGCCGGCATGGCGACGCCGGCCGCGATCCCAGCGATAAGCTGCGCGGCAACCAGCGCGCTCACCGTCGGCGCGGCCGCGCTGGCGACCAAGGCCAATGCCAGCAGCAGCAAGGCCGCCCGCAACATCCGGCGCGCGCCGAGCCGGTCGATATGGCGTGCCAGGAACAGGGCGCTCGCCGATGTGCCGAGGCCGAACGCGGCCGCCGCCATCATCACCATGGGGACGCTGGTCGAGAACGACACGGCCACTGCCGGAGCGATCGGGCCCAGCACCAGCGAATTCGAGCCGATCACGGCGATGCATCCGGTCAGCAGATAGGCGAGGGCCGGGATGGGCAGCCTGGTGTCCGCGCCCAAGGCTGTAGCTTGATCGTTGTTCGACATATCATCATAATGGCCGTATTAAATTCCGTGACAATCGGGAATACCGCTATGGATGAAGAAACAGATGGCATTCCGCGGAACAGGCCGGCGGCCCGGGATGTCGACGCGACCGACCGAAAAATATTAGGCGTTCTCGTCGAAGACGCGACCGTCAGCTATGCCGAACTCGGCGATCGCGTCGGCTTGTCGCCGCCGGCAGCGCACGAGCGCGTCAAGCGGCTTCGGCGCAGCGGCGCCATTCGCAATACGGCCGCCATCATCGATCCCAACGCGGTGAGAAAACCGCTGCTCACCTTCGTTCACATAGACACCAGCGGCTGGGGCAAGACCCCTGAACTGATGGCGATCTCGGAATATCCCGAGGTCGAGGAGATCCACACCGTCGCCGGCGATACATGCGTACTACTCAAGGTGCGCACCGAGGACACCAAGGCGCTCGAAGGCCTGCTGTTGCGTCTCTACGAAACACCAGGCGTCACCTCGACGCGCAGCTACGTGGTTCTGGCGACCTATCTCGAACGGCCGGTGCAACCCGGCATCACGGCGCAGTGGCCGACGCCGAAGCACATGGGCAAGCCGTTGTATTGAACGACCTGGCTCGTCGCTTAGCTTCCCAGCCGGATCGTCTCGAAATAGGCGTCGGTGCCGACCTGGCCGCCTTTCAGCGCTATTTCGAGGCCATCGATCTCACCGCCGCCATGGGCGACGCAGAGCGGAGATCCCGGCGATTGCGGCAAAGGCATGCGCACGGTCAGCGCGTCGATGGCCAATTGTCCGAGCGCGTGGCTGGACGTATCGCCACCGGCGATCACCGCGCGCTTGAGTTTCTGTTCCACGATCAGCCGGCGCAGGATGGTCCCCAGCGCTCGCCCGAGCGTGTTTCGCGCGCCTTCGATCCTGTCGATCTCGGCGCCCCGGTCGGCCTGCGGGCCAAGCGCGGTGTAGAGGATGACGCTGCGGCCCTTGGCCAGACTTGCCAGCCCGGTGGCGACCGCCTGCTCGATCGCGTCGCCGGCGCCCTCCGAGACCAGTCGCATCGCATCCATTTCGACGCCGTCAAAACCGTGGGCGAGCGCAAAGCGGATTTGTTTCTCGGTGGTAGGCGAAACGCTGCCCGAGACGACCGCGAGGCGGTCCACCGGGCCGGGCGGCGCGAACGACGCGTGCCCGGAGACGATGCCTTTGCCGGCCCATTCGGCAAGCAAGGCATATTCGACGCCCGAGGATCCGACAACGAAGCCATGGCCTTGATCGTGGATGCGCCAGATCTGCTCGCCGACGCGTCTCTGTGTCTGGCGGCTTTCAACATCGAACAGGACGATCGCCCTGTTTTTCATCGCCTGGTCGACCGTTTGCGCAACATCGTCGGCCTGCAATGCCGCCAGGTCGACAAGGCCGGCGCTGAGACTGGTCTGATGCGAGAGATGCGCGAGCAGGTCTGCTTCGTTCATCGGCGTCACCGGATGCCTGCTCATCACAGGATGCCTGTCGATGCGGAAATACTCGCCACGGAACGCCGCGAAAAGATTGCCGAAGGCGGTGTAGCGCTTGAGCTGCGGCGCCCCGACCACCATCGGCACGCTCGCCCCGCCGAAAATACGCCTGCCGATTTCGGTGGCGCGGCCAATGCTGCCGACCGCCGGGCTGGAATCGAAGGTAGAGCAGATCTTGTAGTGGCAGATCGCCGCCCCGAGGCCTTTCAGCCATTCGAAGGCCGGCGTCAGGTTTTCCTCCATCCATTGCGGCGTTTCGCTTCGGCTGGTGCCCGCCAATCCAACCGCGCGGCAATGCGAAAATCGCGCCAGCAAGGAAGGATCGGGCTGGTGCATGAACAGCACCGTTGGCACGCCGCCGAGCTCAAGCGCCTCCATGACGTCCGTCGAGCCGGTGAGGTCGTCGCCATAATAACTGAGGAGCAGGTTTTGCGCGGCCATGCTCATGCTGCCTTGCCGTCGCCGAACTTTTCGATCGATCGGGCCAGTTCGATGTGATCGCGGGCATAGTCCGCCAGCGCAATGCCCTCGACCGCCGCCTGCCAGGCCTGCAGCACGGCCCGCACGCCGGCACCGGGTCCGTCCGGATGGCTGACGATGCCGCCGCCGCAGAGGTAGAGGAGGTCGACCGTGCGGCCGGTGCGCTCATAGGTTTCGGGTGCCTGGCCGCCCCATTGGCCCGAGCAGGCCACGGGCAGCGCGCAATCGTCTGATGAAAACAGCGGCGTCGTCACTGCCTCGAAGGAGCGGATGAAGGAATCGTCCGGCTCCCAATATTTCGAGCCGATGCCGTTGATCTGGAACTGGTCGACGCCGAGCAGCCGCCAGAATTGCTGCCAGACCTTGAAGTCCATGCCGAGGCCGGGGTGGCGTGTGAGAATGTCCCAGCCATTGCGATGGGCATGCAGCACCAAGCCGGAACGCTTCCGCAGAAAAGCCATGCCACCGAAGCCGATCGAGTTGATGTTGACGACCGCGCAATTGCCGCCGGCTTGGAGCACAAGATCGTGGTTGCGCATCATCTCGTCGGGATCGGCATGCGAGATGCCGAAGGCATACATCACCTTCTTGCCGGTCTTCTGCTCATGGTCGAGAATCCCTGGCATGATCGCCTTCACCCGCTCCGCCAGCGGCGAATAGGCAGGGCTCATCAGCTTCTCGTCGTCCTTGATGAAATCGACGCCGGCCTCGATCAGTTCGCCCACCATCGCGGCCGTCTCGTGCGGCCTGAGACCAAGCGCCGGCTTGACGATGGTACCGATGATCGGGCGGCCCTCGACACCGGTCAGCCCGCGGCTGCCCGCAACGCCGAACTGTGGACCCGGATGGGCACCCCGGTATTGTTCCGGCAGCTTCATGTCGATGAGGCGGATGCCGGACAGGCCCCTGATCGAATAGGTGCCACCAATGGCAATGGTCATCAGTGCCGACAGGTCGGTGCCGATGGCGTCGAAGGGGAAGGCGATGTCGGCATCGGCGCGCCGGAAGGGCCCGCTGCCGGATCCCGGGAGAGAGGGTTGCGTGGCATCCGGCAGGTGCCGGATCGCCAGCACGCGCGCCGCCACGCGCGCCTTCAGCTCCTCGGTCTCGCCCGGCAGCGCGACGAAGGTGCCGGTCGACTGGTCGCTGGCGATCTTGGCGGCCAGCGCCTCGATGCTGCCAGGGGTTTCGATGCGATAGGTAAGCGTGATCATGGTCGGTCGGCCGCTCGAAAAGGGTTCGAAAAAAGTTTCGTCGCGCAGGAAATCTGGTATAATGAGTACATAAGTATTGCAAGAAATATCCGCGCCTCGACAAGAGCGGTGGGCTGCGGCAAAGCTGGAGCGAACCCGCTCCAGGCGCGGGCATTCCGGTAATCCTGCCGGGAATGCTAAACAGGAATCGGGCCAGGGAGTGATTCGTCGCGATGAACCGTTCGGAGCCGATCGTCCGGCGCAAACTTTCCGACGAAGTCTTTGCAAGACTGAAGCGGCTGATCACCAGCGGCGAACTGCAGCCGGGCGACGACATGCCGTCCGAGCGCGAGTTGATGGAGCGCTTCGAGGTCGGCCGGCCGGCGATACGCGAGGCCATGCAGGCGCTGAGCAATATGGGGTTGGTCGCCATCTCGCATGGCGAGCGCGCCAAGGTGCTGCAACTCACCGCCAAGTCGATCATCAAGCAGGTCGACGGTGCGGCCAAGATCATCCTGTCCTCGTCCCGGGACACGCTGGAGCACCTGAAGACCGCGCGCATCTTCTTCGAGCGCGGCATGGTCAGGGAAGCCGCGGAAAGGGCCAAATCAGAGGATGTGCAATTGCTGAAGGCGACCGTGGCCGAGCAGCGCGCCGCGCGCGGCGATTCCGAAGCCTTCATCTCCGCCGACATGAAATTCCATACCCAGATCGCGTCCATTTCAGGCAATCCGATCTATGTCGCGGTCAGCGAAGCCACACTGGGCTGGCTGAAGGAATACCACACCGAAATGCTGATCTGGACCGGCAAGGAAAAATACACGCTGACCGAGCACGAAGAGATCATCGACCGCATCGAGCACGGGGATGCCGACGGCGCCGAGAAGGCGATGATCAAGCACCTCGAGCGCTCGCGTGCGCTCTATGTGATGAATTCCGAGAAGTAACCGATCCTGGTAATCGCATAGGGAGACATCACGAGATCGCCCCGGCCAAGCGCGGAAGCGTCGACCCGCATGTCGTTCGGTGTCAGGTTCGCCAGCCAGACGATGGTCTCGCCCGACGCGGAGCGGCCGGCCAGCGCCAGGACCCGCGTCTCGTCGCTCGTCGTGGCGGAAACATGCGTCAGCCCGGCCAACTCACAAAGCCCTTCAATGGCCTGGAAAATCGGCCGCGGCGATCCCTCTGCGGCGGATTCGCCCGATCCCGCGACCACGCCGAACGGTCCAGCGAAACTGGACAGAGTCAGCATCTCCAGTCCCGCCGGCGCGACCCGCGCGGCATAGCCGATCGTCCATGCGGCGGCGAACTGCGCGGCGTGGCGCGGGTCGCGGTTCGCCATGGCGATGCGCTGTCCCTGAGGATTGTCCTTGGTCGCGCCGCCATAAGGGTTCTGGCGCATGGCGATCGTCGATGGTCCGATCCGGTACGGCTTTGTCCCGAAGATCGCCCGCGTGGACCGGGTGATGAAGGGCAGCGCCTCCAGCGATTGCATCACGCTGAGATCGTCGGCGGCGTGCACGATCGGATTGGTGCAGTGGGTGATGAAATCGAGCTGGCCGGCTGGAACGCGCTTGCGGTTGAGTTCGGTGAAATAGCTGAACATGCCGCCGCCGAGGCGGAGGCCGGGAAAGCCCCGGCGGGCGGCCGCGTAGACGTCCTCGAGCGGTGGGCATGCCGGCCAGGCACTGCCCGGCGGCGTCGATTGCCGGTCGACCGCAGGCGACACCGCGATGGCGTCGAGCCGCAGGCCTGCCCGGCGCACCATGTCGGCGATCTCGGAAAGTTCGGCGTCCAGATCGCCGTCACAAGCGACCACGCACTCCAGCGTCGTCGAAACAGGATAGGCGGCCGCCAGCCGGGCATGGGCGCGCAGCGCCTCGAGGCCGTGACCACGCGTCGGGTCGAAGTGGAAAAGCAGTTGCCGGGGACCGAGCCCTCGCAGCAACGGCAGGTCGGCAAATGCCGCCTCGATCTCCTCGGGATAGACCACGATGCCGATATCGGGCAGCTTCGCGCCGGCTTGCCCGAGCTCGACGCGGACCGGTTCGGCCGGCGCCGCCGAGGCAGGCACATTGGCATCGCCGGTGATGCGCAGGCTGATCGTCTGGCGCATCGGTTCGCCGGCTGGCAGCACATACGGCCATGGCAGCGCCAGCGGCCGCACATAGGTTTTGTACGAGGCGTCGGACCAGTTGCGCTGGTCCTCCATCTCGAATGCGTCGCCTTCCATCCGGCATTGCGCGACAACGCCGGGCCGCACCTGATGCGTGATGGCGCGCAAATCCTTGAACGGCTGCCAGGGGTCGATCAGATCGGGGAGTTCCGTCTCGACCACGCTGCCGTCGGTGTGCTCGACGGTCATCGGGCTGCCGGCGAGGCCGGCGATCGGGTGCAGGATGCAGAAGCCGCAGCGGTTGGTTTCGAAATCGCTCTCGGGGAGCGCGGTCACATCGAAGACCAGCCTGCCGTCGGCGGACCCTTCGATCGTCGCGTGGAAGCCGAGCCGGCTGCCGTCCGGACCGAGGCAGCTTGCCGCGTAGCTGACGGAGAAACGGTCGTCCGTCTGGTCGATGGTCAGGTCCGTCAGGTCGGGCTCATAGGTGCCCCAGTCGCGGTCGCGCACGATATAGGCGATGGCGCGCAGCACTTCGGTGCCGCCGTGGCGGATGGTGCGCAGATTGCCGTTGACCAGTTCCGCGCTCAATGCGCCCGCATGCAGCGTGACCGGCTTGGGCTCGGCCGCGCGCGTGCCGTAGAGCTGGAAAGCGTCTGCCGTCATCTCAGCAAGGCTTCGATCTGCACCGGTTCTCGGCTGGCGGCACCCGCATAGGCGGCCTCGACCAGGGCGAATGTCCTCAGATTGTCCGCGCCTGACGTCGCCGGTTCCTGGCCTGATGCAAGGCAGTCGACCCAGTGCCGCTGGATGGCCAGCACGCTTTCCTGGATGTTGTGCCAGGGCCGCGAGGCCCAGGGCAGCAGCGGCGGCGAGACGTCGCTCACCCTGGTTCCGCTCTTGCCGGTGACGGTCAGCCGGTAGCCTTGCGCCAGCCGGATCGTGCCGTCGCTGCCATCGAGTTCGATGAGCGTCTCCGGGAACGGCTCCGCGGCAAGCTTGGTCGCATAACTGCAATCGACCACCGAGGTGGCGCCGCCAGCGTGGTCCATGAGGATCGTGGCGACATCCTCGCCGGCGATGGCCGGGTTGATGCGTTTGGTTCGCGCGGTCAGGCTCGACACATCGCCGAGCAGGAAGCGGGCGATATCGAGGATGTGGATGCCGAGGTCCTCGATGATGAAGCGCTTGCCCGTCGCGAGATAGGGCTGGCCGGAAAACACGTCATAGCCGGAGCGGAAGGAGATGCGTCCGAAGAAGGGCGTGCCGATCTCGCCGCTGTCGAGCACCGCGCGCACCGCCTGGATCGGCGATTGCCAGCGGAAATTCTCGTGCACCATCAGCGGCACGCCGGCATCCGCGCAGGCCTTCACCATCGCCTTGGCATCGCCAAGCGTTGGCGCGAATGGTTTCTGGCAGATCACGGGAACGCCGTGCGCGGCCGCCATCTCGACCAGCGGCCGATGGCTGCCGACCGTGGTGGCAATGTCGACGAAGTCGAGCGTCTCGGCGGTGAAAAGTTCCGCCGCGTCGCTGTAGCGCCGCGTCACGCCGAACTGGTCGCCGACTATCTTGAGCCGCTCGGGATCGCGGTCGCAGATAGCGACGATCGAAGCGCCCTCTATGTCGTGCCAGGCATGCATCTGGTTGACGGCGAAGAAGCCGCAGCCGATCAGCGCTCCACTTAAGCTCGCCATGCTCAACCCGCCTTGGCCATCTGCATCAGGGTGACGCGCTGCTGCAGCCGGCGCTGCGCCTGGTCGACGACGACGGCGACGATGATGACCAGCCCCTTGATCACCATCTGCCAGAACGAACTTACGCCCATCATCACCAGCCCGTCCGACAGGATGCCGATGACGAAGGCGCCGACGATGGTGCCGCCGATCGTGCCGCGCCCGCCCGACATCGAGGTGCCGCCGAGCACCGCCGCGGCGATGGCGTTCAATTCGAAGCTCTCGCCCGTCGCCGGATGCGAGGCCATCAGCTCCGAGGAGATGATCAGGCCGACGATCGCCGCGCAGAAGCCGGAAAACATGTAGACGAACATCTTGACCATGTTGACGCGCACGCCCGAGATCCGCGCCGCCCGCTCATTGCCGCCGACGGCGAAGATGTGCCGGCCGAGCGGGGTGTAGCGCGCGAGATAGGCAGCCCCCAGCGCCACCACGATCAGAATCCAGATCGACACCGGCAGGCCGAGCAGCCGGCCGGCGCCGAGGAAGCCGAAGCCGGTGGTACCGAGTTCCGGCTTGCCGACCAGGTTGGGGAAGGTGCGGCCGTCGGAGGACAGCAGCGCGAAACCGCGCGCGACATAGAGCACACCGAGCGTGGCGATAAAGGGCGCGACGTTGAGCCTGGTGATCAGCAGCCCGTTGACGGCGCCGATCGCTATGCCGACCAGAAGCGTGATCAGGGCGATCTCGACGACGTTGAAATAGATGGTGTAGCCGATCTGCAGGTCGATGCCGTTGAGCACGAGATAGCCGGCCACCATGCCGCACAGGCCGACGATCGAGCCGACCGAAAGATCAATGCCGCCGGTGATGATGACGAAGGTCATGCCCATGGCCAGGAAGGCGTTGAGCGCCACGTGCTTGGCCATCAGGATCAGGTTCGCCGCCGACAGGAAGTTCGGCGCGGCGATCGAGAAGAACACCAGGACCGCGATCAGCGCGATGAAGGTCCTGAGCTTCATCAGCGTCAGCAGCGCCGAGCCGCTGGTAGCGGAAGGAGCGGCCGCCTTGGCCGGAATGTCAGTCATCAGCTTTGCTCCCCATGTGCGGCCGGTCCGTGGCCCAGCGCCGACGCGGCGACGATCGCCGCCTCCGTCGCTTCGGCGCGGTCGAACATGCCGGTCAATCTGCCATTGCTCATCACCGCGATGCGGTCGGACAACGCCATCACCTCGTCGAGGTCGGAGGTGGCGAACAGGATGCCCAGCCCGTCGCGCGAAAGCTTGCGCATGGTGCGGAAGACATCGGCCTTGGCGCCGACATCGATGCCACGACTGGGCTCGTCCATCAGAAGCACTTTCGGTCCGGTGAGCAGCGCCTTGCCGATCACCACCTTCTGCTGGTTGCCGCCCGACAGGGACGAGACTTCCTGCGCCGGGTCGGCTACCTTAATTGCGAGTTCCCGCACCATCTGCATCACGGCCCGCCGCTCGGCGCCGCCGCGGATGTGGAACAAGCGCACGAAACGCGACAGGCTCGCCAGCGTCAGGTTGCTGGCCACCGAGAGGATCGACACCAGCCCTTCGCGCTGGCGGTCCTCGGGGATCAGTGCAAGCCCGCGCTGGATACGGCGCGTCGTGTCGCGCTCCTTCACTTGCCTTCCGGCGATGAAGATCTTGCCGCTGGCATGGCCGTGGCGACCCATGATGCAGTCGAACAGCTCGCTCCGCCCGGCGCCCATCAGCCCGTATATGCCGAGGATTTCGCCGGCGCGCAGCGACAGCGAGACATGGTCGACCGCCAGTCCGCCGGTAACGCGCGGCAGGCAGATCTCCTCGGCGCGGAAGATTTCCTCGCCTGGCTGGTGGCCGTCGGCCTTGGCGAAATCCTTGGCATCCGAGCCGATCATCTGCCGCACGATCCACTGCGTGTCGACGTTCTTCATTTCCTCCTGGCCGGTGATGCGGCCGTCGCGCAGCACGGTGACGGTGTCGCCGATGCGGATCAGTTCTTCCAGCCGGTGCGAGATGTAGACGATGGCGACGCCGCGCGCCTTGAGGTCGGCGATCACCTTGAAAAGTATTTCGACTTCCGTAGCACTCAGCGCCGAGGTCGGCTCATCCATGATCAGGATCTTGGCGTCGAGCGAAACCGCCTTGGCGATCTCGACCAGCTGCTGCTGGCCGATGCGCAAGTCCTCGACCAGCATCTCGGGCCGGATCCCGGCTTCTAGCCGGTCGAGGAATTCGCGCGCCCGTTTTTCCTGTGCCTTGCGGTCGATCTTGCCCAGCCGGTTGGTGATCTCGCGTGTGGCGAAGATGTTCTCGGCCACGGTCATATTGCCGAACAGGTTCAGCTCCTGGAACACCATGCCGATGCCGCGCGCGACCGCGTCTCCCGACGAGGAGAAGGAAACCTCTTCGCCTTCGAGCAGGATACGGCCGAGGGTCGGCTGCTCGACGCCGGCGATGATCTTCATCAGCGTCGACTTGCCGGCGCCGTTTTCGCCGACCAGCACGTTGACGGCCCCCTTGTGCACCTCGAAGTTCGCCTGCTTGACCGCGACCGTGCCGGCATAAACCTTCGAGACGTCCTCCAGCTTGAGGATAACCTCGTGAGCGGGGCTCATGGCTTCGGCCCGATCTCGGCCTCCGCCGGGGTCACCAGCGGCAGGTCCTGGCCGCCTTCGATCGTATAAGCGCCGATCACCTTGGCGGTGCGGCCCTCAAGCGCCTCGCGAGGCAGTTTGGACAGCACGGTCTTACCGGCATAGGCGTTGAAGGCCTTGCCGAACTGGGCGAAGTCGATCTGATTGGTGAAGTCGTTGAACTGGACGAAATCGAGGCTGTCTCTAAGTGCAGTGCCGCGTATCGCCGGCCCGATCTGGACGCGCGCATCGGCCTTGTCGTCGCCGTCCACGTCGACATCCATCGTTGCCGCGCGCGACTGCGTGTTGGCGGCGACGATCTTGCCCTCGACGCGGACCGCGAAGGTCCATGGCGAATTCGCCTGCTTCCTTGGATTGCCGTATTTGGCGCCGGCCGCCGCCGGATCGGTTTTCGCCAAGGCATGGACCTCGGCGAACGGCCCAGCCTTCTGCCTGAGGTAGGGGATGACCTTCGGGGCCCAGATGTCCTCGACCATCTTGTCCGGGTTAAAGGCAGACGCGCTGTTTTCACTCTGCGCCACCGGCGTCGGCAGGATTTTGCAACCGCCGAGGCCAAGGCCCGCGAGCGCGACAAGCGTCAGCCAACTAAAAGGGGTTAGCCAGGTCAATGTCTTCGGCATGGCGGTCAAAAGCACCCGGAACGTGAAATTAGAGCAATTCCAGGAAAACTGTGAAACGGTTTCCCGTCCGGAATTGCATCAAAATAAAGCACTGAGGGGCGAACGCGTGTCCGCCCCTCGCAATTATATCGTGCCGGCTCAGTTCTTCAGCGCGAAGGTTTCCAGCTTGGCGGCATTGTCGCCATTGATGAGCACGCAGTCCATCAGCTGCTTTTCCTTCTCGGGTGACTTCTTGTTCTTGATGAAGTCGTTGGCCTGTTCCACCGCCATCTGCGCCTGGGCGTAGGCCGGCTGCAGCACCGTCGCCTTGATGCCGCCCGAGGTGATGGAATCGCGCACGTCGTTCGAACCGTCGAAGCCGACGACGATGACATCCTTGCGGTTCGCCGCCGCGAGCGCCGCATAGGCGCCCATCGCCATCGTGTCGTTGCCGGAGATGACGCCCTTGATGTCGGGGTTGGCCTGCAGGATCGATTCCATCTTGGAATAGGCCTCGGTCTGGCTCCAGTTGGCCGATTGCTGCGCGACCATTTTCAGGTCCGGATAATCGTCGATGACGTCATGGTAGCCCTTGGAGCGGATGCCGGCATTGGTGTCGGATTCCTTGCCGACCAGCTCGACGAAATTACCCTTTTCGCCCATCAGCTTGACGAACTCCTGCGCGCCGAGCTGGGCGCCCTGGTAGTTGTTGGAGACGATCTGCGCCACGGCAACGCCTGTGGCGTTGATCTCGCGATCGATCAGGAAGGAGGGAATGCCGGCGTCCTTGGCCTTCTGCACGGCGGCGACGGTCGCGTCGGCGCCGGCATTGTCGAGGATGATCGCCTTGGCGCCGCGGCCGATCGCGGTATCGATCAGCTCGGACTGCTTGTTGGCGTCGTCGTCATGCACCAGCACCAGCGCCTCGTAGCCGAGTTCCTTGGCCTTGGCCTCGGCGCCGACGGCTTCCGCCTTGAAGAACGGATTGTCGTGCGATGGGGTGATGATGGCGATGAGGTCCGCCGCGTAGGCGGGCATCGCCGTGCCGAGCGCCAGCACGCCGGCGAAGGCGGCAAGCGTCATTCTGCGTGTCAGTTTCATGAAGTCCTCCCGTTTGAAAAGCCTGTGTCTCGATCGTTCGAGCCACTTGTCTGTGTTTGAATTCGTCAGCGTGTGAAGGTTGCGGAACGCCCGGGCTCAAGCCCACCAGCTCCGCCAAGGCAAGTTCCTATTCCCCCATCCTCCACCCGTCTCAGCATCGAACTCCCGGCGAAGCGTGATCCGAGCGAACATTAGCTTAGCTAACTGGTATGATGAGTCAACCACAAATTCAGGTGATCTGTACCTAAGGCAACCTAGAGACGCTCAAGTGATCCGCTGGATGCTGGCCGCGATCTCTTCGGGCTCGAAGACGCGCTTCCAGTCGTCGCGCATCAGCACCGGCTTGCCAAACTCGATCGCCTTGTTGCAGGCATCCGAGAACACCCCCTTGGTTTCGCCGAAGATGACGGCGCCGAGCACGTTCATGTGGCCAAGCAGGAAGTCGAGTGCCGCCTGCTGGTCGACGCCGCGCGCCACCACCTCGTCGACCGCTTCCTTCATGACGACCAGCAGCGAGGCGCACACCGTTTCCGAAAGTCCCGGCTCGAGCAGCGCCATCTGTTCGACGGAAACGCGGTGCGAGCGCATTACCGGCGCCCAGATGATCTTGGCGATAGCCTCCCCCTTGGCGTAGTCGGCCTCCGGTCCCTGCATCAGTGCGCTGACCATGTGCTGCTTGGCCTTGACGCCGCCGAAATAATCCTTCTTGGCCGCCATGTCGGTCTCGTCGTTGAAGATCGGCGGATGACAGGGATGGGTGACGAAGTAGGTCAGGTCGGGACGATTAGGCAGATGGCCGGCAAACGGTGCGGCGGCATCGAGCACGATGACCATCGTGCCCGGCGCAAGCTTGCTCTCGATGCCGGCCGCGACCTTGCCGATATGGGTGTCCGGCACGGCCAGGATCACCACGTCGGCGCCTTCCAGCGCCTCGTCGGCGCTGACCGTGTCGAAGCCCAGTCCGGTCTTCAGCCGCTCGCGCCCGGCCTCGCTGACCTCGACATGGCGGATTGTATAGGGCGAACCGCGGAAATTGGTCGAAAGGCGGTAGCCCATTTTGCCACCGGCACCGAACAGCGCAATCGTCGTCATCTAGCCCTTGCTCCTTGGTCGCGGACGCCGGCATTGCCGATCGTCACCTTATCTACTGGTATGATCACTCTACCACAGCTTGGCAAGAGAAATCATCACTCGGATTTCAGCGTGCCGTCGTCGCCTGCGCGGTCGACGGCGGCTCGCCTCGACAGCACCTGGCGGCCGGCCAGCGCCAGAACGAAGATGACGACGATGCCTTGCACGATGTCCTGCGCACCTGGCGGCAGGCCGACGATCTGCATGGTGGTGACGATGAGGATCAAAAGGATGCTGGCGAACAGCGTGCCGACGGCGCTGGCCGAGCCGCCGAAGATCAGCGTCCCGCCCAGAACCACCGCAGCGATCGACTGCAGGAGATAGGGCTGGCCCATTTCGAGGAAGGCGCCGCCTATATAAGCGCCGAGCAGCAGCCCGTTGAGCGAAGCCAGCACCGCCGAGATGATGAACGCCGACGCGATGATCCGGTTGTTGCGGATCGCCGCCAGTCGCGCGGCGGTGCGATTCTGGCCGACCGCCGACAGCAACTGTCCGAACACCGTGTAGCGCAGCACGAACGCGGTCGCGGCCACGCCGACAATGGCGATGACGGCCATGATCGGCACGCCGGAGACGCGGCCCGTCGCCAGCGTCTTCAAGAGCGGGCTGACGGCGAAACCCGATATGGCGCGGTTCGACAGCAGCGTTGCCGTCGCCAGCACATAACCCGTCGCCAGCGTGGCGATGATGGCTGGTATGTTCAGCCCGACGACGAGCAGCGAGTTCAAGCCGCCGACCGCAAGGCCGAGCAGGATCGCCGCACCCACGCCGATGGCGAGGTTGGCATCCTGGCCCTTGATGGTGAGCAGCGCCACGAAGGCGCTGAGCGTGATCACCGACGCCACCGAAAGGTCGATATTGCCGCGCCCGGTGGTGACGACGAACATCTGGCCTATGCCGACAACGGTCAGGAACGACGCCGATAGAATGATGCCCGACAGGCTGGAGAGGCTGAACCGGTTGGTGACGATGGACAGCACCAGCCAAAGCACGAGCACGCCGATCGCCGACCAGACCCAGCGGTTCTTCTGCGCCCACAGGCTGAAGGCGGCGAGGCCGTTCATTGTTCGCTCCTGCGGTCGGCGGTCAGGCTGCGCAGCGTCAGCAGGGCGATGAGGATCAGCCCTTGCGTTGCCGCGTTGAAGTCGCTGCTCACGTTCAGCGTGCCGAGCAAGGCGCCGATCAAGGCCAGCGTGACCGCCCCGGCGACGGCGCCGACCGGCGAGATGACGCCGCCCAGCAGCGAGCAGCCGCCCATCACCACGGCGGCGACGCTGAGCAGCGTGAACGAATTGCCGGAATTGATATCGCTTGCCGTGTTGATCGCGGTCAGCGACAGGCCGGCGGCAGCCGCGAACAGTCCGGCGACGAGGTAGCGCACCAGCGCATAGCGCGTCGGCGACCAGCCGGAGCGGATCATGGCGGTCGGATTGTTGCCGAAGCCGCGCAGCACCACGCCGAGCGGCAGCCGGTCGATCACCAGCACCACCAGCGCGACCGCGGCGATTAAGATGATGGAGGTGGGCAGGAAACCCAGTGACCAGCTGAACATCGCCGACAGCCATTCGGGGCTGGCGCCGCCCGGCGTCGGCTGCAGCGCGTAGCCCAGTCCCATCCAGATGAAAGAGGCGCCAAGCGTGACGACGATGGCTGGGATCTTGCGTGCCTGGATCAGGCCGCCAAGCCCGGCATAGGCGGCGACCGCCGCCACCAGCGCCAGCGCGCCGAGCCATGGCTGATCGTAGAGCAGCGTGGCGGAAAGCACGCTGACCAGGCCGGCAAAGGCGCCGACGCCGAGATCGATCTCGCTGCCGCCGACGATGAACATCTGCGCCGCCGTCACTAGCACCAGCGACAGCGCCGGCATCAGGAGCAGGTCGAGCCCGAAGATCGAAGCGACCGCCGGGTTGGCCGAGATCATCACCGCCAGCACGGCGGCGAGGCCGATGAAGGGAGCCGCGTTCACCAGCCGGCGGGCAAGCCCGGCGCCGGCAGAGCCGCTGCGACCGGCGCCGATGGCTTTGTCCGCCTGCTGGGCAAAGGACGCTCCAACGATGGCTGATTCCGTGATCGCCTCGCCGGCCAATTCCTTGACGATGCGGCCGCCGGAAAACACCAGCACGCGGTCGCAGGCCAAGAGTTCGGCATCTTCGGTGGTGTGCCACACCAGCGTGCGCCCGCTGCGCGCGATCTCGTTGCAGAGCCTGTAGAAGTCCTGCTTGGTGGCGATATCGACGCCGCGCGTCGGATCGTCGAGCAGCAGGATCGGCGTGTCGGCGACGAGCGCCCGGGCAACCAGCGCCTTCTGCTGGTTGCCGCCGCTGAGTTCGAGGATGTTGGAGCCGAAGCGCTTGTCGTCGAGCCGCAGCCGGCCGGCCGCTTCGGCCGCCGCCTCGCGGTTGGCACGCTGCGAAACCAGCCCCAGTGCCGGACGGCGGGCAAGGCTGCCAATGCTGATGTTTCCAAGCACGCTCCACAGCGGGAACACGCCTTCCTTCTGGCGGTCGCCGGCAATGAAACCGGCATCGCCGCTCCGGGTCACCGCGGCCCCTCTGGCGGAATCCGGCTCGAAAATGGCGTGCAGCAACTCCTTCTGTCCGCTGCCCTCGAGCCCTGCCAGTCCGATGATCTCGCCGCGGCCGATCTCGATGTCGCGGCCGAGCCCGGCAGTCAGGAAGCCGGACAGTTTGACCAGCGCCTCGCCGCTGCTGGCGGCAGTCGCGCTGTGCTGGTGGATCGAATTGGCGTCGCCGCCCATGAGCTGCACAAGTTGGCCAATCGAAGTGCCGGCGACATCGCCGCGCCAGGCGGTGCGCCCGTTGCGCAGCACCATCACCTGCGTGGCGATGTCGATGATTTCCTGCAGCTTGTGGCTGATGAAGATGAAGGCAAGGCCGGATTTGGCTCGTTCGCGGATGAAGGCCCGCAACTGCCTCGAGCGGTCGAGGTCGAGCGAGGAGGTCGGCTCGTCGAGCACGATCAGCTTGACACCCGGCGTGGCGGCGGCGCGCGCGATCTCGACCATCTGCCGCTCGGCGATGGAGAGATGGCCGACTTCGGCGTTCACATCGATGCCGTTGGCGGGAAAGACGGCGTCCAGCGCCGCCCGGGCGCGGGCTCGATAGAGCACGCGCCAGCCCGGCCGGTTGCCTGCGTCGCCTGGCGTCTCCAGGAAGAAGTTCTCGGCCACGGAAAGGTTGGCGCACAGCGACAGTTCCTGATGCACCATGCGGATGCCGCGCCTTTGCGCCTCCGCCGTGTCGTAGTCGGCGAAGCCCACATCCTGGCCGGTGAACGAAATCGAGCCGAGGGTCGGTGGCGTCGCCCCGCACAGGATGCGCATCAGCGTCGATTTGCCGGCGCCATTGCCACCGACCAGGCCGATGATTTCGCCGGCCGAGACGGCGAGGTCGATTTGCGCATTCGCCAGCGTCGGCCCGAAGCTCTTGGTGATCCGCGACAGCGAGACGACGTTTGGCATGGTGTCGGGCACCGTAGCGGCAGCGCCCTCCGGATCGGTTACGGCAAGATGGGACATTCGTCCTCCGATTCTTACGGGCAGGGACCGGGCGCGGCCGTTTGGCGGCGCCCGGTCCCTGGCAATGGCAGCCCTACTTGCTGAGCAGGTTCTGCTTGACCCAGTCGAGCGAATAGGTAGGGCTGATGATCTGGCCGCCCGGCAGCTTCGCATACTCCTTGAGATTGCTGGCATCGACCGTCGCCACCGGCATGATCATCAGCTTCGGTGCCTTGCCGCCCTTGAGCAGCGAAAGGCCGAGCCAGAACGCGGCGCCGCCAATGCCCGGCGTGGTGTTCATCGAGACGGTCTGGTAGCCATTCTTGGCATTCTCTTCGGCCCACCATTTGACGAAGTCGGTGCCGCCGCCGCCTTCGATGATCGGCATCTTGCCGGCATAATCGCCGCCAAACTGGACGAAGGCCTGGGCGATGCCGACATCATCGCTGCCGCCCTGGCCGAGCACGGCGTCGACATGTGGCAGCGAGGGCAGGACGTTGGCGATCGCCGCCTGCGCGACCGAGGCGGTCGCCTGGCCGTAAACGGTGGCGACAACCTTGATGTCGGGATATTTCGCCAGCACCGACTGCTGCGCATTGAACATGTCGTTGTCGGGCGCAGAGCCCTTCACGCCGCGCACCTGGATGACGTTGCCCTTGCCGCCGATCATCTTGAAGACGGCTTCGGCCTGGGCCGCCTTGTAGCCCTTGAAGTCGAAGTTGAGCTGGTAGTTGCAGGGCGCCGAAGCAACCGAATCGAAGGAAACGACGATGATGCCGGCCTTGCAGGCCTTTTCGATGATGCCGTTGACCGCGGTCTCCGAGGCGGCGTCGACGGCGAGCACATCGACCTTCTTGAGGATCAGCTCGGCGATCTGGCTGTTCTGCTGCGCCACCGAGCCGTCACCGTTCATGATGATGTAATCGGCGATCTGGCCACCCGCCTTGGCTTCCTTGGCCGAGGCCTCGAACGCCTCCACCATCTGGTGGCGCCAGGTGTTGCCGTAATAGGCGTTGGCGAGCGCGATCACCGGTTTGTCCGACGATGCGATCGCCGGCAAAACAGAAGCACTGGCCAGCGCGGCGCCGGCAAGCGCCGCCACAATTGAAAACTTCATGATCTCTCCTCCCAAAAATCGGCCGACCTGATCGGCTCGTCTGTCACTCCGTAAAGGTGTCTCTTCCGAAGGACACCATACCAGCTACATGTTATACCAGCATACCAAATAGGCAAGCCACTCGGAACCTCATTTGACCGCGTCCACGGGAGCAACGCGCCCGCCGGGTTCTCCGTCTCATCCCTGGCCAGTCGGGCCATGCCGACACTATGTTTGCCGTCACGCGCCGCGTTGAGACTGGCCACACTGGACGCTAGGTCATCATATATGTAATGTCAATTATTAGCGGGGACCTTGCCTGTTGGTGCGACTCGGGATCGATTGCCCCCGGGAAACGATCAGGAGAGATGCGGATGGAACCGGTCCAGAAGAAGAAGTTGTATGTCGAGGTGCTCGATCGGCTGATGGCGGCGATCTCGACATCCGAATTTCCGCCCGGTTCCCAATTGCCGTCGGAAAAGGAACTGATGACGATGATCGGCGTCGGGCGGCCGTCGATCCGGGAAGCGATGCTGACGCTGCAGCAGATGGGGCTCATCCGGATATCGCACGGCGAACGGGCGCGCGTCATCAACCCGACGCCGGAGGTGATCGTCGATCAGGTCTCCGCGGCAATGGTCATGATGCTGGCGACGAATTCGCGCGGCCTCGAAGAACTCAAAGAAGTCAGGCTCTTGCTGGAAACGGGCCTGGTTCGGATCGCCACGCGACGCGCCACGGCCAAGAGCCTGGAACGGCTTGCCGGGACCTTGCGCCACCTACGCGAGGCGAAGGGCGACCAGGCTCGGTTCGTAACCGCCGACATGGAATTCCACGCCGTCATAGCGGAAATGAGCGGCAATTCGATGATCGCGGCCGTGGCCAAGGGCATGCTCGAATGGCTGTCGCGCTTCAAGCGCGATCTCGTGGCCGTGAAAGGCGCCGAGCGTCTGACGGTCGAGGAACACGAACGCATCTACAAGGCGATCGCCAGCGGCGACGCCGAAGGCGCCAGCGCCGCCATGGCGGACCATATAGGCCGCGCCAACGAACTCTATTCGAAACTGGCGGGCAACGACGGCGGGGACTGACAGTCGCAAATTTTTTGACCGGGAAAACTCATGTGATGACATGATATCATTTTGATGCTATCGCTCCCGTTATGAAGTTCATTCCAGCCGGGAAGCCTGCATTGACCGGTCGTCTTAACGCCACCTACCTGATCGAAACCCGCTATCCCATGGAGGTCGCCGCGGCCGCGATGGCGG
Organism: Mesorhizobium sp. CO1-1-7; assembly: GCF_020164885.1. Lineage (NCBI taxonomy): Bacteria > Pseudomonadati > Pseudomonadota > Alphaproteobacteria > Hyphomicrobiales > Phyllobacteriaceae > Mesorhizobium > Mesorhizobium sp. CO1-1-7. The sequence goes on along the minus strand of NZ_JAIUHA010000005.1, from coordinate 183,482 downwards.
GTGAGCAATCGAGCGGGACATTCCGTCCGATCCCTGGGGAGACGCCGGAACTGCTGCTCAGATTTGGCGCGCGCGTCGAATTCATCGAGGATCTTGGCGAGGTCGATGGCGAGGCGTTGCCGTTTTCGCGCGCGCCCGGAGATGCGGCGGCCGTCAGGCCGCGCCGGGCCAAAGTGGGTCTTTCCTGGAACATCGAGAACATGGGCACCGTGCTGGCTTCGGTCTGGTCGACGGTGCTCGGCAATCTGTTCGAGCTGCATCATTTCTCGGCCATGCGTCTGCTCGACGTCAGCTTTCCCGATGTCTTCGCTGATGCCTATCCGGGGCCGGCTTTCGCTGTCGAAGGCACGCGTCGTCTGACCGGCGTCACGGGACGGCCGCTGATCGGCACCATCGTCAAACCGAGCGTCGGCCTTACGCCGCGGGAGACCGCGACCCTGGCCGATACGCTGATCTCAGCCGGCCTCGACTTCATCAAGGACGACGAACTGATGGGAGATCCCCCGCATTCGCCGTTCGAACAGCGGTTCGAGGCGGTCATGGCTGTCATCGACCGGCACGCCGACAGGACTGGGCGCAAGGTCATGTACGCGGCCAACATTTCCGGCGACATCGACGCCATGCGCCGCCAGCTTGACCTGATCGAGCGCCGTGGCGGCACCTGCGCCATGCTTGTCCTCAATTCCGTCGGCCTGTCGGGTGTCGTCAAGATGCGCCGGCATTCCGCCGTCGCGCTGCACGGCCATCGGGCGGGCTGGGGTCTCTTCAGCCGTTCTCCTGATGTCGGCATGAGCTATCTCGCCTACCAGAAATTCTGGCGCCTGGCCGGCATCGACCACATGCACGTCAACGGGCTGTCCAACAAGTTCTGCGAGCCCGACGATTCGGTGATGGCATCCGCCCACGCCTGCCTCACTCCGATGTTCGGCCGGGCCGACCGGCCCGATACGGTGATGCCGGTGTTTTCGTCCGGACAGACCGCGGTGCAGGCGGGCGAGACCTATGGAAGGCTCGGCACGAACGATTTCATCTATTGCTGCGGCGGCGGGATCATGGCGCATCCCGGCGGTCCGGCCGCCGGCGTTCAAAGCCTGCACGATGCTTTCGAAGCCGCGGCGGCAGGCATTCCCGCGCGCGACTACGCCGCCACGCATCCGGAGCTCGAGGCCGCGCTGCAAGCGTTCGGCTGAATCTGCGCCATCGGCGCGCCATCAAGAGGAAATGGGAGAGAAGCAAATGACGACATCCGTGGCGGTGCTTGGAGCCGGAGGGAAGATGGGCTTCCGCGTGACACGCAAGCTGATCGAAGCAGGTTACGATGTCCGCGCCGTGGAGATCGGCGAGGCCGGCCGCAAGCGGTTGGGAGAAGCCGATATCGCCGCCGTCGCCATGGAGGAAGGCATTCCCGGCGCCAAGGTCGTGGTGATGGCTCTGCCGGACAACATCATCGGCCAGGTGACGCGGCAAATCTCGCCGATGCTTGCCAAGGGCACCATGATCCTCGTTCTGGATGCGGCCGCACCCTATGCCGGCGACCTGCCCGGCGATCGACCGGATCTCACCTATTTCGTCGGTCATCCCTGCCACCCGCCCTTGTTCGGTGACGAGACGGAGTGGGCCGCGCGTCGCGACTATCATGGCGGCATCGCCAGGCAGTCGATCGTCTGCGCCCTGATGCAGGGACCTGAAGAGGACTACGCGCTTGGCGAGGAGGTCTGCAAGGCGATGTGGTCGCCGATCATCGACAGCCATCGCGTCACGGTCGAACAATTGGCGATCCTGGAGCCTGGCCTGTCCGAGATGGTTGCCATGCCCTTCGTCGACACGATGGTCGAGGCCGTCGAGGAGTGCGAGCGCAAATATGGCATTCCAAGGCAAGCCGCGCTCGACTTCCTGATCGGTCATCTGAATGTCGAGATCGCCATGTGGTTCGGTTTCTCGCCGAAAGTGCCGTCCGACGCCGCACTGCGCCTGATGCGCTTCGCCAAGGGCGTCGTGGTCCGTGACGACTGGCGCGAGGCACTGTCGCCGGCCAAGGTGAAGGAAGCCTCGGAATTGATCGTCTACGGCAAGGGAGCCTGAGCCCTGCCTTCGCGGATCATGTCGGTATCGACCGCTCTCTTCGACGGCTATTCCATGGAATTGGCCGTCGAGGAGATTGCCGCTGTGGGTGCCGCCCATGTCGAGCCGGCCTTTATCAGCGGCTATGTCGATTTCGACGAGGGTCTGTTTGCGGCTGCGCACGCCGCGAAGCTGCGCCGGGCAGCGGAACATGCCGGGCTGGGCATCAACGCCGTGTCGGCTCATCTCGACCTGTCGGGGGCCGATGCCGCCGACGCCTTGTCCCGGCGCATCGGCTTTGCCGCCGGTCTCGGCGCGTCGTTCCTGATCACCAATGCCGGCCCGGCGAGAAACAGCGCGGCGATCCGCGCGACGATCGACGCTCTCCTGCCGAGGCTGGAGGAGGCCGGCATGGTTCTGGCGCTAGAAAACCCCGGACATGGCAGTGGCGATCTGCTCGGCAGCGCGCGATCGGGGGAAAGCTTCGTCCGCGACATCGGATCGCCGTACGTCCGCCTGAACCACGATGCCGGCAACATCTTCACTTACAGCGGCGAGACGATGCAGCCGGCGCAAGATATCGCCGATGCCATCGATACGGTTGGACATGCTCATCTGAAGGATGTCGTCAGCACCGGCGAGGGATGGGCCTTCTGCGCCATCGGCGACGGCTCTGTCGACTATGCATCCTACTGGGCCGTGCTGCCCGCCACGCTGCCAGTCAGCATCGAACTGCCGTTGCGGCTGCAGCGCTCGCGACGCCGTGATCCCCAGCGGCGCAATACACCCGTCGACATCGCGACCATTCGCGGCGCCTTGCGGCGCTCGCTGGAATTCGTGAACGCGCTGGACAATGCCGAGTTCTGAGCGCGGCCCGCCTATCCCCGCTCGGGGAACATCGCCTTCAGCCCCTCGCGCGACGCCTTGGCGACGCCGCGCTCAGTGATCAGCCCGGTCACCAGCCGCGCCGGCGTCACGTCGAAGGCGGGGTTTGCCGCAGGCGTTGCTTCGGGCGAGACGCGTACCTGGGCGATCTCGCCGCTCGCGGTCTTGCCCCACACCAGCGAAACCTCGTCGCCGGAACGTTCCTCGATCGGGATTTCGGCAAGTCCGTCGCCCACCGTCCAGTCGATGGTCGGCGAAGGCAGCGCAACGTAGAACGGCACGTCGTTGTCTGCGGCGGCGAGCGCCTTCAGATAGGTGCCGATCTTGTTGCAGACGTCACCGTCGGCGGTGGTGCGGTCGGTGCCGACGATGACCATGTCGATTGCGCCGCGCTGCATCAGATGGCCGCCGGCATTGTCGACGATCAGCGTATGCGGCACGCCGTGGCCAGCCATCTCCCAGGCGGTGAGCTGGGCGCCCTGGTTGCGTGGGCGTGTTTCATCGACATAGACATGGACCGGAATGCCGGCTTCGACAGCGAGGTAGATCGGTGAAGTGGCTGTCCCGTAGTCGACCGTCGCCAGCCAGCCGGCATTGCAGTGGGTGAGGATATTGACCGTCTCGCCCGGCTGCTTGCGCGCCGCGATATCCTTGATGATGGCGAGACCGTTCTCGCCGATGGCGCGGTTGAGCCCGACATCCTCGTCGGCGATCTGATTGGCACGCCGGTAGGCGGCCGCGGCGCGTTCACCAAGCGGCAGTGGCCGCAGGGTGCGCCGCATCTCGTCGAGCGCCCAGCGCAGGTTGATTGCCGTCGGCCTGGTATCGTGCAGTACCTCCCACACAGTGTCGAGCGCTTCGTCGGATGCATCATCCGTCATCTGCATGGCGACGCCATAGGCCGCGGTGACCCCGATCAACGGTGCGCCACGCACCCACATGTCGCGGATCGCGGTGGCGACGCTGGCGACCGTGCCGAGCTTCTCGATGCGGAACTCATGCGGCAGCCAGCGCTGGTCGATGATATCAACTGAGCGGCCGTCGTCGCTCAGCCAGATGGTCCGAAAGTGGCGGTCACCGACGTTCAAATGCTGTTCTCCTGTTCGATCAGCGCGGCCAGATTGTTGACCTCGTCGATGCTGTGGATCTGGCGCCGGTTGACGGCGATGTGACGGCCGAATTTCAGTGCCTTCGCCTCACAACTGGCGCGCAGATCTTCATCGGCAATGGTCTCGAAGTCGGCATTGTGGGCGAGACCGAGGATGCGCCGGTGCACCTCGATGCCGGCGAAGCCGAGCAGATCGTCCCATATCTGGTGCAGGACATTATCGAGCGCCTGCTCGGCGCCCAGCCGGTCGCCCTGATCCTCGAACAGGCTTTTTTGATAGAGCATGCCGGTGCGCTCCGTCCGCCATAACAGCGAGAACTCGGCGCGGAACACGGCCCAGGTTTCAGCCGTGACGCCGAGCAGATAGGCACGCATGGCATCGCGCCTGCCGTTCTGCTCATGCCCGCGCTGCGAGAAGAAGGACATCCAGAAATTGGCGAGCAGCATGCCGACGTCGAAGGCCATCGGGCCGTAGAAGGCGAACTCCGGATCGATCATCCGCGTTTCCTGATCGGTGACCATGATCGAGCCGGAATGCAGGTCGCCATGCAAAAGCGTCTCGGCATTGGCGGCGAACATATGCTTCAGCCGCTGCGCCTCCACCTTGAGGTCGCGGTCGGCCCGCAGTTCCGCCACCAGCCTATCGAGCTGCGGACTGGTGTGGCGGTTCATCTTGGCGTCGAAATAGGGGTCGGAAAACACCAGGTTCTCGGTGATGTCGCAAAGCTCGACATTGTCGGCGAACAGCGCCAAATCCGCCTTGCGCTCCTTGGTCACCATCGACAGGTCCGAACCGCGAAACAGCGTGCGGGCCATGAACAGGCCGATATCCCTGGCAATGTTCGGCAGTCGGCGCCCGTCGATCAGGGCGCGCCTGAGAATGATGTGTGGCGGCGCCAGATACTCCATGATGATCAGCGCCTGGACCTCGTCGAAGTAGTAGATCTCCGGCACCGAGCCCGGCGCGCGCGCCTCTTGCCGGGTCAGTGCGTGGTATTCGAAGAAGGAACGTTTTAGCGGCAGCGGCCAGCTGTCGCCGACCAGGCGGACATAGGGCAGGGCCTGCTTGACGATGGCGCCGCCACTGGCGCCTTCGACGATGAACACCAGGTTCAGATTGCCGTCGCCAACCTCGCGAACTTTCCAGGCGCTCGCATCCTTGCCGATCTTCGCGCACAGCGCTTCGTTCGTGCCGAGACGGGTTGCGAGCGTCTCCACCGACAATGCTTCGAACGGCAAGTTCCCAGTCATCCTTGTTCCTCCCGCCTATGTGCTCCGATCATAAGGAGCCCAAGCGGCGGGGCCAAGCTAGGAAGCTGTCTGGCAATTGTCAATCGTGTTGACAATTGCCTACATTGACCATAGCGTCATGACCAGGGAGGAACGCATGGTCGGCGATGCCGTGTTCCGCGTAGAGGGACTGAGGAAATCCTTTGGCCGCAACGAGGTGCTTGGCGGCATCGCGCTGGACCTCCATGCCGGCGAAGTGACCGTGCTGATGGGCGCCAACGGCGCCGGCAAATCCACCCTCGTCAAGATCATCAGCGGCGTCTACGAGCGTGGCGGCGGCTCTATGACCCTCGCCGGTGCGGAGTTCGCGCCGAACACGCCGGCGGAAGCGATCCGCGCGGGTGTCGTCACCGTGCACCAGAACATCAATGACGGCGTGGTCGCCGATCTCGATGTCGCCACCAATCTTACGCTCGACCGGCTGAGCGGCCGGGGCGTGCCGACCCTGTTCAATCCCGCTCGCGTGCGCCGTGAGGCCAAGGCGGTCGCCGACCGCATGGGGCTGGCCATCGATTTGAAGGCGCGCGTCAGCGATCTTTCGCTGGCCGACCGCCAGATGGTGGCGATTGCCCGGGCGCTGGCGCACCAGCCGAAAGTGCTGATCCTCGATGAGCCGACCTCGTCGCTCTCCAGTGCCGAGGCCGACAGGCTGTTCGCGCTGGTCGACCGTCTGCGCGAGCAGGGCGTGGCGATCCTCTACATCTCGCATCGCATGTCGGACATCAGGCGGCTCGCCGACCGCATCGTCTCGATGCGCGACGGTGTCGTCTCGGGCGCCTTCGATGCCAAGCCGCTCGATTATGAAGGCGCGGTCAACGCCATGCTCGGCCGCAAGATCCATCTCGACCGGATCGTGGCCAGGAGTTCCGCCAGGGCGGTCCTGAGCGTCGAAGGCCTGCGCATCGCGCAGGGCGCCAAGCCGATGTCGCTGACACTCGGCGATGGCGAGGTCGTCGCCATCACCGGCCTCGTCGGCGTCGGCAAGACCGCGCTTGCCGAGACGCTGTTCGGTGTGCGCCGGCCGCTCGACGGCACCATGACGATGAACGGCAAGCCTTATGCGCCGCGCTCGGCGGGCGACGCGATCGCCGCCGGCGTGTTCCTCGTCGCCAAGGATCGTGCGACCAGCGGCATCGTCGACGGCTTCAACATCGAGCGCAATGTCAGCCTGCCGTTTCTGAAGCGCATGTCCAGTCTGAGCGTGCTCAGGCGCCGCCTCGAACGCGCCACCGCGCGCAGGCAGATCGAGCAACTGGGCATCGTCTGCCGCTCCGAGAAGGACGAGATGTCGGCGCTGTCGGGCGGCAACCAGCAGAAGGTGATGGTCGCCCGCTGGATGGCGCAGAATGCCGCGCTGTTCATCCTCGACGAGCCGTTCCAGGGCGTCGACATTTCGGCCCGGCGCGACATCGCCGCCAAGCTGAGGGCCAGCGCCAATGGCCGCGCCACGCTTCTGTTCGTCACCGAACTCGACGAAGCGCTGGAGACGGCAGACCGCATCCTGGTGATGTCGGAGCACACGATCGTCGGCGAACACCGCAATGCCGATGTCGACCTCGACCGCCTGCTGGCCGAGGTTGCCGGTGGACCGCTGCACAGCGCTGCCTGAGCGTGGCGGCCGATGGAATTAGAATGGAGAGACCATGGCTGCGAGTTGGGTAAATGGGGCAGCGGCGCCGGGGTGCGCCGAATGACGCTGCGCGACTACGCCATCCGCTATGGGTTCATCGTGCTGCTGTTCGGATTGGTCGCCTATTTCGCGATCGCCGCCGACGGGTTCGTTTCGCCGCAAAGTGCCGTCTTCATCTTCCAGTCTGTCGCCATCACCGGTGTGCTGGCGCTCGGTGTTACCGCCACGCTTGTCGTCGGCGGCTTCGACCTGTCGATCGGTTCGGTCGCAACCTCTGCCATGATGGCTGCGGCCTATGTGATGGTGGTGCTGGAGCAAAACGCGTTCGTGGCGGTCATCGTCTGCCTGTTGATTGGCGCCATTGTCGGCCTGATCAATGGCTGGCTGATCGTCTACATGCGTGTACCCGATCTGCTGGCGACGCTCGGGATGATGTTCCTGCTGGTCGGCCTGCAGCGCATCCCCACGGAAGGCCGCTCGATCGCCACCGGCATGACCATGCCCGATGGCTCGGTCGCCAGCGGCAAGTTCTCCGATGCCTTCCTGGCGCTCGGCCGCCACCGCTTCGACTTCTTCATCCCAAACCTCATCCCGGTCTCGGTCGTCGTGCTTCTGGTGCTGGCCGTGCTGATCTGGTTCTTCCTCGAATACACCCGCTTCGGCCGCATGATGTATGCGGTCGGCAGCAATGAGCGCGCCGCCGAACTCGCTGGCGCGCCTGTCAAGGCATACAAGATCTGGGCCTACGTTATTTCAGGCGTTTTTGCCTCGATCGGCGGCATTTTGCTCGCGGCCCGGCTTGGACGCGGCGACATCGCCTCGGGTAATAATCTGCTGCTCGATGCGGTTGCCGCGGCGCTGATCGGCTACGCGGTGCTCGGCGCCGCCAAGCCGAACGCCTTTGGCACCGCCATCGGCGCGCTGTTCGTCGGCATCTTGCTGCAAGGCCTGACAATGATGAACGCGCCTTACTACACGCAGGATTTCGTCAAGGGCGTGGTTCTGGTCGTCGCCCTTGTCTTCACCTTTGCCCTTTCGGGCAGGGGCAGGAACTAGCATTCGGCCGGATAGGATTTTGGGTTCAACAAAAGTGGAGGAAAACAAGGTGAACATCACTAGAAGACTTCTGGGGAAAGTGGCGCTCGGGCTCGCCGGCGCAACCATGCTGATGCAGGGGGCATTTGCCGCCGACAAGCCGGCGCCGTTCGACAAACCCGGCGTCAAGATCGCACTGGTTCGCTATCTCTCGACCGGCGACTTCTTCCAGGCGTATCTGTCGGGCGTCGAGGCGCAGTCGAAGGCGCTCGGTATCGACCTGCGCGTGCTCGACAGCCGCCAGGACGCCGCCCTTCAATCCGACATGGTCGACCAGGCCATCGCGCTCGGCGTGCAGGGCATCATCATCCAGCACGGCCTGACGGAATCGATGAAGGACGCCGCCCAGCGCGCCGTCGACGCCGGCATCAAGGTGGTGGCATTCGACGTCAATGTCGAAAACCCCAAGATCCCGCAAATCGAACAGTCGGACAAAGATCTGGCACGGCTGGCGCTCGAACAGGCAGTCAAGGACAATGGCGAAAGCTGGAACGCCGGCTATGTCTATGTCGCCGGCATCGCTCCGCTCGACCGCCGCAACGAGACCTGGGTCGACGTCAAGAAAAAATATGCAGGCATAAAGGAGGCCGCCATGTTCGGCACGCTCGACAATCCGATCGCCAACTCCGTCGCCAACCAGGCGCGCTCGGTGCTGTCGGCGCACCCCGACATCAACGTGATGTTCGCGCCCTATGACGAGTTCGCCAAGGGCGTGAAGATCGCCGTCGACGAAGCCGGCCTGAACAAGAAGATCAAGATCTATTCGGCCGACATTTCGACATCCGACATCGCGGCGATGCGCGAGCCCGACAGTGCCTGGGCGGCTACGGCGGCGACCAACCCGGCAGTCGTCGGCCAGGTCTCGGTGCGCGCCCTGGCGCAACTGCTCGCCGGCGAAGATCCCGGCCACAACGTCATCGTGCCGCCGACGCTGATCACCCAGAAGGAGCTGATCGACAAGGACATCAAGAACATGGAAGACTTGTCGGCCAAGCTGCCGCAGTTCGCCCATGCCGATGTCGCCATGCCGACATGGATGCCGAACCCGAACGCGAAGTAGCGCGGCACCAATAGGAAAGCGAAAGGGCGGCTATGAACCGCCCTTTCGTATCGATGTTCAGCCTTCCGGTTACAACCAGTGTTCCGGATCGCGCATTCCATGAACGATCGCTACGACCAGTACACCGTCCGGCTGTGGTTCATAGATGACGATATAGCGGCCTTCGATGAGCACGCGGGCCGTCGCGCTCAATTCCGGCCGGGCCGAACCCATCTTGGGATGCCCTGCCGCCAGTTCCATCTTGTCGAAAATGCGCATCAGCAGCTTATCGGCTGCCTTTTCATTGTCGATTGCGATGGTGTGCCAGATGTCGCGCAAATCCTGCGAGGCGCGCGGAGTAAGCCTGTATTTAGCCACCGGCGCGGCGTTCTGCATTCAGGCCCCGAATGAACTCGACGGGTTCGACTTCGACTGGGTTGCCGCTGGCCATGCCGTCGGCGTAGGCCCGTTTCAACTGATCCAGTTCCAGGGCACGCAATTGCTCGCGCTGCTCCCAAAGGCGCAAGGCTTCGCGGACGATTTCACTGTTCGAGGCGTATCCTCCGCCCTCGACGGCGCTCTGCAGGCGGGCGACCTGCTGCGGCGTAAGCGATATGGTCAGGGTGCGCATAGGTTCAGCTTTCATACCGACTATATATAGCGCACCTCACAAGGACTAACAATGTTTACTAGTCTTCGTCTCGATCCTGCCTGGCGCTAAAAGGATAGCAGAGATTGCCTTATCGCAGCGCCGCCGCGATGTTGCCACCGTCGACCGTCGTCACATCGGCGGTCGTCCGGTCGGCCAGGGCATGGTGCAGGAAGGCCTGCGCCACGTCCTGCGCGGTCACTTCCTGGCCGAGCAGATTGCCGGACATGTATTCCTTCTCCGACACGCCGCGTGCGCCCGAGCGGCTGGCGATCATGGCGTCGGTCAAAAGCCCGGAGCGGATGCGGTCGGCGTTGACGGCGTTGGAACGGATGCCATGGGCGCCGTAGTCGAGCGCGTATTGCCTTGACAGGAACAGCGTCGCCGCTTTCGGCACGCCATAGGCGCCGAATTTCGGACCCGGATTGACCGCCTGCTTGGAGGTGTTGAACAACAGCGCCCCACCTGTACCTTGTTCCAGCATGATGCGCACGGCGTTCTGCGCCGCCGACTGGTGAGCGAAGAAATTGAGCTCGAAGCTCTTGCGCAGCAGCGTATCGTCAAGCTCGCCGATGCGGCCTTCCCAGGCAGCACCCGCATTGGACACCAATATGTCGACGCCGCCGAAGACGGCGACCGCCTTGTCGAAGGCGGCACGCATCTGGTCCGGGTCGGTGATGTCGGCGCCGACGCCAATCGAATTGTTGCCAGCTTTCCTGGCGGCATCGGCGGCCTTTTCGGCGTCGAGATCGACGACGACGGCATGAGCGCCATTGTCGGCGAACAGTTTTGCGGTCGCCGCACCAATCGCACCGGCACCGCCGGTGATCAGCACCACTTGGCCGGTCAGCGGCTTCGGCTTGTTGGAGGCGAGCTTGGCCTGTTCCAGCGACCAGTATTCGAGCGGGAACAGGTCGGCCTTGGATAGCGGGTGGAAACGCCCGACGGCCTCGGCGCCGCGCACGGCCTCGATCCACATCTCGCCAACGTCCGAGGCGATCCTGGCATCCTTCAGCGTGCGGCCATGGCCGAACATGCCGAGCCCCGGCACCAGCGTCAGCCGGGGCATCGGATCGAGCATGGTGCGCTTGACGTCGTCGAGCGCGTCATTGGTCTCGAAATAGGCGCGGTAATCCTTGGCGAAAGCGTCGACATGGTTCCGGATTACGGCCTTGTAGTCGCCGATCTTGTCGGCATCGGGCGCTGGCACGGCCATCGGTCCGGTCTTGATCCGGATCGACAGATCCGGCGTCGACACGCCACGTCCGGCATAGTCGGCGATCTCTGCGGAATTGATGAAATCGACAATCGCGTCCGAGGTGCGGAAGTCAGAGATCATGCGGTCGAAGCGGCCTTCGCCGCGTGGGGCCGCTACAGCGCCGCGCAGCATGGGCGCGATCGCCGCTGGTGACGCTAGTCTTGCCGGCAGCGCTGTCTTTGCAGCTTTCGGCTTGGCATGCTCGGCCACATAATCCTCGGCGACGTTCACATAGTGGATCATCCGGTCATAGGCCTGCCTGGCATCCTCGCCGAAAGTGAAGATGCCGTGCTTGTCGAGGATCAGGCCTTCTACCGTCGGGTCGGCGTCGAAGACATCGGCCGCCGCCTTGGCGAGATCGAAGCCCGGCATGATGTAGGGCACATAGCCCATTTTTGCTCCGAACACCTTTGCCACCAGCGGCTTGCTGTCTTCCTGGTCGACGATGGCCAGGATGGCGGTCGAGTGGGTATGGTCGACGAACTTGTGCGGCAGGAAGGCATGCAGCAGGGTCTCGACCGAAGGGTTGGGCGAGGCGGGGTCGATCAGGTTGGCCCGCTGCAATGCGACCATGTTCTCGTCGGAAAGCCTGTCAAGCTTGCGCGCCTTGAGCAGGGCGCCCATCTTGACCGCCGGCAGGCCCTGCGGCTCGATGACGGCCATGTCCCAGCCGCTGCCCTTGACGCACAGCACGTCCCATTCGTCGCCGACGAGATCGGTTGCCTTGATCTTGCAGGAGGTGTTGCCGCCGCCATGCAGGACCAGTTGCGGCACTCCGCCCAGAAGCCGCGTCGTGTAGACACGCAACGCCAGATCGCGGCCGACGCCCTTCTTCGCATAGTCGGCAACGAGTTGTTCGGCCACGTCGTCGTTCCACAGATTCTTCATGTTCGCTTCGTCCAGTTGCTGTCTTTGATGGTGAACAGGAATGCCGCGACGCCTTGATGACAAATGCGTCGGCAAAGGATTGGTTTTCAGGACGCCTTTTCTGCTGACGTTCCGGCATGATCGAGCAGCCGCTGCGCCATATGCGCGCCGACCACCAGATGCGTGCAGAGGCCGCCGGCGATCGCGGCGAGCAGCGGCTCGAACTTGCTGTCTTCCTGCACGACCATCAGCCGCTTACCGATGACGCGCAGTGAAGCAAGCCCCGCCGAGATGACCCGCCGGTTGTAGCTGCAGTCGAGCAACTCGCCACGGGCATCGATGATCTGCCCGGCAATGACACCCGCGGCACCTTCCCTGCGCAGCGCCGCCATCTCGGCTGCCGTCAGCGCGCCGCACTTCACCAGATGGCTGTCGGCATCGACCGCGCCGATGGAGTAGAGCGCAAGATCGCAGTCGCTGATCCCGGCAAGCTGGTCGCGGATCACAGGTTCGGCGCGCAGGCCTTGCGCCAGTTCCTCGGTCGACAGCACCAGGGGCGCGTAGAAGTTGAGGCCCTTGGCATTGAGCCGGCGCGCGATTTCCATAGTGCATTGATCGGGCCGGTAGGAATAGGGTGCGCCGAGATTGCCACAGAGCTGCACCACGGTGACGTCCTGCAGGTCGGCATAGGACATGATGTCGGCGATGGTGTAGACGGTGCGGCCCCAGGCGACGCCGATGCGGTCGCCTTTCCCGACGAGTTCCAGGAAAACGCTTGCCGCCAGCACCGCGATATCGGTCGAGGGGTCGGCGAGATAGGCGTTCTCAGGCGCGATCCAGACGGCGTCGAGCTTCAGGGCATCTTCCAGCCTACGCGCCATGACGTCGTCCGTGAAGAGCTGCGTCGAGGTCGAGATGTTGACGATGCCTGTCTCGCGCGCCTTGCGCAGATACATGGCGACGGAGGCGCGCGAAATGTTTAGTTGATTGGCCACTTCGTCCTGGCGAAGCCCATGGGCATAGTAAAGCCAGGCCGCCTTGTGGATGAGCTGTTCTGCCGGTCGGATCGCCATGCCGCCTCCTTGGCTGACATTAGTCACGGCTCTCGACAAAAGTCAAATTTGGAATAGACGGGAAGAGATCTCCTGCCGGCGCGGCACAATCGAAATCCCCATTCTAGCAAGTCGGTGCAGGATAGCATTCTCAGCCCTTCAGGGGGATAGCGTGACGACGAGCGTAAGGTTAGAAAGCTCGAAAAGACTTTGGGGAGAATGGGATGGCCAATCCCTACGAACAGGATCTCGACAGGAACGCCGCCAACCACCAGCCGCTGACGCCGCTCACTTATCTGGAGCGCGCGGCAAGAACCTATCCCGACCATGTCGCCATCATCCATGGCAGCCAGCGCATCAGCTACCGCGATTTCTGGCGCCGTTCGTTGAAGCTCGCCTCGGCCCTGCACAAGCATGGCATCGGCAAGGGCGACACGGTGACGGTCATGCTGTCGAACACGCCGCCGATGCTGGAAGCGCATTTCGGCGTGCCGATGACCAAGGCGGTGCTGCACTCGCTCAACACGCGTCTCGACGCCGCCGTCATTGCCTTCCAACTCGACCATGCCGAGACCAAGGTGCTGATCGTCGATTGCGAGTTTTCCGGCGTGGTGCGGGAAGCGCTCGGTCTGGCCGTGGTCAAACCGCTGGTCATCGACTACGACGATCCCGAATACGCCACCGACGCGCCCTATCCGAAAGGCGAGAGGGTCGGCACGGTGGACTATGAGGCCTTTGTCGCCAATGGCGACGAGGCGTTCGCCTGGTCGATGCCGGACGACGAATGGGACGCCATCTCGCTCAATTATACTTCGGGCACGACAGGCAATCCCAAGGGCGTCGTCTACCATCACCGAGGTGCTGCGCTGATGGCCTACACCAACACCATCCATGCCGGCATGGCCAAGCACGCGGTCTATCTCTGGACCTTGCCGATGTTCCACTGCAATGGCTGGTGTTTTCCCTGGACGCTCGCCGTCCAGGCCGGCACGCATGTCTGCCTGCGCTGGGTGCGGCCGAAGCCCATTTATGACGCTATCGCCGATCATGGCGTCACCCATCTGTGCGGGGCGCCGGTGGTCATGTCGGTGCTGATCAACGCCAAGGACGAGGACAAGCGCGCGTTTGCGCAAACTGTCACCTTCAACACGGCGGCCGCCCCGCCGCCCGAAGCCGTGCTGTCGGGCATGGCCGATGCCGGCTTTGCCGTCACCCATCTCTACGGCCTGACAGAGACCTATGGTCCCGCTGTCGTCAACGAATGGCATAATGGCTGGGACGCACTCGACAAAGGGGCGAGGGCGGGCAAGAAGGCACGGCAGGGCGTGCGCTATGCCGCGCTCGAAGGCCTTACGGTAATGGATCCCGAGACCATGGCCGAGACGCCCGCCGACGGCGAGACCATCGGCGAGGTGATGTTTCGTGGCAACATCGTCATGAAGGGTTACCTGAAGAACCGCAGGGCGACTGACGAGGCTTTCGCCGGCGGCTGGTTCCACTCGGGCGATCTCGGCGTCATGCACCCGGATGGCTATATCCAGCTCAAGGACCGCTCCAAGGACATCATCATCTCCGGTGGCGAGAACATTTCCTCGATCGAGGTCGAGGAAGCGGTCTACAAGCATCCCGCCGTCGCCTCCTGCGGCGTCGTGGCGCGCCATGACGACAAATGGGGCGAGGTGCCTGTCGCCTATGTGGAACTGAAGCCGGGCAAGGAGGCGAGCGAGGCCGAGATCATCGAGCACTGCCGGACGCTGCTCGCCCGCTTCAAAGTGCCGAAAGCGGTGATCTTTGCCGAGATACCGAAGACCTCGACCGGCAAGATCCAGAAGTTCCGGCTGCGGGAAATGGCCAAGGTCGCCTGAAGCCTCCGGGATTTTCGAGAGAATATTTTCAATGGTCCGCATCCTGAGGGCGCCTTGTGACGTCTACTGGATGTCACCAATTGTCACCTATCGTACGCGTACACCGAATCCGCGTTGACACCTCGCTCATTTAGATTTACGAGTGATGAAAATCGAAATTCGTCACTCGTTATTTGACAGAGAGCTATGTCCGAAGCCGCCAACATCGTCGCCGACGTCGCCCGACAGGAAAATGTAACGCGCATACTCGATTGCGCCGAGCGCCTGTTCCGGCACTATGGCTACGGCAAGACCAATGTCGCCGACATCGCCCGCGAACTCGGCATGTCACCGGCCAACATCTATCGTTTCTTTGCGTCCAAGGTTGAAATCCACCAAGCCGTATGTGGCCGGATGCTCGGCGCCAGCTACAAGATGGCTTACGAGATCATGCACCTGCCGATCAGCGCCGAGGAGCGGCTGCGTCGTTATGTGCATGCACAATACAAGCTGACGATGGAGGTCATGCTCGACGACCAGAAGGTCCACGAGATGGTCATCGTCGCGCTCGAGCGGGACTGGGGCGTCATCGACAAGCATGTCGACAGCATTCACGATCTTTTCGCCGAGGTGATCGGCGAGGGCATCGAGGCCGGCGAGTTTAGGAAGCAGGACCCGGTGACCGCATCGCGCTGCTTCGGTGCCGCCACCGTCATCCTGTGCCATCCGCAGATGGTGGCGCAGTGCCTCGCCAAGACCAATCGGGCAATGCCCGACGACCTCATCGATTACGCCATCAGAGCCTTGAAATAGCCGTCGCCAGCCGGTGCCGGTGTCGACAGTCCGTCTCCAGTCGGGAGTACCGAAATGTTTTTGCCCAGTTCCATCCTTCGCAAGCTGCCAACTGCCGGCCTGATCGTCGCGTCGCTGGGGCTTGCCGGCTGCTCGCAGGAAAAAGCCGAGGTGAAGGACATCATCCGTCCGGTGA
Source organism: Mesorhizobium sp. CO1-1-7 (assembly GCF_020164885.1). Classification (NCBI taxonomy): domain Bacteria; kingdom Pseudomonadati; phylum Pseudomonadota; class Alphaproteobacteria; order Hyphomicrobiales; family Phyllobacteriaceae; genus Mesorhizobium; species Mesorhizobium sp. CO1-1-7. Next base: position 167,716 of record NZ_JAIUHA010000005.1, on the reverse strand, counting down.
AGGTCGTCGAGATCGCCCAGGCGCATGACACCCGTACGCTGTCCTATTCCGGATCGGTGCGCGCCCGCACCGAGAGCACGCTTAGTTTCCGGGTCAATGGCAAGATCACCGAGCGTCTCGTCGACATCGGCCAGCACGTGGCGCCTGGCGACGTGCTCGCTCGCATCGATCCCTCCGACTATGACCTGTCGGTCAAGAGCGCGCAGGCGGCACTCGATGCCTCTGAACGGCAGGTCGAGACGGTCGAACTCGCCCGTAAGCGCGCCGAACAGCTTTTCGCCAAGAACTTCGCGCCGAAATCGCAGCTCGAACAGGCGACACTGACCTATGACCAGGCAATCGCCACGCGCGACTCCGCCCGCTCTACGCTTGCCCAGGCCAGGAACCAGGTCGGCTATACCGACCTCAAGGCCGACAGGGATGGCATCGTCACGGCGGTAAACGCCGATGTCGGCCAGGTGGTCGGCTCGGGCACGCCCGTGGTCACCGTCGCGGTCGACGGTGAAAAGGAAGTGCTGATCGCGGTTCCGGAAATGGAGATCGCCGAGTTCAAGCCGGGCAAGGACGTCAAGGCGGGCTTTTGGTCGGACGATGGGCTGAAGCTCGACGGCAAGGTCCGTGAGGTCGCCGGCAGCGCCGATCCGCAGTCGCGCACCTTTGCCGTCCGCGTCAGCCTGCCCAACGACCCGCGCGTGCTGCTCGGCATGACCGCCAATATCGAGGCGTCGGCGGCCAACGAAAAGCAGCTCGTGTCCATCCCGCTCAGTGCACTCGCCGAGAAAGACAGCCAGTCAATCGTCTGGACGGTCGATCGTGGCGCCGACACCGTGCATGCCCGTCCCGTCAAGGTCGCCGAGTTCGCCCCAAACGGCGTGCGTGTCGCGGAGGGATTGAAACCGGGCGACGTCGTGGTCGCCGCCGGTACGCAGTTCATGACCGAGAACCTGAAGGTGAAACTCCCCGGCGGCACCGCACAGCAGTCCGCCTCGGCCGAGGGCGACGAAGCCAGCCAGTTGCGCTGACGACAGACAGGTCGGCCGCGCGTTCCCGCGGCCGCAGGTTTCCGGGCGGCGTGCCCGAAGGTCGAGACGTCAAGGCCGATGTACCCCCGCATCGACCCTCGCGTCCCACCGCGATGAGTGTCTCTCCGCTCGAAGAGCAACGCCGCCCGGAAGCCAGTATCGAACGCAGATGATTTCGTTCCGCGCGCGCTTCCTCGAAGCCCCTTTTTCGAAGCACCAAGCGTCGGCAACCAAGCAAAGTGGACCACTTCCGATGACGACCCCCACTGAAGAAAAGCGTCCCTTCAACCTGTCGCGTTGGGCCATCGGCCATCCCTCCATTGCGCGCTTCCTGTTCGGGCTGATCATCATAGCCGGCGCGCTCGGCTTGATGCGCATGGGCCAGAAGGAGGATCCCGACTTCACCTTCCGCGTCATGGTCGTGCAGGCGATCTGGCCGGGCTCCTCGATCCAGGAGATGGAGGACCAGGTCGTCAACAAGATCGAGCGCAAATTGCAGGAGACGCCGCATCTCGATTTCGTGCGTTCCTTCACCCGCGCCGGCAGCGCCATCATCACCGTCCAGATCAAGGGCGACACCAACGCCGCCGAAGTGACGGATGCTTTCTATCAGGTGCGCAAGAAAGTCGGCGATATCCAGGGCGACCTGCCGCAAGGCCTGCTCGGCCCGTATTTCAACGACGAGTTCGGCGACACGTTTATCACCCTGCATTCGATCAGCGGCGACGGCTTCTCCTTTCCCGAATTGAAGAAGTTCGCCATCCAGGCGCGCGATATGCTTTTGACGACGCCCGGCGTCGAAAAGGCCGTCATCATCGGCGACCAGCCGGAAAAGCTCTATATCGATGTCTCGTCCAAGGCGCTGGCCGAACGCGGCCTGACGCTGACCGACCTGCAGAACGCGATCAAGGGCCAGAACAACGTCGACCCCTCGGGTTCCGTCGACACCGGCGTCAATTCGGTGCGCATCTCGGTCGAAGGCGACGTCGCCAAGGCGGCCGACATCCGCGAACTGCGCCTGCGCGCCGGCGGCCAGATCACCCGGCTGGGCGACATCGCCACCGTCACTTCGGGCCTGGAGGACCCCTTCCAGCGCAAATACCGCTTCAATGGCCACGACAGCGTGCAGCTTGGCGTGGTCATGGCCAAGGGTTTTAAAGTCACCGATGTCGGCAAGGATGTCGAGGCGACCTACAAGCGCTTCGAGAAGGCGTTGCCCTATGGCGTTTCGGTCGACCAGATTTCCGACCAGCCGGGCGTCGTCACGGATGCCGTCAGCGAATTCATGCATGCGCTTGGCGAAGCGCTACTGATCGTGCTCGTCGTCTCGTTCCTGTCGATCGGCTGGCGCTCGGGGCTGGTCATCGCCATCGCCATACCGCTGGTGCTCGCCGCCACCTTCGCCATCATGTACGAGATCGGCATCGACCTGCAGCGCATTTCGCTGGGCGCGCTGATCATCGCGCTCGGCCTGCTTGTCGATGATGCCATGATCGTCGTCGAGATGATGGAGCGCAAGCTCGAGGAGGGGCTGGTCAAGATCGAGGCGGCGAGCTTCGCCTATTCCTCGACCGCCTTCCCGATGTTGACCGGCACACTGATCACCACCGCCGGCTTCATACCGGTCGGGTTCGCTGCTTCGACGGCTGGCGAATATGTGCGCACCTTGTTCTATGTCGTCGGCATCGCGCTGATCGTGTCGTGGTTCGTGGCGGTCTATTTCACGCCCTGGCTCGGCTATATGATCCTTAAGCAGCGCAAGCATGCCGGCAGCCATCACGACGCCTTCGACACAGGCTTCTATCGTCGGCTGCGTGCCACGGTCAGCTGGGCCGTGCGCCATCGCATCATCGTTTTGGTGATGACGCTGGCGACTTTCGGCACCAGCCTTTGGGCGTTCCAGTTCATCCCGCAGAATTTCTTCCCGCAATCGTCGCGGCCCGAAATTCTTGTCGACCTCTGGCTGCCGGAAGGCACCAGCATCAAGGAGGTCGAGGCGCAGTCCAAGGCCCTGGAAGCCAAGATGATGGACGACAAGGACAAGCGTTTCATCGCCACTTATATCGGCGAGGGCGCCCCGCGCTTCTTCCTGCCGCTCGACCAGCAATTGCGCAACCCGAACTTCGCCCAGATGCTGGTCATGGCCAATGACGAGCCGGCGCGCGAGCGGCTGATCGTCAAGCTGCGCACGGTTCTGGCCGAAGACTTCCCGTCGATCCGTGCCAAGGTCGACCGCCTGTTCCTCGGACCGCCGACCGGGTGGCCCGTGCAGATGCGCGTCATGGGTCCGGACCGCCAGGAGGTGCGCCGCATCGCCGACCAGGTGAAGGCGAAGTTCCGGCAGGATCCCCTGCTCGGCGCCGTCCATGACGACTGGCTGGAGCCCGTTCCGGCGATGAAGCTGGTCATCGATCAGGATCGTGCCCGTGCGCTCGGCGTCACCTCGCAGCGCATCCGCCAGATGCTGCAGGCGACGATGTCCGGCGCGCCGCTTGACGATTTCCGCGACGGCGAGGAGACGGTGTCGATCGTCGCCCGCGAGCCGGATGCCAGCCGCAGCCTGCTGTCGTCGGTCGACTCGGTCTATATCCCGACCGATTTCGGCGGCTTCGTGCCGCTGTCGCAGGTGGCCAAGGTGGTGCCTGTGCTGGAGCAAGGCATCGAATGGCGGCGCGACCGCCTGCCGACGATCAGCGTGCGCGCCACATTGCCAGACGGCGTGCAGTCCAACGACGTCGTCACCAAGATGTACAAGGACATGCAGGGCCTGCGTGACGGCCTGGCGCCCGGTTACAAGATCGAGATCCAGGGCGGTGCGGAGGATTCAGCCGAAAGCCAGGCTTCGATCGCCGCCAAGGCGCCGATCATGCTGGCCATCATCGTCGTGCTCCTGATGATCCAGCTGCAGAACTTCGGCAAGGCGATGCTGGTGCTGGCCACCGGCCCGCTCGGCATCATCGGCGCGGCCGCGGCTCTGCTGATCAGCGGTGCACCGTTCGGCTTCGTCGCCATCCTCGGTGTCATCGCCCTGCTCGGCATCATCATGCGCAACTCGATCATCCTGGTCGACCAGATCGACCAGGACATTGCCAAGGGCATGGACCGTTCCGAAGCGATCGTCGGCTCGGCCGTGCGCCGCTTCAGGCCGATCGTGCTGACGGCGATGACGGCGGTGCTGGCACTGATCCCGATCTCGCGCGGCGTGTTCTGGGGACCGCTCGCCTATGCCATGATGGGCGGCATTCTGGTCGCCACCGTGCTCACCATCCTGGTGCTGCCGGCGGGCTATGCGCTCTTCTTCGGCCGCGAGCCGAAGAAGGCGAAGACCGACCAGCAGGCGCCGGAGCCAGGGGAGATCGAAGGCATCGAACGGCCGCAACTGCCGTTGGCGGCGGAATAAAAAACCGGCCGGTCGATTTGCGACCGGCCGGTTTTCCTTGATGCAATGATTTAGGCCGCAGTCAGACCATCAGATGACGAACACCCAATTCGCGATGAGCATGACCGCCACGCCGGCGACCAGTGTCAGATAGGGCAGCATGCCCGCCTTCTTGACCGAAAGGTCGGCTCCCGCCATGCCGAGATCGGCCAGCATGTGGTCGGGGAATTTGCCCTTGTCCTGGATGTAGTGGCGGAAGCAGAACACCGGGATGATCAGCGCCGCCGTGATCAGTCCGGCCCACAGCGCCATCGGGTTCCACACCTTGGCGCCTGCGCCCATGAAGATCGCGTTGACGTAGGCGAAGATCGCCCCGATCCCCAAGAGCCAGCTCGGTGCTTTCCACGGCCGTGCGATATGGCCGTTGTCGATGCGGTGGATCCAGCCGGCATTGAGGTTGAGGAAATTGAAGATGATGTAGCCGCAGTTCGACACGGCGAGGATGAAGAAGAAGCTCGTCGCGTCGGCCGAGGCGATCGCCAGCACGACCAGATTGAAGCAGAGATCGGTCCACATGGCCCGCGTCGGCGCGCCGTGCTCGTTGACGTGGCTGAGATAACGGGGCAGCCAGCCGTCGACCGAGCCCTGGTAGAGCGTGCGCGACGAGCCGGCCATCGCCGTCATGATGCACAGCACCAGCGCCAGGATCATCAGCATCACCAGCAGGCTGTGGATAAGCCTGCCGCCGCCGACCATGCCGGCCAGCGCATCGGCCACGCCGGAGCCGTCGACGATCGGTGTTGCCAGCATGCCGTTCAAGCCCAGCACGCCCTGGAAGGTGAAGGGCACCAGGATGAACAAAAGCATGCAGAGCAGGCCGGAATAGAAGATGGCCTTGAACGTATCGGTACCTGGGTTCTTGAACTCCGACGTGTAGCAGACGGCGGTTTCGAACCCGTAGGTCGACCATGCGGCGATGAACATGCCGCCGAGCGCCAATGTCCAGCCGGCGATGTTCCAGGAGCCGGGCTCAGGTGCATAGGCGGCGGCGAGCGGCACCAGCGGCGAAAAGTTCGACCAGTCGATCTGGCCGGTGAAGATCGGCACCACGCCGACGATCAGCATCGGGATAATGACCAGCAGTCCGATATATTTCTGCACGCTGGCAGTGCCCAGGATGCCGCGATGCTGGATCGAGAAGATGATCAGCATCAGCACGGCGCCGATGAAGAAGGTGGCATTGAGCGTGAAGGACACCGGGCCTAGCGTGTGGCTCCACAGAGTCCAGTTGCGGATCGCCGGCGTCGCGGCGGCGGTCACCGCGGTGATGGCGTCGGCAGGTGCCGTTCCGGCGTGCGCGGCGATGTAGGCGACGACATCGGGCGAGGCCTCGGTGAACAGCGGCACCGGCGCCAGCGCATTGAGGATATAGGCGGCGGCGATCGAGCAGCCGAGCGACAGCACCGGCGACCAGGCGAACCAGTTGCACCACACCGACAACGGCGCGATGAACTTGGAGTAGCGCAGCCAGGCGGTGGCGCCGTAGATCGAGGCACCGCCGGACTTGTTCGGGAACAGGCCGGCGATCTCGGCATAGGTGAAGGATTGCAGGAAGCCCATGATCATGGACACCGTCCAGATCAGGAACGCCAGCTTTCCCGTCGTGCCGGCAATGCCGCCGATCGAGAACAGGACCAGCGCCGGAACGCCACTCGCCACCCAGAAGGCGCCGCGCCAGTCGATATGCCTGAGCAGCTTGCTTTCGGCAGGCTGGTCCAGGACCGTACTTATTGTGCTCATGTGGATGAGTTCCCCTTTTTCGATGTTCCCCGCCAGTGGTGTCTCGGCTACGCGAAACTTACTCCCCGGCAAATGATCGTTCCGGCCGCAGTGTTTCCACTCAGTCGTATTTTTTTCTTAGGAGTGAAGATTGATCCGGCGCGGCGTCACGTCAAGCGATTTGTGAAACCATGCACATCACGCTTGCGCGCGCGGACATCAAAGCGTCCGGCGGTGCGGCCGGCGGGCGCTTTGCGAGTCCCAAAAGGGCAGGTCAGGAACGTGGTTTGGTCTTTTGCGGATCGTAGTGGGCAAAGGCCACGACCCGAGCCGGCAGCCGCTTGGCGTGGCCGTCGAGCTTGCCGATCTCGACCTCCGTGCCGACAGCGGCATGAGCGACGTCGAGCCGCGCCAGCGCGATGTTCTTGCTCAGCACCGGCGAGCGCATGCCCGACGTGACGACGCCGATCTGGGCGCGCCCGACATGGACGCAGTCGCCGTGGCCGAGGGCGACATTGCTGTCGATGTCGAGGCCGACCAGCTTTGTCTGCGGATGATCCTTGCGCCGGATCAGCGCCTCGCGGCCGATGAAATCGTCGGTCTTGCTCTTCAGCGGCACGGTGAAGCCGATACCAGCCTCGAACGGATCGGTCTGGTCGGAAAATTCGTAACCGGCGAAGATCAGTCCGGCCTCGATGCGCACCATGTCGAGCGCCTGCAGGCCCATCGGCTTCAGCCCATGCGGCTGGCCGGCCTCCCAGATCGCGTCGAAGACTTTTTGCGCGTCGCGCGGATGGCACCAAATCTCGTAGCCGAGTTCGCCGGTATAGCCGGTGCGTGAAACGAGGACGGGGATGCCGTTGCCGCCGCCGATCCTGGCGACGGCGAAGCGGAACCATTCGAGTTCCTCGATCGATGGCTGCAGCGGCGAGGTCCACATCACCTCCTTCAGGATGGCGCGGCTCTTTGGCCCTTGCACGGCGATGTTGTGCATCTGGTCGGTGGACGAGCGCACCAGCACGTTGAGGCCGAGTTTTGTCGCCGTCTCGCGCAGCCATTCGCCGGACAGATCGTCGCCGCCAACCCAGCGGAAATTGTCCTTGCCGAGCCGCAGAAGCGTGCCGTCGTCGATCATGCCGCCATGTTCGTAACACATGGCGGAGTAGACGACCTGGCCGACGCCGAGCTTCTTGACGTCACGCGTCAGCGTATATTGCAGCAGCGCTTCGGCATCCGGGCCGGTCACTTCGAACTTGCGCAGCGGCGACAGGTCCATGATCACGGCATCCTGCCGGCAGGCCCAATATTCGGCGATGGCGCCTTCCCTGGCGAACGAATTGGCCAGCCAATAGCCCCTGTACTCGACGAAGTCGCGTGTGTGTTTGGCAAAGCTCGAATGGAAAGCTGTCTCGCGGGTCATTTTCGGTTCCGAATCAGGCGTCATGCGTCTGGCGATCGCTCGCGAGAATTTGTGCTGGCCGGAATAGGTCCGCACGTGGATGTCGGTCAGGTCCCAGCCATTGGCCGGCGTCGTGTCGTCGGGGCAGGCCGAGGAGACGCAGACGATGTCGGTCAGCGCTCTGAGCAGAACATAGTCGCCGGCCCGCGACCATGGCTCGTCCGACACCATGACGCCATGGGCGTCGATCGCCGTGTTGAAGAAGAAGTTGATCGCCATCCAGCCGGCGCGGGGATTGACGCCCTTGCCGTCCAGCGCGCGATTAAAGTTCTCCGAGCAGTTGGTGTGGCCGGGATAGCCGATGTCGTCATAATATTTCGCCGCGCAGGCGAGCGCGAAGGCATCGTGCCGGCCGCACGTGTCCTGCACCACCTCAACCAGCGGTTCCATGTCCTGGTCGTAATATTTCGAATGCAGGCCGGGCATCGGATAGCTCGCGCCCATCAGCGTGCGCGTCGTCGTGACGTCGAGCGGATGGTCGAGCCCCTTGTCCAGCTTGCGGGCCGAGAAACACTGGAAGTCGGTGCACTGGCGCCCGTCGACATCGATGATCTGCAGATAGTCGCCCGCCTTGACGAAATACGATTCCGCCGTCGCCGAATGAACGCGCAAATCGAGCACCGGATCGGCCAATGGATCGGCAAGCCGGGATTTCGTTTTCAGGCGGATCGTGTTGCGCCGCACGACGACGCTGAGCGGCGTCACTGTGTCGTGCCCGTCGACCAGCATCGGACCGCCGGGTGCGGCGATCAGCATCGCGCCGTCGCGCGCGACTGTGAATGCCTGCTCGGTACCGGCTGGTGTCATGCCGCCAAACACGCGCACCGCCTCGGCCTGCCCAAGCTGAACCTGGCGGCGTTCGAGGCCGCGGCGCACCGCCGAAAGACTGTCGTCGCCCTCGGTGAGCAGCGCCTTGATGCCGGCGGCATTGCTGTTGGATTTTTCACTGAGAATGCCGGGATCGCTGGCGCCTGACCTGTCCCAAGCCAGCAGCTCGCAGGCCTGGCCTCCCTCGACGTTGCGAACCGTGATCGTATCGCCGGCCTCGACCTCGATCAGCACCGCGCCATTCCCCTGTACGGTATAGCGCTCCATGCCGGCCGGCAGCGCGATCTGGCCAGGCCGCAGGATCAGGCTTGGCCTGGGCGGTCCGGCTGTCACGGTGGGGTAGGGCGACTGGCTCATCTCAGCCTTGCGGTTCGAGAAACAAGTTTGCCTGTGCGTGAAATTATTTTAGCAGCAAGAATAGCAGCGGAGCGGAGTTTGGCAAGGCGGGGAAGAAGCGCAGTGCTACGCCAAGTCCTCCGAATGCCCGATCTCGACACCATACTCGGCAGCCGAGTCCAGCATAGTGTGCCACAGGCTTTCGGCGAAGGTCGAAAACACCAGAACGGTGAAAACAGCCTGTCCGTCCGGCGCATCATTGCCACGCCACAGCGTGACGCTGGTGTGATCCATCGAGGTGGTTGCCGCGGCTCCGACCGGGAACGCCGCCGAATACAGATCGATCGACGACAGTTTGGCGAGCAGGGCGCGCGCCTTGTTGCCGGAAATGCTGATCAACACCCGCGCATGTGACTGGTCCGAGAGCGAAGCCGAGGTCGCGAAAACCGGGGCCAGCGACTCCACCGTGTGTCTGCCTTTCGACAGCACGAAGAACTGATCCGGTCCCGACCAGATGAGCGTGGCTTCGGCTGCTGCGGCCGTCTTCGGTGTTTCCGGCGCCGTCACGCCGAAATGCGCGTTCGCGGCACTCGCCATCTCGGCCGTCTTGCCGCGCCGGGCCATCACCTGGACAAGGTCGAAATTGCGGATCTCGCTCAGGGTCACGCCGGCGTCGCCTCGCGCGCCGTGTGGACCGGCGACGAGTGCGCGGTGGAGAGGGCTGCGGGTCTCCCAGGAAAACTCAGCCACGCTGGCGCCCTCCATCCGGGTCATAGAAGACAGGGTTGCACAGTTCCAAATCGTAATCCTCGCCGCGTAGCGGATCGTGCGCATGCACGATCTCGCCGAACCGCTCGCGGCCGCGCTCGACAAGTGCAAGCCCGATCCATTGGTCTGATGTCGGCGAAAAGCAGACCGAGGTGACGTAGCCCTGGTCGTTGTCGGGCCCGGGTGTCTGCCCCTTCGGAATTATGTGCGCGCCGGAACGCAGGCGCCGGGCCTTGTCGGTCGGCTTGATGCCGACGACGACCTGCCGATCCGCTGCGATCAGCGCCTCGCGTCCGGCCATGACGCGGCCGATGAAATCCTTCTTGGTCGACATCATCTTGCCGAGGCCGAGATCGGCCGCGGTGGTCGTGCCGCTGAGTTCCGGACCCGCGACGTGACCCTTTTCGATGCGCATGACGCCGAGTGCCTCGGTGCCGTAAGGCGTCACGCCGAACGGCTTGCCCGCAATCATCAGATTGCGCGCCATCGCCTCGCCGTAGCGCGCCGGCACCGAAATCTCGAACGCCATTTCGCCCGAGAACGAGATGCGAAACAGTCGCGCCTTGACGCCGCCGCGCAACGCGACTTCGCGCGCGCCCATGAAGGGGAACCCTTCGTTGGAAAGGTCTTCCGAGGGATCGACGATCTCTTTCAACAGGTCGCGGGTTTTGGGTCCGGCAATGGAAAATTGCGCCCACTGGTCGGAGACCGAGGTTAACTGCACATCGAGTTCCGGAAACAGCACCTGCCGGCAGAATTCGAGATGCTGCATCACCAGCCCGGCCTTGGCCGTGGTGGTGGTGAGGAAATAGTGGTCCTCGGCCAGCCGCGACGTGGTGCCGTCATCATAGACGATGCCGTCCTCGCGCAGCATCAGCCCGTAGCGCGCTTTTCCCACCGCAAGAGTGGAGAAGGTGTTGATGTAGACGCGGTCGAGGAAGGTGCCGGCGTCCGCGCCATGCACGTCGATCTTGCCCAGCGTCGAGACATCGCAGAAGCCGACGCCTGAGCGCACCGCCTTGACCTCGCGGGTCACCGATTCCAGCCAATCCTTCTCGCCGGCGCGCGGATACCATTGCGCGCGCTTCCACAGGCCGGTGTCGACGAAGATCGCGCCCTGTTCGGCGGCCCAATGATGCGACGGCGTCAGCCGCGTCGCGTGAAAATTCTCGTCGCGATGATGGCCGGCGAAGGCGCCGATGGCGACCGGCACATAGGGAGGCCGGTAGATTGTCGTGCCGGTCTCGGGAATGGATTTGCCCGTGATCGCCGCCATGATGGCGAGGCCGGCGACGTTCGAGGTCTTGCCCTGGTCGGTCGCCATGCCGAGCGTGGTGTAGCGCTTCAGGTGCTCGACCGATTCGAACCCTTCGCGCTGCGCCAGCTCGATATCCGATGCGGTGACATCATGCTGCTGGTCGACGAAAGCCTTGCCTTTGCCGGCAACGTGCCAAAGCGGCGCCAGTGAAAAGGCTTCGTCGTCGGCCACCGGCGTGGAGCCTGAGCCATTGCCGTGTCCGGCATCACGTGCCGCAGCCGCGCCCGCCGCAAATCCTTCGCGCAAGCAGGCGCCAAGCCCGAAGGCGCCGTTGGCGGCACCAGCCGCGACCATTCCCGGAGGCGCGCCGTCGGGCACGAAGGCGGCGATATCGTCGCGCCATTTCGGCCGGCCGCGATGATAGGAGGTGAGCCCGACCGCCGGGTTCCAGCCGCCGGAAACGGCAAGCCCGTCGGCTTCCACTTCGGCACGCGCGCCGCCGGTGAGTGAGACGGAAATCTTGCGCACGCCATTCTTGCCGCCATCGATGCCGCTGACGGAGCCATGCAGAACCGCAAAGCCGCCCTTGCTGGCAAGCGAGCGGTGCTCGGAAGAGATTTCGGCGCGCGCGTCGATCACGGCGGCGACCTGCAGTCCCGCCCCGAGCGCTGCCTCGACGGTGCGCCAGCCGTCCTCGTTGTTGGTGAACAGCGCGATGCGTCTCGCCGGTGCCGCGGCATAACGTGCGATATAGCTGCGCATGGCGGACGCCATCATCACGCCCGGCGTGTCGTTGCCGGCAAAGACGATTGGCCGTTCGAGCGCGCCTGCCGCGACGACGCAGCGCTTGGCCACGATGCGCCATAGCCGCTGGCGCACCTGGTGCTCCGGCGGCGAGGGCAGATGGTCGCTGACGCGCTCGATCGCGCCATAGGTGCCGCCATCATAGACGCCGAACAGCGTCGTGCGCGTCATGATGTGGACATCAGGCATGGCGGCAAGCTCACTGAGCGTGCGCGCGATCCATTCGTCGGCAGGCATGCCGTCGATCATGCCGCCATCGGCAAGCAGGCGCCCGCCGGGAACAAAGTCCTCTTCGCACAGGATGACGCGGGCGCCGCTGCGGCCTGCTGCGAGGGCGGCTGCGAGGCCCGTCGGGCCGGACCCGGCGATCAGCACGTCGCAATGCGCCCAGGCCTTGTCGTAATGATCCGGGTCGGCAATGCCGGCTGCACGGCCGAGACCCGCGGCGCGGCGGATCGCCGGCTCATAGATCGCTTCCCAGAACTTCGCCGGCCACATGAAGGTCTTGTAGTAGAAGCCGGCGACGAAGATCGGCGCGAACAGCTGGTTGACCGACATCACGTCGAAGGCGAGCGACGGCCAGCGGTTCTGGCTGGCGGCGTCGAGCCCTTCATAGAGCTCCGCTGTCGTCGCCTTGGTGTTCGGCTCGCGCCGTGCACCGCTGCGCAGCTCCACCAGCGCGTTAGGTTCTTCCGATCCCGCGGTCAGGATGCCGCGCGGGCGATGGTACTTGAACGAGCGGCCAACCAGCTTGACGCCGTTGGCAACCAGTGCCGAGGCAAGCGTGTCGCCTTTGAAACCGGAGAAGCTCTTGCCGTCGAACCTGAAATTCAGCGGCGCCGAACGGTCGACGAGACCGCCGGATGTGAGACGATGGGGTTGAGAGGTCACGATGTCCAGCCTCTCGTCGATTCGATGTCATGGCGGAGGGCAGCACTGCCCCTCATCGCCCTGCCGGGCACTTCTCCCCGTATAGTGACGGGGAGAAGGGGGCTGGCCGCTAAGTTGGCTTCCTTCTTGCAGCGCTGGCGATCGGCGAAACCGGGGACGGCAGCACCCCTGTCCCCGTCCCTATACGGGGAGAGGATGCCGGCAGGCAGGTGAGAGGCGGCGCCGAGTTGGCAGGAAATATTCATTTCGCAACCTGCCTCGCCCCGGCACCCGCTGCCGGTTCAACCGCCGAAATCTCGTGCGTCAGCGTGTTGCGGGTGACCTTCAGCCAGGCCCGGCAGCCGCCGCCATGATACCAGTTCTCATCCATCACGCCGGCGATGTTGTCGCGCAGATAGACGTAATCGTAGACCTCATCTTCCGACGCTCCAGGCGCCGGCCGCACCGGCTTGGCGTCGCCGAGATAGGTGAACTCGCCGAGCTCGCGTTCACCACAGAAGGGACAGACAATACGCATGTTTTTCGACTGTCCTCAGTGCAGGTTCGGTTGGGCGCCCTGGCCCTTTTCGTCGATGACAGCACCAGACCGGAACCGGTCGAGCCGGAAGCGGGCGGCCTCGGCGTGCGATTCATCGCGAGCAAGCAGATGGGCGAAGACGAAGCCTGAGCCGGGTGTCGCCTTGAAGCCGCCATAACACCAGCCGGCATTGAGGTAGAGCCCGTCGACCGGTGTCTTGTCGATGATCGGCGAGCCATCCATCGACATATCCATGATGCCGCCCCATTGGCGCAGCAGCCGGACGCGGCCTATCATCGGCATCAGCGCCATGCCGCCCTCGCAGACATCTTCCATGACAGGCATGTTGCCGCGCTGGGCATAGGAATTGTAGCCGTCGATGTCGCCGCCGAAGACCAGCCCGCCCTTGTCGGACTGGCTGACATAGAAATGGCCGGCGCCAAACGTCATGACGCCGGGAATGAGCGGCTTGATCGCCTCCGAGACGAAGGCCTGCAGCACATGGCTTTCGATCGGCAGCCGCAGGCCAGCCATCGCCGCGACGCGCGATGAGGACCCGGCCACCGCCATGCCGACCTTGCCGGCGCCGATCCTGCCGCGCGAGGTCTCGACACCAGTCACCTTGCCGTTGGCGTCCCTGACAAAGCCCGTGACTTCGCAATTCTGGATGATGTCGACGCCGAGTTCGCTGGCAGCGTGGGCGTAGCCCCAGGCCACCGCGTCGTGCCGCGCCGTGCCGCCGCGCCGCTGCAGCAGCCCGCCCTGCACGGGAAAGCGCGCATTGTCGAAGTTCAGGAACGGGATCATCTTCTTGACCGCCGCCAGGTCGAGCAGTTCGGCGTCGATACCGTTGATGCGCATGGTGTTGCCGCGCCGTGCATAGGCGTCGCGCTGCGCATCGGAATGGTAGAGGTTGATGACGCCGCGCTGGCTGACCATCGCGTTGTAGTTGAGGTCCTGCTCCATCCGTTCCCAAAGCTTCATCGACAATTCGTAGAAGCCGGTATTGCCGGGCAGGCCGTAGTTGGAGCGGATGATAGTGGTGTTGCGGCCGGCATTGCCGGAGCCAATCCAGCCCTTTTCCAGCACCGCGACATTTTTGATGCCGAATTCGCTGGCCAGGAACCAGGCGGTGGCCAGCCCATGGCCGCCGCCGCCGATGATCACCACGTCGTAGCGGTCCTTCGGCGCGGCGTCGCGCCAGGTGCGTTGCCAGTTCTTGTGGCCGGAAAGAGCGGCGCGGGCGAGCGAGAAGATCGAGTATTTCATACGTTCATTCCGAGGTCGCTCGCCCCAAACAGGAACTTTCTTGACGCATCGCCTTTGCCGAAAACCGTGTCACACTTTTCGGTCCGATGCTCTAGATGTCCAGCGTGTGGTCGCGCTCCCATTGCGTGAAGTGCGAAGCATAGGAATTCCATTCCTGGTGCTTCAGCTTTAGATATGCCGACGAGAATTCCTCACCCAGCGCCGCCTTGAGCGATTTGTCCTTGTCGAACTCGCGCAACGCATCGAGCAGGTTAAGCGGCAGCTTGGGCGCGCCCTTCACCGTGTGGCCATGCTGGTACATGTCGATATCGTAGCGCTTGCCCGGATCGGCCTTCGAGCGGATGCCGTCGAGGCCGGCGGCGATGATGACCGCCTGCAGGAGATAGGGGTTGGCAGCGCCATCGGGCAGGCGCAATTCGAAGCGGCCGGGGCCGGGCACGCGCACCATGTGGGTGCGGTTGTTGCCGGTCCAGGTCACCGTGTTCGGCGCCCAGGTCGCGCCCGAAATGGTGCGCGGCGCGTTGATGCGCTTGTAGGAATTGACCGTCGGGTTGGTGATCGCGGCGAGCGCCGAAGCGTGCTTCATGATGCCGCCAAGGAAGTTCTTGCCTTTGGCGGAAAGACCGAGCTCCATCGAATTGTCGGCGAAGACATTGGTCTTGCCCGATTTGTCCCAGACAGAGATGTGGGCATGGCAGCCATTGCCGGTCAGGCCCTGGAACGGTTTGGGCATGAAAGTGGCGCGCAGCCCATGCTTTTCCGCGATCGACTTGACCATGAACTTGAAGAAGGAATGCTTGTCGGCGGTCGGCAGCGCATCGTCGAACGCCCAGTTCATCTCGAATTGGCCGTTAGCGTCCTCGTGGTCGTTCTGGTAAGCGCCCCAGCCGAGCGCCAGCATGTGGTCGCAGATCTCGGCGATGACATCGTAACGGCGCATCACCGCTTGCTGGTCGTAGCAAGGCTTCGATGCCGTGTCGTATTCATCGGAGATCGTCTTGCCGTCCGGCGAGATCAGGAAGAACTCGGCCTCGACGCCGGTCTTGACGTGCATGCCGTCGGCGGCTGCCTCGGCGATCAGCCGCTTCAGTGTGTTGCGCGGCGCCTGGTCGACGTCCTTGTCGTCCATGATGCAGTTGGCGGCGACCCAGGCGACTTCCGGTTTCCATGGCAACTGGATGACCGAGTCTGGATCCGGCACCGCCAGCATGTCGGGATGCGCCGGCGTGAGGTCGAGCCAGGTGGCGAACCCGGCAAAGCCGGCACCGTCCTTCTGCATGTCGGCGATGGCTTGCGCCGGTACCAGCTTGGCACGCTGGCCACTGAACAGGTCAGTGTAGGAAATCATGAAATATTTGACGTTTTTCGCCCTTGCGAACTCTGCAAGATCAACTGTCACTGAAGTTCCCCATTTCTTATCGATTGTCGGCCCTAGAGCATATGGCCTTCGGCCCTTTGTTGATCAGAAGCCGTTCTTCCCCGGTATCCAGTTGGTGCCGGCCAGCGGCACGCCGGCCATGGCGGCAGCCTCGATCGTCAATGCGACGAGGTCCTCGGGTTCGAGATTGTGCAGGCTGTTCTTGCCGCAGGCGCGGGCGATGGTCTGCGCCTCCAGCGTCATCACCTTCAAATAATTCGCCAACCGGCGCCCGGCGGCCACGGGGTCGACCCGCTTCATCAGTTCGGGGTCCTGCGTGGTGATGCCGGCAGGGTCCTTGCCCTCATGCCAGTCGTCATAGGCGCCCGATGTGGTGCCGAGTTCGTTGTACTCCGCCTCCCAGCGGGGATCGTTGTCACCGAGCGCAACGAGTGCCGCGGTGCCGATCGACACGGCGTCGACGCCGAGCGCCAGCGCCTTGGCCACATCGGCGCCGTTGCGGATGCCGCCTGAGACGATGAGCTGCACCTTGCGGTGCATGCCGAGATCCTGCAGCGCCTGCACCGCCGGCCTGATGCAGGCGAGCGTCGGCTGGCCGACATTCTCGATAAACACTTCCTGCGTCGCCGCCGTTCCGCCCTGCATGCCGTCGACCACGACAACGTCGGCGCCGGCCTTCACCGCAAGCGCTGTATCGTAGTAGGGCCGGGCGCCGCCGACCTTGACGTAGATCGGTTTTTCCCAGTCGGTGATTTCACGCAGTTCGAGTATCTTGATCTCGAGATCGTCCGGGCCTGTCCAGTCGGGGTGGCGCGAGGCCGAGCGCTGGTCGATGCCTTTGGGCAGCGTGCGCATTTCGGCGACACGATCCGAAATCTTCTGGCCGAGCAGCATGCCGCCGCCGCCGGGCTTGGCGCCCTGGCCGACGACCACTTCGATCGCATCGGCGCGGCGCAGGTCGCGCAGGTTCATGCCGTAGCGCGAGGGCAGATACTGATAGACCAGTTGCTTGGAATGGCCGCGCTCTTCCTCTGTCATGCCGCCATCGCCGGTCGTGGTCGAGGTGCCCGACAGCGTCGCGCCGCGCCCGAGCGCTTCCTTGGCGGGACCGGACAGCGAGCCGAAGCTCATGCCGGCAATGGTGATCGGGATCTTCAGTTCGATAGGCTTCTTGGCGTGGCGCGAACCGAGCACCACGGATGTGTCGCAGCGCTCGCGGTAGCCTTCCAGCGGATAGCGCGAGATCGAGGCGCCGAGGAACAGAAGGTCATCGAAATGCGGCAGCTTGCGCTTGGCGCCGGCACCTCTGATATCGTAGATGCCGGTCGCCGCGGCGCGGCGGATTTCGGAGAGCGTGTAGTCGTCGAAGGTCGCGGATTTGCGCGGCGTCGTCGGCGGGTTGCGATAGGTCATGCTGCCTCAATACGCGTCGGCGTTGTCGATATTGAAATTGTAGAGCGTGCGCGCCGAGCCGTAGCGCTTGAACTCCGACGGCTTGACGCCGGTCACGCCGGCGCGGTCGAGCAGACCCTGCAGCAGTTCAAGATGCTCGGGCCGCATCTCCTTGGCGATACAGTCCGCACCGAGACTGTCGACCTTGCCGCGCACGAAGAGCCGCGCCTCGTAGATGGAATCGCCCAGTGCATCGCCGGCATCGCCCAGAACAACGAGGTTGCCGGACTGTGCCATGAAGGCCGACATATGGCCGATATTGCCATGCACGACGATGTCGATGCCTTTCATCGAGATGCCGCAGCGCGACGAGGCATTGCCTTCGATGACCAGCAGCCCGCCCTTGCCGGTGGCGCCGGCATACTGGCTGGCATCGCCTTTGATGACGATGGAACCCGACATCATGTTCTCGCCAACGCCGGGGCCGGCCGAGCCGTGCACGGTGATGGCGCTGCCGGAGTTCATGCCGCCGCAGTAATAGCCGACGCTGCCGCGCACATCGATGCTGACAGGATGATCGACACCCACGGCGACCGAATGGCTCCCCTTCGGGTTGAGCACTTCCCACGCCGTCTCGTTCGAACCCGGAGCCAGATTGTGGAGCGCTTGATTGAGTTCGCGCAGCGACAGGACGTCGAGGTCGAAGACGCGCGCATGGCTGTCGCGCGTTGCCTTGGAGGTTGCCGGCATGAACTCAATGCTCCCAGAAATAAACGGTTGCGGGCTCCGGTTCCCAGACCCTCGCATTGTCTATGCCCGGCAGTTTGGTCAGGGCGCGATATTCCGAGCCGAAGGCGACATACTGGTCGGTCTCGGCCATCACGGCGGGCTTGCAGGCGATCGGATCGCGCACCACGCCAAAACCATTCTTGGTGCCGACGACGAAGGTGAAGAAGCCATCGAGGTCGGACAGCGTGCCTTCAAGTGCCTCGCCGAGGTTCTTGCCATGCGCCATTTGCGAGGAAAGGTAGGCGGCCGCCACTTCGGTATCGTTCTCGGTCTCGAATTTCATGCCTTCGCGGATCAATTCGCGGCGAACATTGTTGTGGTTCGACAATGAACCATTGTGCACAAGACACTGGTCGGCACCGGTCGAGAAAGGATGCGCACCCATCGTCGTCACTGCCGATTCCGTCGCCATGCGGGTATGACCGATGCCATGCGTGCCGGTCATCTTGCGCACGTCGAAGCGATCGACGACGGCTTCGGGCAGGCCGACTTCCTTGTAGATTTCCACCGCTTCGCCGGCGCCCATGATGCGGATGTCGGGCCTGAGCGACTGGAGGGCCTCACGCGCCGCGTCGACCTTGTCCGGCGTGGTCCTGACCACCGCGTGGGTCGATTTCACCGCAATGCTCACCGGCGCTCCGACGGCCTTCGCGAGTTCGGCGTCCAGGCCGCGGAAATCGCGTTCCGGCTTCGGCGACTGGATGGTGATCTTGGCCTCGTTGCCGGATGTCGCGCCATAGATGGCGATGCCGGCACTGTCAGGGCCGCGATCGCTGAGCGATACCAGCATCTCCGACAGCATCGCGCCGAGCTTCGGCTCCAGCGCCTTGTCCTTCAGGAAAAGTCCAACGATTCCGCACATGTCAGCCTCCCGACGTTTGTGACTAAGATGATGTACCGAATGAAATCCTCTAATTCAATGGCATGAAAGAAATTTTCCTCTGGTTACGTATGCGGCTCAATGCCGCTCTGCGTATCGTTTCCTTCCGTCCGGGCATTATGAGCCCATTTGGCGGTACGGATGCGGGCGATCTTGTAGGCGTCGAGGATCGACAGCGCATAGATCAGGAAGCCGCCGGCGTGACGGCCGACGAAGCTGGCGTCCGGCGGTGAAATCCTGGCGGTCACCCAGGCCAGGACGACCATGAAGAAAAGAAACTGCAGTCCGCGCACCGGGATGCCCAGAATGACATGGCCGCTTGCCGGCAGCACGATTGCGGCGCCCAGGACGAGATAAGGGCTCACTGGCGCCGGCGAAGTGTCTGAAGTGCTCATGCGGCCTGCCGTTCGCTTCGGTTGATGGCGTCGCGCAGATCCGAGAGTGATACGAGCAACCGCTCGATCAGCGCAGAATCGATCCGTGTGTCACCGAACGCGGCTTGCCGGAAGACACCGTAGCGTGCCCGCTCGGCCTCGGCCAGCAGCCACACGATGCGCACTCCGTTCGGCGTGATCAGCAGCTCCTTGGCGCGGCCTTCTGAAAACGGTTCCATATGGCCGGCGATGATGCTCTGCGGGAACCGTGTGCCCCTGCGGTCTGTCCGCAGCACCGCCTCGGCCGGAAAACCGGGCGCCTTCGGCAGCGTATGCTGGAGATGGTCGAAATTGGAGAACGTCGTCGGCGAGCCCGGCCGCATCATCATGTCGAAAATGGCAGGTACCGAGACCTTCTCGGTGATCGAAACGCTGAGCCAGCGCGCCGGCAGTTTCCGCGTCGCCAGCGTGTCGACGATGGTGCGCACCTGCACGCGTTGGCCGTTCCATGATCCTTCCCAGGTGATGACGCCGGCGGTGCCGTCCGAGACATTGTCTGCATCCGCGACGACGGCGCGAATGCCCGCCTCATCGGCGGCCAGCGCTGCCGAGGCCCTGTCGCGGCTGCGGCGCGCCTGCCACGCAAAGTGAAGGACGAGAGCCAGGACAATTGCCCCGGCAAGCAGTGCTGATGTCACGTCTGACATTTTATCGTGCAAGGCCCGTCCAGATGCTGGGCGGGCCTACTCCCATCAATAGCCCTGTGGTTTCGGCCACGGCATGGTGAACTGGTCCCCACGCCGCACGAATTTGTAGCGATAGAAATGGAACCACAGCGAAATCAGGAAATAGAAGGCGACCATGGCGATCAACTGCGAGCCGAAGCCGAGGAAGATGGCGAAGAAGGTCACCACGCACAGGCAGAACAGGACGATTGCCGGCAGCGGATGGAAGGGGTGCGTGTAGCCGCGGCGGATCGAGCCCAGCGGCCACTTCTTCCTGAACATCATGATGTTGATGCTCATGAAGGTGTATTGCAGCACGCCCGACAGGATCGAGAAGGTGATCGCCTGGTTGAGGTCGGCGATAAAGGCGAAGGCCAGCGCGATCGGCAGCAGGAACAGGATCGAGCGATAGGGCGTGCGGTATTTCGGATGCACCGCCGAAAACCAGCTCGGCAGATAGCGGTCGCGGCCGAGCGAGAACCAGGCGCGCGCCGCGTCATTGATGCAACCATTGGCGGAGGCAAGCGCGGCGAGCAGCGTCGCTATGAACAGGAGGTTCTCAAGCAGCGGGCTGCCGGTCAGTTTGCCGGCGTCCCACAGCGGATAATAGGTGATGCCGAGATACTCCCAAGGCATCAGCGAGGCGCAGACATACCAGGTCATGGCGGCGGCGATGAGCAGCGTGATCATGCCGGCCATGGTGCCGTAGGGCAGGGAGCGTGCCGGCGAGCGCACTTCCTCGGCGGCCTGGGTGGTCCCTTCGATGCCGAGATAATACCAGATGCCGAACTGGAAGGCGGCGATGACGCCGATCCAGCCATAGGGCAGCGCGTTGCCTGGAGTGACCAGTTCGTTGAGCTTCAGCACCGCGCCTTGCGTCCACGGGCTGACCGAGAAGAACAGGACGACGATCGAGACATAGGCGATGGCCGTGATGACGAAGTTGACGTTGAGCGTCATCAGTACGCCGCGATAGTTGAGCCAGGCCAGCACCACGATGGTGGCGGCGATGAAGGAATTGTGGGTCAGCCCTTCCACACCCGCCTTGGCGACGATGGTGTCGCCGAGCAGGATGGCATCGGACACTTCCAGCATCGTATAGGCAAAGACCAGGAACAGCGCGACGTTGAACGCCATCAACGGCCCGACAATGTGCTTGGCCTGCGCATACTGGCCGCCGGCGGCGGCCACTGTCGACGTCACCTCGGAATCGATCATGGCCACCGAGGTGTAGAGCAGCCCGACGACCCAGCACACGATCAGGGCAGCCAGCGCGCCGCCCTTGTCGGCCGAGAAATTCCAGCCGGTGAACTCGCCGACCAGAACGATGCCGACGCCGAGCGCCCAGACATGGGCCGGGCCAAGCACCCGAAGCAGCGATACCCGGTCGCCGTGAATTGTGGTGGTGGTGGTGTTTTCAAGCGCGACCGTCATCGATCAATCCCCACTCAGATCCGGTGTTTTTCGGAAGCGGCTTCAAGCTCGCCTTCACGCGACGAGGTCAAGACGTCCTCGGAGTAGTTCGTATCGACCTTGAACCAGTCGTAGAGCATCCACAGCGCGAGCACGATCGAGATGCCCCAGCATGCGTAAGAGAGTGCCACCCACATGATCGTGTCCCCAAATTCTTCGTCGCCAAACTTTACCTGTCGTCGAACTTCTCGTTGATCACATCGCGATATTCGCGGTCGGATGCCCGGAACAGGAACACGAAATAACCGATCAGGACGGCCGCCATGATGATCAGCGTCGGCCAGTCGATGATGTAGTGGAACCGGTTCTGGATGACGTCGTGCGCGGTCTCGGGCGTATAGCCGAGCTTTTCCCAGATCGACGCCATGGTCGGATTCTGCCCGAGTGCTTCCCAGGTCTTGGCGTCGAGCGCGTCGATTGATTTTGCGGCACCGGCAAGACCAAGCTTCAGCGGCAGCCACAGCGCCACGAAGATGGCGACCACGACAACGGCGATGTCGAAGACTTGCCCGGCCTTGCTCTGCTCCGGCGGCGTATAGCGGGACATTGTTTCTCCCCTCAGGACTTGCGGTTGCGGGATGCGTCGGCGTTCTTGATGTCGAGCCCGTAGATGAATTCCTTGTCTTCCTTGTAGTGTTTGACCATCGCCAGGATGGCTGCCGTGTTGAAGATGAGCACGGCGGCGGCGGCAATGGCGACGACGGCCTTGATGCCGCCCTGCGGAATGTATGGCCATGTCATGAAGAGGACGAAGAGGATCGTCGCCCACAGGCAGATGATCAGGAGCGCGGATCCGCGCAAGTCGGAGCGGTACAGCGCCTCGATGCGCTGCTGCAGGTCTGCCATCGGTTTTCCCCTTCTTTGCCGACGCCCGGTTCCGAATCCACCGCCCGCCGCTCTCTTTCAAGAGAGTGAAATTTTTTTCATAAATTCAGGCCGAATTTCGCAATTGTCAAGACGAATTTACGCTGAGTTAACCGCTTGCTTCGACCTGCCGATTTTGCCTGACAATGAAATTATTTGCTTTTAGGGGATTGCGGGCCTCTCGCGTTTGCGATCAATATTCGACCAAGCTCCCGGCCTGGCGCACGGGAGCAGGGAACAGCAGCATTTTCGAATGGAGGACGAGCGGATGACGGCATCCTGGAGATTTTCGACCCTGGCGGATCGCCATCGTGCGCTGGGTTCGAAACTCGAAGACTGGAGCGGTATGGGCACCGCCTGGACCTACGACAAGGATGCCGACGAGGAATATATCGCCATCCGCACCAAGGCCGGCCTTATGGATGTTTCCGGCCTGAAGAAGGTGCACATCACAGGGCCGCACGCCTCGCATCTGATCGACCTCGCCACCACGCGTGACGTTGAAAAGATCTATCCCGGCAAGTCGGCCTATGCCTGCATGCTGAACGAGGCGGGAAAATTCACCGACGACTGCATCCTCTACCGCATGGGACCGAATTCCTGGATGGTGGTGCACGGCTCGGGTACCGGCCATGAGGAACTGCAGCGGGCGGCGATGGGACGGGACGTGTCGCTGCGCTTCGACGACAATCTGCACGATTTGTCGCTGCAGGGGCCAACAGCGGTCGACTATCTGGCCAAGCACGTGCCCGGCATCCGCGACCTCAACTACTTCCATCACATGCAGACGCAGCTGTTCGGCTTTCCCGTCATGATCTCGCGCACCGGCTATACCGGCGAACGCGGCTACGAGATCTTCTGCCGTGGCCAGGACGCCGGCACGATCTGGGACAGGATTCTCGACGAGGGCAAGAACGCCGGCATCATTCCCTGCCGCTTCACCACGCTCGACATGCTGCGCGTCGAAAGCTACCTGCTGTTCTACCCCTACGACAATTCCCAAAAGTATCCGTTCGAGAATGAAGGCCCCGGCGATACGCTTTGGGAGCTCGGCCTCGACTTTACCGTC
Organism: Mesorhizobium sp. CO1-1-7; assembly: GCF_020164885.1. Classification (NCBI taxonomy): domain Bacteria; kingdom Pseudomonadati; phylum Pseudomonadota; class Alphaproteobacteria; order Hyphomicrobiales; family Phyllobacteriaceae; genus Mesorhizobium; species Mesorhizobium sp. CO1-1-7. The sequence continues at coordinate 144,462 of NZ_JAIUHA010000005.1, read as the reverse complement.
AGCCCCGGCAAGACCGGCTTTCGCGGTGCCGAGGAGCACTATCGCCTGAAGGGCAAGGAGCGCTTCAAGATCTATGGCGTCCTGCTCGACGGCAAGGAGCCGGCGGACGAGGGCGCTCCGGTCTATCGCGACGGCAAAAAGGTCGGCGTTGTCACCTGCGCCATGTATTCGCCGCTGGTCGAGAAATCGATGGGCATTGCCCGGCTCGACGTCGACTGCGCGGTCAAGGACACCACGCTCGAGATCCGCAACAAGAGCGGATCGATCAAGGCGACGGCGCAGCCCTTGCCGTTCGACGATCCCAAGAAGACCAAGCGCACGGCGAAAGGCTGAGGCATAATCGACAGCGAAGGTTTTCGAGGCACAAAGAGAGAATGGCAGCCAAGACCATCATCAGCCGGCCCATTTACGGAACCCTGTCTCCGCAGCCTGGCAGGCATCATCTGTTCATCGCCGACGCCGAAGGCGCGCTGGCGATTACCGATATGGCCCGAACCGCGCCACCTGGCTTTTTCGATTGTGCCGAGATCGTCTTCATTCCCGGTCCTGACGGCAAATATATTGCTGCCCTCGAAGGGTTGAAGCCGGCGCAATTTCACACCGCCCCGTCCTTCGCCAGTCTGCTGCCGCGTCTGAAGCAGACGCTTGATAACGCGCATATGGGTCTGCGCCTCTATCTCGCCGGCACCGAAGGGCTGATCGGGCAGGCCATGCAGGTGGCGCTCGAAGCCGGCATCGACCACACCTCCATGCAGACCGAGCATCGCGGCTCGCTGGCACGGCGCATGCAGTGCGTGCACTGCAAGGGCATCACCGAGAATGTGACGACGCAGCCGGCGACCTGCTCGCATTGTGGCCTGCTGCTTCTCGTGCGCGATCACTATTCCCGGCGCCTTGCCGCGTTCCAGGGCGTCTGCATCAATGCCGAAGATCGCAGTGAAATTCCTCCGATGGAGGAGATATTTCGATGAGCACCGGCACCACCAAGCTCGACGTCGTCGTCAGCGATGTCGTCCCGGTCAATGAGCTGGTCACGCGCTTTCATTTTCGCCGGCGTGATGGCGAGCTGTTGCCGACCTTTTCCGGCGGCGCCCATGTCGTGGTCGAGATGCGCGATGGCCAGCGCACAAGGCTCAATCCCTATTCGCTGATGGGCTCGCCGCTAGACACGCGCGAATACACCATCTCGGTGCGCCGCGACGACGTCGGTCGCGGCGGCTCGCTGTTCATGCACAGGTCGGTCAAGCCGGGCCTGGAGATGGTGATCAGCTATCCGGTCAATCTTTTTTCGCTCGATCTTCGCGCCAAGAAACACCTGATGCTGGCCGGCGGCATCGGCATCACGCCGTTCATGGCCCAGACCGCGCAACTGGCGGGGGAGGGCGGTAATTTCGAACTGCACTACACCTGCCGCACCGCTTCGCTTGGCACTTATGCCGACGTGCTGCGGGAACGCTACGGCCGTCGCGTTCGGCTCTACCATGATGACCTTGAGGAGCGGATCGAACTCGACCGGTTGCTATCCTCGCAGCCGCTCGGGACGCACCTCTATGTCTGCGGCCCGGCCGGCATGATCAACTGGGTGCGCGACCGCGCAGCTAGCCTCGGATGGCCGCCGGAGACCGTCCACTACGAGCATTTCGCGGCGCCGCAGCCCGGCCTGCCATTCGACGTGACGCTTGCCGTCAGCGGCAAGACCATCCGCGTCGGCGAGCAGCAGAGCCTGCTGGAAGCCATCGAAGCCGCCGGCGTCGATCCGCCCTATCTTTGTCGTGGCGGCGTCTGCGGCCAGTGCGAGACCAACGTCATCTCGTGTGACGGCAAATTCATCCACAACGACCATTGGCTGAGCGAGGAAGAGCACCGTTCGGGCAGGAAGATCATGCCGTGCGTGTCGCGCTTCGAGGGCAGGTCGCTGGTCTTGGAAAGGTAGGAGGCGAGAATGGGCATCACCTTCCGCAAGGAAACGTTCCGCGACGACTTCACTTTCAAGAACAGCCCCGAGCACATCAGGCGGTTTCCGTTCCCCTTCCATGAAGACAGCTACATGTACGCGGTCAACATCGAGCCGCATGTCGTCGGCCCCAAAGGCTCGGTGCTCGAAAACCTGATCGACGTCGACGAACACTATGTCGCCGAGATGCAGGACCGCGCCTTGGTGCTGGCCGAGGATCCCCTGCGCTGCCAGTCGCTGCCGCACATGACGCTCGCCGGCTGGGACCTGCTGGAGCTTTTGATGGAGCAGCAGGCGCTGGGCTATCCCGAGCATTTCACGCTGACGCGCGACGGCGACCGCTGGCGCTGGATCAACCGGCCGCTCGGCATCGATGATACTTTCACCTTCGGCGACACCTCGACTTTGCCTTATGGGCCGATGGAATACATCACCCGCCAGAGCCAGGGCGATTTCTGCATCCTCGACCAGCGCGACGGCAATCTATGGATGGACGCCGGCATGGTCACCACCCAGGCCGACTGGTCGCTCGATTTCGACATCGGCATGAATTTCTTCGAATGGCACGCGCCTGTGCCGCTGGCGCATGAGAAGGGTATTTTCACGCGCGCGCTGAAGTTCCTCACCAACATCCAGCAGGGCAAGCCGGCACGGCGCCTGAACTGGACGATGACCATCAATCCGCGGCTGGACACCAGCCCGGAGAATTATCACAAATGGGGTCCGGACCGCACGACGGTGACGTCGGAGAATGTCGGCGACAAGGTGCATCTGCGGGTCGAACTGCAGAGCTTCTGGCGGCTGCCGCGCTCCAATGGCATCGTCTTTCCGATCCGCTGCTACCTGATCAAGATGGACGAGCTGGTGACGCAGCCGAAATGGGCACGGCGCCTGCACCGCGTCATCCGCGACCTACCCGAGGAACTCGCCAGCTACAAAGGCCTCACGCGCTTTCGCCCGACACTGGTCGAATGGCTGTCGAAGCTGGACGATGGCAGCCCGACGAGCCCGGGGTTCGGACCGGATTAAAAGCCCCCTCATCCGGCCGCTTCGCGGCCACCTCCCCGAGGGGAGAAGAGATCGCCAACGCTGGCGTCGGGCTCCTCTGCCCTAGGGGCAATCCGGGTGAGGGGCTGCGGCGGCCCGCCTACCCCGCACTGCCCTGCGGGTAACAGATAATCGACAAATAACGCATCGGCAGTTTCGTCAGTTGCTCCGGTCCATGCGGTGCGTCGGCGTCGAAGAACAGGCTGTCGCCGGGTTTCATCGGGTAGAGGTTGCTGCCGTGCCGGTAAACGACCTCGCCCTCGAGCATGTAAAGGAACTCCATGCCTTCGTGCTGGAAGGTCGGGAACACGTCCGAATCCTCGGTCAGCGTGATCAGATAGGGCTCGACGACGACGCCGCTGGTGTTCGAACCGATATGGCCAAGCAGATTGTACTGGTGGCCGGCGCGCGTGCCGCGGCGCTCGACGTCGAGGCCTTGGCCGGCCTTGACGAAGACGGCGCTGCGTTCTTCCTCGAAGCGGCGGAAGAAGGCGGTGACGGGAACGCCGAGCGCCCGCGACAGTGCCTGCAAGGTGGTCAGCGACGGAGAGGTGATGCCGTTCTCGATCTTCGACAACATGCCCAGCGAAATATCAGTGGCGACCGCGAGATCCGCCACGGTGATGCCGAGCTTCTTGCGGAAGGCCCGCACCTCGCGGCCGATCGCGACCTCCAGCACTTTTTCGCGGGTATCGCGAATAGCGTGCGGGTTTTGTGTCAACGGCGCGCGTATGGTCCTGCCGTCCGCCGACACTTTCGGCGACGGCTTTGCCTTTGCGCTCGCGGGAGCCTTGGAATCCGAATTAGCCTTTGCCATGTCGCCCCCATCGTCAGGATTATTTCACTCAAGGTGAACATGTCAGGTGCCGATACAGGAGCGCAACCGCAACGGCAAGCCATCTTATGTTGCGCGCGGCAGTGCGACCATCGCGACGCCCGCGGGTTTCCCGCCAGGAATCCACTGCGCGCAAACGCCGTTCCAGCAGATGTCTGTTGACAGCACCAAGAGGCCAATTACTGTCACTGCCAGTGAAATTTGTTTCGCTGGGGAAATCAAAAAAGGAGGCCCGGAATGAACACTCGCGTTGCCGTCATCGGAGCCGGACCGTCCGGTCTGGCCCAACTCAGGGCTTTCAAGTCGGCGGCCGACAAGGGCGCCGAGATTCCCGAGATCGTCTGCTTCGAAAAGCAGTCCGACTGGGGTGGCCTGTGGAACTACACCTGGCGTACCGGCCTCGACGAACATGGCGATCCCGTGCACGGCTCGATGTACCGCTATCTCTGGTCGAACGGGCCGAAGGAATGCCTGGAATTCGCCGACTACACATTCGAGGAGCATTTCGGCCGGCCGATCGGCTCCTACCCGCCACGTGCGGTGTTGTGGGACTACATCAAGGGCCGCGTCGAGAAGTCGGGCCTGCGCAAATGGGTGCGCTTCAACAGCCCGGTGCGCATGGTCACCTTCTCGGACGAGACGAAGAAATTCACCGTCACCGCGCATGACCGCACCAACGACGTGACCTATTCGGAAGAGTTCGACAATGTCGTCGTCGCCTCGGGGCATTTTTCTGTGCCCAACGTGCCCTATTTCGAGGGCTTCTCGACCTTCAACGGCCGCATCCTGCACAGCCACGATTTCCGGGACGCGATGGAGTTCAAGGGCAAGGACATCCTGATCATCGGCCGCTCCTATTCGGCCGAGGACATCGGTTCGCAGTGCTACAAATATGGCGCCAAGTCGATCACCTCCAGCTATCGTTCCAAACCGATGGGTTTCAAATGGCCCGAGAATTGGAAGGAAGTGCCGCTGCTGCAAAAGGTCGTCGGCAAGACGGCGCATTTCAAGGACGGCACGACCAAGGATGTCGACGCCATTATCCTGTGCACCGGTTATCTCCATTCCTTCCCGTTCCTGACCGACGATCTCAAGCTCAAGACCGCCAACCGCATGTGGCCGTTGGACCTCTACGAGGGCGTTGTCTGGGAGAAGAACCCGAAGCTGTCCTATATCGGCATGCAGGACCAGTTCTACACCTTCAACATGTTCGACGCGCAGGCCTGGTTCGCGCGCGACGTCATCATGGGCCGCATCAAGCTGCCGTCGGCCGAGGCGATGGCAGCGCATGGCGCCAAATGGCGCGCCCGCGAGGAGACGCTGGAGGACGCCGAGCAGATGATCTGGTTCCAGGGCGACTACACCAAGGAATTGATGGACCAGACCGACTATCCCGGCTTCGACGTCGAGGCGGTCAACCAGACCTTCATGGAGTGGGAGCACCACAAGGCCGAAGACATTATGAGCTTCCGCGATCATTCCTATCGCTCGCTGATGACCGGCACCATGGCGCCGCTGCATCACACGCCCTGGCTGCAGGCGCTGGACGATTCAATGGAAAGCTATCTCGAGGTGAAAGGGGTGGCGGCCGAGTAGGCCGCCGCCGCTATCCAAGCCTTGCCCGCGCCTTTGCCGTCCAGGCATTGAACAGCCGGTCGGCGACGATGCCGATGAAGGCGATGGCGAGGCCGGCGACGATGCCGCGGCCGGAATCGGCTTTCGATAGCGCGATGAACACTTCCTGGCCGAGATCGCGCGTGCCGACCATGGCGCAGATGATGATCATTGCCAACGCCATCAGGATGGTCTGGTTGACGCCGAGCATGATCTCCGGCAGCGCCAGCGGCAGTTGCACGCGGAAAAAGGTCTGGCGCGGGGTGCAGCCCGACACTTTCGCTGCCTCGATCAGTGCCGGCGGCACCTGCCTTATGCCGTGATTGGTGTAACGGATCGCCGGCACCACGGCGAAGGCTATCGTTGCAATCATCGCCGTCACGTCGCCAACCCTGAACAGCATCACGACCGGGATGATGAAACAGAAGGACGGCAGCACCTGCAGGGTGTCGATGACGGGTGTGACGATCTTTTCGAAACGGTCGCTGCGGGCAGCCATCAGGCCGATGGGAATGCCGATCAGGCAGGCGATGAAGGCGGAGATGCCGCAGAGATAGACCGTCGCCATGGTCTTTTCCCACAGGCCGGTGACCGCGCAGAAAGCGGTCAGCATTGCCACCAGGACGGCCAGCCGCAGGCCGGAAAGCTGGTAGCCGGCAAGGCCGAGCAGGAACACCGCGCCCAGCCAGGGGAAGCCTTCGCAGAAGGCGCGCAGCGGATTGAGCACATTGAGGATCAGCGCCACGCGGAAGGCTTCGATGAGATCGAAGAAGTTGATCGTCACCCAGTTCACCGCCGCTTTCCACAGTGGCGCGGTGGTGAAGGTGATCGCCTTGGGCACGGCCGCGAAGGCGGGTACGAACAGGCCGAGCAGAGTGGTGACGGCAAGAATCGCAATGGCGAGCGTCAGATTGGGGTAGCGGCGCCAGAACCCCGGGTTCGCGGACTGGTGGACATTGCCCTTCCCCTGCTTATGGGCGATGGCCTGGCTCAGCCGGTCGAGCGCGATGGCCAGCGCGACGATGGCAAGCCCGGCTTCCATCGCCTCGCCGACCTTGAGCGCACGTAGCGCCAAAAGCACATCGTAGCCTAGGCCGCCGGCGCCGATCATCGAGGCGATGATCACCATGTTGAGTGCCAGCATAATCACCTGGTTGACGCCGACCATCAGTGTCGGCCGCGCCGACGGCAGCAGCACGCGCCACAATTTCTGCCGCGCCGTGCAGCCTGCCATCTCGCTGAAATCGTCGATCTCGGACGGCACCCGGGACAGGCCCAGCATCGTCGCCCGCACCATCGGCGGCGTGGCGAAGATGGCGGTGGCGATCATCGCCGAGACCGGGCTGTTGCCGAACAGCAGCAGCATCGGGATGAGATAGGCGAAGGTCGGGATCGTCTGCATCAGGTCAAGTGCTGGGGAGACCACAAGCCGCTCGGCCCACGGCCTGCGCCAGGCCCAGATGCCGGCGAACAGCCCGGTGAGAATGCAGAACGGCACCGCGATCGAGATCAGCGCCAGGGTCAGCATGGCACTGGTCCACTGGCCGAACAGCGCGATGTAGAGGAAACATCCGCCAACCAGCAGGCTGAGCTTCCTGCCTCCTGCCGCATGGCCGGCGAGGAAGGCGACGGCGCAGACGCCAACCCAGGACAAACGCGGCAGCACGAAAGCGTCGGCGCCATGGCCGAACTTGAAATTCTTGGCCAAGAGATTGAGCGCGAAGTCGAGCGGCACGCCGAGCACCGCGGTGACCGAGCGCGTCAGCCAGGACAGGTTCGACTTGATCCAGCCCATCAGCGCGCTGACCCAGTCGGCGACGGGGACGACCGCCTCGACCGGGTAGTTGACGGCCCATGGCAGCCTGTCCTGCAGCAGGAACATCACCAGCACGGCGGCAAGCGCGAGCACCCAGATCACCAGCCACCGTTGGATCGGCGGCCTTGTCCGGCTGGCGTTTGCGGTTACCGTCATGCGCCGGCTCGCTCGATGCCAGCCAGAAGATCGATCACCGCTTGCGGCGTCACTTCGCCGATCGGCATGCCGGTGCCGTTGATCACGGCGAAGGGTTTGCCGGCGGCAACGATGCTGGCCGAAAAACTCGATATCTTGGCCTCGGGCGCCACCGTGCCGCCGTGCTCGGCGCCATCGCAGCTACGCATCAGGCTGCGCGCCGAGATCACCTTGGCGCGGTCGACGTCGCGGGTGAACTCGGCGACATAGTCGGTCGCCGGATTGACCACCAGTTCCTCCGGCGTGCCGATCTGGATGACTTGGCCGTCCTTCATGATGGCGATGCGGTCGGCCAGCCTGATGGCCTCGTCGAAATCGTGGGTGATGAAGACAATGGTCTTGTGCAGCATGGTCTGCAGCCGCATCAGCTCGTCCTGCATCTCGCGGCGGATCAGCGGATCGAGCGCCGAGAACGGCTCGTCGAGAAACCAGATCTCCGGCTTGGTGGCGAGGCTGCGGGCGATGCCGACGCGCTGCTGCTGGCCGCCCGACAGTTCGCGCGGATAGAAATGCTCGCGGCCGCGCAGACCGACGAGTTCGATGACTTCCCGGGCGCGCGCCTCGCGTGTCGGCCGATCCTGTCCCTGGATACTCAGAGGAAAGGCAATGTTGTCGAGCACGTTGAGATGCGGCAACAGCGCGAAATTCTGGAACACCATGCCCATGCGATGGCGCCTGAGCTCGATCAGGGCCGCATCGGAAATCTTGAGCAGGTCCTTGCCTTCGAATTCGACCTTGCCATGTGTCGGCTCGACCAGCCGCGACATGCAGCGCACCAGCGTCGACTTGCCGGAGCCGGACAGGCCCATGATGATGAAGATCTCGCCCTGGCGGATATCGAGGTCGACGGCGCGCACCGCACCCACAAGGCCTGCCGCCGAGACCTCCGCCATGCTGGCCTTGCCCTCACGCTCGCGGATGAAATTGGCGGCGTTCGAGCCGAACAATTTCCAGAGGTTGCGGCAAGCAAGTTTTATCGGGCGGGCATCCGTCGAGTCGGATGCCTGTTCAATCGCTTCCGTCATTCAGTCGCCCTTCTGGAACATCAGGAATTGAGGTCCGGCCGGTCAACAGCCGGGCCTCCCTTTCCAGTCGAAGGTCACTGCGCCCAGGCTTTCCAGTCTGCCTCGTGAGCGGCGATCCAGGCGGCGGCGACGTCTTCCGGCGTCTTGCCGTCAAGATCGATCTCGCCGCTCATCTTGTTCAACTCGTCGGTGTCGATCGTGTAGGCCTTGGCCACTTTGTAGGCGACCGGCCATTTGTCTTTCATGCCGTTCCAGGAATACTTCCAGATCTCGCCATGCGGCTTGCCGCAGTCGTATTTGGCGTCCGGGTTCACGCCCCATTTCGGGTCGGTGTAGCATTCGGGCGTGTATTCGGGGAATTGCACCCATTCGCCCTTGTATTTTGCAGGCGCCCAATGCGGCGAATAGATCCACAGCATGATAGGCGCCTTGCGCTGATAGGCGGAATCCAACTCGGCAAACATCGCGGCATCAGTGCCGGCATGGATCACGGTGAAGGGCAGCTTCAGCGCCGCGACACGCTCGTCGTCAAAGCCTTCCCAGGTCACCGGGCCGCCGAGATAGCGCCCCTTTGGCGCCGTCTCGGCGGTCGAGAACGATGCCGCGCAGGTGGCGTCGAGCAGAGCGTGCCAGTCCGGCAAGGTCGGACATTTCTCCTTCATGTATTCGGGAAACCACCACTCTTCCTTGGCCTTCGGGCCGAGCTTGCCGAGCCTTTCGGTCTGGCCCGTGGCATCGGAGGCCTTCATCGCTTCGCCGGCCGTCGTATCCCAGAATTCCAGGCCGACATCGATATCGCCATTGGTGAGGCCGGTTGTCAGGCTGGAGAGATAGTCGGCGGTCGGGTATTCGACGGTATAGCCGAGCTTTTCCAGGATGCCGCCGAGGATCTTGGCGTTGAGATTGACGCTGGTCCAGTCGAACAGCGCGATCTTGATCGGGTCGTTGGATTCCGGCGCCGCTGCCTGCGCTGTCGGCGTCAGGACACTTGCCGCGGCAAGTGCAAAAGCTCCCACTGAGAATTTCGATATCACACTGCGAAATGGCATTGCTTGGTTCTCCTTCAAGCTGTGACGGTTATTGGTCGTTCCCTTGTTGCGTCTTTTCTTGATTGTGTTGGAAAGGCCGGCGGTTGTGCAAGACCGTTCTCGCCATGTCGGGACCAAAGCCGGCACAGGCGCGATGATGCTCGATTTCGGTGAGGACGGACGCTGCCGAGACAGCCAGTCTCATGGCCGATCGATCGCCGCGATGGCGATCGTCCGCGGATCAATTGTCAGTCCTGCGGCGCCCTGCAACATGCGAGCCATCAAGGTCCCATGATCCCGAGCATTTCCGGCGGAATTGCTCTCGGCCATCGCCTGGCAAGCCCCATCTCGCCAGCGCGGTTTCATAGGATGAAAATATATATACCAACGTTCATGCCGCGCAACGACTAACGCCAGGCCGGCGACCTAATTTCAGACTACAGGCGAAGTGGCCTGGAGCTCAGAAATATCCGTCGGACGCGGCCGTGGCTTCCTTTGAGATCTCGACCCCATCGACCAGGATCTTGTCGACCAGTTCATGGTGGAAGCAGACCAGTCCCTTGATGCGTTCTGCCTCGTGCACCGGCTCCGGATAGTACCAGACCATGTTCTCGTGCCGTTTCTTGGGCGTGGTCACGTGATAATAGTTGGAAATGCCCTTGTAAGGGCAGCGTGAGATGTAACGGCTGGGCGCGAACATATCGAGCCGCGTGTCGGAGATCGGCAGATAGTGGCGCACCGGGTGGCCGGTTTCGAACAGGAACACGCCGCGCCGTGAATCGGCGACCTGCTCGCCATCGAGGATGACCTGGACGCGCCGCGACGACGGCAGGCAGTCGACGCGGCGGAACGGGTCGCGGGCGTGCACGAAGATCTCCTCGTCTTCCTCGAACCAGTGGCCCATCTTGCTCCACACGAACGACATGTAGCCCGCGATCGGCGGACAACCCTTGACCGGATCGAGATAGCGCCATGCACCGTCTTCGACCAAGGTGATGCCTGTATTGAGCGAGTAGTGCGTGGCAACGCCCTTGTACGGATCTTCCGTCGTCGTCTTTGAGGGCAGCAGGAACTCCTCGCGCACGTCCTCGATCGGGAAATAGTAGACCGGCAGATGATCGGATTCGTACAACACCAATGCCTTGGTGGTGTCGGCAACGGTCATCGAGCCGACCTGGACCCGCAGCCGCTTCAGCGACGGCATGGTGAAGGCGACATAGCCGGGCTCGAACTCGTACTGCTCGATAGTGTCGAGCACGGGGAAATGCGGTCCGCGACCGCGCAGATGAGGCTTGCGAATGGTAGTCTCCTGTTTCTGTCTGTCGTGGCCGGAGGTCGGCGCGTGGTTAGGACGATATGACGCTGGGCCGACGGCCGGCGAGGGCTTCCGGACGGTGGGCGTTTGCCGGTGTCGAACCGTTGGAGCGATGGCCCCCCATCGTTCGTCGCGGGCCTGTTGCCGGATAGCCTCACCGCCCGAAACACGGAGCCGCCCAATATTGCTTCTGCCTGCCGAGCATGATCTTGGCAGCATCTACCCCAGCGACACCCGATCGAGCAGCAGCCCGGCGGCGATCGGCGGCAAGCCGCTGACATTCTTGCGCACCGGAACCAAGAGATCGGGGAAGTAGCTGAAGATGATGGGTGTCTCGTCGAGCAGCAGTTTCTGGATGTCGGCGGCTGCCGCGCGCTGCGCGCCGATATCGAGCGCCTTGAGATAGCTGGTGACCATGCCGTCATAGGCAGGGCTCTTGAAATGCGCCGCGTTCCAGGGGCCGTCGCTGACCAGCGGGCTCTTGAGGAACACATTCGGCACGCTACGATGAGCGTAGTCGGTGATGCCGAGTGGGCTGTCCAGCCAGTCCGATTGGCCGAATACGGCCTTGCCGTAATATTTGTCCTGGTCTTCGATGTTGAGCGAGATGCGGGCGCCGATCTCCTTGGCGAAATTCTGGAACAGCTGCGCGTAGCCGGGGATATCGGAGTAGCGCAACGTCGTCAGTGTGATGTCGAAACCATTGGCAAGCCCCGCCGCCTCCATGAGTTGCTTGGCCTTGGCGATATCCTGCGTGCGTTGCGGCACCGACTTGTCGGTTGCGGGAAAGGCCGGCGCGAACGGGCTGTCATTGCCGGTCGCCGCCATGCCGCGGCACAGTCCGTCGACCAGCTTGGACCGATCGACGCTGAGCGCCAGCGCCTGGCGCACGCGCTTGTCGGTGAAGGGCGCCATGTCGCAGCGCATGTGCAACTGGCGATGCGCGGTCGAGGCGACGCGCAGCACCATGATGTCGGGGCTGTTCAGCACCACCTGGCTGACATCGAGCGGAACCGCGTCGAGAATGTCGACCTCGCCGGCCTGCAGCGCCAGGATGCGCGGCTGCACGTCGCCGTAGAACTTGAATTCGAGCCGGTCGGGCAATGCCTTCTCGCCCCAATAGTCGGGATTGCGCACGAAGGTCGCGCCGACCTTCGGCGTATAGGTCTCCATCCGGAACGGCCCGGTACCCTCAAAAGTCTTTTCGTAATCGCCCTTGTAGCTCGCCGGCAGGATGACGGCGTTGTAATTGTCGATCGACACCGAATAGGGAAAGCTGCCGTTCGGCGCATCGAGATGGAAGGTGACGGTGTGATCGTCGACCTTCCGGGTTCCACCCTTCGACAACAGGCCCTTGAACACCGACAGCGCGTTGGAGGCGCCGTTGGGATCGGCCAGCCGGTCGAACGTTGCGACGACGTCATCGGCTTTGAATTCCTCACCATTGTGGAATTTCACGCCCTTGCGCAGCTTGAAGGTCCAGACGCTGCCGTCCGCATTGGGCGACCAGCTTTCCGCCAGAACCGGCTTCAGCGTGAGGTCCGGCTGTGTGACGCAGAGGAATTCGGCGGTCTGGAAAACCAGTTGGTAGCTGCCACTGTCATAGTAGGTGACGGGATCAATGGCGCCGCCTGGCGTCGCCACGCCGGCGCGCACCGTGCCGCCCGGCTTGCCCTCGGCGCTGGCCTTCCGCGTGTCGAAACCGGCCGCTCCCAAAATGCCGCCAAGCAACGGCAGCGACAAGCCAAGCATGCTGCCGTGGCGGAGAAAATCACGCCGGTCGAGCCTGCCTGCCAGCAACTCGTCGACAGCGGAATTTTCGATTTCCGTGAGGCTTTTGCGGGCGGCGTCGATCGTCATGAAATGCCTTGGCATGGCTGCATTCCTCGCTTGCCCTCGGGAGAATGGCCATTTAGGTCATTGTTGACCGCGACCGGAAAGCGATATTTTTTGATGAGGCCCATCGAAATTTTCGATGCTAGAGTGATGGCATGGATACCGAAAACCTGCGCAGCTTCCTGGAGGTCGCCGAGCATGGCAGTTTCACGGTCGCGGCCAGCCGGCTCAATCTCGCGCAGTCAACGGTCAGCGCCCGGATAAGGGGGCTGGAGGAGCAGTTGGGGCGCCGGCTTTTCGTAAGAGATCGCGACGGCGTCACGCTAACGCCGGCTGGCTGGCAGTTCCTCCCGCACGCCTCCTCCATCACCCGCACTTGGGAGCAATCGCGGCAGGACATCGCTGTTCCCGACGGTTACGAGTCGCTGTTGCGCTTCACCGCGCCCGCCTATCTCTGGGATCGCGTCACCTCGCCATGGATCGCGTGGATGCGGGCCCAGCGGCCGAACGTGGCGCTGCGGCTCGAAGGAAGCTTTCCCGACCTGGCGATCGACCAATTGGCCGAAGGACTGCTCGACATCTGCATTCTCTATCTGCCGCGGCCGCATCCCGGCATCGTCTACGAGACGCTGGCCGTCGATCAGGTCGTGCTTGTCCAGCATTCCGCACAGGCAGGACCGTGGACGCAGAACTACATCCTGATGGATTGGGGGCTCGAATTCCGCATCGAGCACGACCGTGCCTTCGCCGGCATGGTGCAGCCGGCAATCTCGGCCGGGCTGGTCTTCATCGGCCTGCAGCACGTGTTGTCGCAAAAAGCCGCGGCCTATCTGCCGCTCAGTGCCGTCAGCGGCTACATCGAGAACGGTGAGATGAAACGCATCGAGGATGCGCCTGTGTTTCAGCGGCCGATCTATCTCGCCTATCCCAGCAATCCCGCATCGTCGGATGTGCTCGACGTCGCGTTGACCGGATTGCGGACACTGGCAAGGGACTGGACCGGTGATCGGGGCTTTGCCGAGGGGGACCGCTCCTTCAGCATGACCGGCCAGGCGTGATGGATGCGGGCCGCTTACGCCGGCAGGGCTGCGACCGCCGCCGGTTTCTGCAGCCGCCTCAACTCGGCATAGGGAATGTGGCAACGGATCGAATGCCCCGGCTCGGCCTCGGCGAGCGGCGGCTCCTGCTGTTCGCAGATCGGCCCGATCTTGCGTGGGCAGCGCGTGTGGAAGACGCAGCCCGATGGCGGGTTGGTGGCGCTGGGGATTTCGCCATCGAGCCGGATGCGTGCCGTCTCGGTCTGACCGAGCTTGGGCACGGCCGATAGCAGCGCCTCGGTGTAGGGGTGATGCGGTCCGGAAAAAACGTCCTCCGATGGGCCGATCTCCATGATGCGGCCGAGATAGAGCACGGCGATCTTGTCGGAGAGATAACGCACCACGCCAAGGTCATGCGAAATAAAGATGTAGCTGACGTCTTCCTTGGCCTGCAGGTCGGCGAGCAGGTTGAGGATCGCCGCCTGGACGGAAACGTCGAGCGCCGAGGTCGGCTCGTCGCACACGACGATGCGTGGATCGCCGGCGAAGGCACGCGCAATGGCGACGCGCTGCTTCAGTCCGCCCGAAAGCTGGCGCGGCTTGACCACCAGATGCCGGTCGGTGAGCCGCACCGAGCGGACGAGATCGTTGAGGCGTGCCTCCAGTGCGGCACCCCTCAAGCCCGCCAGCCGCTTCAGCGCACGGCCGATCAGATGGCGGATCGAATGCGAGCGGTTGAGGGCGGAGTCCGGGTTCTGGAAGACGATCTGCATCGCCTTGACCTGGTCGTCGCCCCGGTTCTCCAGCTTCGGCGCCAGCGCCTTGCCCTCGAGCTCGATGGTGCCGCCCTCATCGGGAGGCACCAGACCGAGCAGCAGCCTGGCGAAGGTGGTCTTGCCCGAGCCGGATTCGCCGACCAGCCCGAGCGTCTCGCCGGGCCTGAGATCGAGCGAAACGTCCTTGACTGCGCGCAGTGCATGGCCGTGGCTGGCGTAGGTCTTGTTCAGTCCGGCGACGCGCAGCACCGGCGCCGTTGTGGGTTTCGGTGCGGGCACCACGTTGGCGGGCGTGGTACGTGGCAGGGCCTGCGCCTGGTCGTGGTAGTGGCAGCGCGACAGCCGCCTCCCGCGCTCGTCGGTCAGATCATAGAGCGGCGGCAATTCGGTGCGGCAGCGGTCGGTGGCCAGCGCGCAGCGGTCGGCGAAGGCGCAGCCCTTGATGTCAGCGCCGATGCCGGGCAGGAAGCCCGGGATGGTGTCGAGCCGGCCCTGGTCCTTGCGCTGGCCGCCGCGCGGCAGGCAACGCAACAGCGCCACCGTGTAAGGGTGGCGCGGATCGTTGAAGACGACATCGGTCGGTCCTTCCTCGACCAGCATGCCGGCATAGAGCACGCCGACCCGGTCGCACATGTTGGAGACGACGGCGAGGTTGTGGCTGATGAACAGGATCGAGGCCGACAGTTCCTGCCTGAGCTGCGCGATGAGGTCGAGCACCTCGGCCTCGACCGTCGCGTCGAGGCCGGTAGTCGGCTCGTCGAGGATCAGCATCGAGGGATCGTTGGCCAGCGCCATGGCGATCGCCACGCGCTGCTGCATGCCGCCCGACAGCTGGTGCGGATAGCGCTGCATGACGCTTGGCGGATCGGAGATGCGCACGCGGTTCAGCATGGCGATGGCGCGACCGGTGGCAGCTTGGCCCGTGATGCCGCCAAGCTCGAAAATTTCGGTCAATTGCCGGCCGATGCGGATCGACGGGTTCAGCGCCTTTCCCGGGTCCTGATAGACCATGGAGACGCTTTCGGCGCGCGCGCGCCGAAGCGCCTCCGCGTCGAGCTTCATCACGTCCTGGCCGTCGAGTGAGATGGCGCCACCCGATATCGAGCCGTTGCGCGGGAGATAGCGCACCACCGTGAGGGCTACCGTCGACTTGCCGCAGCCGGATTCGCCGACCAGCCCATAAGCCTCGCCCTGGCCGATGGTGAGGCTGAGATCGCGCAGCACCGCGCGATTGCGGCCGGCGACCCGGTAGGCGACCGACAGGTCCGTGATATCGAGCGCGTCCTTTGCCTTCCCTGTCGTTGTATTGGCGGGTTCAGTCATTGAAGGCCCCATGCACGCCGTCGGCGGCCAGGTTGACGCCGATCACCAGCGAGGCGATGGCGAGCGCGTCGAACAGCACCGTCCACCAGAAGCCGCCGCCGATCATGCCGTAATTGCTGGAAATGGAGAGCCCCCAGTCGGGTGACGGCGGCTGGATGCCAAAGCCCATGAAGGAGAGGGTAGCGACCGCAAAGATGGCGTAGCCCAACCGCACCGTGGTCTCGACCAGGATCGGCGGGATGACGTTGGGCAGGATCTCGACGAACATCGTATGCAGCGCGCTCTCATGCCTGAGCTGTGCGGCGGCGACATAGTCGAGCTCGCGCTCGGCCAGCACCGCCGAACGCACGGTACGTGCGATGATCGGCGCGAAGCTCAGGCCGATGACGATGATGACGGTGGTCTTGGATGTGCCCAGCGCGACGATGGCAAGCAGCGCCACGATCACCACGGGGATCGCCATGAAGGCTTCAAGGATGCGGCTGACGACATCGTCGACGAGGCCGCGGAAATAGCCGGTGAGCAGGCCGAGCGCGGTGCCGGCGACCGTCGCCAGCAAGGTCGCCAGGGGCGCGACGGTGAGGATATCGCGCGAACCGACGATGACGCGCGAGAACACGTCGCGGCCGATCTGGTCGGTGCCGAACCAGTGTTCGCGCGAAGGCGGCGCCAGCGCGTTGATGATGTCGTCGGCGAGCGGATCGTAGGGGACAAAATGTTCGCCAAACAGCGCGCAGGCAACCCAGAACAGCACGATGGCGATGCCGACGAGGAACGTTCGCGAGCGCAGCAGTGAAAAAAACACTTCTGCCAGCGGGCCGCGGCGCCGCATGTCGTCCTGCGCGGGGGAGGGGGTCTGGACGGCGCTCATTGGTCTGACCCCAGGCGGATGCGCGGATTGAGCACGGAGTAGAGGAAGTCGGCGATCAATGTGGCCACCGCATAGACGATGCCGATGGTGAGGATGCCGGATTCCAGCATCGGAAAATCCTTGCCGCGCGCGGCGGTGAAGATCAGCGAGCCGATGCCCTGGTAGCGGAACAGCGTCTCGATCACGACAAGGCCGCCGATGAGATAGCCGGTCTGGGTCGCGATGACGGTGATGGTCGGCAACAGCGCATTGCGCAGCACATGGCGCCAGATCACAGTGCGCCAGGGCAGGCCCTTGAGCACGGCGGTTCGCGTATAGTCGGAATCGAGCGCCTCGATCATGCCGGAACGCGCCATGCGCGCGATATAGCCGAACAGCACCAGGAACAGCGGCAGCGACGGGAGGATCAGGTAATAGAGCTGGGTGAAGAAGCCGGCATCCCTGGGCCACGCGGCCGAGATCGGCAGCCAGCGCAGCCACACGCCGAAGATCAGGATCAGGATGATGCCAGTGACGAATTCCGGCAGCACCGTCACCGACAGGCCGCCGAGGCTGATGATACGGTCGAGCGGGCGGTTGAGGTTGAGTGCGGCAATGACGCCGCCGAGGATGCCGATCGGCACCACCAGCACGAAGGCGACCCCCGCCAGCTTCATCGAATTGCCAAGCGCACCGATGACGAAGGGCGCCACCGGCGAACGGAAAATGTAGGACGTGCCCATGTCGCCCTGGACGAAGTTCGATATCCAGCTCCAGTACTGGGTGAGCAGCGGGCGATCGACGCCGAGCGTGTGATTGAGCGCGTCGACCGCGCGTTGGTCGGCGAACGGGCCGAGGATCGCGCGCCCGACATTGCCAGGCAGGACCTGGCCGCCCAGGAACACCATGATGCTGAGCAGGAACAGCGTCACCAGCGACAGGGACACACGCCGCGCAAAGAAGGAGAGAATGGCTAAGACTCCTTGCAAAGCCAGCCCCCTGGGGAGCTGGCTGTTAGAGGACTGGCTTTCCCTTTTCGCTTACGCCTTCGATGCCTTTTCGAGGAACAGCTGCGACATGGCTGTCGGTTGCACGCCGGCCACGCCCTTCGACGTCGCCGTCAGGTAGTCGTAGAAATAGCCGAAGATGACAGGCGTTTCCTCGAGCAGAAGCTTCTGGATCTTGCCGGCGTCAGCCTTCTGCGCCTCGAGGTCGAGCGCCGCGATATAGCTGGTCGCCAGCGCGTCGTAGTCCTTGTTCTTGAAGTGCGCGGCATTCCAGGTGCCGTCGCTCTTCAGGGGAGCGGCAAGATAAACATTCGGCACGCCGCGATGGCCATAGTCGGTGATGCCCATCACCGAATCCAGCCAGTTCGATTTGCCGAACACCGCGTCACCATAATAGGCGCTCTGGTCGAGGATGTTGAGTTCGAGCTCGATGCCGATCTCCTTGACCCAGTTCTGGATGAGCTGGGCATATTCGGGGATTTCGAGATAGCGCTCGGTGGTCAGCGTGATCTTGAAGCCCTTGCCGGCACCGGCCGCTTCCATGAGCTGCTTGGCTTGTGCGATGTCCTGCTTGCGCTGCGGTATGCTTGTATCGGTCGAGGGGTAGACCGCGGCGAATGGACTGTCATTGCCAAGCGCCGAGCGTCCCTTCATCAGGCCGGCGGTGAGCTTGTCGCGATCGAGGCAGAGCGCGATGGCGCGGCGCACGCGTGCATCCTTCAACGGGCCATCGTCGCAGCGCAGATGCAGTTGCTGGTGAGCCGACGACTTCAGGCTGAGGATTTCGAAGCCCGGATCGTTGAGCAGGGCCACGCCGGCCAGCACCGGCATCTGGTTGATGACGTCGACCTGCCCACCCTGCAGCGCCAGGATCATCGGCTGCACGTCGGTAAAGAAGGTGAACTCGGTACGGTCAGGCAGCGCCTTCGCTCCCCAGTAGTTCTCGTTGCGGACGAAGGAAGCGCCGACCTTCGGCGTGTATTTCTCCACCTTGAACGGGCCGGTGCCATCGAAGCTCTTCTCGTAGTCGCCCTTGTAGTCCGCCGGGATGATGACGGCGTTGTAATTGTCCGACGAGACCATGTAGGGAAAATTGCCGTTCGGCGCGTCGAGGTGGAATTCCACGGTGTAGTCGTCGACCTTCTTGCTGGCCCCCTTCGACAGGATACCGGTGAACACCGACAGCGCGTTGGACGAGTTTGCCGGATCGGCCAGGCGGTCGATGCTCGCCACCACGTCCTCGGCCTTCATTTCGCCGCCGCTGTGGAATTTCACGCCCTTGCGCAATTTGAAGGTCCAAACCGAGCCGTTGTCGTTCGGCTTCCAGCTCTCGGCCAATGCGGGCTGCAGCACCAGGTCGGGGCCGTCGACACAGAGGAATTCCGCAACCTGCTGCATGATCAGCAGGCCGCCGGCGTCGGCGATCGTGACGGGATCGATGGCTGCCGCCGGCACGCTGCTGGCGACACGGATGGTGGCGCCGGGTGCGCCCTGGGCGCGGGCCAGCGATGGCATGCCGCCAAGGCCGGCAGCCGTGGTGATGCCTCCAAGCAGCGGCAGCGACAGGCCAAGCAGGCTGCCATGGCGGATGAAGTCGCGGCGGCTGACACGGCCGTCGACGAGGCCGTCGATCAGGTGATTTTCAAGCGGCGAGCGATTGCGCCGGATCAGGTCGAGAATGCGGTAGTTCTTGATCATGGGTTTTAACCCTTCCCCTGTTTCTTATGGTTTGATGAATGCGTTTTTCAGTTGACGAAGTCCGTGGAGTTCTCCTGTCCCGGCCATCAACGTTGTCAGTCGACCGGACTGTAGCATGCGGTTTTCCCTGGTCCATCCGATCCTTGCGGCGCGGGGGTCAGATTTTCTTGAGGCAATGCTTCCACCCGTCCGGTCCTGCCGTCGCCATCGATCGCGGCGGCGGACTCTTGTTCTTGAAATACGTCTCCTTTCCCGTGTCGTTCTCCTAGTTCAGCGGCAAACGGCGATATGTCCCTGGCTTGGCCGGGTCATGATATTTGTTGCAAGGGCCGTTGTCGGCAAAGTCGCGATGGCAGGCCGCGAGATTTTTCCGCGACAAGGTGACACCAAGACCGGGACCTTCCGGGACACGCACCGTATTGTTCCTGGGGCAAAACGGCCCCTCCTCGGTGATATCCATAGGTTGCATACGAAACAGCGACTGGTTCGGCTCCCGGATCCAGCCCAGGGCCGCGCACAGATGCAGGTAGGCCGCGCTGCCGATGCCGCTGTCGCCGCTGTAGCACCAGAAATCGATGCCCGCGTGCTCGCAGGCGCCGACAAAGCGCAGCATCCGGCCGATGCCGCCATGCGCGGTCGGGTTGCCGACGAATGCATCCGGCACCTTGAGGTCCATGGCGCGCGCGATGTCGATATTGTGGGTCGAGAACGGGATCGAGCAATGGCGGCGCAGTTGGCGCATCTCCTCCGATGTCGCCACCGGATCTTCCCAGTTGCGCACGCCGAGCTCTTCCAGCGGCCGTGCTAGCCGCCGCGCCGTGGCCAGCGAATAGGCCTGGTTGGAATCGATGCGGATCATCGCCTCGTCGCCGAGTTTTTCGCGGAGCAGCTCGACCATTCTCAGCGAGACTTTCGGATCTTCGGTCGAGAATTTGCCTTCGAAGAAGGTCGTTCCATGCGTCTCGTGCAGTTCCACGCAATAGTCGGCGACTTCTTCCGGCGTCGTCTCGCCCTTGACACCATCCCCATCGCCGCGCAGCGAGAAGTAGTCGGTGAACGGGATGTCCTTGCGCACGGCCCCGCCGAGCAACTGATAGAGCGGCTGGTTCCAGGCTTTGCCGCGCAGGTCCCAAAGCGCCATCTCGATGGCGCCGAAGGCCATGATGCGGGTGCGGTCGTTGATCGACTGCACGCCGGTCCAGAACGGCAGGCAGACATGTTCGGCGCCGGCAATGTCGAAGGCGTCGCGGCCGACCAGCCGCTGGGCAAGAACATCATTGATGATGGCGGCCGCTGCCGGCGTAGGCGCTTCGCCCAGCCCGACAAGGCCGTCCTCGGTCTCGACTTCGACGATAACAGGCGAAAAACCGTCGAGTTCGCCGAACACCCAGGCATAAGGCGCTTCGAGGCGAAGATTGATCGGCGTGGCCTTGATGCCGCGGATCTTCATCTCAGCGTCCAACTTCGAAGAAGGGCTTGCCGAGCAGGTCTGGAACGACGTCGATGCCAAGGCCTGGGCCGGCGGGAATACCCATGCGGCTGCCGGTGACCGGCGGCGCGTTCGACGCGGTGCGCACCGTCACCCATTCATGGAAGGCGATCGCATGCAGCCGACGCTCCTCCGGCGTCGACAGTGACAGATGCGCCATGGCGGATGTGTCGATCTCGGCGCCGCCGGTATCCTCGACCGTGATCATGAAGCCGAGATCGACGGCGACGTCACGGATCAGCCGGGTCTTGGTGACGCCGCCGAGCCGCGAGATCTTCAGTGTCAGCCCGTCCGCCGCGCCGAGGCGATGGATTTCCAGCATCGCCTCCAGCGAGGTGACGGATTCGTCGAGCACCATCGGCTTGTCGAGCATGCGGCGCACCGACATGTTTTCGTCGATCGTCGTGCAGGGCTGCTCGAACGTATAGTCGATCGCCCGCGTCGCGTCAGTGAACTGCCGCGCCTGGTATGGTGTCCACCCGGCATTGGCGTCGCAGAAAATGACAGTGCCTTTCGGCACCGAGGCGGCGACCGCCGTGACGCGCTCGACGTCGTCATGGACATTGCCGCCGACCTTGACCTGGAGCCGGCGGAAACCGTCCTCGACGATGCGCTTGGCAAGTGCGGCCATTTGATCGACCGTGCCATGGGTGACGACCTTGTAGAGTTCGGCCGTGTCGCTTTCCCTGCCGCCGAGCAGCGTCACCAGCGGCACGCCGGCGGCACGCGCCGCGAGATCCCAGCAGGCCATGTCGAGCGCCGATTTGATGTAGGGATGGCCCTTGAACACCGTCTCCATCAGCCGGCCGATGCTCGCCAGCCCACGTGGATCGTGGCCAATGAGATGCGGCGCGATTTCCGGGACGCCGGCGCGGGTGCCGGCCGGGAAGGCGGGCGAGTAGAAATTGCCGAGCGGCGCCATCTCGCCCCAGCCGGTCAAGCCGCTGTCCGAGCTGATGGCGACGATCACAGCGTCGAAGCAGTCGGCCACACGCCCCTTGGACATGCGATAGGGGCCGTCTACGAAAGGCTGCACGACGTGATAGGCTTTGATGGTTTCGATTTGCACGTGGGGTATCCATTATCCGCGATGGGGGAGGGTCAGGCGCCTTTCGACGAACGCTTTTCGAGGTCGCGCGCGTAGGCAAGAAGCTCTTCGAAATCGTGGTCGATATGCTCGCGTGCGTGGCGCTGGGCGGCACGCATGTCGTCGCCCTTGAGCAGCGCCACATAGGTTTCATGAACGTCTTCGGCGGGCACGGCTTCCTTGCGCGCCTGCTGGTGCAGGGCGAAGTACATCTGCAAACGGCTGGTCAGCCTTTGCCAGGTTTCCAAGAGCACTGAATTGTCGGCCCATTCATGGATCAGGCCATGCAGTTGCAGCGCGGTCTCGATCTGGCGCGTGGTGTCGCGGTCGCGCGTCGCCTGCTTCACCGCCTCGTGGCGCCGGTCGAGCTCATCGAAAAAGCGCTGGTCGCGCAGTTCCCACGTCCGCTCGATGGCGAATTCGTCGAGCACCTTGTTGAGCGAATAGACGTCGTCGATGTCCTTGGCGGTGACATTGATGACGAAGGTGCCTGCATAGGGAATGCTGGTCAGTATGCCTTCCTGGACCAGCTCGCGCATCGCCTCGCGCAGCGGGGCGCGGCTGACCCGCATCTGTTCGGAAATCCTGAGCTCGTTGAGCTTCTGGCCTGGCTCGAGCTGACCGGTCAGGATCGCGCGTCTGAGCAGCGCCACGATTTCGGCACGGCGTGTCGTGTCGGCAATCGGACTGAATTCCGTCTTCACCATCCGGCCCACTCCCGCGAGAACAGAGCAGAGACAATCAGATTGTCGACAATCTAACAAGAGGCTCTGCTCGAATTCTTATCTTCGCTTCGCGGCCCGGGCCGGGGTGCGAAGGGCTGGGTCAAGCCGCACGGCCATAGAAGCCGACGCGCTCCTCCTCGCTGAACATCACGCCTGGCTTCTCATAGTAGGAGAACACCGCGATCATCCGTTCGCGTTCACCTTTGACCGTGGTGACACGATGCGCGGTGTTCTTGCCGCGAAACACGTTCAGCGTGCCTGGTTTCATGCGCAGGATCCTGGCGTCGGGGTCACGTCCTTCGAGCAGCCGGGCGACGCCCTCGTAGTTCGGGTTGTCATCCGACCTGAGATCGGTGCGGTATTCGAGGTCGCCGCCGCGTTGCGCCTGCTGCAGCAGCAAGGTGGTGGTGAATTCCGAGCGGTCGAAGTGCCAGTTCAGCGCTTCGCCGGCGCGATAGGCCATGACATTGGTGCGGGCCAGCGGATCCTCCATGACGTGCAGCTTTGCCTTGCCCATCGTCGCCGCGAGGAAACGCACCAGCGGCTCATACTCATAGATCGCCATCACCGTGCTGCCGGGAATTTGGTCGGCGCAGACCGTGTGGCTGACGGTCTCGACCTTGCGCAATGCGGGATGATCGGGCGCCAGTTCGGGAATGCTCGGCTTGAAGTAGATGTTGTGCATGCGCTTGTGGACATGGGATTGCGTGTCCATGACCGGCTTGATCTCCCGCACCGCCTGTTCGGCGACGCCGGGCTTCAACAAACCTTCGAGATTGAACATGCCGTCGGCTTCCAGCGCCGCGATCGACTGTCCGACGAGGCGGTTCCATTCGACGCTGCCTTCACGGTCGAGCGGATAGCGGTCGAGATCGAGAATGTCTTTCATGTCATGTGCTCCAACGTTAGGCACAGAAGACGGCAAAATATTCTTTCTCTCAACACCGGAAATTATTAGGATTGGCCAAGAAAAACTTCAGGAGCCTGATTTGGACCGGCTGCCGCCGCTGAATGCGATCAAGGCCTTCGAGGTCGCGGCCCGGTCAGGCAGCTTCACCTTGGCCGCAGCCGAGCTCGGCGTGTCCTCGGCGGCGGTCAGCCAGCAGATCCGCAATCTCGAAGCCTGGTTCGGCAAGCAGCTTTTCGTGCGCACGGGCAACCGCATCGCGCTGACCGATGCCGGGCACGCCATCTATCCGCAGACGGCGCGCGCGCTCGGCGACATTGCCGCGATCGGCCAGCGCATGCTGGAAGGGGGCCTGAGGACGCGACTAGTCGTCAGCGTGCCGTTCTCGCTTGCCGAGCTGTGGCTGGCGCCGAGGCTGGCCGTACTCCTGGATGCCTTCCCGCATATGGCGATCGATGTGCGAGCCGAGGATGATCCGATCGATCTGGTGCGCCAGAATGTCGACGTGCGCATCAGCTATGGCGACTATCACTATCCCGGCCTGCGGATGGTCCGCCTGGTCCATGACGAGGTGCTGCCGGTCTGCGCGCTGGAATTCTGGCAGCGGCACGGCAATGGCGATGCGAGGCTCACCGATTTGCATGAGAGCCAGTTCATCCATACCAATTGGGGACCGAACTATGCCTCGCACCCGAGTTGGACCGACTGGTTCGCGGCATGCGGATCCAGCCGGTCGCCCGACCCGTCGCATGGCCGCCGCGTCGGCCTGTCCAGCCTGGCGATCGCCTCGGCGAGGCTCGGCCTGGGCATTGCCCTCGGCCAGCGGGTGATGGCGCAGGCCGATCTGGAGGCAGGGCGCCTGATCGCGCTGTCATCGGTCTCGGTGCGCCTTGGTCATCCCTATTGCGCCTTCATGCCGCCAGCCAAGGCCGACCGCGCCAATGTCGCCGCTCTGGTCGGCCTGCTCGTGAAAACGGCGCCCGCGACCTGAGAAAAGGTCGGGGGCGCCGCGCGGAAACCGGGCCTGCGGGGGAGTCAGGTAGCCGGTTTCTGTGGCAGGGGCGAAATCGGCATTCCGGGGCCGATCTTCTGCAGATTGCCTGTGATCACCTGGTCGCCTTCAGCGACGCCGCTGAGGATGGCGACCATGTCGCCGCTGGTCGGCCCCAGCGAAACCAGCCGCTGGTCGACCGTATTGCCCTTGCCGACGACATAGAGATACTTGCCGAGTTGGCTCGATCCCAGTGCGACCTGCGGCACCATCAGCGCATCGGGCTGTTGTTTGACGTGCAGCCGCACGCGAACATACTGGCCAGGCAAGAGCGTGAACTTGGCGTTGCCGATTGTGGCGCGTGCGGTGATCGTGCCGGTCGAGTGATCGATCGTGTTGTCGATAAAGGTGAGCTCGCCCTTCTGGTGGGCCTCGGTCTCACCGGGAAGCAGGACCTCGACCTCGATCGGGCCGGCGGCACGCGCTTCCTCGATCTGCGCCAGGTCCGTCTCGCTCGGATTGAAGGTGACGTAGATCGGATCGAGCTGCACCAGCGTGTTGAGCACGGTGCCGGCGACGCTGACCAGCGTTCCCACGGAAGCCTGGTTGCGGCCCAGACGTCCAGCGAACGGCGCGTGGATTTCAGCGTAGCTCAAATTGAGCTCGGCCGTGCGCACAGCCGCCTGGTTCAGCGCCAGCGACGCCTGCGCCTCGCGCAAGGTGCTGGTGCGCTGGTCGAAGCTGTCCTTGTCCAGGTAGCCGCTCTTGGCGAGTTCGGTACCGCGGCCGAGATTGGAACGTGCATAATCGAGGGTCGCCGTGTCGCGCTGAACCTGTGCCTTCGCCTGGTCGAGCGAGGCCTGGAAGTCATCGGGCGAGATCCTGTAGAGCAGGTCGCCTTGCCGCACGTCGGCGCCGTCTTGCGCCGTCTGTTCCTGCAAATAGCCGGGGACGCGTGCCTGCAGCGTGATGCTGCGGATCGGCTCGGTCCGCGCGGCATAGTCGAGATAGATCGGGATCGTCTTCTTGACCACGTTCGCCACCGGCACCGGCATGACGAACGCTGCTGGAGCCGGCGCGGCCCCGGCCGTGCCGGCATTCAGGCTGAGATTGCCCATGTCCAGCAGGTGGACACTGGCCACCGAGATCGCACCCAGCGCGACAGCCGTTCCCAACGCGATTTTCCATTTACGCATGATGATTCTCCAATCTTATTCGGCCGCTTCCGCCAGGGGAGGGAAGGCGGGTTTGGCCGTTGGTTCAGTGTGTTGAGAAGCGGGCTCGTCGCCGCCGCGCCGTTCGCGCAGCTGTTCGATGACCGCGTAGAAGACCGGCACGAACACCAGCGACAGGATGGTCGCGGCGACCATGCCGCCGAACACGGTGGTGCCGATGGACTGGCGGCTGGCGGCACCTGCGCCGGTGGCGATCATCAGCGGCACCACGCCGAGGATGAAGGCAAACGCGGTCATCAGGATCGGCCGCAGTCTCAGCCGGGCGGCCTCCATCGATGCCTCGACGATGCTGAGGCCTTCCTCGCGCCGCCGTCTTGCGAACTCGACGATCAGGATCGCGTTCTTGGCCGCCAGGCCGATCAGCATGACGAAGCCGATCTGCGAATAGACGTCGATCTGCATGCCTCGTACCCAAAGTGCGGCGAACGCGCCGAACAGGGCGAGCGGCACCGCCAGCAGCACCATGAAGGGCATCGCCCAGCTCTCGTACTGCGCCGCCAGGATCAGGAAGACGAAGACGATGGCGAGGGCAAAGACCACCGACGCGATCGATCCCGCCTTGAGCTCCTGGAAAGTGATGCCGGTCCATTCGAAACCGAAATCCCTGGGCAGCGCGGTCGCCGCGGCCCGTTCCATGGCGGCGACCGCCTGGCCCGACGAATAACCGGGAGCGGCGCCGCCATTGATGGTGGCCGAGGCGTTGTTGTTGTAGTGCGGCACGGTTTCCGGGCCGACGAACGGCACCAGCTTGCCCAGCGTGCTGAGCGGCACCATGCCGCCGGAGGCATTGCGCACATAGAGCCGTGAAATGTCGGCTGCACCGGCACGTGAATCCTTGTCGGCCTGGATGGTTACCCGGAAGGTGCGGCCAAACAGGTTGAAGTCGTTCACGTAGAGCGAGCCGAGATAGATCTGCAGCGTGTTGAAGACGTCGGGCAGGTTGAGGCCGAGCAGCTTCGCCTTGGCGCGGTCGAGATCGTAGTTGAACTGCGGCGTCGAGGTCGAGAACGGCGAAAACAGCTGCTGCGGATTGATTTCAGGCTGCTTGCGGGCCTCGGCGATCACCGCTTGCGTGGCGTCGTTGAGGGCCGTGCTGCCGCGGCCGGTGAGGTCCTCGACGACGAATTCGAAGCCGCCCGTGGTGCCGATGCCGGGGATGGAGGGTGGATCGAAGGAGAGCGCGAAAGCCTCCGGAATCTGCATCAGCTTGCCACGCACGTCGCCGACGAGCTTCGAGGCGCTCTGGTCGGGGCCACGCTCCTCCCACGGCTTGAGGATGGCGAACTCGACCGCCGAGTTCGACTGCGCCGCGCTGGTAAGGAAGTTCAGGCCGCTGATCGAGCCGACGATGTCGACGCCTGGCGTCGCCTGCAGGATGTCGCGCGCCTTCTGGGCCACCGCATCGGTACGCTCCAGCGAAGCGCCGTCGGGCAGCTGGATGACGACGAAGAAATAGCCCTGGTCCTCGACCGGAAGGAAGGTCGAGGGCAGCTTTTGCCAAACGAAGTAGGTGGCGACCAGGCCGGCGGCGAACAGGCCAAGCATGATCCAGCGCAGCCGGATAAGGATGCGCACGCCATGGGCATAAGCATGCGACAGTCTGTCGAAGCCCGTATTGAACCAGCGGAACAGGAAGAATTGCGTTTCGCCGCGATGGCGCAGGAAGGCTGCACTGAGCGCCGGGCTAAGCGTCAACGAGTTGAAGGCGGAGATGCCGACGGAGATCGCCACCGTCAGCGCGAACTGGTTGTATAGCTTGCCGGAAACACCGGGAATGAAGGCAACCGGCACGAACACCGCCATCAGCACGGCGGTGGTCGCAATGATCGGGCCGGTGACCTCGGCCATGGCGGCCTTTGTCGCCGCCAGCGGCTTCAGTCCGGCCTCGAGCTGTCGTTCGACGTTCTCGACCACGACGATGGCATCGTCGACGACAAGGCCGATCGCCAGCACCATGCCGAGCAGCGAGAGCATGTTGAGCGAGAAACCCATCATCTCCATGATGACGAGCGTCGCCACCAGCGACACCGGAATGGCGATGGTCGGAATAATGGTCGTGCGCCAGCTCTGCAGGAAGATGAACACCACGGCGACGACGAGCACCAGGGCTTCGCCAAGCGTGATCAGCACGTCATGCATCGAAGCCGAGACGAAGCGCGTCGTATCGTAGTGCATCGCATAGTCGACGCCCTTGGGAAAACGGGCCGAAAGTTCCTGCATCTTGTCCTTGACGCGCTGCTGCAGATCGAGCGCGTTGGAGCCGGGCATCTGATAGACGGCGAGCACCACGGTCGGGTCCTTGCCGAAAAAGGCCGAGGACGAATATTGCAGGGCGCCAAGCTCGATACGGGCGACGTCGCGCAGCCGCACCAGCGAACCGGTGTCGGTGTTGGCACGCACGACGATGTCGCCGAATTCCTTCGGGTCGCTCAACCGTCCGACGGCGTTGACCTGCATCTCGAAGGCGGTGCCGGCGGGCGCCGGCGACTGGCCGATCTTGCCGGCCGCCACCTGGACGTTCTGTTCGGCGATGGCATTTTGCACATCGACCGCGGTGATGCCGAGATTGGCGAGCTTGTCCGGATCGAGCCAGACGCGCATCGAATAACGCCGTTCGCCGAAAATCTGCACGTCGCCGACACCAGGCAGCCGCTTCAGCGGATCCACCACCTGCAGATAGGCAAGGTTGGAGAGCGCCACCGGATCGACCGAATGGTCGGGCGAGGTCAAGTTGACGATGAGCACGAAGTTCGGGTTCTGCTTCTTGATCGTCACGCCGCCCTGGTTGACGATCGCCGGCAGCGACGAGGCCGCCTGCGAGACGCGGTTCTGGACGTCGACGGCGGCCGTGCTCAGGGAATAACCGACATCGAAGGTGATGGTGATGGTCGACGAGCCGTCATTGGAACTCGTCGAGGACATGTAGGTCATGCCTTGCACGCCGTTGATCTGCTGCTCCAGCGGCGTCGTCACCGTGTCTGCCACCACTTGCGCGCTGGCGCCCGGATAGTGGGCGCTGACGACGACTTGCGGCGGTGTGATGTCCGGAAATTGCGAGACGGGCAGCAGGAAATAACAAATCGTGCCGGCGAGCACCATGATGATGGCGATCGCCGAGGCGAAGATCGGACGATGGATGAAGAAGTTTACCACGACACGCACGCCTCTCCGGCCGCTCTTGCCCGCCCGAAGGCGCTGGCGACCCTGGACAACTGCCCGCGCCCGTCCCGGGACCCTTCCCGTGAACGCAGCAACGGCACCTCGCGACGCTGCCCATCGGCAAGCGAGCGCAACATGTTCTCGAAGGCGCGGGGGTCGACCCCGTCTGCCTTCATGACCAGCCGGATCATCGGATCCCGGACGGCCTCATCTATGGTAAGATCGCGGCGCTGTGGCATTGGCCGGCTCCTTGTCTGTCGATTCGCAGCCCGTGCTCACGAACCGTTTTTCATCTCTTCACCGGCCGAGGCCGCATGATTGGCAATCTTTTCGTCCATCTCGATCTGGTAGGACCAGTTCACGACCTTGTTATTGACGACGGACGATATAGGTGTTACCAGTAAGTAACATTCAGGAAGTTACAGACCGGTAACACCCTAGTCAAGAGGTGGCCGAGGGGTTTTTTGGAAACGAAAGGAGATCATGATGACAGACGGCGTCGTGGAGCGCTCTCGTCCCCGGGATCGAATTCTGGAGACGGCGCGTGACATGTTCCACAAGCACGGCATCAAGGGCGTCGGCGTCGACGCCATCACCGAGGCTGCCGGCACGAACAAGATGACGCTCTATCGTCACTTCGAATCCAAGGACGAACTGATCGTCGAATGCCTGCGCGCCAACGCACTGAAAGCCGGCGCGATGTGGGAAACGTTCGAGGCCGAGCATCCGGGCGACAAACTCGCTCAACTTCATGCCTGGGTTCGCAAGGCCGCCGCCATGCTCAACACCGACGGCCGTGGCTGCGACATGGCCAACGCCGCCGCCGAGCTGACCGAACCCGATCATCCGGCAAGGCGCGTCATCAAGGAACTCAAGGAAGCCCAGCGCGAACGCCTGGTCGGGCTCTGCCGGGATGCCGGCATCGGCCAGGCCGAGCTTCTCGCCGATACGCTGTCGCTGCTGTTTGAAGGTGCGCGGGTCAGTGTGCAGACCGTCGGTGCCGAGGGCCCGAGCACGCAGTTCGTGCGGATGGCTGAAGGGCTGATCGTTTCCTTCCGGGGCACTGCCGCCGGTTAAGTATTGCCGTGGCTGCTGGTGATTTTGCGGTCGCGTGACCGAAACGATGTCTGCTGCCCTATAGGCAGCACGCTATTTCCCGTTGACTGAACGAAAAAAGCCCGCTGCCGGGAGGAGGTGGCAGCGGGCTCGATTTCGAATGTGGCGCGGGAGGAGGTGCACCCCATTCAGCGTCGGCATCGCATCTGGGAGGAGTAGATGGCCGACAACCAGAACGTACGAGTTGCCCAATGATTCGGCAACAATGAATTGTGCATAGCTGCTGTGCAGATTTGCAGGGGCGGTCAGGTTCCCCAGGAGATGCGGGATCTCACTGCACGGGTACGTTTTCCCGGAAGATCAGTCGCGGCTCGATGAATTTGCGGGTGAGATAGGGCGCCGATGATGCGATCGAGCCGAGCAGTTGGATCACCGACTGCTCCGCGATCAGCCTGGCGTTCTGGTCGATGACGACGTCGGCGAGGTCGTCGACGAGGTAGCCGCGTGTCTCCCTGGTCAGGTCGTGGCAGATGAAGACCGGCTTGCGGTTGGGCCTGGTTTCCCGGATCGCCTTGGCAATGCCGGAGCGCCCGGCGCCGACACAATAGATGCCGAGCAGTTCCGGCTCGTTGCGCAACGCTTTCATGGTTGCGGTATAGCTGGCGTCGGGCTCGTCATTGATCTCGACGGCGCTGCTGACGGTGAGGTTGGGAAACTCCTCGCCAAGCACGGAGCGGAAGCCCATCTCGCGCTCTTCATGGCCGCGATAGGAACGCGAACCGACGACCATCGCCAGCTGCCCCTCGCGGCCGCCGAGAAAGCGTCCCATCAAAAGTGCCGCCGTCCGTCCCGCCACGCGGTTGTCGATGCCGACATAGGCCGAGCGGGGAGCGGCCGGAATATCGGACACCAGCGTCACCAGCCGGATACCGGCCTCGACCATGTCGCGCAGGATGTTGCGCGTCCTGGGATGATCGACCGCGATGACACCGACGCCGTTGGCGCGCAGCGACAGCTTTTCGACCGCGGTCTGCAAGGCATTGGGCGAGATACCGGCGAGATTGTGAATCCGGCAGGACGCCACCAGCGGCAGGCGCGAGGCGTAGTCCTCGATGTGCTTTGCCAGGTCGTGCATGAAGTCGTTCGAGCCGATCGGTAGGAAGAATTCCAGGTTTGCGGGCCTCGAGGGAAGCGTCACCTGGTCGGCGACCGGCAGATAGCCGAGCTGCTTGGCGGCCTCCATGACGCGTTGCCGGTTGGCGGCACTCGCTCCGGGCCGGTTGTTGAGCACCCTGTCGACCGTCGCGGTCGACAGCCCGCAGTTCCTGGCGATGTCGGAGACGGTAGCCTTCATGCCGCAACCCTACACGTCGCTTCGTACGTCCTCAGTGCGCCGGCTTGCCGTCGGCGAGGGCGTCGCGGATGTCCTTGTCCGACATGCCGGTGATGATGCGCTCGACTTCCGTCACGGTTGTCGTCTTCGGATCGATGTCGTCGGCGACCACCTTGCCCCTGCGCATGACGACGATGCGGTCGACCACCTGGAAGACATGGTGGATGTTGTGCGCGATGAAGATGCAGGAGTGGCCGGAATCGCGGGCGTTGCGCACGAAGCTGAGCACGCCTTGGGTCTCGGCCACGCCGAGATTGTTGGTCGGCTCGTCGAGGATGATCAGGTCGCTGTCGAAATGCATGGCGCGCGCGATCGCGACCGCCTGCCGCTCGCCGCCGGAGAGCGAGCCGATCGGTGTCGTCGGCGGGATGTTCTTGGAGATTCCGACCTGTTTGAGCAGATCGCGGGCGACCGTGTTCATGGCGTCCTGGTCCATGCGGTTGAGGAAGCGCGGCGGCTTGATCGGTTCTCGACCCAGGAACAGGTTGCGCGCGATCGACAATTGCGTGACCAGGGCGGAGTCCTGGTAGATGGTCTCGATGCCGTGGGCGATGGCGTCGCTGGTATCGCGCAAGGTGACCTTCTTGCCGCGGATGAAGATATCGCCGCTGGTCAGCGGCACCGCGCCGGAGAGAACCTTGATCAGCGTCGATTTGCCGGCGCCATTGTCGCCCAGAAGGCCGACGATCTCACGCTCGTTGACATGGAAATTGGCGTCCACCAGCGCCTGCACGCGGCCATAGGACTTGCGGATGTTGTGCATGCGGATCAATGGCTCGGCCATGGTTCAAGTCCCCGCCTGGTGTCGGCGTTCCAGCCATGAATGCAACGCCATCATGCCAAGGATGATCGCGCCGATGAAGATGTTGTAGGCAAGGCCGGGCACGCCGATCAGCACGATGCCGTTGCGCATCACGCGCAGGATCAGGATGCCGAGCACGGTGCCGATGATGGTGCCGCGCCCGCCGGTGAGTGCGGTGCCGCCGATCACCACCATGGCGATCACCTCGAGCTCGTAGCCGGTGCCGCTGTTGGGGTTGGCGGCGGATGTGCGCAGCGAGGAGATGACGCCGGCAAGCGAGGCCATGACCGACGACAGGACGAACAGGCCGACCTTGACGCGATTGACATTGACGCCGCGGGCACGCGCCGCGTTGGGATTGCCGCCCGCCGCCTGGATCCAGTTGCCGGTCCGGCTTTGCGTCAGGACATAGCCGAGCGCGATCGCCGCGGCGATGAACCAGAACAGCGACATGTAGATGCGGAACGGCCCGATGAAGAAGTCGCCGACCAGAGCCTCCGCCAGCCAGCTGCCTTCGGCACTCCAGGTGCGCTGCGGAAACCCGTCGGTGATGAAAAGCGCGCTGCCGCGCACCACCAGCAGCATGCCGAGCGTCACCAGGAAGGACGGGATCTTGAGCTGCGTGACGAACCAGCCATTGACCAGGCCGATCAAGGCGGCAACCACCAGCGCGACAAGGAAGCCCATTTCCAGCGAGGTGACGCCGGCATTGAACAGCGTCCACATCAGCACGGGCGAGAAGCCGAACAGGGACCCGACGGAGAGGTCGAATTCGCCCGAAGTCATCAACAGCGTCATCGCCAGCGCGATCAGGCCGAGCTCGACCGTGAAGGCCAGCGTGTTGGAGATGTTCTGCGGCGACAGGAAGTCGTGGTTGAAACCCCAGAAAACGGCGATCTCCACGATGAGCAGAATGAAAGGTCCGAATTCCGGCCGCGCGATCAGGCGTTGGATGAGCGAATGATTTTCCACTGGGAACCCGCGACATGGTTGGGACGGGCCGCGAGCTCCACCGCATCGGGTGGCATGCCACGGCGCAGGAAGATATCTGGCGCCGTGCGAAAACGCGCGGCGCCAGGGGATCGCGGATTATTTGCCGGACAGGATCTTGTCGTAGACCGCCGCGGTGTCCTTCTCATAGAGCGCGCCGGTGATGACGTTGAAGCCCGGAGGAATGCCGCTGGCCGCCATGTTGGCGAGCGACAGCGCCACATAGCTGGTCGCCTGCGGATCCTGCCACTGGCCGGCATTGACATAGCCGTTCAGCACTTCCTGGGTGGTGTCGAGCGAGTTGCCCCAGCCGACCACCGGGATTTCGCCCGGCTTGACGCCGACCTGGTCGAGCACGCGCTTGATCGAACCGGTTACGAGGTCGCCCAGGCCGATGATGGCGTTGACCTTGCCCTTGTGGGCGGTGAGGTAGTCGACCATGCGGTTGATCACCTCGGCCTGGTCGAGCGTCGCTTCGGTCACTTCATAGGTGATGCCGAGCGGGCCGAAGACGCTCTTGATGCCTTCTTCTTCCTGCACGCCGTAGGTGGCGCCGGGGATCTCGACCGGCATCCAGACGAAGTCGCCCTTCTTCACCAGGCCCTTGTCGACCAGATACTGCGCCCAGTGCTTGCCGAAAGTGACGTTGTCACCGCCGACATAGGCGTTGAAATTGGCCTTGGGATCGGGCGTGTTGAAGTTGATGATCGGGACGTTGGCCGCGCGCGCTTCCTTGACGATCTCGACCAGGCTGCCCGGATCGGGGCTGGTGGTGACGATGCCGTCGGCCTTGGCCGAGAGGGCGGCACGGACCGCCTCCTGCTGCGAGGCGACGTCGCCATTGTGGAACGACGTGTTGACGGTGTTGCCGGTGTCCTTGGCCCATTGCTTGGCGCCGGCGAGGAAGTAGGTCCAGACCGGGTCGGCCGGCCCGCCATGTGAAATCCAGTAGAACGTCTTGGCCTGCGCGGCTGCCGGAATGACCGTCAGCGCGATCAGCAGGCCGTAGAGCACAAGTCTTAGTCTCGTCAGCATTTGATTTCCTCCCGGTTGAAGATGATCCGTCCCTTGTTCCGGCTTCAGCCGGATTGCGTCTTTTTGCCAGCGCCGCTCGGATGCCTAAGAGCATTCCCTTTTTCGACGAATGGCAAGCCTCCATCTGCAGATGTAGTTGGCGCCTGACGCGGCGCCATCAGCGACCCCATCAGATCGCATCAGTCGGGATGATTTTTCCCGGGCAGTCGGATGATTGTCGCCGAGAGCTCAGCCGGGCGGACTATCCCGATCACG
This sequence comes from Mesorhizobium sp. CO1-1-7, assembly GCF_020164885.1. NCBI lineage: Bacteria > Pseudomonadati > Pseudomonadota > Alphaproteobacteria > Hyphomicrobiales > Phyllobacteriaceae > Mesorhizobium > Mesorhizobium sp. CO1-1-7. The sequence goes on along the minus strand of NZ_JAIUHA010000005.1, from coordinate 109,982 downwards.
TCTGGGCGGTCTCTGAGGGCGAAAGCCCCCAAAGAGCCGCTTAGAGCAGGCCGGCCTTGGCCAGGTCGCGCATCAAATGGCTGGCGCCGTAGGTCCAGTGCGGGCAATCGGGCGACAGCCGCACGCGGTTGACCAGCGCGCCGAATTTTTCCGACGAGATGGTGACGATGTCGCCGACCTTGTGCGTGAACCCCTTGCCCTTTTCGCCGCGATCCTTCGACGGCACGAACATGGTGCCGAGATAGAGCGCCAGCCCGTCCGGATACTGGTGATGCGGGCCCATGGCCGCGGCAACCAGCTCCTCCGGCGAGCGGCTGATCTCGGCCATCGAGCTTGCCCCCTCCAGCGAAAACCCGTCCTCGCCCTCGACCTTCAGGCGCACGACGGCCTGCTTCACGTCGGCGGTGGAGAACGTGTCGTCGAACAGCCGGATGAAGGGGCCAAGCGAGGCCGAGGCGTTGTTGTCCTTGGCCTTGCCGAGCAGCAGCGCCGAACGCCCCTCGACGTCGCGCAGATTGACGTCGTTGCCGATGGTGGCGCCGACGATCCTGCCGCTCGAGGCGGCGATCATGGCGATCTCCGGCTCCGGATTGTTCCAGGTCGAAACCGGATGCAGGCCGACATCGGCGCCGAAGCCGACCGAGGCCATCGGCTGGCACTTGGTGAAGATCTCGGCATCGGGGCCGATGCCCACTTCCAGATATTGCGACCAGGCGCCGCGCGAAATCAGCTTGGCCTTGATCTCCATCGCCTCTGGCGAACCGGGCTTGAGCTTCGAAAGATCATGGCCGATCAGACCCGCAATGTCGGCGCGGATGGCGTCGGCCTTATCAGCCGAGCCACGCGCCTGTTCCTCGATCACCCGTTCGAGCAGGCTGACGACGAAGGTGACGCCGGAAGCCTTGATCGCCTGCAGGTCGACCGGCGACAGCAGAAAGGGTTTTGCCCGGTCGCGCGTGGCTTCGAAACTGTTGGACGCGATATCGTCGAGTGAACCGATCGGCTTGCCCGTGGCCGAGCGCACATGGCCGGCCGGGTCGGCCAATTCGCAGACGTCACGCACGGTGGGCGCCGCGCTGGATGTGATGTCGAAGACGGTGCCGTCGCGCACCGTGACGACCAGGGGGTGCGAGGCATCGCCGCTCCTGGCGCGGCCGACAAACAAGCCTTCAGCGGGCAGATGTGTCGGGTTGGTCATGAGTTGGGTTCCTCGTTGAATCGAAAATGCTGGCCCGGTCGGCGCGGCACTTTCGCCGGATTCCATTCAAAGGTCTATCCCATCCAAGCAGTCGAGCGGTGGCCGCGAATATGCCGACTGGGTCATCCACGATGTCCGGATGTCAAGGACATCACCGGGCTTAGGGTCCGGTTACTCCAACTTGACTCAGAGAATTGTTCGTGTTTTGTTCTGGGCGCCAGAACAGAACGGAGGCGTTCCTTGGCGAGCGTATAGGTAATGTACCAAGGCGAACTAGATTTCGGAATTCCAGAACCGCCAAGGCGGCCCAAAAAGCCCGATCGTGTCTTCTTCGGCGTGTTTCTGCAGGCAGGGGATTATTTTCGGTTTGCTGATTGTCAAAGCCGGCTATGCGACAAATGTGGCATAGCCGGCTCACCGCTGATACCGGAGCGTTTTCATGTCAGCCAGCAGCATGTCGGGGACTACAAGCGGCTGCGGTCGAAGATCATCTTTGCGGCCACCCGATCGGGGCAGCGCGTCAAGATGCCTGCTTTTGAGATCACCTTTCGCCACGCCAGGAGCTTTCCTGGCCGCCCGGCGACAACAGGCCGACCGGCCAAGCATCCCTTCGTGCTTGTGGCCGATGACGGACCGGTTTGTGAACTGAGCGGGAATCTCGGCGCCGAAATGCTGCGTGAAGGCCTGAAGGCGTCAGACGGGTTCGTCCCTCATATGACCCTTGCCTATGACCAGAAACTTATCCCACAACTGCCGATCGAGCCGATCAGCTTCGTGGCGCGGGAGTTCATTCTCGTGCACAGCCTGCGCGGGCTGACGCAATATGACTTTCTGGAACGTTGGCCGCTGATTGCGATGTAACGAAGGACGCGCTGGTTCGCGCGACACCCCATCCTGACAGGGTCATGTCAGCTATCGACCTGTCCGCGATGGCAGGTCCGCAAGCGGTTCCCTACTTGCAATGCGTCTGAACAGGAGGAACAAAAATGACCGTCACGGAAATCGCCAAGGAGTTCACCGAACTTCTCAAGCAGGGCAACAACGAAGGTGCTGCCGAAAAATACAATGCGGACGATATCATCAGCTACGAAGCGATGGAGGGACCGATGGCCGTCAGTCACGGCAAGGAGGCCCTCAGGCAGAAAAGCCAGTGGTGGCAAGAGAACCACGAAGTGCATGGCGGCTCGGTCGAGGGCCCTTATGTCAACGGCGATCAATTCGCGGTGCGCTTCACCTTTGACATAACGCCCAAGGCCACCGGCGAGCGTGTCACCATGGATGAGGTTGGCCTGTACACGGTCAAGAACGGCAAGATCACCGAAGAGCGCTTTTACTACTGAGGCCGGAAATCGGTCTTCCCAGCTTTGCTCTCTTTGCGGCAAGGTTGAAAATTTGCACGGCGGCCAGAGCGATCCTCTGGCCGCTGGGAGCGTTCAAATCGTCTTCACATACTGCGCAAGTTGATCGGCCACCGTGCCCCAGCCGTCGAAGAAACCCATCTCTTCATGGTTGTCGCGGGTGGCTTGGTCACGGTGAATGGCTGTGGCGGTATAGCGCGTACCCTGGCCATCCTGATGGAGCGAAATGACCGCGGTGATGAAAGGCTCGCCCGAGGGTCGATAGCCGGGCAGCAGCGCATCCGTCCACACCAGCCGCTCGTTGGGCACGATTTCCAGATAGCAGCAGTGGCGGTCACTGACCTCCTTGCCGTCGGGCGACTGCATGCGTGTCCGAAACAGGCCGCCCGGCCTGAGGTCGATCTCGCAGTCGGTGATCAGCCACGGCTTCGGCGTGAACCACTGCCTGACATGCTCAGGTGTCGTCCAGGCTCGCCAAAGCAATTCGCGCGGCGCATCGATTACGCGCTCCAGCGTCAGGTCCAGTCTAGGATCCGGCTTGAACGGATAGCTCATTTTTCTGTCTCCTTGAGGGTCATGACATAGGCATCGAACTGGTCGAGGCGGCGTTCCCAAACTGTACGCTGTTCGGCCAGCCAGCTTTCGGCGAGCTTCAACGGTTCAGGCGCAAGCTCGTAAGTCCTGACCCGTCCGGTCTTTTGCGAACGAACCAGCCCGCAGCCTTCGAGAATCTTGAGATGGTCGATGAAGGATGGCAGGGCCATCTCGAAAGGCTGGGCCAGTTCGCTGACCGAAGCAGGGCTCCTGTTCAGCCGCTCGACCACGCGCCGTCGCGTCGGGTCGGCAAGCGCGCGAAAAATGCCGTCGATCGGCGGGAGGCTTGGATTTCTACTCTGGAGGCTGGTCATCGATCGGTCCCCGGGTTGTCAAAGCGGTCGAAAACACTTAGGTAATTTCCTTAGTGTTGGCAAGCGCAAATTTACGGCAATGTTGGCCAAGCTGCTGGCCAAGCGGGAAGGGCGGTTTTAGGCTGCGAAACGGATTCGACTGTCAGCCCAAGGGAAGAGCACTTTGACCATCACCGTGTACGGCATCACCAATTGCGACACGATCAAGAAGGCGCGCGTCTGGCTGGAGAGCCATGACCTTCCCTATCGTTTCCACGACTATCGGGCAGAAGGGATCGAGGCGGGCAAGCTGAATGGCTGGGTCGGCAAGGTCGGTTGGGAAAAGCTGCTTAACAAGGGCAGCACGACGTTTCGCGAACTGCCGGAGGCGGACAAGCAAGGCCTCGACGAGAAGAAGGCGAAAGCGCTCATGCTGGCCAAGCCGACAATGATCAAGCGGCCGGTCTTGGAGATCGGCGATCGGGTGGTGGTTGGCTTCAAGCCGGAGGTTTATGAGCAGACGGTGGGGAAGTAGGCGGAAGCGTCGCGACGTCCGATCTCCACCCTCGTGGGGGAGATGTCCGGCAGGACAGAGGGGGGCGCTGTCCCGCCTGTTTGCGAAGGTCCGAGCGCCTCAACCCGCGCTCAAATACTCCGCCAGCGCCACCGCATTATTGTGCGCCTCATCATGCGCGCCGTAGAGCAGCGTTACCTTGCCCTCGCCAAGCAAGCCGCGCAGCTGCGCAACCGCCTCACCATTCCCGTCGAGCTCAGCCCCGTACCGCTTCCGAAATTCCGCCCAACGTGCCGGCTCGTGCCCGAACCACTTCCGCAGGTCGTCGCTCGGCGCGATCTCCTTCAGCCACAGTGCCAGCGCGGCATGCTCCCTGCTGACGCCGCGCGGCCAGATGCGGTCAACCAACACCCGCTGCCCGTCATCGGCAGCGGGCGGTTCGTAAATCCGCTTGACCATCAGGTCGAAAGCCATTCGACCTCCCTACGCCGAACCCCTCAGGCCCACTCGCCCTTGCGCATCACCGGCACGCGGCTGCCATCCTTGGCGACGCCGTCAATGTCGATCTTGTCCGACCCGATCATCCAGTCGATATGGATGAAGCTCTTGTTGCCGCCGCGCGCCGCGATTTCGTCAGGGCTGAGCGAGGCGCCGTCGACGAAGCATTTCGAATAGCATTGGCCGAGCGCGATGTGGCAGGCGGCGTTTTCGTCGAACAGTGTGTTGAAGAACAACAGGCCGCTGGCCGAGATCGGCGAGGAATGCGGCACCAGCGCCACTTCGCCCAGACGACGCGCGCCCTCGTCGGTGTCGAGCACCTTCTTCAGGACGTCCTCACCTTTCGACGCCTTGGCCTCGACGATCCTGCCGCCCTCGAAGCGCACCGAGATGTCGTCGATCAGCGTGCCTTGGTAGGACAGCGGCTTGGTCGAGGAGACATGGCCCTCGACGCGCCGCGCATGCGGAGTTGTGAAAACTTCCTCGGTCGGGATGTTGGGATTGCAGGTGATGCCGTTCTTGGCGGTCGAGGCGCCGCCCATCCACTCATGGCCATCCGCCAGCCCGACCGTCAGGTCGGTGCCCGGTCCAGCGAAATGCAGGGCATGGAAATCATGGCTGTTGAGCCATTCGGTGCGGCCGCGCAGCGCCGCATTGTGCGCCGTCCAGTTGCCGATCGGGTCTTCCACATCCACCCGCGAGGCGGCGAAGATGGCGTCGGCGAGCTTCGCGACCGCCACATCGTCGGCATCGCCGGGGAAAACCTGCCTGGCCCAGGCCAGATCCGGATAGGCGACGATGTTCCAGTTGATGTCGAAGCCGGTGATCTTCTCCAGCGCCGGCTGGTAGGCCATCGAATTGGCCTTGTTGGCGCGCGCCACCTTCGCCGGATCCTGCGCCGACAGGAGCGACGGATCCTCGCCGCGCACGGCAAGCCGGGCTGCGTTGTTGGAGAAGGCCTTAGCCATGCCTTCGTAGAGCCAGCCGGCGGCATGGTCGAAGCCAGCATCGGCGCCGAAGCGGTAGCGCGCCAGCGTCATCTCGTCATCGTTGAAGATCGGCGTCACCAGCCCGGCACCGGCCTTGTAGGCGTGTTCGACGATGCGCCTGGTCAGCGGCAGGGCCGCGATCGACGATGTCAGCACCAGGTCCTGTCCGGGCTGCAATTGCAGCCCCACCTTGATGGCGACTTCCGCCAGCCTGTCGAGCTTCACCGGGTCGATCGTTGCGGAAACGCCGCGCGAATGTGTGGTCATGATCCTGCCTGTCGTCTTGGGATGTTCGATTGAACATAGACCGGTGCCGCGGTGCTTTCCACCGTGATCGTGCCGCTGGGCTCCGCGACCGACGATCCGAACCGCGCCATCGTCGCCGCGATCTCTTCCTTGATCCAGATCATGAAGTCCCGGACCTTGCGGCTCTCGGCCTTGGTGGCGGAGGTCACCAGCCAGTAGCCGAGGCCGCTCTGGGCGCGAATTCCGAACGGCGCCACCAGGCGCCCGTCGGCCAGCGCATCGGCCGTCAGCAATTGCCAGCCGAGCATCACGCCATGGCCGGCGATCGCCGATTCCAGGCACAGCATCGGGTCGGTGAAGCTCGCGCCTTTCTGGAAGGTAACGGGTTGAACGCCGGCGGCCGCGAACCAGCTTTCCCAGTTGATCATGGCCCGCTCGTCGGTGATGGCGCAGGTCTGGGCGAGGTCGCAGATCGACGTAAGTTTTCTGGCAATCCCGGGCGCGCAGACCGGGAAGACTTCCTGCGCCAAAAGCAGCTCCGCCTTTCCACCCGGCCATTTGCCGTCGCCAAGCCGGATGGCAATGTCGACGTCCGAGTGATCGAGATTGGCCAGCCGCACTGAAGCGTCGATACGCAGCAGCACGTTGGGATGCCGGTCGAAGTGCCGCGACAGCCGTGGCAGCAGCCATTTGGAGGCAAAGGCCGGTGCCGCCGAAACGACCAATGTGCACTGGCTGGCTTCGTCGGCCAGTGCCACGGCCTGGGCAAGCTCGCGAAATCCAGTGCCCAGGCGGGCCGCGAAGACGGCGCCGAATTCGGTCAGGACGAGGCCGCTGGTCGTGCGCTCGAACAGTGCCTGGCCGAGCTGTTTTTCGGTGCGGCTGATCTGCTGGCTGACGGCGCTGACGGAAACATTGAGTTCGCCGGCGGCGGCGGCGAGCGAGCCGAGACGGGCGACGGTTTCCACGGCGCGAAGGCCGTTGAGATGAACGCGGTTGAGCATGGCCATTTGAGATTTTCTAAACCGATCCGGCCGAAATCTCAATTGAAACGGATATCGAAACGGCAGACCTTATGGGTGGAAACAGGCCCATGGAGCCGGAAATGCTGAGCATGTTGCTGAAGGCCCTGGTCGCGGCCACTTCGCCGGATGACACGGACTGCGACTTCGATACGCTGAGTTGGCTGACCGATCCGCTTGCCCACCCCGCGCTGGATGTGATGTCGGAGCGCGAACTCGGTGATGTGCCGTTCCGGTTGACGGCGCGCCGGACCGCGTATGAGACCGTTTCACCGAGCGCCGGTTTCGGCGATCGCTGCTGAGCGCGCGATCGCGATCAGGGCACTGGCCCAACACGAGGCGGATTGTTTCACCCGCTCGCACATCTATTGTGCACTGCAATGACTTCGCCCCAATCGACAGCGCTGCGTTACGCCTTCGCCGGCATGATCGCCATGGCCGTCGCCATGGGCATCGGCCGCTTCGTCTACACGCCGATCCTGCCTGGCATGATGGAGGAACTGCATCTGTCGCCGGCCAATGCCGGCTGGATCGCCTCGGCGAATTATCTAGGCTATCTCGTTGGCGCGTTGGCGGCGGCGGGCAGCTGGGCACATGGACGCGAGCGTTTGCTGATGCTGGGCGCCCTCGGTGCCAGCGCCGTGCTGGCCGCCTCGATGGGGCTGACCGACGCTATGGCCGCCTTCGTCGCCATTCGTTTTCTGGCCGGTCTGGCGAGCGCTTTCGTCATGGTGTTCATGGCCAGCATCGTTTTCAGCCATATCGCGGCCGCCGGGCGCGGCGACCTGCAGGCCTGGCATTTCGGCGGCGTCGGCCTCGGCATAGCGATATCGGCGGCGATGATGACGGTGCTGGTCACCGAGCATGCCGGCTGGGCGCAGGGCTGGCTGTGGTCGGGGGCGATTTCGGCTGGCGGCTTCGTCGCCGTGGCGCTGCTGGTGAACCAGGGTCCGCTCATCAATGGCGAGGTCGGCCGTGAACCGGCGCTGCCGAAAGATCGGTCGCTGATGAAGGTGATCGTCGCCTATGGCCTGTTCGGTTTTGGCTATGTGGTGACGGCGACCTTCCTCGTCGCCATCGTCCGCCAAGGCGGCGGCAGCCGCGTCTTCGAGGCCATGGTGTGGATGGTTGCCGGTCTTGCCGGTTTTCCTTCGGTCTGGCTGTGGCAGAAGATAGCGGCGCGGATCGGGCTTTATGCCGCCTATGCCTTGGGATGTTTCGTCGAAGTTGTCGGCGTTACCGCGAGCGTCGCCACCGGCGGGCGCATGGGGCCGCTGCTTGGCGGCGTGCTGCTCGGCGGCACGTTCATTGCCATCACGGCACTTGGCCTGCACGCCGCCCGGCAGCAGGCCCCTGCGTCGCCCCGGCGCATCTTTGCCCTGATGACCGCCTCCTTCGGTCTTGGCCAGATCATCGGCCCGATCGCGGCCGGGCTTTTAGCGCAGGCATCGGGCGATTTCTTCCTCGCCTCGATCGTCGCCGCGGCCGTCCTGGTCGCCTCCGGCGCCGTCACGTGGTCCGCTGCGCCAAAATCGCCATGATTTGTGGTCTTGCTCTGCACCGGCATCGGGCAGGCATTTTCTTTCCCCCTAATGTGTGACCTTATGCCGGCTCAAACCTGCTGATTTGCGCATCGATCGAGGAATTCGCCACAGTGTTCGTATCCTTCTTCCCGCAGCCGAAGCTGTTCTTCTCTTCGGCCGCCATCTGGAGCCTTGCGGCGATCCTGTTCTGGTTTTTCGGCGGGGAGCAATTGGGGGCGGTTTTCGGCATGCCGCCTGCTGCTCCCGGAGCGCCACCCATCATCGGCATCGCCATTCTCGTATCGAAGCCATTCCTCTGGTTTTATATCTACTTCACGCTTTGCGTGGCCATCTTCTACGCGTTCTGGAGTTGGTATTCGCCGCACCCATGGCAGCGCTGGTCGATCCTGATGACGGCGGTCATCCTGTTCTTCATCTATTTCAACGTGCAGGTCAGCGTCGCCGTCAACGCGTGGTACGGCCCGTTCTTCGACTATGTACAGGGGCTGATGTCGGGGACCGGAAAGTCGACGAACGCCGAGTTCTACACCGGATTGGCCGACTTCTCATGGCTGGCCCTGGTCGGCATGAACGTGCAGGTGGTCAACGCCTTTATCGTCAGCCACTGGATCTTCCGCTGGCGCACAGCCATGAACAACTACTTTATCGAGAACTGGAGCAGGCTGCGCCATATCGAGGGCGCTTCGCAGCGCATCCAGGAAGATACGATGCGGTTCTCGCAGATCATGGAGGATCTCGGTTCCAGCTTTGTCCAGTCGATCATGACCCTGATCGCCTTCCTGCCGGTGATGATCCAGTTGCAGGCCCACATCAGCGAACTGCCGATCATCGGCGCGATCCCGCAGCCATTGGTGGTCGCGGCACTTGCCTGGTGTCTGTTCGGCACGATCTCGGTGATGATTGCCGGCATGAAGCTTCCCGGCCTGCAGTTCCGCAACCAGCGCGTCGAAGCCGCTTACCGCAAGGAGCTGGTCTATGGCGAGGATCATGCGGACAGGGCGCAACCCGCCACCACCGCCGAGCTGTTCGCCAATGTCCGGCACAATTATTTCCGGCTCTATTTCCACTACATCTATTTCAACGTCGTCCGGTACACCTACCTTCAGGCCGACAACATTTTCTCGCTGCTGATCCTGGGCCCGTCGCTGGTCGCGCACAAGATAACCTTCGGCGCGCTGAACCAGATATCGAACGCGTTCGGCAAGGTGACGGGTTCGCTGCAGTTCCTGCTTACCTCATGGTCGACCATCGTCGAGCTGCAATCGGTGCACAAACGCCTGCGCGCCTTCGAGGCGACGCTGCAAGGCGAGCCGTTGCCCGATATCGACCAGCGCTATCTGGCAAGGCAAGGGGCCGGGGATCCGGCCTAGGGATGCTCTGACGAAACGCCGGTTGGCGGCTCAGCCGCCAACCGGCGCCTGCTCCTGGCCGCCATCCTGCCGCGAGATGTAATCTCGAAAGCTGATGCACTCGACATCTGATTTGACGCAGACTTCGCCGGCAAAACGCTCCAGCGCATTCCAGTAGGCGCCGTCATTCATCAGCGTGAAGTGGAAGCCGAGTTCCAGCGGAAGGCGCTTGCCCCGATATTGCGCGTCGAAGGCGGCGCGAAACGCCTGATAGGTCCGGTCCGCGAACTCGCCGGCGTTGCTAGGCCGCTCGAAGCCGCCGGAATGGCGGACGTACAGATTGTAGTCCATGGCGATCACCGGCCGTGATTTCGGCCCTTCCGGAATCTGCGGCAGGGAAAAGCGGGTGACGCCGCCAACGGTCGGCGGCAGGGCAGGACCCATTGAAACGCCGCTGGCGTCGAACCGATAGCCGGCTGCCGGGAGTGCCTCGTAAAGCGCTTTGCCAGTCGACAGATACGGCGCCCGGAAACCCGCCACCGCATGCCGCGCGAATTCCCGCCAGCCCTCGGGTTCGGGCGCAATGCCGTTGATCGCATAGGCGTTCTCGAAAATGTGCTCGAAGGAGGCGAACTCTTTCAGCCAGTCTGCCTTGCTCCAGTCCTTGCCGTCGAAATGACCGCAGGCGTGGCTGGCAATGTCGTGACCCTCCTGGGCGGCGAGGCCGATCTGTTCCAGCCGCTCGGCCACGTCCTGCCTGGAGGCGGCGAAGCCGATGTTGGATTTGCCCGCCGTCTTGCCAGGCGCGGTGTATTGGCCGCGTGTCTCGGGCGACAGCAGGAAGACGCAGGACAGGAAATAGGTGAAATGCGCGCCGGTGCGCTGGGCCAGCGCCCGGCTGCGCTTCCACTGCGAGATGTCGCGCGCGCTGTCGAAGGAGATGATCACGATCTGCTTCGGCCTTGCCGGTGCTGGTGGCGCGGGCGGATCGGCCAGGGCCGCGCCGGCGGTGGCGAGTGAGGCAAGCGAGAACAAAACAACGCGGGACAAACAAGGCATTGGCAAATTCACGGGCTCCGGATGTCGGCAAGCCGGCTATCGCGCAAATGTGGCGCCTGTGCGATTGGGGATTTCGTGGGTTTGCTCCGGGGACAAACATTGGTTTGCCCCGGGGACAAACATTTGTTTGCCCCAGGAATAGCCGATTTTCCGGCCGAACCCCTTCCATGCCGACAAAATTTCGCTAAAACGCGGGCTCATGAACCGCCCCGGCCCGGGGCAGGAATGGTTTGATTGATGTCCGACGACAGTTTTATTCGCGAAGTCAATGATGAGATGCGTCGCGAGCAGGCGCAGAAGCTGTGGGACCGTTTTGGCCCGGCCTTGCTTGTCATTGCGGTGCTTGTGGTGCTCGGCACTGCGGCCTTCGTCGGCTATCGCTATTGGGACGAGACGCGCGCCAATCGCTCCGGCGATGCCTTCTCGCAGGCGCTGAAGCTCGCCAATGACGGTAAGAACGATGACGCGCTGGCCGCGCTCGATCAGCTGGAAAAGGATGGCTACGGCGCCTATCCGCTGCTCGCTCGCATGCGTGCCGCGACGGTCAAGGCCAACAAGGGCGACGTCGATGCCGCCGTCAAGGACTTCGACGATGTCGCCGCCGACACCGCCATTCCCCAGGGCCTGCGCGACATGGCGCGGCTGAGGGCGGCGTTCCTGCTCGTCGATCATGGCTCCTTCGCCGACGTGTCGAGCCGCGTCGAGGCGCTGACGTCGGACACCAACACGCTGCGCCACAGCGCGCGCGAGGCGCTTGGCCTTGCCGCCTGGAAGGAAGGCAAGACCCAGGATGCGCTGAAGCTGTTCGATCAGATCGCCGCCGATGATGGCGCCCCGCGCAACACGCGCGAGCGGGCGACCTTGATGTCCGAGCTGATCCGCGGGTCGGGCAGTGCATCGTGACCCCTTGCCCAAGGCGCGCAGCGGTTTGGCACCACGACATGCGTGGAAGATGTAGGGTCGGATGACATTCAAAGTCGCCATCATCGGCAGACCTAACGTCGGCAAGTCGACGCTTTTCAATCGGCTGGTGGGAAGAAAGCTGGCGCTCGTCGACGACACGCCGGGCGTGACCCGTGACCGCCGCGTCCACGCCGCCAAGCTTTACGATCTGCATTTCGATGTCATCGATACCGCGGGCTTCGAGGACGCCGGCGCTTCGACCTTGCCAGGCCGCATGCGCGCGCAGACCGAAATCGCCATCCGCGAGGCGGATCTGATCTTTTTCACCATCGACGCCAAGTCCGGCCTGCTGCCGGATGACAGGACCTTTGCCGAGATCGTGCGAAAATCCGGCAAGCCGGTCGTGCTGGTCGCCAACAAGGCCGAGGCGAAGGGCGCCCAGGGCGGCATGCTGGAGGCCTGGGAACTTGGCCTTGGCGAACCGATCCCGGTTTCTGCCGAGCACGGCCAGGGCATGCCCGACCTGCGCGACGCCGTGATCGAAGCGCTCGGCGAGGCGCGCGCCTTCGGTGAAGACGAGGATACAGACGACGAAGAGGCCGCCGCCAGCGAGGTGCTGATCGGCGAAGACATCGCCGATCCGGACGCCGAGCCATCCTATGACGACACCAAGCCGATGCGCATCGCCGTCGTCGGCCGGCCGAACGCCGGCAAATCGACCTTGATCAACGCGCTGATCGGCGAGGAGCGGCTGCTGACCGGACCGGAAGCCGGCATCACCCGCGATTCCATTTCGGTCGACTGGGACTGGCGCGGCCGCCGCATCAAACTGTTCGACACCGCCGGCATGCGCCGCAAGGCCAGGATCCACGAAAAGCTGGAAGTGATGTCGGTGCAGGATGGCCTGCGCGCCATCCGTTTCGCCGAGATCGTCATCATCGTACTCGACGCCACCATTCCCTTCGAAAAGCAGGACCTGCAAATCGCCGATCTGATCATCCGCGAGGGCCGGGCACCGGTGATCGCCTTCAACAAATGGGATCTGATCGACAACCCGCAGGAACTGTTGGCCGAACTGCGCGAGAAGACCGAGCGGCTGTTGCCGCAGGCGCGCGGCATCCAGGCCGTGCCGGTCTCGGCCGAGACCGGACGCGGCCTCGACAAGCTGATGGATGCGGTGTTGAAGACGCACAAGGTCTGGAACAGCCGTGTTTCGACCGGCAAGCTCAACCGCTGGCTTGAAGCCATCCTGACGCATCACCCGCCGCCTGCCGTCGCCGGGCGCCGGCTGAAGGTCAAATACGTCACCCAGGCCAAGACCCGGCCGCCGGGCTTCGTGGTCCAGTGTTCGCGGCCGGACGCGATGCCGCAAAGCTATATCCGTTATCTCTCCAACAGCCTGCGCGAAGCCTTCGACATGCCGGGCGTACCGATCCGCATCGCGCTGCGCACTTCGGACAATCCGTTCGCCGGCCGTGCGAAGAAGCGTTGACGATAGGGTGGCAACCGCCTCCGCCGAGAGCTGCGGCTAAGCGACTTTCAGCAGGTTTTCTTTGATCTCGGCACCCTCGGGCAACGCTTCGAACGCCGATTGCAGCAGGATGCCGGCCAGCCGCGCCGCGACCGGATCGAGCTCGGCGTCTTTCTGATGCAGATGCAGCGCCATCTTCGGCAGCGGCGGCAGTCCGAGCATTCCGGGCGCGAGCGCCCGGACATTCGCGGGCAGGCCGATATCGGTGCGGATCGTCAGCCCGAGGCCCGCCGCGACCGCCGCCCATATGCCGCCAAGGCTGGGGCTGGAGAACGCCATCCGCCAGGGCCGCCCGGCACGATCCAGCGTCTCGGTCGCCACGGTGCGCAGCAGGCAAGGCGCCTCGAACACGACCAGCTGCAGCGCCTCGCCATCGTGGGGACCTGCCTCCATCGGTTTCGAGGGGCCGATCCAGCGCGCCTGCACGTCGGCGACATGCCGGCTATACGGCAGCGTCGTGCCATCATGCCAGGCGAGCGCAATGTCGAGGTTGCCGGAGAGGACACGCTCGGCCAATTCGTGGCTGCGTCCAATCCGTGCTTCGATCCGAACCTTAGGGTGGGCGCGAGCGAAGCGACCGAGCACTTCCGGCAACACGGCCTCGCCGAAATCCTCCTGCAGGCCGAGCCGCACCCAGCCCTCCAGTTCGACGTCGCGGATCGCCAGGGCTGCCTCGTCATTGAGCTCAATCAGGCGCCGCGCATAGCCGAGCATCGTCTCGCCGGCTTCGGTCAGTGACAGGCCGCGCCCCGCCTTGCGGAAGATCGGCGTATCGGCCTGCTCTTCCAGTTTCTTCAGCTGCGCGCTGACGGCGGAGGTCGAGCGGCCAAGCCGCTCAGCTGCCCTGGCAAAACTTCCCAGTTCCATGCCGATGACGAAAGTCCTCAGCACGTCGAGATCGAATGTGACGCGGCGCATAAGATCGTCCTTTTTTTCAGGATTATCGATCAAAATCTTCCTGATTTTATGGATGAAGCTATGGCGCTATATGCCTCCCGTCAAGGCCGCTTGGCCGGCGTCACGGGAATGGAATCATGTCTGCCACCGTCATTCGCAACGATTGCCAGCTATCCGGGCGAGGCATCGCCACGACCGCGGCCGGCCGGACCTTCGGCCCCAACCACCGCTGGAAGGTCCTGGGCATCGGGGTTGCCGCGAATGCCGGTTTCTCGGCCACTTTCTCCGGCATACCGGCAACGGCGGTCGTGCTTCGCCAAGGCTATCACTTGAGCAATGCCGAGCTTGGCCTGGCGCTCGGTCTTCTTGGCCTGGGGGTTGCGCTCAGTGAGTTGCCATGGGGCCTGCTCACCGACCGCTGGGGGGATCGTCGCGTGCTTCTGGTCGGCCTCGGTGCAACGGCGGCCTGGCTGCTTGCGATGGCGATGCTCGTCGTGCCGACAAGCTCAAGCATTCCCGATGTCACGTTGCTGGCGGCAAGCCTGCTCGTCACGGGATTGCTCGGCGGCAGTGTCAATGGCTCGAGCGGCCGCGCCATCATGGCCTGGTTCCGGCAGAATGAGCGTGGTTTTGCCATGAGCATCCGGCAGACGGCGGTGCCGCTTGGTGGCGGCCTTGGCGCGCTCGTCCTGCCTTCGCTTGCCCTGGCTTTCGGTTTCGCCGCGGTGTTCGGGCTTCTGGCGGCGGCATCCGCTCTCTCCGCCCTGTTCGCCTGGCGTTGGCTGCACGAACCGCCGATGGCGGGCGACGCCGTCTCATCTGATGTGGCCGGACCGGCACCGTTGCGCAACATCGAGGTCTGGCGCATCTCGACCGCCATCGGCCTGCTCTGCTTTCCGCAGGTGGCGGTCCTCACTTTCGCGTCGGTGTTCCTGCACGACTTCGCCGGGCTTGGCACGACGGCGATCAGCGCCAGCCTCGCCGTTGTACAGCTCGGCGCCATGGTCATGCGCGTCTGGAGCGGCCGCTTTACCGACCGCCACGGCAACCGCCGTCAATTTCTTCGCTTGTGCAGTGCGCTGAGCGCACTGGCCTTCGTGGTGCTCTGGCTGCTGGTTCTGGCCGCTGCCACGATGCCTGCCAGCCAATCCTTCCTGATCGCTGTCCTGCCCCTGGTGCTTGTCGTTGCCGGCATCTCGGTCTCCGCCTGGCACGGCGTTGCCTATACCGAGCTTGCCACGCTTGCCGGTGCAGGCCATGTCGGAACCGCACTCAGCCTTGCCAACAGCTTTGTCTTCGTCGGCTTCTTCCTGGTTCCGGTGGCCATTCCAGGGCTGCTGCACCTCTGGTCATGGCCTGGCGTGTGGCTGTCGGCAGCCGCCTGCGCCCTGGTCGCCTGGCCGATCTTCCTGCGGCGGGCCTGAGCCGCCGCAAAATCGCCCGACTTCGAACCCACGACCTCTAGCCGACCGAGAAAACCTGACCGACCTCGTTAACGTCCCATCAAGGTTAATGCATCATTTTGCTCTCCAGTGGGGTCAGTTGCGTTCCTGGAGAGAGTTCCGTGCATCGACGTGTGTTGAAGCGGCTGATGGCCGCCGCCGGTGAGAAACGCAGCCTTGTGTCTCCGTTCATCATTGGTCTCGGTATCTGGATCGGCTTTCCGACCGTCGCTGCCTACCAGGACATGACCAGCCTCGTTTCCGGCCTTGAATCGCCGACCACGCGCTGGAATTCCTATGTCGAGAAATCCGTCGCCGGTTCGGTCCACGCCGCCGAGATGCCGTTCGTCGATTCCGACGTCACCAGCTCGATCTCGGGTTCCGGTGTTCGCCTTCCCGGTGTCGGCGCCGTCTCGTTTCGCGGCAAGGGCGGCAAGGTCAGCGGGTCGCCCGACGAGGATCGCGTCGTGCGCGCCGACAAGAAGGGCCGCATCGTCCAGGTCTCTCCCGTGGCGCCACCGAAGAACTTCAATGCCGGCTCGATCTTCCAGCGGACCTCCTCGCTGATGCGGCCGAGCATGGACGGCGATCTGAAAATGGCCTTCGCCAAGCCGCGGATCAAAGGCAAGGAAATCCAGATCGCCGCGGCATTCCATGCGCGTGAGGACAAGAAGCCGGATCCCGGCGTGCCGGCCATGCTTGCGGCCCTGGTCAACAACGACCATCCCGATGTGCTGGCGACCGCCTATGCGCAATCCGCGCCGGACTATGCCAAGGCCTCGCCCTTTGAAGCCCTGCTTCAGGATGAAGAGCCCAACAGCGGCCGCTTCATTCCGCCGATGGCCAAGGGCGACCATTCATGGATCCAGAATCCGCTTCCGGCCAGCGTCTTCTCCAAGCCGGAGCAGAAGTGCCTGGCCAACGGCATTTATTTCGAGGCCCGCGGCGAAGCCGTGCGCGGTCAGGCCGCCGTCGCCCAGGTGATCCTCAACCGGGTCCGCAACCCCGCCTATCCCAATTCGATCTGCGGCGTCGTCTACCAGAACGACAGCTGGTTCAACCGCTGCCAGTTCTCCTTCGCCTGCGACGGCAGGAAGAAGCGCATCGACAATCCGGTCGCCTACAAGACCGCTCAGGATGTCGGCATGGCCGTCACCGCTGGCAAGATCTTCATTCCGGAAGTGGGATCGTCGACCCACTACTATGCCAATTACGTCCATCCCGGCTGGGCCCGCACGATGCAGAAGATGACCAAGATCGGCCTGCATATCTTCTACCGGACCTATGGTGGTGGCTGGAGCTGAACGGTCCGCCGCCCGCCCGTCTTGTCGCGCGGTCGCACGATCGATCGGAGAGCCATTGTCGGGGGGATTCGCGCGGCGCATCCCGCCGATCGCAAAGGGCACGATGTCGCACCTTTGCAACTATCTGATTTTACTACCTAAAATACACAGCGCGGAACTTCCCTCCGTGGCTTGACGGGCGCAAACCCTCTAACTATGTTGCCGGCGACTTTAGAAGCGGACGGACGGTGACGGTCTGCCCGGGCAGGGGGGTTGCGATGGCCGAGAAAAACAGGCCAGACGGAACCGGAGAAACCGGCCGCGGCAAGCAGCATGACCCCGAAATCCGCGACGACGATCTTGAGCGACGTCGGCGTGAACTTGGAGCATCGCTTGCGACAAGGCTGCCGAACCGGCTCGAGGGGAAAGACGACGCGAAACCAGTGACCGGATACGGTCAGGCGATCAAACTATCCAGCGAGTTTATCGCCGGGGTGGTGGTAGGCGCCGGCATCGGCTGGATCATCGACCGTATGGCGGGGACATCGCCGTGGGGTCTGATCGTTTTCCTGCTGCTTGGTTTTGGCGCCGGCGTGCTCAATGTCATGCGTTCAGCTGGCGTTGTGGCGGAATTCGGACAGGGCGATAAATCGCGTCCTGACCGAGACGACAGCAAATAGCCGCCCTGGCGCGGCAATGGTAATTTAGCCGTGCGCGGCATTGACGGGGTTTGAACGTGGCAGCTGACAAGGTCGATCCGATCCACCAGTTCCATATCATCAAGCTGGTTCCGATCGAGATCGGCGGCTATGATCTGTCCTTCACCAATTCCGCGCTGTTCATGGTCGCGACCGTGGTCATTGCCGCGGCCTTCCTGTACCTGACGACGTCGAGCCGCAGCCTGGTTCCCGGCCGGCTGCAGTCGGTCTCCGAAATGGCCTATGAATTCGTCGGCAACATGCTGCGCGATGCCGCCGGCACGCAGGGCATGAAATTCTTCCCCTTCGTGTTCTCGCTGTTCATGTTCGTGCTGGTCGCCAATCTGCTCGGCCTGTTCCCGTATTTCTTCACCATCACCAGCCACATCATCGTCACCTTCGGTTTGGCCATCATGGTGATTGGCACCGTGATCGTCTATGGATTCATGAAGCATGGCCTTGGCTTCCTGAAGCTGTTCGTGCCGAAGGGCGTGCCCCTCCTGATGATGGTGCTTGTCGTTCCGATCGAGGTGATTTCCTTCGTGTCGCGCCCGGTCAGCCTCTCGGTTCGTCTGTTCGCAAACATGCTCGCCGGCCACATCACGCTGAAGGTTTTTTCGGGATTTGTGGTCAGCCTCAGTGCGCTGGGTGCGCTCGGCATTGCGGGATCGATCCTGCCGCTAGCCATGGCGGTGGCGTTGACGGCGCTCGAATTGCTGGTGGCGCTGTTGCAGGCCTATGTCTTTGCGGTGCTGACCTGCATGTATCTCAACGACGCCCTCCATCCTTCGCACTAATCAGGTTTCCGGCACGACGCCGGATGGAATAGCAACGGAATTTTCAGATCCAAAGGAGTTGAACAAATGGACGCAGAAGCAGCAAAGTACATCGGCGCCGGCATCGCTTGCCTGGGCATGGGTGGCGCGGGCATTGGCCTGGGCAACATCTTCGGCAGCTACCTCTCGGGCGCGCTGCGCAATCCGTCGGCCGCCGACGGCCAGTTCGGCCGCCTGATTTTCGGCTTCGCCGTGACCGAAGCTCTGGGCATCTTCTCGCTTCTCATTGCGCTGCTGGCCCTGTTCGGCTGAGTACTGAGAAGATTGGACAGGTCGGCCGCGCAAGCGGCGGGCCTGATATCTGGGGATAGTCCATGTTCGTGACATCTGCCTTCGCGCAAGAGTCCGCGCCATCAGCCGACACCAGCCACGCTGCGACCGGAGGAGACACGCATTCCGGCACCAGCGTGCCTGCCGAAGCGCACGGCACGTTTCCGCCATTCAATCCGGAGACGTTTCCGTCGCAGCTTCTGTGGCTGGCGATCACGTTCGGGCTGTTCTACCTGTTCCTGAAGCGGGTCGTGATGCCGCGCGTCGGCGGCATCATCGATGTCCGCAACGACCGCATCAGCCAGGATCTCGACCAGGCGGCCAAGTTGAAGGGCGAGGCCGACGCCGCCGTTGCCGCTTACGAACAGGAACTGGCGGAAGCCAAGAAGAACGCGAACTCGATCGGCCAGCAGGCCAGCGATGCGGCGAAGGCGGAAGCCGACACCGCGCGCAAGAAGATCGAGGCCGCGCTCGATGAGAAGCTTGGCGAGGCCGAGGCACGCATTTCTTCCATCAAGGCCGATGCCATGAAGGAAGTCGGCAGCATCGCCGAGGATACCGCTTCGGCGATCGTCGAGGCACTCGTTGGCGGCAAGGCCAGCAAGGCCGAGATCGCGGCCGCGGTCAAATCCGTGGCCCGGTGAGGAGCGCATCATGGACGCTACATCTCTCGCAACGCTCTGGGCCACGATTGCCCTGATCATCTTCCTGGCCATCGCCATCTACATCAAGGTGCCCGGCATGATCGCCAAGGCGCTCGACGCCCGCGCCGCCAGGATCAGCAGTGAGCTCGACGAGGCCCGCAAGCTGCGCGACGAAGCCCAGCAACTGCTCGGCCAATACAAGAAGAAGCGCAAGGAAGCCGAGCAGGAGGCCGCCGACATTGTCGCGGCCGCCAAGCGTGAGGCCGAACTGCTGGCTGCCGACGCCCACAAGAAGACCGAGGACTACGTTGCCAGGCGCACCGCGCTTGCCGAGCAGAAGATCGGCCAAGCCGAGCGTGACGCGGTTGCCGAAGTGCGGGCCAGCGCCGTCGATATAGCCGTCGAGGCGGCACGCGCATTGCTCGCCGCCAAGGTTGACGCCAAGGCCGGAGCCGACCTGTTCAGGTCCGCGCTGCAGGATGTGAAGGCCAAGCTGAACTGAGCGTTCTTCAGTCGCTGACACGAAGCCGCCCGGGCAACCTGGCGGCTTTTTTGTTTGGGAGAAAGCGGCGCGTCAAAGCGGCCAATCTCCGCCCTCGTGGGGAAGATCGGAATTGCCACTGCCGTCGCCTTACTCCAGCCCGGCCAAGCTCTCTTCCTCAACCACTTCAGTCCCGCCCAGCCGGAACGGCGCAAACGAGGTGCGATGCAGCCGAGCCACTGGCCCATGCGCCTCGATCGCCGTGCGGTGCCGGACCGTGGCGTAGCCCATATGGACTTCGAAGCCGTAGCGGCCGTGATGGTTGCCGCAGCCGCGCATCATGCGGTCGCGCATGACCTTGGCGACGATCGAGGCTGCGGCGATCGATTGGGAGCGCTGGTCGCCCTTGATCAGCGCGCGCCCCTCGCAGGGCAATCCCGGCGGCACGTCGCGCCCATCCGCGAGCGCGAGCTTAGCCTGCACCGGCAGCCCGACCAGTGCGCGGCGCATCGCTTCGAGGCTCGCCTTGAGGATGTTGGTGCCATCAATGCCCTCGGCGCTGATCGACGCCATCGAGACGCCGAGAGCGGAGCCGATGATGTGCAGGAACAGCGCTTCGCGCTGCAGGTGGCTAAGCCGCTTGGAATCGTCGAGACCCTCGGGAATATTGGCGGGGTCGAGCACCACTGCCGCCGCGACCACGGGACCCGCGAGCGGGCCGCGGCCGGCTTCGTCCATCCCGGCGACCGGCCACAAACCATCGGCCATCGCCTTCGTCTCGAAGGAGAAATCGGGTTTCTCGACGATTTCGAAGAGAGGCGGAGAATCAGAACGCGCGCGAGCCATGTTGCGGCGAGGTTCGCATCGGCTCCGATTCTCCGCAAGTCCCTCCGGGTCGGGTGGGGCGCCGGACCGGGAGGGCACCGTCTGCAGGCCGGGGCAGGCCGGACGGGATTTCTTTGCCACGGCGGCAATGAACAGCCGAGGCGATTTTCGGTTCAGAGCAGCATCAACTGCTCCTGGTCCTTGCCGGCAGCGACGAACTGGTCGGTCCGCAGCGTACGCCGCTCGGCATTGAGGCCGAGCCGCTTTGCGGTGATTTCGAAGCGCCGGCCGATCTGCCAGGCATAGGGTCCGGCGCCCTTCATGCGCTTGCCCCATTCCGAATCGTAGTCCTTGCCGTCGCGCATCGAACGGACCAGCGACATGACGTGGCGATAGCGGTCGGGATAGTGGCGCAGCAGCCAGTCCTTGAAGATCGGGCTGACCTCCAGCGGCAGGCGCAGCACCACATAGCCGGCTTCGCGCGCCCCGGCATGGTGCGCCGAGTCGAGGATGCGTTCCATCTCCTGGTCGGTCAGGCCCGGAATGATCGGCGCCACCATCACCGAAGCGGGGATACCGGCATCCGAAAGCTGCCTGATCGCCTCCAGCCGCTTGGTCGGCGTCGATGCCCGAGGTTCCATCGTCCTGGCCAGCATGCGGTCAAGCGTCGTCACCGACAGCGCCACCTTGGCCAAGCCCCGCTCCGCCATGCGCGACAGAATGTCGATGTCGCGCACGACCAGGGCTGACTTGGTGACGATGCCGACCGGGTGGCCGCGCGCCTCCAGCACTTCGAGGATTTCGCGCATGATCCGGTACTGCTTCTCGATCGGCTGGTAGGGATCGGTGTTGGTGCCGATGGCGATGGTGCGCGGCTGGTAGCCATCCTTTGACAATTCCTTGTCGAGCAGGCGTGCCGCGTCGGGCTTGGCGAACAGCTTGGATTCGAAGTCCAGGCCCGGCGACAGGCCCATGAACGAGTGTGTCGGCCGCGCGAAGCAATAGACGCAACCGTGTTCGCAGCCGCGATAGGGATTGATCGACCGGTCGAAGGAGATGTCGGGCGATTCGTTGCGGGTGATGATGGTGCGCGGCTTTTCCACCTGCACCTCGGTCTTGAAGGGAGGAAGTTCCTCCAGCGAACTCCAGCCGTCGTCGAAGACATGCCGGCTGACAGGTTCGAACCGGCCGGACGGATTGATGCCTGCCGACCGGCCGCGGTTGCGGTCCGGACGGACCCGCATGCCGCTCTGCTCGATCATTGCATTGGCCATTTCGGCTCGCCCTGCTCCGAAGGCTGCAATGTCGGCTCGCATGATCGGTTCCATCTTCGCCCGCTCCCATGGACTGTCCATGTTGTGTCGAATCGCTCTGTTCATGAAATTATTCCTATTTTATCGATGAGAACAAATCAAGAACTTTCTATGGTGCGCTGCAAAAACTGGCGCCGACCAACGCTTTCCGCTATTCGGCTAATCATGCTCAGTGTTCTGATTGAAACGCACAATGACGAGGAGGGGCTCGCCCGTACGCTGGCGACGCTGATTGGCGGCGCGGTCGAGGGCGTGGTGCGTGAGGTTG
The DNA here is from genome assembly GCF_020164885.1 of Mesorhizobium sp. CO1-1-7. Classification (NCBI taxonomy): domain Bacteria; kingdom Pseudomonadati; phylum Pseudomonadota; class Alphaproteobacteria; order Hyphomicrobiales; family Phyllobacteriaceae; genus Mesorhizobium; species Mesorhizobium sp. CO1-1-7. The sequence continues at coordinate 87,927 of NZ_JAIUHA010000005.1, read as the reverse complement.
TCGTCTGCGACACGGGCTCCAGTGACCAGACCCATCGCGTCGCCGAGCATGCCGGCTGCCACTATGTGGGGAGCGGGGGCATCGCCGCCGGCATCCGCCAGGCCAAGGGTGACTGGCTGCTGTTTCTCGAACCGGGTGCGAGGCTGGTGGAGGGCTGGATCGACGCCGTCGTCGCCCATACGGCCAGGCAGACAATAGCGGCCCGGTTCTCGCGGGCGCGGGGCAGCCGTCCACCGTTCCTGGCCCGGGTCTTTTCGGCAAACCGCGCGCTCGCCGACGGACTGGTGATCAGCAAGCGACAGGCGGCATCGCTGTCCAAGAATGCCGGCAGCGCCGAGGCCTTAGCGCGCGGGCTGGCGACCAGACGGCTCGACGCCGAAATCTGGCCAGCGCAGCCGAAGCAGCAGCACCGCTCTGGGGGGTGATTTTTGCAACGGCTCTGCGTGGCGTTGCTTACGACGCCGATTTGCCGCGCCGCAGATGTTCGTCCAGGCGCGGCATGATCTCGACGAAGTTACAGGGCATGTGCCGGTAATCGAGCTGTGGCTCGAGGATGCCGTCCCAGGCGTCCTTGCAGGCGCCGGGCGATCCCGGCAGCACGAAGACGAAGGTGGCGTTGACGACACCGCCGGTCGCCCGGCTCTGGATAGTCGAGGTGCCGATCTTGTCATAGGAAATGCGGTGGAACACTTCCGAAAATCCGTCCATGCGCTTTTCGAAGATCGGCTCCAGCGCCTCGGGCGTCACATCGCGTCCGGTAAAACCGGTACCGCCAGTGGTGATCACGACGTCGATGGCCTTGTCCCGCGACCACGCCAGAACGGCGTCGCGGATTTTTTCGCGGTCGTCGGTGACGATATCGCGGGCGGCCAGGATGTGGCCGGCCTTGGTAATGCGATCGGCCAGTGTCTGGCCAGATTTGTCGTCGGCCAGGCTGCGTGTGTCGGAAACAGTCAGCACCGCGATGCGCACCGGAATGAAGGCACGGCTCTCGTCAATTCTGGCCATCTCGCCCAGCCTCCGACGCCATGCTGCGCGTTGCCGCGACGAACCAGTCGGGCTGGCGGTCGCGGATCTCGGCCGCCGCGCGCTTGGCGACATTGCCGGTCTCGAACAGGCCGAAGCACGTCGCGCCCGATCCGGACATTCGTGAAAAGCCCGATCCGGCCTTATCAAGCCATGAAAGCGCCCTGCCTATGGCGGGCTGCATCGCAAGGGCTGGCCGCTCGAGATCGTTGCGGGTGATTTCCAGCCAGTTGCGCAGGCTGTGAAAATCGATGCTGCGCGGCAGCGGCGGCAGCGGCTCATTATCGCGACGGGAGAGTGCGGCGAAGATTTCCGTCGTCGAGACCGGCACGCCCGGGTTGACCAGCACGAGACCCAGTGCTGAAAAATCCGGCACCATCGACAGTTCCTCACCGATGCCGCGCGCGACCAGCGGCTTTGCCGCCAGGCACATCGGCACATCGGCGCCAAGCGAAAGACCGATCCGCGCCAGTTCGGCGCTATCGAGCTCCAGCCCCCAGCTCTCGGTCAGCCCGCGCAGCACGGCCGCCGCGTCGCTCGACCCTCCGCCCACGCCGGATGCGACCGGAAGGTTCTTTTCGAGCCTGATGCTTACCGGCGGCGTGCTCCGAACGCCGGCGGCCTGCCGCAGGGCGTCGCGGCCCTTCAGCACAAGATTGCCGCCATCGAGCGGTACGTCCGCCGCATAGCGGCCGGACACGCTGAACTCATCGGCGTCGGCCGGCGCGATCTCGATCCTGTCGCCAAAGCGCGTGAACACAGCCAGGCTTTCGATGAGATGATAGCCGTCGGCGCGCCTGCCGGTGACGTGCAAAGCTAGGTTTATCTTGGCGGGTGCGGCCCATGTCCGGACACGCTGACCCGATTCCGCAGTCTCGATTGCGAGTGAAATGAGGGTCAGTCCTTGGCCAGCCGGTATTCGCCGGTCTGCGGATCCTTGACCAGCGTTCCCATCGCGCCGTTGGCCGCCTGTTTTTCGGTGCGCCGCACCTTGGCCGTCACGCGTTCAGCCTCGCGCACGAAGGTGCGGTAACCGAAATAGGCGGCGACGCCGACGACGGCGAAAAAAATGAGCTGCGGCATGTCAAACTCCTACCACGCTGGGCCGGTAAGACCGGCCGGTCGGGTCTTTCGGGCAACCATGCTAGACGCTTTCATGGCTTTTTCAAAGCCCGAAGCGCGCCCACGATGCGCGCTCTTCCGCCGCATTGATGACGCCGCTGGCGGCAGCCGCCGCGATATCGGGCGCCGAAAAGCCCTTGCTCGAGCCGAACAGGCCAAAGCGGCCGAACAAACCGCGCGGCGGCGCCACCAGCCTGAGCTGGGTCTTCGGCCCGAAGCGGTTCTTCAGCACCGTGCGCATGTCGCCCAGCGCATCGACGAGGCCGAGCTCCAGGCCTCGCTTGCCGGTCCAGAACAGCCCGGTGAACAGGTCCGGATCGTCCGCCAGCTTCGTACCGCGGCGCTCCTTGACCAGATCGATGAAGGTCTCGTGCACTTCGAGCTGCAGCACCTTGAGCCGCTCGACGTCTTCCTTCTTCTCGGGCTTGAACGGATCGAGCACCGCCTTGTTCTGGCCGGCGGTGTGGACACGGCGCTCGATGCCGATCTTCTTCATCAGTTCCGGGAAACCGAACGAGGCCGACACCACGCCGATCGAGCCGACGATGGAGGAGGGATCGGCGAAGATCTCGTCGCCGGCGACCGCGATCATGTAGCCGCCGGACGCCGCGACATCCTCGACGAAGACCAGGACCTTTTTATTCTTCTCGATCGCAAGGTCGCGGATGCGCTTGAAGATCAGCCGCGACTGCACCGGCGAGCCGCCCGGCGAATTGATCGAGATCGCGACCGCCGGCGCCTCGAAGGAAAACGCCTTTTCGATCAGTCCGGCGGTGGAAGCAAGCGACAGGCTCGGCCGGAACTGGCCTCCGCCGGCCATGATGGTGCCGTGCAGTCGGATGACCGGAACGGTGACGACGGAGGAGCGCCAGGACTTCGGCAGCAGGCGGTTGAAAAGACGTTTCACGATGGCGTGGTCTCCGGCGATGGTTGCAGGCATGTAGGGATTTCCCGGCCAACGGCAATGTGTAGGCCGCCAACAGCTCAGTCTCCGAACAGCGAGGCGAGCCCGTTGGTGATCATTTCGCTGCGCTCGTCGGGGCCGTTGCCCGATCGCGCGTGAAGCATCAGGGGCGGACGGATGGCGAGCTTTCCTCGTGCCCCAAGTGCTGCCCGCACGATAATGCGGATTGCGGCCGCGTCCGGGCGAGGGTGCACGGCGAGCATCTCGGCTTCGCCGAAGCGGCCTGAAATCGCGTCGAGAATGGCGCCGAGCTGTTCGGGCCGGGCGATGACGGCAAGCCCGCCGCGCGGCCTGACAACCGCCGCCGCACTGCGGATCCAGCTTTCGAACAGTCCGTCCTCCATGACATGCGCTTCCTTTCTTAGCGGCTCGGGAGTGGCGCGGTCCCGGGCGGCGTTGAAAGGCGGGTTCATGATGACGAAGTCGAAATCATTGTCGGCAAGGCCGGTGGCGGCCCGGGCGCGGCCCGACACGGTGACATCGGCGACGAGCACGGCAGCGCGATCGCTGAGGTGCGCGTTGCCCGGATGGGCAAGCGTGGCTGCCGCGAAGGCCGCCATCTCAGGCGCGCGTTCGACCAGCACAGCCTGGGCACCCGGACAGCGCGACAGCACCGCAAGACCGGCAGCACCGGCGCCGGCCCCGAAATCGGCGAGCCGGCCGCCAAACGAGGATGGTACGGATGCGGCCAGCATCATTGCATCCATCCCGGCGCGATGGCCGCCATGCTTGGGCTGCACGAGCCAGAACCGGCCGCGGTGGAACGCATCGACCGTGTGGGCCGGCGTATCCGGGACAAGGGCGGCTGGCGCGGCCGACATTATTTCCCCCGGATCTCGTTGGCGATGCCGGCATCGGTCAGGATGCGGCGCGCGGCGTCGGCCTGGTCGGCATCGACCATGACGCGTCGCGGCAGGATACCAAGCGAGCCGTCGAGCACGCTCATGTTCTGGTCGGCGACGAAGCAGCCGATCCCGGCATCGCGCATCAGCGATTCGACAAAGGAGATGATGACGGCGTCGTTGGTGCGGATGAGCTCTATCATCGCAAGAAACTCGCAGGTTGCGGCGTGCATGTAAACGTGCGGCCGCATTCCCGCATTTCCCTGCCTTGACACGCTGTCGCCGCCGCCGCGCCAATTCGCCACTTGCCGTGGCCGTGCCAGCGGCCCTAGAGTCTTGTCGGGACTAAGGGTGCCGTCGCACGCGTTATACCAAGACGGGAGTGATTGTCGTGGGTGTCGTTCTCAACATCGAAAACGGGAAGCGGGAGCCCGCCTCCATCAAGGATCTCATCGATCTGACTGCTGCCGATATGGGACGTGTCAACGAGCTGATCCTGTCCAAGGCCGGCTCCGACGTCGAGATGATCCCCGAGGTCGCCAATCACCTGATCTCGTCCGGCGGCAAGCGGCTCAGGCCAATGCTGACGCTGGCTGCGGCGCAGATGTTCGGCTATGCCGGCGAGGGCCACGTCAAGCTCGCCACTTCGGTCGAATTCATGCATACGGCCACGCTTCTGCATGACGACGTGGTCGATGAAAGCGGCATGCGGCGCGGCAAGAAGACCGCCCGCATGATCTGGGGCAACCAGGCCAGCGTGCTGGTCGGCGACTTCCTGCTCGGCCAGGCCTTCCGAATGATGGTCGATGTCGGCTCGCTCGAAGCGCTCGACATCCTGTCCAGCGCAGCCTCGATCATCGCCGAGGGCGAGGTCATGCAGCTGGCCGCCGCCAAGAACCTCGAAACCACCGAGGACGAGCATTTCGCCGTCATCAAGGCCAAGACCGCCGCGCTGTTTTCGGCCGCCGCCGAGGTTGGCCCGGTCATCGCCCAGGCGACCCGCAACGACCGTGCGGCGCTGCGTTCCTACGGCATGAATCTCGGCCTTGCCTTCCAGCTGATCGATGATGCGCTGGACTATGGCGGCACCAGCAAGGATCTGGGCAAGAATGTCGGCGACGATTTCCGCGAGGGCAAGGTGACCTTGCCGGTCATCCTCGCCTACCGGCGCGGCAGCAAGGCCGAACGCACCTTCTGGAAGCGCGCCATCGAGGACAATGTCACCGACGACGCCGGGCTGGAAAAGGCGATCGGCCTGATGACCCGCCACGGCGCCATTGCCGACACGATCGGGCGCGCTCGCCATTTCGGCGAGATCGCCCGCGACGCGCTGGCGCCGCTGGAAGAGACGCCGCAGAAATCGGCGCTGATCGACGTCATCGACTTCTGCATCAGCCGCGTGAACTGAGCGCCTGACGGCTTGCTACCGGGGCCGTCAGTGAAAAGACGCCTGTGAATTCGCCCTGCCGTCTCGACAAGCAGCCCAGTCGCAAATTATCTATAAAACATGGCCAAGGGCACTGACGACACCATCGCGGTCCGCATCGGCAAGGTTTTGGCGGATCGCATCATCTCCGGCGCGATCGAGCCAGGGGCGAGGTTGCGGCAGGATCATGTCGCCGAGGAATTCAACACCAGCCACGTTCCCGTGCGCGAGGCCTTTCGCCGACTCGAGGCGCAGGGCCTCGCCGTCAGTGAGCCGCGTCGTGGCGTGCGTGTCGCGGCCTTCGATCTGGGCGAGGTCAAGGAGGTCGCCGAAATGCGGGCCGCACTCGAAGTGCTGGCACTGCGCCAAGCCGCGCCGCATCTGACCTCGGCCATTCTCGACCAGGCCGAGGAGGCGACAAAAGCCGGCGACAAATCCCATGACGTCAGGTCGTGGGAGGAGGCCAATCGCGCCTTTCACCGGCTGATCCTGACGCCCTGTGGCATGCCCCGCCTGCTTGCCACCATAGACGACCTGCACGCGGCGAGCGCCCGCTTCCTGTTCGCGGCCTGGCGCTCGGAGTGGGAGACGCGCACCGACCAGGACCACCGGGCGATCCTCACCGCCTTGCGGCAGGGGAACACCGAATCGGCCGCGACAACATTGGGACGGCATGTCCAATGGATTGGCCGCAAGCCGGTCAGGACAGCCTCCGGCGCCACGCGCGAAGCTTTCGCGATCGTGGGTTGAACGATCTTTTCCCAAGCCTAGGCTTGCTATCGCTCCAGAAATGTGGATTCGATAATAGATCGAAGGCAAAAATTATCTATAATTTCGGATCGACCGAAGGGAAGCCTATGACCAACCTCGCATTCTCGTCCGCCAGACCGTCCTTCAGCCCGCTGCGTCTCCAGCAGCGATCGCTCGGTTGGCGGGCCGGCGCCGTCGTGCTCGGCACGCTGTTGCTGGCGCTGTCCTCCTACATCGAGGTTCCGATGGTGCCAGTTCCGGTGACCATGCAGACCTTCGCCGTGACGCTGATTGGCGCACTCTATGGCTGGCGGCTTGGCGCGGTGACGATCGCGGCATGGCTGGTCGAAGGTGCTGTCGGCTTTCCAGTCCTGGCCGGCGGCGCTGCCGGCATTCAGCATTTCGTGGGCCCGACGGGTGGCTATCTCTTTACCTTTCCTGTCACCGGCGCACTGGTCGGCTGGTTGGCCGAGCGCGGCTGGAACGGCAACAGGGTTTTGCCTGCCTTCGCCGCCATGCTGCTCGGCAATCTTGCCTGCCTGGCTCTCGGCACAGCCTGGCTTGCCGTCATGATCGGCGCCGAGAAGGCCATCACCTTCGGCTTCGTGCCGTTCATCGTCGGCGGGTTGCTGAAATCGGCGCTTGGCGCCGCGACGCTGATGGCGCTCCCGCACGGCAAGATGAACTTGCCCAAGCCGTGACGGTCAGGCTGCGCGCCCACCATCTCCTTTGCCTGCTCACCTATGTGGGCAAGGGGTACAGCCCCGCTTTCACCGCCAATTATGACGGGATCGCGGAGCGCTTGAGCCGGGGCGAGGACATCCTCCTCGTTTCCGGACCAGACGACATCTGCGCTCCGTTGCTTGGCGAGCCGGAACCGCACTGCCTGCGTGACAGTGCGGCCGGACGGGACCGGCAGGCCGCGGAAGACGTGGAAGCGCTGCTGGCTCGGCCGATCCGGCACGGCATCCGCCTCGATCTCGATGCCGCCATCCTGACAAGGCTGCGGCAGGCGTTTTCGACCGGCCACGTGCGCAAGGCGTGCGGCGGCTGCGAATGGATCGGGCTGTGCGGCGCGGTGGCAAGCGGCGGCTATCGCGATACGCGGCTGCGGCGGCCTGTTGACGCGCAAAACCGTCCCATTTAGCCATGGTTTGTTAATCGGGTGACCCGATTGTGAATTTCAGGCGGATTGAAGCGCGACCCCAAAAAGGCCATGCTTTGCCTGGAAAGATCGAGTCTGGGTCGATCCGCTGACGCGGAGATGGCGCCTGGCTGAAAGGGATATGATGCAGCAAGGACGTGCGCGCTGGCTGACAAGGCTGGCAATTGTGACGGGCATGGCGATTTCGGCATTGCCGGCCTATGCCAAGCAATCCACCGAACCGGTCAAGATCTCGTCATTCTCGGGCGCCTATCTGGCTGCCAGGATCGCCGAGGGCGACAACGACCTCGACAGCGCCATCGCCTATTACAAGCAAGCCCTGGCCTTCAATCCTGGTGACACAGCCCTGCAGCAGAGCCTGATGCTGTCGCTGATCGCTCAAGGCCGCTTCGACGAATCGCTGGTCTATGCCGACAAGCTCAAGGAAGTGCCCGATGTCGAGCGCTTCTCGCGCCTGGCGCTGGCGGTCGACACCTTCCACAAGAAGGATTTCACCAAGGCACAGTACTGGCTCAAGCTGTCGCTGGAATCCGATCTCGATCGGCTGATCTCCGGCGTCATGTCCGGCTGGGCCGAGCAAGGTGCCGGCCAGGCCAGCGAAGCGATGGCTTCGATCGACAAGCTGCAGGGGCCGGACTGGTTCGGCCTGTTCAAATCCTTCCACCGCGCCCTGATCGCCGATGCGTCTGGTATGCCTGAAAAGGCCGAGGCTATCTATGCCGCGACGATGCAGGACACCACCGCCGGCGGTGCGGCGCCTGAAACCTGGATGCGCAATGCGCAGGCCTATGCCTCGTTCCTGGCCCGTAAGGGCGACAAGGCCAAGGCGATGTCGGTTCTCGACCAGGCCGAGGCGTTCTCGCCGGGCAAGCTGGAAATCGTCGCCTTGCGCGACAGGATCAGCAAGGGCGACAAGATCGCGCCCTTCGTGTCCGGTCCGTCCGACGGTGCTTCCGAAATCCTGCTCGATCTTGCCACCGCGCTCAACCGTGGCGGCGGCGAGCCATTCGTGCGCCTCTATTTGCAATATGCCTTGGCCCTGAAGCCCGACAGCGACGCTGCCCTCGTGCAACTCGCCGCCGTGGCCGAACAGCTGAAGAACGGCGAGGGCGCCATCGCGCTCTATCGGCGCATCCCCGACTCTTCGCCGCTGAAGGAGATTTCGGACCTGCAGCTTGGCCTCAACCTTGCCGATCTCGACCGCCATGACGAGGCGATCACGCATCTGAAGGCCTTCGTCGAAGCTCATCCCAACGACATGCGCGCCTATCTGGCGCTCGGCGGTGTCTACTCCTCGAAGGAGGATTTCCGCTCCGCCGCCAATCTCTACGACAAGGCCGTCGAGGTGCTGAAGACACCGACCGCCGCCAATTGGAACATCTTCTACCAGCGCGGCATCGCCTATGAGCGGCTGAAGGAATGGCCAAAGGCCGAGCCGAATTTCCGCAAGGCGCTGGAATTGCAGCCAGACCAGCCGCAGGTGCTGAACTATCTCGGCTATTCCTGGGTCGACATGAACACCAACCTGAAGGAAGGCCTGGAGATGATCCAGAAGGCCGTCGATCTCAAGCCGAGCGACGGCTACATCGTCGATTCCCTGGGTTGGGCTTATTTCCGCCTCGGCCGGTTCGATGACGCGGTGCGCGAAATGGAACGCGCGGTCTCGCTGAAGCCGGAAGATCCGGTTCTGAACGACCATCTCGGCGATGCCTACTGGCGCGTCGGCCGCAAGCTGGAAGCCACCTTCCAATGGAACCAGGCCCGCGACCTGAAGCCGGATCCCGACGTGCTTGCCTCCTTGCAACAGAAGCTGATGAAGGGCCTGCCGCCGATCGAGTCCAACACGGCGCAGGAGACCCCGAAGGTCAAGCCGGAGCCGGTTCCCGCCCCGAAGGGGTGAGACGCCTTTTTGGAATCCGAACGGGGCTCTCGGAGCCCCGTTTTCGTTTTGATGTCCGTCTGCTCAGAACGCGCTCAGAACATCTTTCGATAGACGACGAAGCCAGAGCGTTCGCCGACCTTGTCATAAAGCTTCATCGCCGCGTGATTGGTTTCATGCGTCAGCCAGTATACTCGGCCGGAACCGGCCACCTGGGCGCGCTCGTAGACGCCTTCGATCAGCGCCCGGCCGACGCCTTTGCCGCGCGAGGCTTCGTTGGTGAAAAGATCCTGCAGATAGCAGTTCGGCGCGATTGCCGTCGTGCTGCGGTGGAACAGGTAGTGGACGAGGCCAAGCAACTCGCCTTCGTTTTCCGCGACCAGCGCATGCACTGGCTCATAGGCGTCGAAGAAGCGGGACCACGTCATTGCCGTGATGTCGCTTGCCAGCGCCGTCTCGCCCGAACGGCCATAGAAAGCGTTGTAGCCGTCCCACAGCGGCAGCCATCGGTCGAAATCCTGGCGCGTGACGGGGCGGATGGTGACGGGGTTGGACATGGCTTGACCTGTCGTCGTTGACATGGGTGATACAGGGCTTCGAAGAGAGCGCAGGTCGCCACGTCCGGCAATGGGCCAGCCGCTCGCAAAGCTTTCGACCGGTCCTGCAAAGGTCGCGGGCGCGCGCCTTGCTTGACGCTTCGCCGCCGTGTCTCTAGGACGTGGCCGCAAGCTAGCCTGTGTCGCCGAGGCCACCGTGACGATTGAAATCCCAGCCCATATGCATCCCAGCCGCTCGTTCCAGGGGCTGATCCTCACTTTGCACAATTACTGGGCGGCTTATGGCTGCGTCATCCTCCAGCCCTATGACATGGAGGTCGGCGCCGGCACCTTTCATCCGGCAACGACGCTGCGCGCGCTAGGCCCCAAGGGCTGGAACGCCGCCTATGTCCAGCCTTCGCGCCGTCCCAAGGACGGCCGCTATGGCGAGAATCCAAACCGGCTGCAGCACTACTACCAGTACCAGGTGATCCTGAAGCCCAATCCGCCCAATCTGCAGGAGCTCTATCTCGGCTCGCTGGCGGCAATCGGCGTCGACCCGTTGCTGCACGACATACGTTTCGTCGAGGACGATTGGGAAAGCCCGACTTTGGGCGCCTGGGGGCTTGGCTGGGAATGCTGGTGCGACGGCATGGAGGTGTCGCAGTTCACCTATTTCCAGCAGGTCTGCGGCATCGAATGCGCGCCGGTGGCGGGGGAACTCACCTACGGCCTGGAGCGCCTGGCCATGTATGTGCAGGGCGTCGACAATGTCTACGACCTCAACTTCAACGGCCGCGAGGGCGCCGACAAGGTGACCTATGGCGATGTGTTCCTGCAGGCCGAGCAGGAATATTCGCGCCACAATTTCGAATACGCCGACACGGCGATGCTGCTCAGGCATTTCGAGGACGCCGAGGCCGAGTGCAAGGCGCTGCTCGAGGCCGGCGCGCCGGCGTCGAACGACAATCTGCCGATGCACAAGATGGTCTTCCCGGCCTATGACCAGTGCATCAAGGCCAGCCATGTCTTCAATTTGCTGGACGCGCGTGGCGTGATCTCTGTCACCGAGCGCCAGAGCTACATCCTGCGCGTGCGCAATCTGGCGAAGGCCTGCGGCGAGGCGTTCTTGAAGACGCAGGCCGGTGGATTGGCGGCCTGAGCCTCAAGCGTCCTCGATCATTCCGAGGGAAGCATGGATCGGCGGCAGGATCTGGCCGCTCTGGCCAGCCATTGTCCGTAGCGCCTGCCGCACGCCCGGCATCGAGAAGGCGCCGTGGGCCTGCGCGGTGAAGCAGGCGCTGAGCGCAAGGATCTGAAGAAGTCTGGATGCCGTTTTCATCGTCGTTCAGCCAATAGTTCCCTGCCTGAGCGTGGGTCGCTTCAGCGCAGCTTTCGGTTCATGGAAATCTTTGATCCAAGGACGGGCGGGTTCGGCTCGTCCCGACAGAGTGGCCAAAATTTCTGGAAAGGGTGACAGCGGCCAGCCGAGTTGCTATGCCCCGCCCGGACCACTCTCCCGCATGAGCTGACCCCGATGCCTGACCTGCTTCTTGAACTTCGTTCCGAGGAAATTCCTGCCCGCATGCAGCGCAAGGCGGCGGGCGATTTGAAGAAGATGCTCACCGACGGCCTGGTCGAGGCGGGTCTCACCTATGAGGCGGCGCGTGAGTATTGGACGCCCCGGCGCCTTACGCTCGATATACGCGGGCTCACCGCGCGCTCAAAAGACATTCACGAGGAAATCAAGGGTCCGTCGACATCGGCGCCAGAACAGGCGGTCCAGGGCTTCCTGCGCAAGGCCGGCCTGTCTTCGATCGCCGAGGCGCATGTCCATTCCGACCCGAAGAAGGGCGACTTCTACGTCGCCCATATTTCGAAGCCGGGCAGGGCGGCCGAAGAGATCATCGCCGGACTGGTGCCTGACATCGTCCGCGATTTTCCGTGGCCGAAGTCGATGCGCTGGGGACCGGCCTCGGCCAAGCCGGGCTCGCTGCGCTGGGTGCGCCCGCTGCAGTCGATCCTGTGCACCTTCGGCCCCGAGACCGAGGAGCCGGTGGTGGTCGATTTCGAGATCGACGGCATCCGTTCGGGCAGCATCACCTACGGCCACCGTTTCCTCGCGCCCGGCGAAATCACCGTGCGCCGCTTCGACGATTATGTGGGCAAGCTGGAGGCGGGCAAGGTCGTGCTCGACGCCGACCGTCGCAAGGAGATCATCCTCGCCGACGCCCGCAACCTCGCCTTCGCCAACGGGCTCGACCTGGTCGAGGATGAGGGGCTGCTTGAAGAAGTGTCGGGGCTGGTCGAGTGGCCTGTCGTGCTGATGGGCGAGTTCGAAGAGGCTTTCCTGGCCATTCCGGCGGAGGTGATCCGCCTGACCATCCGCGCCAACCAGAAATGCTTTGTGACGCGGCCGCAGGGGGAAAGCGATGCGCTCTCCAACCGTTTCATTCTCACCGCCAACATCGAAGCCAGTGACGGCGGCAAGGAAATCGCGCACGGCAACGGCAAGGTGGTGCGCGCCCGCCTGTCGGATGCGCTCTATTTCTGGACCACCGACCAGGGCGATTTGCCGGACCTTGACCAACTCCAGGCATCGGCCGAAAAGTTCGGGCTCGATCTGAAAAAGCCGCTCGACCAGCGCATGGCCCGGCTCGACCATCTCAACGTGACCTTTCACGCCAAGCTCGGCACGCAGGGCGAGCGGGTGGAGCGCATCAAGCGATTGGCGGAGGAATTGGCGCCGGTCGTTGGCGCCGATCCCACGCTCGCGGGCCGTGCGGCGGTTCTCGCCAAGGCCGATCTCACCACCGAAGTGGTCGGCGAGTTTCCCGAATTGCAGGGGGCGATGGGCCGCAAATATGCGCTGCTGCAGGGCGAGCATCCATCCGTGGCCGCGGCCATCGAGGAGCACTACAAGCCGCAAGGGCCGTCCGATTATGTGCCGAGCGATCCAGTGTCGGTCGCCGTGGCGCTCGCCGACAAGCTTGATACGCTGGTTGGTTTCTGGATCATCGATGAAAAGCCGACTGGGTCGAAGGACCCCTACGCATTGCGCAGAGCCGCGCTTGGGATGGTGAGGCTGACTCTGGAGAATGGAACACCGCTATCGCTTCTTTCCACCATGGCCAAACATCGAAAGACCACTGTTGACCAGATCGATGAAAGGCACGCCAGGGAGCAGGCCGAGTCAGGCGGCGACCATGCGCACGGGCGCGGGCAAGTCGGCGACGGGAAGTCTGTGGATCGAGACCTCCTCGCCTTCTTCCACGATCGCCTGAAAGTCTACCTTCGCGACCAGGGCGCGCGCCACGACCTCATCGATGCGGTCATTACTCCACAGTCCGATGACCTCCTGCAGATCGTGCGCCGCGTCGAGGCGCTCGGCTCTTTCCTCGACACCGAGGACGGCAAGAACCTGCTCGCCGGTACCAAGCGTGCTGCCAACATTCTGGCGGCCGAGGAGAAGAAGAAAACGGCGGTCGCCGAAACCGTCGAGCCGGCGTTGTTCCAGCAAGATGCGGAGAAGTCGCTGTTTGCCGCGGTGAATCAGGCCGAGAAGCAAGCCGGCGAAGCGATTCAAAACCAAGACTTTTCGGCTGCCATGCTGGCGCTTAGCGTGTTGCGTGAACCCGTTGATTCATTCTTTGAGCATGTTCTCGTGAATGATGAGGACCTGTCCGTGCGTGCCAACCGACTGGCGCTGCTCGCGCGCATTCGCACGGCTACCGGTCAGGTCGCGGATTTCTCGAAAATCGCTGGTTGAGAAGCACTTTTCCGAAAAGTCGGCACCGATTTTCTCAGGACAAACGGTTTCCGTTTGTCCTGAGATCACGCCGGGATAGAGGGGCCTCAGGCCCCTGGAAAAATATGTTCCGGCCGGCCCTTCGAGCCGGCTTACAGTCATATGACGATGATCTCTCCGTGGCAAAAGGGGCGTGTTCCCCACCCCAACGGAGGCTTCCATGAATTCCGATCACGAAATCGAAGTGACAGAAGAAACCTCGGCTCCTGCCGAGCCGCTTGAATCCGCTTCCGAAACCGCCCTCGATCACGCCGCTGCGATCACGGTCGAAGCCGCTGATCTGTCTGACGAAGACGGAGATGGCGATGACGAGGAAGGCGACGATGAAGACGGCGAAGAGTCTGACGAAGACGACGCCGATGACACCGTGAAGGCCGAAGGCGATGACGCCGAAGAATCCGAAGACGGCGAGTCCGAAGACGACGACGACAAGGAAGAAGCAGCCTGATTTTTCAGTTAACAGGTTCTCGAGGGCGGCGCTTTCGCGCCCCCCTTCCGCCGTCTTCCCAAATTGATTTGATCAGTTCTCCAGGATGCTGACGCGCACGCTGTTTTCATAGACGTCGACCTGGATCAGCGGCTCGCCATTGACGATGGCGCGCTTGGTCGAGGAACTCATCGCGCCAGGGCGCTCCAGCATGCGCTGCAGGTCGGCGCGCTGGTCGTTGGTCCTAAACCAGGCGTCGCCCTCGTCGTCGCCGTCGCGGCGATGGAATTTGTGCCAGTTGGCGCGGTCTTGCCGCACCATCTGCGCGGCGCCATCCAGCGCATAGCCGTCGCTCGCCTGGTGATCGCGATCGGAAATGCGCGCGACGTAGGATCCCAGCATGTCGTCCGCTTGGGCCACGCCACCAAGCAATGACGCCAGCAGAAGCCCTGCCACGGTAACGGTCTTCGAATTTTTCATGAGCAACCCCCTCTGCCTTGAACGATGCAATTGCGTCCGCTGGAGCCACTTGGCGAAAAATCAGCCGCAGGGCCGCCAGCAAGATACTCTAGACGAAATTCGCCGGACAGTGGTGCGCAGGACGCCAGACCGCCGTCAAGCCGCTGCGCATTTTGCCCGTCCGGTTTGCGTGGTCGCTACTTGACCTTGCCGGCTCCTGAAGCAGGCTGGTGGGCTGGCGGAGGCGGCGCGGCTGCCGCCGGTGCCGCTGCTTTCCCGTGCCCTGCCGGCGCGGGGGCTGCCGAGGCTGTCGCCGTGGCGGGGGCGGTTGGGGTGGCTGGGGCCGTTGCCGCGGCCGGCACCTTGGCCTGCACGGGTGTCGAGAAAGCGCCGCCGACGACGCCGCCCCTAATGATCATCGGGCTCTGCGCGAAGGAGTGGCTCGCCTCGGCCTTGCCGGGGATTGCCGCGACCTTTTCGTAGGTGACGTCAGGCTCGCCAAGCACAACGACGGACACAACATCGCTCGCCTTGCCGTCGGCCGCCTTCAGCGCAAGGATGGAGGGTGTCGAGGCCGGCGCACCGGGAAAGACCAGCGACGAGGCCTGAGCCCCGCCACCCATTGAGGCCAAAGTGATGGCAAGCGCTCCCCAGATACGAACAGACACCGACATAGCTCCCATTGCCCAGAAGCCGCACGATAGTACTCGGCGATTGATGCCGGCTTTCGTGGAAAGATAGCATTTTAGGAATTGATGAATTGCCAATGCCCGCTTGCCCCGGCGGCCCCGTCGTATTACGCAGCCGGCATCCGCGAGGTGACGAGAGTGGCTGAAATACTTGCCGTCGGCGAAGCGATGGAACCGGCGTTGGCGCTGCTCCTGGGCGGCGATGTCGTCGCCATCCCGACGGAAACCGTCTACGGGCTTGCCGGCGATGCCACCAACGGCATTGGCGTGGCGCGCATTTTCGAAGCCAAGGGGCGGCCGCGTTTCAATCCGCTGATCGCCCATGTCGCCGACATGGCGATGGCCGAGCGCATCGCCTCGTTCGATCCGCTGTCTAGGAAGCTCGCGCTTGCCTTCTGGCCGGGTCCGCTGACGCTGGTACTGCCACAGCGCCCCGGCAACAGCATTCATCCGCTGGTCACGGCCGGGCTCGACACGATCGCCGTGCGCATGCCGAGGGGTTTTGGCGGCGACCTGATCGCCAGGCTTGGCCGACCGCTTGCCGCGCCCAGCGCCAACTCATCCGGCAAGATCAGCGCGACGACGGCGCAGGCGGTGGCTGCGGATTTAGGCGGGCGCATCAAACTGGTGGTCGATGGTGGCGCCACGCCGGTCGGGCTGGAATCGACCATCGTCAAGGCCGAAGGCGAAAGGTTGCGCCTGCTTCGGCCCGGCGGCATTGCCGCCGACGAGATCGTGGCGGCCATCCGCATGGAGCTGCTGCGCGGCGGCATTGCCGGCGTCGAGGCGCCGGGCATGCTTGCCTCGCACTACGCACCGGGCGCGGCTGTTCGGCTCAATGCCGGCACGGTTGGTGAAGGAGAAGCGTTGCTTGCCTTCGGCGACCAGCGCGCGGAAGGCTGGCGCGGCGCAACCGCTTTCCTCAACCTCTCCCGGTCAGGTGACTTGCGTGAAGCGGCAAGCAATCTCTTTGCCTACATGCAGGATTTGGACCGTAGCGGCGCGCGGATTATCGCCGTCGAGCCAATTCCCTTTGACGGGCTCGGCGAGGCCATCAACGACCGGCTCTCCCGTGCCGCCGCTCCTCGTGACAACGCACAGCCCACAACGTAGTTTTCCCAGATGACCGCGACCGCAAAGACACTCAATCCCGCTCTCATCGATCGTTTCGCGGCGATCGTCGGCGACAAATATGCGCTGCGCGACCAGCAGGACATCGCGCCTTATCTGATCGAGCGACGCGGCCTCTGGCATGGCGCGACGTCCCTGGTGCTGCGGCCGGGCAGCGTCGACGAGGTCAGCCGGATCATGCGGCTGGCGACAGAGACCGGAACGCCGATCGTGCCGCAAAGCGGCAACACCGGGCTGGTCGGCGCGCAGGTGCCGGACAGATCCGGTCGCGAGATCGTCCTGTCGCTATCGCGGCTGAACCGCGTCCGCGAGATCGATGTGCTGTCCAATACGGTCACGGTCGAGGCCGGTGTCATCCTGCAGACCTTGCAGGAAGCGGCCGATGCCGCCGGCCGGCTGTTTCCGCTGTCGCTCGCCGCGCAAGGCTCCTGCCAGATCGGCGGCAACCTGTCGTCCAATGCCGGCGGCACCGGCGTGCTGGCCTATGGCAATGCGCGCGAACTGTGCCTCGGCGTCGAGGTGGTGCTGCCGACCGGCGAGGTGTTCGACGATTTGCGCAAACTGAAGAAGGACAACACCGGCTACGACCTGAAGGACCTGTTCGTCGGCGCCGAAGGCACGCTCGGTGTCATCACCGCCGCCGTGCTCAAACTGTTCCCGAAGCCGAAGGGGAGGGACGTCGCCTTCGTCGGCCTGTCGTCGCCCGAAGCCGCCCTTTCCCTGTTCAGCCTGGCCATGGACCGCGCCGGGGCCGCACTCACGGCCTTCGAACTGATCGGCAAGCGCCCGTATGACTTTACCCTTGCGCACGCCCAGGGCGTCGTGCGGCCGCTGGCCGAAGACTGGCCCTGGTACGTGCTGATGCAGATATCGTCCGGCCGCTCAGCGGAGGATTCTCGGGCGCTGATCGAGGATGTGCTTTCGGCGGGTCTAGAGCAGGAATTCGTCGGCGATGCCGTCATCGCCGCCAGCCTCGGGCAGGGCGATGCCTTCTGGGATTTTCGCGAGCTGTTGCCCGAGGCACAGAAGCCGGAAGGCGCTTCGATCAAGCACGACATTTCGGTGCCGATCGCATCGATACCGCGCTTCATCGCGGAGGCCGCCGCCGCGGTGGCGTCAGTGAGCGCCGGCGCCCGCGTGGTCTGCTTCGGCCATATGGGAGACGGCAATCTCCACTATAACATCTCACGGCCCGTCGACGGCGACGACGAGGCGTTCCTGGCGCTCTATCATGCGATGAACAAGGCCGTGCATGACGTGGTGCGCAGCCTGCACGGTTCGATCTCGGCCGAGCACGGCATCGGTCAGTTGAAGCGCGACGAACTGATCGCCACCGCGCCGCCGATGGCCATCGATCTGATGCGCCGGGTAAAGGCTGCCTTCGATCCGGCGGGCATCATGAATCCTGGTAAGGTTATCTGATCCTTTCAACATCCTGTGGCTGGTGGCATTCCGATAACCATCCCTGAGATCAGCAAAATTTAACCGACTTTCTTAAGCGCGGCGGTAAGGAGCCGGCGCTACTGTTTCCCCATAACGAGGCCGGGAAAACTGGCCCGGAGAGAACCGGACACCGGCTCTCAGGAGACAGACAGGAAGGCGCTCTATGAACGTGAACACTGGACTGAAGCCAGTCTGGGCGGGACGCAACATGCGTCTCGACCCATTCCGCCTGCCGCAGGTGGTGAGCTATGCCACGCGCGACGATTATGGCGACGTAACCTTCACCATCGACCAGCGCGGCGCCGTGATCCGCCGCCTGCTCGAGATGAGCGGCCTGCCGGCGATCATCGTGCTGCCCGCCAATGCATTTCGCGGCGTCGCTGCCCGTGCGATGGAGGATCCGGAAGGCAATGTCACGGTGACCCTGGAACTCCTGCACAACGATCCGATGCTGTCGGTGCCGCTGCTGGTGGCCGACGATCTCGAAGACGTCGCCGCCGACTGGCGCGCCTGGGCCGACGCCTACCGTCTGCCGATGCTGCTGATCGAATCCGATGGCGTCGCCCGCACCCTGGAAGAATCGCTCGGCGCCGCCATCAAGACATTGCCGCCGCGGGAGCGCCGCAAGGGCCGCGTTTCCAATATGCGCCGCCCCCGCTTCCTTGCCCGCCGCAGAGCCGGTGACCTCGGCCTCAGGCTGGTGATCGGCGGCGAGGAGATCATTTCAAGAGACTAGCGTTCTTCTCCCCGTCACTATACGGGGAGAAGTGCCCGGCAGGGTGATGAGGGGCAGCGCTGGCATGATTTTTTGGCCTTAATTGCGTGTGCGCTGGTTCGTCGATGAGCCCTCGCCTCGCCTCCAAAGGTAGGCGCTGCCCCTCTTCCGGACACCGCCACCTTCTCTCCGTATAGAGACGGGGAGAAGGAAAGCCGCTACATCAGCGGCTTCAGCGTCACCCACAGCGCGCCGCCGATCAGGCCGAGGAAAATCAGCCAGCCGACCTGGTTGTTCGACCGAAACAGCCGCAGGCACTGGTCTGGATCGTCGATATCCAGAACCGCGATCTGCCGCGCCATGTGGGCGCCGGCGGCGATCAATCCCGCCAGTGCCACCACCGGGGCTTGCGCCGAGGCGAAGGCGATGGCGAAGCAGATCAGCGTACCGCCATAGAGCCCCGCGAGCCATGCCTTGGTGTTGTCGCCGAACAGCCGCGCGGTCGAACGCACGCCGACAATGGCGTCGTCTTCCTTGTCTTGGTGGGCATAGATCGTGTCATAGCCGATCACCCACAGGATCGAACCGATATAGAGCATGATGGCGGGGCCATCGAGATCACCGAACTCGACCGCCCACCCCATCAGCGCGCCCCAGGAAAAGGCGAGGCCGAGAAACAGTTGCGGCCAGTTGGTTATCCGCTTCATGAATGGATAGACGGCGACGATCGCCAGCGAGCAGACGCCGAGCAGAATGGCAAAGCTGTTGAACTGCAGGAGCACCGCCAAGCCGACCAGGGCCTGCAGGACAAGAAACAGCCAGGCCCGCCGGCGCGTGGTCTGACCGGACGGTAGCGGGCGTGAGCGGGTGCGTTCGACCTGGTTATCGATGTCCTGGTCGACAATGTCGTTATAGGTGCACCCGGCGCCACGCATGGCGATGGCGCCAATCAGGAAGAGCACAAGGTACAAGGGCGCCGGCAGCAGCGAGAGCAGCGGGTCGCCTGGGCGCGGATAGGCGCTCGCCGCAAGTGCCGCCGACCACCAGCATGGCCACAAAAGCAACTGCCAGCCGATCGGCCTGTCCCACCGCGCCAGCTGCGCATAGGGCCAGATCGCGCGCGGCAGCACGCGATAGACCCAATGGCGGTTCGGCGCATCGGCGACGCGACCCTGGGCCGCTTTCGACTGGACAGGTTCCATCGGCATGGAGTGGCAGCAGCGGCGGAAACCGTCAAGCGGCAAGCGGAGGAGCGGCGGCCCGCCAACCGTCACGACGCGAAGATGTCGCGTGTGGAAAACCAGACTTTCGCCACCGCGATGAAAGTCAGCGCCGCATTCGACACGCGCTGATGCGTATCATGGGTGAGAATGATGCGCTGCATGGGCAGCGGATCCGACAGCGGTTTGCAGACGAGGCGCAAGCCGTCATAGCTGCGGTCGCCATGCGGGCGGGTATAGCTGACCGCGACGCCGAAGCCGTTGGCCACCATGCTGCGCTGGAGTTCGAACGAACTTGTTCGCATGTCGGCCACCGGCGACAGGCCACGGCCGCGGAACAGGTCGAGCATATGCTGCCAGCTATGCGGCTGGTCGGTCGTGATCAGCGGGTAGGCGGCCAGATCCGCCAGGCTGACCTCGGGGCGGCCCGCCAGTGCATGGCCCGCCGGCAGCAGCGCATGCGGCCGAAGCTCGTGCAACAGGATGCGGGCGAAATGCGACGGCAGGCCGAGATCGTAGCTGAGGCCGAGGTCGACGGTAGCATCCGCCAGGCGTCGCCCGAGCGTCTCGAACGTCTCGTCACGGACGACAACCGCGACCGCTGGATGACGTTCGGAGAAGGCGCGGATGAGGCCCGGCGCGAAGAAGGGCGCCAGATCCTCGAAGCAGCCGAGCACCAGCTCGCCACCGATGGCTGAATTGCCCGAACCCAGGCTCATGAGTTCGTCGGTCTCGGCAAGGACCTGCTTTGCCTTCGCTACCACGACACGGCCGAACGAGGTCAGCGAAACGCCGCTTCCCCGCTGGCGCACAAACAGCTTCTGGCCGAAATCCCTTTCGATGGCGTCGATGGCCACTGAAATCGACGGCTGCGAAATGTTGATCGCCCGCGCCGCGCCGGTAACGCTGCCATGGCGGGCGACGGCAATGAGATAGCGGAGTTGCGTGAGCGTAAGGCTCATAGCCAAAACCTATGTGTCAGATGAGAAGTTATTATTTTACTGAATGAGAGGAGATTGCGATAGTGGCCTCGATCCTGAGAGGAGGACACCATGGCTTCCCAAACCGCAGCGCAGCCAATCGACACCGAAATCATCGATGCGCGGACAATCGCCGACTACCAGCGTGACGGCGCGGTCTGCATCCGCGGCGCCTTCAAGGGCTGGGTCGACACGATTGCCGCCGGCATCGAGCGCAACATGCGGAGCCGCAGCGCCACCGCGTCCGACATCGCTGGCGGCAAGGGCAGCTTCTTCGACGACTACTGCAACTGGGAGCGCATCCCTGAATTCGTCGATGTCGTGCGCAATTCGCCGGCGGCGCGACTGGCGGCCGCGGTGATGCAGTCGCGCACCGCGCAGTTCTTCCACGACCATGTGCTGGTCAAGGAGCCCGGTACGCAGAAACCGACGCCGTGGCACCAGGACATCCCCTATTATTTTGTCGACGGCCAGCAGACGGTGAGCTTCTGGATCCCCATCGATCCGGTGAAGGAAGCGACGCTGCGCCTGATCGCCGGCTCGCACAAATGGGACAAGATGATCCTGCCGGTACGCTGGCTGGACGATGGCAATTTTTACGCCGCCGAGGGCGATTACCGTCCGGTGCCCGATCCCGACACCGATCCGTCGATGAAAGTTATCGAATGGGAGATGGAGCCGGGCGACGCCATCCTGTTCGACTTCAGGACGGCACACGGCGCGCGCGGCAATATGACCGCGGCCCGGCGCCGGGCGTTGTCGCTGCGCTGGGTCGGCGACGATGCCCATTATGTCGAGCGACCGGGCCGCACCTCGCCGCCCTATCACGGCCATGGCATGCAGCCGGGACAGAAGCTGCGCGAGGATTGGTTTCCGGTGGTCTTTCAGGGCTGAACGGGTGCCGGAATAGGGGGCGGCGGTGGCTGGCGCCCTATTCGACAGGGATAACGTTCCCGTGCGCAATCCACCCTGATGCCTTGACCCGTCGCCCAGAGAGCAATAGCGGGTTGTTCTCTCTATGGGATAGGCGGCATCAAGAGGTGGCCATGAACGTTCTTCTTCTCGGCTCCGGCGGCCGTGAACATGCGCTGGCCTGGAAGATCGCCGCTTCGCCGCTGCTGACCAAGCTCTACGCGGCCCCCGGCAATCCGGGCATCGGCAGCGAGGCCGAACTGATTAAGCTTGATATCACCGATCATGCCGCGGTCGTTGCCTTCTGCCGGGAGAAAAAAATCGATCTCGTCGTGGTCGGCCCGGAAGGGCCGCTCGTCGCCGGCATCTCCGATGATCTGCGCGCCGAAAACATCCGCGTCTTCGGGCCTTCGAAGGCCGCCGCGCGGCTGGAAGGCTCGAAGGGTTTCACCAAGGACCTCTGCGCCCGGTACAACATTCCGACCGCCGCCTATGGCCGGTTCGGCGACCTGGCCTCGGCCAAGGCCTATGTCGAGAAGACAGGCGCGCCGATCGTCATCAAGGCCGACGGGCTCGCAGCTGGCAAGGGTGTCACCGTCGCCATGACGATGGACGAGGCACGGGCGGCACTCGCTTCCTGCTTTGACGGGTCCTTTGGTGCTGCCGGCGCGGAGGTGGTGGTCGAGGAATTCATGACCGGCGAGGAGGCGAGTTTCTTCTGCCTCTGCGACGGCACCACGGCGCTTCCCTTCGGCACCGCGCAGGACCACAAGCGCGTCGGTGATGGCGACGTCGGTCCCAACACCGGCGGCATGGGTGCCTATTCGCCGGCCCCGGTAATGACGCCTGACATGATCGAGCGCACCATGCGCGAGATCATCGAGCCGACGATGCGCGGCATGGCCGAGCTTGGCGCGCCTTTCGCCGGGATTCTGTTCGCCGGATTGATGATCACGGAAAGCGGGCCGAAGCTGATCGAATACAACACCCGCTTCGGCGATCCCGAGTGCCAGGTGCTGATGATGCGGCTCAGGGATGACCTGCTGGTGCTGCTCAATGCCGCGACCGATGGCCAGCTCGCGCATATGTCGGTGCGCTGGCGTGACGAGGCGGCGCTGACCGTCGTGATGGCGGCCAGGGGCTATCCCGGCACACCGGAGAAAGGCTCCGTCATCCGCGGCGTCGAGGACGCCGCCGGTGAAGGCGTCCAGATTTTCCATGCCGGCACCGCAATCAATGGCGGTGCGCTGGTCGCCAACGGCGGCCGTGTGCTCAATGTCACGGCGAGCGGCGCCACGGTCGGAGAGGCGCAGGCGCGGGCCTATGCCGCCCTCGACCGCATTGACTGGCCGGACGGGTTTTGCCGCCGCGACATAGGCTGGCAGGCCGTGGCGCGCGAGCAGGCCGGCTGAAGCTCCGACCGGGTGGCGGCTATCGCTGACCTCGGTCGAGGGTTGTCGAAGCGGTGCTGACCGGGTCGGCCGCGGCAAAGGCGGCGTCAAGCTGTTCGGGGGAACGCTGCCCGCCCCGCTTCCAGGCCACATATTGGACAATGCCGAACCCCGGCCGTCGCGGCACCGTCTTCACGACTGGCATGCGGAACCCGTCGCGAAATTTTGACCAGCGCGAACCAAGCACGGCGACTATTTCCTCGAAGGTCGGCGGCGTCGCCACATCGGCATAAATGATGGTGGCCTTGCCGGCGAGCGCGGCTTCCCGCGAGAGCGGCACTGGTACGCTGGCAAGATAATCGGCAGGCACGTCGATCAGGCCACCGAAAGGCCATTGCTGGCGCAGAGTGACGGCATCCGTGGGCGCCACGTTGACGTCGATGTTGTCGGGTGTGCCGGCAACCCTGTAGGGACAACGGAAGCGGCCGCAATTGGCCTGCGCCGAGAACTGCCAGAGCGCGTAGCCCTGCCAGTTGCCCATCGGAAAATGCACGTCGATGTCAGGCTTATAGCGCGCGTACCAAAGCGGCAGCCGCGACAAGAGTCGGTATTTGTAGCGGTTGTCGGCGATATATTGGGCGGTCTTGCCGTTGGTGTAGAGCACCGGGAAGCGGCCGATGCGCCGATGCACCTGGCGGGCGAACTCCTCGGCATCGTCGAGCGACATCCATTGCGAGGGATCGATGCCCTCGATGTCGAGGGCCATGAGGTCGTCCGGCGCGGGGTCGGCGAAATCGAGGAAATTGTTGGCCTGCTCGACCGGATTGCCGGGACGGGCGAGATGATACGCGCCCCATCTCATGCCGAGCGCCTTGGCCACGACCCTGCGTGTCTGGAACAATTCGCGCGTCACCGCGTGGCGTTTCCACAGTGCCTTGCACAGTTTCACGTCGGTGTCGCCGCCGAAACAGAAATAGGGCGGCGGCATGCCATCGGAAGCCTTGTTGATGAAGGCGACGATGCGCTTGTCGGTGGCAAGCTGGGCCCAGTCGATGGAATTGTATTCGTAGGCGTCGATGACGAGCGCGCGGTTAGCGCTCTTCCACGGCTCGGAGAAGTCCGAAGCCTTTGCCGCCGTGCCCAGCACAATCGCTGCCGCGAAAGCGAGAAGCGCCGTGCGGCGAAGGAGGCGCGCCGTCCTTTTCAAAACAGGGAATCCCCGTTGATCAAAGGCAAATCCTGGACCGCTATGGTTAAGAAAATGCTTCTCGGACGCTGTTGCGGGATAAGCTAGCGCTGGTTGAACGGTTGAACTTCGAACGGGTCGGGCGCGGGCTCCTGTTGCAGCGTACCTTCGGCGGCGCGTTTGCGGTGGTGGGCAAGCGAGCACCGCGGCGAGCACAATATGCCGCGATCCGACCAATAGGCGGCACCGTTTGCCAGGTCCCCGTGATAATAGGAAAACCCCGTTGCCCGATAGGGCAAACCGCATTCGATGCAGCGATAGGCGTCAGGTCTGGCAAGCATGGGAATGTTCGGTCGCTGGTTTTCTGTCGCCGGTCGATTTGGTCCGGCATCTGTCGAATTTAATACAGCCCTGCCTGATTGCAAAATCAGCGTGAAAAAATTTGACGTTTACGTAAAAAGGCGGTGGGAGACCGCCCAAAGGCGGATGGTTTTGCGGCGGCACTGGCTCTAGGGTCGGCGGGGTCGATGCATAAGGGAGGATCGAGCGGCATGTATCGGGCACCGGTCGAGGATATCGCGTTCACCCTGAAGCATGTGGCCGGCATGAAATCCGCCATCGATGCGGGAGCGTTCGGAGATCTCAGCGAGGATCTGGTCGACGCCGTCCTTGGCGAGGCGGGCCGTTTCGCCTCCGAGGAGGTGGCCCCCCTTTATAAAATCGGCGACGAACATGGCGCCGTGCTCAGGGATGCCGCGGTGACCACGCCGCCGGGCTGGAAGGAACTCTATCGCCGCTGGATCGAAGGCGGCTGGAATGCGCTCTCCGGGCCGGAAGAGTATGGCGGCCAGGCGCTGCCGACCATGCTCGGCGTCGCCGCACTCGAAATGTGGAACTCCGCCGCCATGGCCTTCGGCATCGGCCCGACGCTGACCATGGGCGCGGTCGAGGCGCTCGACAAGCACGCTTCCGAGGAACTCAAGGCGACATATCTGGCAAAGCTCGTCTCCGGCGAATGGATGGGCACGATGAACCTGACCGAGCCGCAGGCCGGATCGGACCTCACCGCCTTGCGCGCCCGCGCCGAGCCCGCCGGCGACGGCACCTACCGCCTCTTCGGCCAGAAGATATTCATCACTTACGGCGAGCACGATTTCACCGACAACATCATCCATCTGGTGCTGGCGCGGCTTCCCGATGCGCCGGCCGGAACGCGTGGCATCTCGCTGTTCCTGGTGCCGAAATTCCTGGTCGGCGACGATGGCTCGCTCGGCGCGCGCAACGACGTCTTCTGTTCCGGCCTTGAGCACAAGCTCGGCATCCATGCCTCGCCGACCTGCACCATGATCTATGGCGACGGTTTTCAAGGCGCCAGGCCTGGCGCCATCGGCTGGCTGGTCGGCGAGGAGAACAAGGGCCTCGCCTGCATGTTCACCATGATGAACAATGCGCGTCTTGCTGTCGGGATGCAGGGTGTCGCGGTCGCGGAAGCAGCGACCCAGAAGGCGATTGCCTATGCCAATGAACGCCGCCAGGGCAAGGCGGCGGATTACGCCGGCGCCGGCATGGCGCCGATCGTCCATCACCCCGACGTGCAGCGCAATCTCCTGACCATGAAGGCGCTAACCCAGATCGCGCGGTCGATCAGTTATTCCTGTGCCCATGCCATCGACATGGCGCGCGTGTCGTCTGGCGGCGAGGCGATGCATTGGCGCGACCGTGCTAATTTGCTGACTCCGCTCGCCAAGGCGTTTTCGACCGATGTCGGCGTGGAAGTCGCCTCGCTTGGCGTCCAGGTGCATGGCGGCATGGGCTTCGTCGAGGAAACGGGTGCGGCCGCGTACTATCGCGACGCGCGCATCGCGCCGATCTATGAAGGCACGAACGGCATCCAGGCGATCGACCTGGTGACCCGAAAACTGCCGCTTGGCGGCGGCGAGCATGTGCATGGCTACATCGACGAACTGGCCGGTATCGCGAATGCGGTGCGAACGTCGAACCTCGAAGGTTTTGGCCGCACCGCCGACACTCTCGATCAGGCGCTCTCCGATTTGACGCAAGCGACGCGTTTCCTGCAGAAATTGTCGGCCGAGGGCCGGACGGAGGAGGCGCTGGCTGGCGCGACACCGTATCTCCGGCTGATCTCGCTTGCCGCCGGCGGCGCTTATCTGGCGCGGGCCGCTCTTGCCGACCAAGGCCGCATCGCGCTTTGCCGCTTCTTCGCCGAGAACCTGCTTGGCGAAGCCAGCGCTTTGAAGGAGCGCGTCATCGATGGCGCCGTCAGCCTGGCTGCTGCCGCCGAGGCACTGATTTCCGCCTGACCTTCACAAGGAAAACACCGTGACAGACCACATTCTCGTCGACCGCCAGGGCGCCATCCAGATCATCCGCATGAACCGGCCGGACAAGAAGAACGCGCTGACGCGTGCCATGTATGCGAAAATGTCGGCGGCCCTTGCCGAAGGCGACGCCGATCCGGCGGTCCGCGTTAATGTCTTTCTCGGCGTGCCGGGCGCCTTTTCCTCCGGCAACGACCTTGCCGATTTCATGGTCGTGGCCACCGGCGGCGATGGCGGCACGGAAGTCTGGGATTTCCTGATCGCCCTGGCCGGGGTCGAAAAGCCCATCGTGTCCGGCGTCGACGGTATCGCGGTCGGCATCGGCACCACGATCAACCTGCACTGCGACCTGACTTTCGCCACGCCGCGCACCGTGTTTCGGACCCCCTTCGTCGATCTCGGCCTCGTGCCCGAGGCAGGGTCGAGCCTTTTGGCGCCCCGCATCCTGGGCCAGCAGGGTGCTTTCGCCCTGCTCGGTCTCGGTGAGGGCTTTTCGGCCGAGCGCGCGAAGGCCGCCGGGCTGATCTACGAGGTGGTCGAGGAAGGTGGGCTGGAGGCTTCGGTGCTTGCAGCGGCCGGCCAGATCGCGGCCAAGCCACCGCAAGCGCTCAAGATCGCGCGCGACCTGATGCGTGGCTCACGCGACGATCTGGTTGCCCGCATCGGGATAGAGAGCGAGCATTTCCGCGAGCGGCTGAAATCCGACGAGGCGCGCGCCGCTCTCACGGCATTCATGACCAGGAAAAAGGGCTGAAGGTTTTTTCAGGGATAGAGCCTGGCCTTGTCCCAGCCGCCTGCCGCGTTGCGTGAAAAGACCACGCGGTCATGCAGCCGGAACGGCCGGTCGTGCCAGAATTCGATCGTCTTCGGCACGATCCGGAAGCCCGACCAATGTTTCGGTCGCGGGATTTCGCCGATGGCATAACGCGCCGTGTATTCTGCGACCGCCTTTTCCAGCGCGAAGCGGCTTTCCAGCGGGCGCGATTGCTTCGACGCCCAGGCGCCGATGCGGCTGCCGCGTGGCCGCGTGGCGTAATAGCTGTCGGCTTCCGCATCGCTGACGAGCTCCACCGGACCGCGAATGCGCACCTGGCGGCGCAGCGATTTCCAATGGAAACACATCGCCGCCTTCATGCTGCCAAGAATCTCCTGGCCCTTGGCGCTCTCGAAATTCGTGTAGAACACAAAGCCGCTTTCATCGAACCCCTTGAGCAGCACCATCCTTACGTCCGGCATGCCCTCGGCATCGACGGTCGCCAATGCCACGCCATTGGCATCGTTGATTTCGCTCTTGGTAGCGTCGTCCAGCCATGCGGCAAAGAGGCGAAACGGCTCGGCCGCCTCGGTAAAGTCACTGCTTGTTAACTCTGTGTCACTCATAGTTTTTCTCAAATTGTCACGAGACCAGGGAGGTTGCCGATTGTCGCGTATCGCGCAAGCTTTTGACAGCAGGCAATGGGGCGTTATCGCTTCAGCCAGCACGAAAGCGGCGATCGTGGCAGTCGCACTGCCGCTCGCGGCCTGCGGTGCAGGTGGCTTTAGCCTGGAAAAGGCCGAAGTCGACCGCTCGATCCTGACCAGCAGCACATCGGCTTCGCCCAAGCCGGCCGATTCGGATCGCGACTCCGACCAGACGACGATCGGCAATGCGGTATCGTCCGCCGATATCGAGCAACTCGGCGGCCAGGCGGTGCCGTGGGCGAACACCGGCACCGGCTCGCGCGGCTCCATCACCGAACTGGCGGAATTGAAGGACAGCGGCCAGACCTGCCGCCGCTTCAAGGTTTCGCGCGAAAGCTTTGACGGCGTTGCCATGTTCCAGGGCGAACTCTGTCTTGCCGGTGCCGGCGGCTGGCGCATGCAGGGCTTCAAGGCACTCTGATTTTCCGCCGTCGATATGAAGGTCCGCTACTGGAATTTGTTCCTATGCGAGCGCATATAGGGGGCAAGTATGGACTCAACTCATTTCCAGGGCAGGAAGCATGCGCGACCCCTATGAGGTGCTGGGCGTTGCAAAGAACGCATCGGCCAAGGACATAAAATCGGCGTACCGGAAACTCGCCAAGAAGCATCATCCGGACCAGAATCCGAATGATCCCAAGGCGAAGGACCGTTTTGCCGCGGCCAATCAGGCCTATGAGGTCATCGGCGACGAGAAGAACCGTGCGGCTTTCGATCGTGGCGAGATCGACGCCGACGGCAAGCCGCGTTTCCAGGGTTTTGAAGGCGCGGCGGGCGGTGGCGACCCCTTTGCCGGGTTCCGCCGCCAGCAACAGGGCGCCGGAGGCTCGCGATTCGAGTTCCGCTCGGGCCGTCCGGGCGGCGATCCGTTCGACGGCAATAGCGATATCTTCAGCCAGATCTTCGGCGATGCCTTTTCAGGCGCGCGCGGGCCAGGCGCGGGCGACCGCCGCCAGACGGCGACAGCAGCCGACCTGAACGTCACGCTCGACGTCACCATCGAGGAAGCGGCCAATGCCGAGAAGGTGACGGCGATGTTCCCGGATGGCCGCAAGGTTGCGGTCAAGCTGCCGGCCTATGTCGAGGATGGCCAGACCATCCGGCTGAAGGGCCAGGGCGAGCAGGGACCGGGCCAACCCGGCGACGCACTGGTCAAGATCCATATCCGCCGGCATCCACGTTACCGCATCGAAGGCCGTGACCTGCACGCCGACCTGCCGGTTTCGCTGGCCGATGCGGTGCTGGGCGCCAAGGTGCCGGTCGAGACGCCGACAGGCAGGCTTGCGGTCAACGTTCCCGCCTGGTCGAGCTCGGACAAGGTCCTGCGGCTCAAGGGCAGGGGCTTGCCGGAGAAGGCCGGGGGCCATGGCGATCTCTATGCCCATGTGCGCATCATGCTGCCGGAAGGCGGCGACAGCGCGCTGGAATCGCTGTTGCGCGGCCAAAAAGGCTGATCGTGAGCTTTTGTCCCCCGAACTGTCCGGTTTGAACGCTTGAAGGGGCTCTGTGCCTGTGCGATAGGCACTCCACAAAGCAGATATCTTGCGGAGAACACGCATATGGCGGGTGGACAGGGCCTGATGGCCGGCAAGCGCGGCCTGATTCTTGGCGTCGCCAACAACAGGTCGATCGCTTATGGCATTGCCAAAGCCTGCGTCGATCACGGCGCCGAGATAGCGCTGACCTATCAGGGCGAAGCCTTCAAGAAGCGCGTCGAGCCGCTGGCGGCGGAACTGGGCGCCTTTGTCGCCGGCCATTGCGACGTAACCGATCCGGCGAGCCTGGACGAGGTCTTCGCCAATGTCGCCAAGCATTGGGGCAAGCTCGAGTTCCTCGTGCACGCCATTGCCTTTTCCGATAAGGACGAGCTGACCGGCCGCTATGTCGAGACGACGCGCGACAATTTCCTGCGCACCATGGACATTTCGGTCTATTCCTTCACCACCATCGCCAAGCGCGCCGAAGCGCTGATGACCGAGGGTGGTTCGCTGCTGACGCTGACCTATTACGGCGCCGAGAAGGTCATGCCGCACTATAACGTCATGGGCGTCGCCAAGGCGGCACTGGAGGCCAGCGTGCGTTATCTCGCTGTCGACCTTGGCGCCAAGAAAATTCGTGTCAATGCCATCTCGGCCGGCCCGATCAAGACGCTTGCCGCCTCCGGCATCGGCGACTTCCGCTACATCCTGAAGTGGAACGAATACAATTCGCCGCTGAAGCAGACGGTCACGCAGGAAGAGGTCGGCGATTCCGGCGTCTATTTCCTGTCCGACCTGTCGCGTGGCGTCACCGGCGAAGTGCACCATGTCGATTCCGGCTACCACGTCGTCGGCATGAAAGCGGTCGACGCTCCAGATATTTCGACGGTCAAGGATTAGGTCTCCCCGCCTTTCCTCCTTCCAGGCCCTGGCCCGATCTCCGGAAGAGCTGATGTACCCGCTGGTTTATATCGTGCGCCACGGCCAGACCGCGTGGAATGCCGAGTTCCGGCTTCAGGGCCAGGCCGATACCGATCTCAATGCTCTCGGCCGCGAACAGGCGAGCGCAAACGGGCATCGGCTGGCCGAACTCGTCGGCGCTCCCCAGGAATTCGACTTCGTCGCCAGTCCGATGAGACGCACGCGCGAAACGATGGAACGCATCCGCGCCGCCATGAGGCTCGATCCGCTCGCCTATCGAACCGATATCAGACTGATTGAAGTCAATTTCGGCGATTGGCAGAGTTTTACCTTCGCCGAGCTTGAGAGGCAGTCGCCCGGCGCGAGCCGATCCCGCGCACTGGACAAGTGGAATTTTCAGCCGCCAGGTGAAGGCGCGGAGAGTTACCAGATGCTGCTCGAACGGGTGAAGCCATGGTTCGATGAGCTTCGGGGGCAGACGATTTGCGTGACGCACGGGGGCGTCATGCGCACCCTGTTTCGCTTCGTGCTCGATATGGCCGAGGACGAGGCCGCGAACCTGGAGATACCGCAGGATCGCGTGCTCAAACTTGAAGGCAGGAGCCTGGAGTGGCTCGCCCGGTGACGCCAACTCCTAGTTCGTGTCGCTGTCACCCGGCAGCTGCATGTCGGTGACGACGTTTTCGCCATCGGTCACATCGTAAGCAATGACGATGTCCATCCCCGGCTTCAGCGCATCGAGATCGGTTTCGGCATTCAGCTTGTAGGATTTGCCGTCGTCCAGCGTCAGTGTCAGCGCGTCCTTGTCGATCTTCTTGATCAGGCCTTCGGTCTGCCCGGCAAAGGCGGCGGTGGAGAGCAGCAGCGTGGCGGCAACAGCGCCAATCAGGGTACGCATCATCGTCCTCTTTGGTCATTGCGCCGGCCTGGGTGGCGGCGGATCCTCAACGGCGAATGGAGGAGAGCAGAAACCAACCGAATGTGTCAAAACTAAATCCGTCGGATCACAGTTTGACCACTGTGGAAAACGCCAATAGAAGGCTGGCTTCAGCCGGTTTCGATGCCGGGCAGGGCACTTTCCATGTCTCACAACACGTTCGGCCATCTTTTCCGCGTCACCACCTGGGGCGAGAGCCATGGCGCGGCGCTCGGCTGCGTGGTCGATGGTTGTCCGCCGGGTATCCGTTTCACGCGCGATGAAATCCAGGCCGAACTCGACAAGCGCCGCCCGGGCCAGTCCCGCTTCGTCACGCAGCGCCGCGAGCCGGACGAGGTGAAGATCCTCTCAGGCTTCGTCTTGGACGAGGACGGAGAGACGATGATCACCACCGGCACGCCGGTGTCGATGCTGATCGAGAATGTCGACCAGCGCTCCAAGGACTATGGCGAGATCGCCCGCCAGTACCGGCCCGGGCATGCCGACTACACCTATGACGTCAAATACGGCGTGCGCGACTATCGCGGTGGCGGCCGCTCCTCGGCGCGCGAGACCGCTGCCAGGGTCGCCGCCGGCGCGCTCGCCCGCAAGGTGGTGCCGGGCATGGTGGTGCGCGGCGCGCTCGTGTCGATGGGCGAAAAGTCCATCGACCGCGCCAACTGGAACTGGAATTTCATCGGCGATGCCGAGAACCCGTTCTTCACGCCGGATCCGGCTTCGATTCCTGTTTTCTCGCGGTACCTCGACGGCATCCGCAAGGCCGGTTCCTCGGTCGGCGCGGTGATCGAGATCGTCGCCGACGGTGTGCCTGCCGGCCTCGGCGCGCCGATCTACGCCAAGCTCGATCAGGACATCGCGTCCGGCCTGATGTCGATCAACGCCGTCAAGGGCGTCGAGATCGGCAATGGTTTCGAGGCCGCCCGCATCACCGGCGAACAGAATGCCGACGAGATGCGCATGGGCAATGACGGCAAGCCGGTGTTCCTGTCCAACAACGCCGGCGGCATCCTGGGCGGCATCTCGACGGGCCAGGCGATCGTCGCCCGTTTTGCGGTGAAGCCGACTTCGTCGATCCTGACGCCGCGCAAATCGATCGACAAGGACGGCAGGGATGTCGAAGTGATGACCAAGGGTCGCCACGATCCCTGCGTCGGCATCCGAGCCGTGCCGATCGGCGAGGCCATGGTTGCCTGCGCCATCGCCGACCATTATCTGCGGCACAGAGGACAGACGGGGAAGGGAATAGGCGGTAGGGAATAGGCAGTAGTCAGTGGTCAGCTGCCAGCCCGCCCCTTTTATTCCCTAACCCCTACTGCCCAGTCCCTATTCCCTGCGAGCGAAGCGAGCATTCCATGTCTTATGACCAGAAGAAGATTGTCGAAGCCATCCGCGCCTTCGAACGCGGCGAGATCGTCGTCGTCATGGACGATGACGGGCGCGAGAACGAGGGCGACCTGATCGTCGCGGCCGTCCATTGCACGCCGGAGAAGATGGCCTTCATCGTTCGCAACACGTCGGGCATCGTCTGCACGCCGATGCCGCGCGAGGAGGCTAAGCGGCTGAACCTCGCGCCGATGGTGGCCGACAATGATTCGGCCCACACCACCGCCTTCACCGTCAGCGTCGACTTCAAGCATGGCACGACGACAGGCATTTCGGCCGACGACCGCACGCTGACTGTGCGTAACCTCGCCAACGGCAATGTCGGTGCCTCCGATTTCGTCCGCCCTGGACACATCTTCCCGCTCATAGCGCGCGAGGGCGGCGTCTTGATGCGCTCGGGTCATACCGAGGCGGCGGTCGATTTGTGCAAGCTTGCCGGCCTGCCGCCGATCGGCGTGATCTCGGAACTGGTCAACGATGACGGCACCGTCAAGCGCGGCCCGCAGGTGGCGGCTTTCGCGGAGGAGCATGGCCTCAAGCAGGTATCGGTCGCCGACCTCATCGCTTACCGGCAGCGCAAGGAGACCCTGGTCGAGCGCGTCGCTTGCTCCGACATCGAGACGCTGGGTGGCAAGGCGCAGGTCTTCACCTACACGCTGCCCTGGGACACGATGCATCACGTCGCCATCGTCTTCGGCGACATCCGCGACGGCGAGGAGGTGCCGGTGCGGCTGCATTCGGAAGATGTGGTGACCGATGTCTTTGGCACCAGCCACCGGCTCGACGGCATCATGAAGGCGATGGGCGAGCGCAAGCGCGGCGTCATCGTCTATCTCAGGGAAGGCTCGGTCGGCGTTGCCCACCAGGAGCGCAACCGGCCGGCGCCAGGCGACCGCGAGGACCATGAAGAGGCGCGCCGGCGCGAGAGCGAATGGCGCGAGATCGGTCTCGGCGCCCAGATCCTGAAGGACCTCGGCATTTCCTCGATCAACCTGATCGCCTCGCGCGAACGCCACTATGTCGGCCTCGAGGGTTTTGGCATTCACATCGCCAAGACCGAGATCATCTGAGCTCGACAAACCCTGTCTGTCACTCGGCCGGGATTGCCGCCTCGCATCCTTCCAACTCGCATTCGTGGGTGGCGAGGCTGCGCTGGCCGACCAGCACCGTGATCAGTGCGATAGCGCCTGACACCACCGAAACCCAGAACCCGTTCTGGGCGCCGAACGCATCCACCACCGCGCCTGCGGCGAACGAACCAAGCGCCATGCCGATGCCGATGCCTGTCGTCACCCAGGTGATGCCTTCGGTCAGCATCGCTTCCGGAACATGCCGTTCGATCAGGCCGAAGGCGGTGATGAAGGTCGGCGAGATCGCCACGCCACTGATGAAGACAGTCAGAGCGAGCGCTGGCACGGTGCTGGCGGTAAGCGGCAGCAGTGTGCCGAGCGCGACCAAGGCAACCGCGACGGCGAGCTGGCGCTGCAGCGGTGCTTTCAGGTTGAGCGCGCCGATGATGATGCCGAGCACGAAGGAGCCCAGCGCATAGACGCCGATGACGAGACTGGCAGTGCCCGGCTGGCCGAGTTCCTTGGTGATCGCCACCGTGCTCACCTCCGTCGTCGCGAAGGTCGCGCCGATGAAGATCATGGCGAAGGTGATGATCTGAACCGGCCCGAGGCGGATTGCCGAGCCGCTGGAGCCATGGTCCACCGGCCGCACTTGCGGCTCGGTCGAACGCTGCAGAATGAAGGCTGTCGAGCCCAAGGCGAGGAACAGCGTGCTGACGACAACGCCCGCTTCCGGGAACAGCGCGGCGCTGAGGCCCACAGATAGCGATGCGCCGGCAATATAGACCAGCTCGTCCGCCGCCGACTCGAAGGCGAAGGCGGTGTTCATCTCGGACCGGCCCCGGAAAATCTCGGTCCAGCGCGCCCGCACCATGGCCGGCATGCTTGGCATCGCCGCTGCCAGCAGCGCCGACGCGAACAGCGTCCATACCGGCCAGTCTTGATTGGCCGATGCGATCAGGGCCGCGAATGCGAGCACGGAGATGATGGTGGTGGGTACGACAACCTGCGTCTGGCCGAGGCGGTCGACCAACCTCGATATCTGCGGCGCCAGAAAGGCATTGGCCAAGGCGAATGTCGCCGAAACCGCACCCGCCAACCAGTATTCGCCACGCGTCTGCGACAGCATCGCCACGATGCCGATCGGCGCCATGGCGATCGGCAGGCGCGCCATGAAGCCGGCGGCGGCAAAGCCCCTGGCTCCGGGAGCGCGAAAGATTTCCGAGTAGGGGTTTTGCATGATCCTGTTCCTCGACAAGGGGCGATTCGACAATTACATACGAGACGTATAAGTGTTAAATATAGCATACGTCGCGTATGTCAATTGGCATACGGAGCGTATGTAAGTAAGGCCAGAAGCATGCATCGACCGCGCAAGGAGATGATCGCCGAAACACGCGCCAAGCTGATCGCCGCGGCACGCCAGGCTTTCGGTACCATCGGCTATGCCGAAGCGTCGATGGATGATTTCACCGCGTCGGCCGGGCTGACGCGCGGCGCCCTTTATCATCACTTCGGCGACAAGAAGGGACTGCTTGAGGCGGTTATCGCTGAAATCGACGCGGAAATGGCGGCCCGGGTGAATGAGGTCGCGTCGCGGGCGCCGACCCGCTGGCAGCATTTCGTCGACGAATGCACGACCTATATCGAAATGGCGCTGGAGCCGGAAATCCAGCGCATCATGTTCCGGGATGGTCCGGCGGTGCTGGGCGATCCGGCACAGTGGTCGAATGCCAATGCCTGCGTCGGTTCAATGACCGGTCATCTGACAGCGCTGCAGCGGGAAGGGGTGGTCGTCCCCGGCGTCGACCCGGAGTCGGCAGCGCGGCTGATCAATGGGGCGAGCAGCCAGGCCGCGCAGCGCATCGCCAATTCGCCAGATCCCGAGGCGACATCGAAGATGGTGGTGGCCGCATTCAAGCAATTGCTCGAAGGCCTGCTGAAAAAGCCGGAAGCGCTTTCAAGATGAACCGCCATGGCCGTCCCGCCACTGCCTGCAATTGACAATAGCCGGTTTGAGCGCATCCTCCGCAGCCATCTCTGAGGGGAGATTCGGGCATGTGGGATTTCGATATCGGCAGGTCGGTGTCCATCATGATGCGGACCTGGCCTTTCATTGTCTTTCGCATGATCGTCTATTTTGGGATCACCCTGGCCTACATCGTGGCCACCGGCACCGGCGCCTCCGTCGGCTATGGCGTCGGCCATATTTCCACCGATCCCGACGGACCATTGTCTTTTGCGATGTGGGGTGGCGTGGTCGGTTTCGGCATCGTCTCGATCGCCGTCTACTGGATTCGCGAATACATCCTCTACGTTGTCAAGGCGGGCCATATCGCCGTCATGGTGCATCTGATCGACGGCCATGATATTCCCAACGGCCAGAACCAGATCGCCTACGCGAAAGAGGTCGTGACCGAGCGTTTTGCCGAGGCCAACATCCTTTTCGTCGTCGACCAATTGGTCAAGGGCGCTATCCGCGCCATCACCGGCCTGCTCGGCGGCATCGCGGCCTTCCTGCCCATTCCTGGCCTGAGCGGCCTGGTTTCGTTCCTCAACACGGTGATTCGCCTGTCGTTGACCTATGTCGACGAGATCATTCTCGGCTACAACATCCGCATCAGTTCGTCCTCGCCGTTCGAAACCGCGCGCCAAGGCGTTGTGCTCTACGCCCAGAACGGCAAGACCATGGTCAAGAATGCCGTCTGGCTAGGGGTCATCATGTGGGGCGTGTCGTTCGTGATTTTCCTGCTGATGCTGGCTCCGGCAGCCGCTATTCTTTACGTCATGCCCGGGCAGCTCGCCGGCTGGGCTTTCGTGCTGGCAATCGTCTTTGCCTGGGCTTTCAAGGCGGCCTTCATCGAGCCGTTCGCCATTGCCTGCCTGATGCAGGTCTATTTCAAGACCATCGAGGGTCAGGTGCCCGATGCCGCCTGGGACGCCAGGCTGGCCGAAGCCTCGTCGAAGTTCAGGGAACTCAAGGACAAGGCGCTCTCCACTTTCGGCGGTTCGCGCTGGGGCACGGCCGGCGCGACGCGCTGATCGGCTAGGCTCGCGGGCGCACCGGCGACGGTACCGAGGCGCGCCACTGCTGATTTGAGCAGCGCTTCGCCTTGTCCGCGAAAAGTCTCGCTCATGATAAGCTCGGGCAACGGCAGCCGCCGGCCCCAGCCGTGTGTTTCGAGA
The DNA here is from genome assembly GCF_020164885.1 of Mesorhizobium sp. CO1-1-7. Taxonomy (NCBI): domain Bacteria; kingdom Pseudomonadati; phylum Pseudomonadota; class Alphaproteobacteria; order Hyphomicrobiales; family Phyllobacteriaceae; genus Mesorhizobium; species Mesorhizobium sp. CO1-1-7. Next base: position 51,081 of record NZ_JAIUHA010000005.1, on the reverse strand, counting down.
TCCGGCTTCGGTGCGAATTCGGAAACGCGGCCGACGCAGAGATAGGCGATCGGCGTCACCTGATCGGGAATGGCCAGCAGGCTTTTCAGCGCTTGCGCCTCGATGATGCTGACCCAGCCGACGCCAACGCCCTCGGCGCGTGCCGCCAGCCAGAAATTCTGCACCGCGCAGACCGTGCTGTAGAGATCCATCTCCGGATTGTGCCAGCGCCCCAGCGGCGAGCCTTTCGAGCGCTCGCGGTCGCAGGTGATGCAGATGTTTAGAGCGCTTTCGCAAATGCCTTCGAGCTTGAGCTTGCGGTAGAGCGCCTGCCGTTCTGCCTCGATTTCAGGCAGTTCCCGTTCTCGCGCGGCCAGGAACAGGTCGCGCACTTCCGCCCGCCACGCGGCATCGCGAATGATAATGAAATTCCAGGGTTGCATGAAGCCGACCGACGGCGCGTGATGGGCGGCAAGCAGCAGCCGCGCCAGCACCTCGTCGTCGATCGTCTCCGATGTAAAATGGTTGCGGACGTCGCGCCGTGTGAAGATGGCGCGGTAAACAGCGTCGCGCGCAATCTGGTCAAATCCATCGCCCATTGGAGCGGTCATAGCTTCCGGCATCGCTTGTCCCCTTGCGATTGCAATCGATGTCATCCGCCTGACCATGCGGATGACGATGCCTGCCAGGCCGGTCTTCTGGCTCGGGATCAACCCGCGTCCGGTGCCTTCCCGTCATCGACAGTGGCATTTACCGGCGCGGTCCCCCTCACAGCGTTGGGCACGCCACGGAGTTCAACCGTGTTCCCGATTCTCCCGCCAGGGCATTTGCAGCCAAGTGGAATCACTTGGCGTCGCAGAATGCGGCTAAAACAAACAGACCGGCAGGCACCAGGCAGTAGCGGCAGTCTTACTCCGAAGGGCCGGCGACGCCAATGCCCGCAGCGACATCAATGGACGCAGGTTCGATTTTCCCCAGCGATCAAGCCGCGACGCATGGCCATCACGGCGCCGGGGCACTAGATAGAGGGCATGGCCACCCGTCTCTACACGCACCCGATCTTTCTCGAACACATCACCCCGCCCGGTCACCCTGAGCGGCCCGACCGCCTGCGCGCCATCGAGCGCGTGCTCGACGACGAAGCTTTTGCCGCGCTTGACCGCGTCGAGGCACCGCAAGGCGACGAGGCGACCATCCTCTACGCGCATCCCGCCGATTTCGTCGCGCGTGTCCGCGCCGCCATCCCCGACGAAGGCATTGCCCGCATCGACGCCGACACCACCGCCAGCCCGAAAAGCTGGCAGGCGGTGATTACGGCGATCGGTGCCGCCAATGCCGCCGTCGACGACGTCTTTGCGGGCCGCGCCGACAACGTCTTCGTCGCCGCCCGCCCGCCCGGCCACCATGCCGAAAAGACCACGGCCATGGGCTTCTGCTTCTTCAACACGGCGGCAATCGCAGCGCGCCATGCGCAGAGGAAGCATGGCGCCGAGCGTGTCGCGGTCGTCGACTGGGACGTGCATCACGGCAACGGCACGCAGGATATTTTCTGGGACGATCCCTCGGTGCTCTATTGCTCGACGCACCAGATGCCGCTTTATCCCGGCACGGGCGCGAAGAGTGAGACCGGCGCCGGCAACATCGTCAATGCGCCGCTGGCGCCTCGGACGGGCAGCGAGGTGTTTCGCGATGCGTTCCTGTCGCGCGTGCTGCCGGCACTCGACAATTTCGCGCCGGATCTGATTATCGTTTCGGCCGGCTTCGACGCGCACCATCGCGACCCGCTGGCGGAAATCAATCTGACCGAGGACGATTTCGACTGGGCGACCGGCCAGCTGATGCAGCGCGCCGCAATCCACGGCGGCAACCGGCTCGTCAGCCTGCTCGAGGGCGGCTACGATCTGCAGGGATTGGCATTTTCGGTCGCCGCCCATGTCGGGCGACTGATGAAAGGATGAATGATGACCGGTGAGATCAACGAAGACGTCAAGGCGATGAGCTTTGAACAGGCACTCGACGCACTGGAGAAGATCGTCGATGATCTGGAGCGTGGCGACGTACCGCTCGACCAGTCGATCCGGATTTACGAGCGCGGCGAGGCGCTGAAGGTTCATTGCGACCGGCTGCTGAAGGCCGCCGAGGACAAGGTCGAGAAGATCAGGCTGTCGCGCGACGGCAAGCCGGTTGGAACCGAGCCGCTCGACGCGGACTGAGGTCCGGAGCAGCCTTACCGGTTTTGGACACGATCATCATTGAGGATACAGTTCGTCCCGATTGAAACGGACAAGAGGAGATACGGAAGCGATGTGCAGAAACATCAAGACCCTGTTCAATTTTGATCCGCCGGCAACCAACGACGAAGTCCGCGACGCGGCACTGCAGTTTGTCCGCAAGCTGAGCGGCACGACGCGGCCTTCTGCCAAGAACCAGCATGCGTTCGATCATGCCGTCGAAGCCATCGCGGCATCCGCACGCGAATTGCTCGATTCCCTCGAAACCCACCAGCATCCGCGCAATCGCGAAGAGGTGGCAGCCAAATTAAAAGCAAAAGCGGCGATCCGGTTCGCCTGATATGCCCAAGCGCCCACTGACCGCTGACGAGGAGAGTTCATGAGCTTCTTCCCCGGCAAGGACCCTGAGGCCGGCGATGCCTTCGCCAGCGACCAGATCGAGCTGATGGTTATCCCTAACGCCAAGGACATTGGCGGTTTCGAGGTGCGTCGCGCCTTGCCGACCGCCAAGCGGCGCCTGGTCGGGCCGTTCATCTTCTTCGATCGAATGGGTCCCGCGATCATGCGCGCGGGCCAGGCGCTCGATGTCCGTCCCCACCCGCATATCGGCCTGTCGACCGTGACCTATCTGTTCGACGGCAAGATCAGGCACCGCGATTCGCTCGGCACCGAAATGGTCATTCAACCCGGCGACGTGAACCTGATGACGGCCGGTCGCGGCATCGTCCACTCCGAACGCACGCCGCAGGAATTGCGCGGCGCGCCGATGTCGATCTCCGGCCTGCAGACCTGGTTGGCTCTGCCGGACGGCAAGGAAGAGGTGGCACCGGTGTTCGAGAACACAGCGGCGCTGCGGCTTCCCGAAATCGACGCCGAAGGCGTCAGCGGCCGCGTCGTCATCGGCGATTTCCAGGGGTTGCGGTCTCCGGTGCGGGCCGATTCCGAAACACTCTATGCAGATTTGCGGCTGGCGCCTGGCGCCAGCGTCAAAATCCCGCCCGATGCTGAGGAGCGCGCCATCTACACGCTGGAGGGCGAGGTTTCGATTTCGGGTGATGCCTTTCCAGCGGAACGGCTGCTGGTGTTCCGGCCCGGCGACGAGATCATCATATCGTCATCGATGGGTGCGCATTTCATGCTGTTCGGCGGCGCGTCTCTCGGTTCGAAGCGCTACATCTGGTGGAATTTCGTTTCCTCGTCCAAGGAGCGCATCGAGCAGGCCAAGCAGGAATGGAAGACCGGCCGCTTCGATATCGTTCCTGGCGATGAGAAAGAATTCATCCCGCTGCCGGAAGGCTGAGAAGATCGTGAGGGGCTGACCGTCCGCGTCAGCGACACGCATTTACTTTCGCCGGCCGGCGGCCTATCCGCCGATGAACAGAAAGTCTGGGCCCAACGTGAACGCAACGCCGCATACGCCGCTTCTCGATAGGGTTCGCGTCCCGGCCGACCTGCGCACGCTGGCCGAGAGCGACTTGCCGCAACTGGCATCAGAGCTTCGCCTCGAACTGATCGACGCGGTGTCGCGCACCGGCGGCCATCTCGGAGCCGGGCTGGGCGTGGTCGAACTGACCGTGGCGCTGCACTATGTCTTCAACACACCCGATGACCGGCTGATCTGGGATGTCGGCCACCAGGCCTATCCACACAAGATACTGACCGGCCGTCGCGACCGCATCCGCACCTTGCGCCAGGAAGGCGGGTTGTCGGGCTTCACCCGCCGAGCCGAGAGCGAATACGACCCGTTCGGCGCCGCCCACTCCTCGACATCGATATCGGCCGGCCTCGGCATGGCCGCCGCCCGCGACCTCTCAGGCGGGCGCAACAATGTCATCTCCGTCATCGGCGACGGCGCCATGTCGGCCGGCATGGCTTATGAGGCGATGAACAATGCCGGCGCGCTCGATGCGCGCCTCATCGTCATCCTCAACGACAATGACATGTCGATCGCCCCGCCAACCGGCGCCATGAGCGCCTATCTGGCGCGTCTGGCTTCCGGCAAGGCCTATGTCGGCCTGCGCGACTTTGGCAAGAAGCTGACCTCCTATCTCGGCAAGCGGGCCGATCGAGCCATCACCCGCGCGGTCGAGCATGCGCGCGGTTACGTCACCGGCGGCACCTTGTTCGAGGAACTCGGCTTCTATCACATCGGCCCGATTGACGGTCACAATCTGGAGCATCTCATCCCGGTCCTGAAAAATGTCCGTGACAACGGCAAGGGTCCGGTGCTGATCCATGTCGTCACCCAGAAGGGCAAGGGCTACGCGCCGGCGGAAGCGGCCGCCGACAAGTATCATGGCGTCAACAAATTCGACGTCATCACCGGCGCACAGGCCAAGGCGCCGGCCAATGCACCGGCCTACACCAAGGTGTTTGCCGAAAGCCTGATCCAGGAGGGGCGCGAGGACGACCGCATCGTCGCCGTCACCGCCGCCATGCCGGGCGGCACCGGCCTCGACCTGTTCGGCGAGGTGTTTCCGTCAAGGACTTTCGACGTCGGCATTGCCGAGCAGCATGCGGTGACCTTCGCCGCCGGCCTGGCGACGGAAGGCTACAAGCCCTTCGCCGCGATCTATTCGACCTTCCTGCAGCGTGCCTACGATCAGGTCGTCCATGACGTCGCGATCCAGAAACTGCCGGTGCGTTTCCCCATCGATCGCGCCGGCTTTGTCGGCGCCGACGGTGCCACCCATTGCGGCGCGTTCGACACCACCTTCCTGGCAAGCCTGCCGGGCTTTGTCGTAATGGCCGCGGCCGACGAGGCGGAATTGCGTCACATGGTGCGCACCGCCGCCAGCTATGACGACGGGCCGATCGCCTTCCGCTATCCGCGCGGCAACGGCGTCGGCGTCGACATGCCCGAGCGCGGCTCTGTTCTGGAGATCGGCAAAGGCCGCGTCGTCCGGGAAGGCAGCAAGGTTGCCCTGCTGTCCTTCGGCACAAGGCTGCAGGATTGCCTCATCGCGGCCGAGGAACTCGGCGCGGCCGGGCTTTCCACCACGGTCGCCGATGCCCGTTTCGCCAAGCCGCTCGACCAGGATCTGATCCGGCGGCTGGCCCGCTCGCATGAGGTTCTGGTGACGGTGGAGGAGGGCGCAATTGGCGGCTTCGCCAGCCATGTGCTGCAATTCCTCGCCCATGAAGGACTGCTCGAAAGCGGCCTGAAGGTACGCCCGCTGGTGCTGCCGGATGACTTCACCGACCACGCCAAGCCAGAGAAGATGTATGCCGATGCTGGCCTCGACGTCGCCGGAATCGTGCGCACCGTATTCACCGCGCTCGGTCATACGGTCCGCGCCCAGCGCGCCTGAATCAAAACCTCAACAGCTTGAATCAGTTTGCCGGCTCGATTTTATAGGCATTGTTAACGTTGCCGTTTGGCGTTTTGCTTACCCTGTCCCTTGGCCGTTTTTCAACGCCGCCCTGCTAGATCACAGCCAGGCAGGGAGACAACGAGAATGAAGACGCTTCTGTGCGGCGCGGCCTTCTTGGCGGTGATGGTCGTACCGGCTGCCGCCGAAACGCCCTACGACCGCAATCTCGAAAAGGCGGCGATAGGCATTGTCGCCGGCAAGATGGGCGATATCCGCGGCGGCTTTTCCTACAAGCAAATTCCGCAGCTTGTGGTGCCGCCGGATCCTTCGCCTGTATCACCTGTTGCGACCGGGCATGCGCGTGAGCAGGCTTCAGGCGGTCGAGACGACGGTTTGTCTCCAGCCATCGAGCGCCAGGCTCCGCGAACCATCTTCTAAAACCACATGTCGCGTACGCAGCGGCCGTCGCGCGGCAGATCGTCGTACGTGTCGAGACCATCGAAATGGTCGATCGGCAGATCGGCGACGGCCTCGGGGGGCGCCAGCCGGACATTGACGGCCATGCGTCTTCGACCCGAGGCGCTGGCGCGCAGTCCGCGCCAGCCGAGCACGCAGGCGCAACGCGGGCAGAACAGGATCTCGAGCGACGGGTCTTCCTGTCCGGCGCGCGTATAGCTGCCCATTGGCCCCGAAACGCGAATGCGTTCGTCGACATAATCATAGGCCCAGAGCGTGCCATAGCGGCGGCAAAGCGTGCAGTTGCAGGCCGTCACCGGGCCGGGGTCGCCCTCCAGCGTCCAGTGGGCGGCGCCACAGTGGCAGGTTCCCGTCAGCATTCGTTCTCCTTCGAGTTGCGACAAACAGAGGGCTCTTCGTGGCCAATATTCTGCCGGACCCGGCATGATGGGCGCAAGCCGCGGCCTGGTTAGATGCACCAGCCGCTCTCGTAGCATCACTTTGGTCCATCTAATGTCCTTGCCTTCACCGCGGGCTTTCGTCAGAGAAGGCCGATGAACTCGCCTCTGCCAGCCAGCACACGCCAGCGGCTCGACGACCTGCTCGTCCAGCGCGGGCTGTTTGCCAGCCGCTCGCGCGCCCGCGACGCGGTGGAGCGCGGCACGGTGACGGTCGACGGCGCCATAGCCCGCAAGCCCGGCCAGAACGTTTCGCCGCAATGCGTTGTCGCCATCGACGATCCGGCGCAAGCCTATGTCTCGCGCGCCGCGCTCAAGCTGATCGCCGGGCTCGACCATTTCAGCCTCGACCCGGCCGGTCGCGAGGCCCTCGACATCGGCGCCTCGACCGGCGGTTTCACCCAGGTGCTGCTCGAACGCGGCGCGTCCCATGTCACGGCAATCGATGTCGGGCATGGCCAGATGCATCCTGATGTCGGTGGTGATCCGCGCGTGACGGTGATCGAGGGCCTGAACGCGCGCGATCTCACCGTTGCCGATCTTGCCGGCCGCAATCCGGATTTCATCGTTTCCGACGTCAGTTTCATCTCGCTGAAACTGGCGCTGCCGCCGGCACTCGCCATTGCCAAGCCCGGCGCCGGTGCGATCTTTCTGGTCAAGCCGCAATTCGAGGCCGGTCGAGAGGCGATCGGCAAGGGCGGTTTGTTGAAGGATCCCTTCGGTGCCGCCCGTGTCGCGGGCCTGCTGCAGGATTGGCTGGATGCCGTTCCCGGCTGGCGCTCGCTTGGCCTGCATCTGTCGCCGATCGAAGGTGGCGACGGCAATCGCGAATTCCTGCTCGGTGGGATCAAGGGCCGATGAGCGTACGCTTCACAATACGAAAGCTCGGATCGCAGGGCGACGGCATCGCCGAAACCGAGAGCGGCGATCTGTTCATTCCCTTCACGCTGCCAGGCGAGATCGTCACCGCCGCGCGCGAGCGGGATCGCGCCACGCTGATGGCGGTGCTGGAAGCCTCTCCGCTGCGCGTCGAACCAGCCTGCCGCCATTTCACCGAATGCGGCGGCTGTGCCCTCCAGCATTTCGAGACCGAAGCCTATCGCCGATGGAAACGCGAAAAGGTGGTGCACGCATTGAGGGGCAAGGGCATCGAGTGCGAGATTGGCGAACTGGTCGCCTGCGCGCCGCAGTCGCGCCGCCGCGTCGTGCTTGCCGCCCGGCGCACGGACGCAGGCATGCTGCTCGGCTTCAATCGCCATCTGTCGCCCGAGATCATCTCCATATCCGAATGCCCGATCTCACTGCCCGAGATCGTCGCGGCACTCGGCCAGCTGAGGGCGCTGGCCGAATTGATATGCGCCACCACCAAATCGTTCCGGATGGCGGTCACCGTTACAGGTTCCGGCCTCGACATCGCGGTGCACGAGTCAGGCAAGCTCGGGGAACACCAGCGCCGTATCGCCTCCAACTTTGTCATTGCGCAAGGCTTTGCCAGGCTGTCCATCGATGACGAGATCGTCATCGAGCCAAGGAAGCCCGTGGTCATGTTCGGCAGTGTTGCGGTCGCCGTGCCGCCCGGCACCTTTCTGCAGGCGACGGAGGCCGCCGAACGGACCATGGTCGAGATCGTCAGCGGACATCTGAAGCGTGCAAAAAAAATTGCCGATCTCTTTGCCGGTTGCGGCAGCTTTGCCTTGCGGCTGGCGACGAAATCGGAAGTCCATGCGGTCGAAGGCGACGCGGCCGCGCTTTCGGCGCTCGACCGGGGATCACGTTTCGCGACCGGCCTCAAGCGGGTGACGGGCGAACGACGCGACCTGTTTCGCCGGCCACTGACCTTCAAGGAGTTGAACGCCTTCGACGGCCTTGTCTTCGATCCGCCGCGCGCCGGCGCCGAAGACCAGTCGAAGCAGATCGCCCGCTCGGATGTTCCATACGTTGCCGCGGTGTCCTGCAACCCGGTGACGCTGGCCCGCGACCTGCGCATTCTCATCGACGGCGGCTATACCTTGACCAGCGTGACGCCAATCGATCAGTTCCTGTGGTCGCCACATGTCGAGGCGGTCGCCTTGCTGGAAAAACCCAAGAAGAGGCGCGGCTGAGCACGTTTCGTTCAGACTACTGAGCCACAGAAAACCGCGCTTCCCAAGCGCTGCTGCGGGATCCTCCGGTTAAAGCGACTCCAGGAAGAATGGGTAGCGGTTTTCCGTCCGGAATTGCGTCGAAATGAAGAGAGAGCGGTTCAGCGATTCTATCAAACACCGAACCGCTCTAAAAAAGCCGCCGAACGCCTGTAATGCCTGAACCGTACGGTCCAGGCTCAATCTACGAGCTTTGCAGCATTCGCGAAGGTTTTCGGCGTGCCGCCTCGCTGGTTGACCGACTGCCAGACATTCGGATTCTGCTGCGATTGACGTTTCAGGAAGTAGTAGCCGGTTGCGTTCCAAGGCCTGATTTGGTCGACCATATTGTCGAGGACAAGATCGCCTTTATCGGTTTTCACCGTCAGGATGGTGTGGCCTTCATTGTTGAGATCGCGCACGACCGTCATCAACAGCGCTTGTCGGGGAAATCCAGCCTCTTGAAGGAGCTTGCGTTTGTAGAGGGCGTAGATCTTGCAATCGCCTTTGCCGTCAACCGGATAATCCCAATGGTCCGCCATCGTGCCCCAGTGATCGAAATTGCTGACGGGTTTGATGGCGCTGTTCGCCTTCTGATTTATCCGCGTGAGGATGCGGAAGGTCCGCGCTGTCAGCTTGACATTCGCGGCCGGCAGAGCCGGCACCTTGCACTCTTTTGGGCGGCGATGACAGAAATCGATCCAACCGTAGGGGACGCTGGTGCTTCCACCCACGGAGGCAGAGCGCGACCCATCCATGGAAGATTGGGTCGATCGCGACTTGAACAAAGTCGACTGGGCCGAAGCCGGACTGGCTAGCAGCGATGCCGCACCAATCAACGAAACAAAGCCAAGCAGGAGAGCCAGGACGGGGGAGTGCCGCATTGCCAAAACCACCACCGCAACGAGGAACTGGTGCTGCGTTCGTGCGTGAGAGGCAGCCCAGGCAGTCAAAGACCTAATAATTTGTTAATGTGGATTGTGTCCACTTCAAGGTCCCGGCCGCCGAAAAGCCGGTCCCTGTCAGGCCGGCCCCTGTCAGGATCACAATGGGCATGGTGGAGGGCGCCTGCATCCGGAAACGTCACGGCGGGCGATGACACCGGAACGGCACCGAGTTTCAAACCCGCGTGCCGCCGACCGTCATCTGGTTCATCCTGAGATGCGGCTGGCCGACGCCGACGGGTACGCCCTGGCCGGCCTTGCCGCACATGCCGATGCCGTTGTCGAGCTTCATGTCGTTGCCGACCATCGAGACGCGGTGCATGGCATCAGGCCCGTTGCCGATCAGCATCGCGCCTTTGATCGGCTGCGTCACCTTGCCGTTCTCGATCATGTAGGCCTCGGTGCAGCCGAACACGAATTTGCCCGACGTGATGTCGACCTGGCCACCGCCGAAGGAGACGGCGTAGATGCCGTTCTTGACGGAGGCGATGATTTCGTCCGGCTCCATGTCGCCTGAGGTCATGTAAGTGTTGGTCATGCGCGGCATCGGCTGGTGCGCATAGCCTTCTCGCCGGCCATTGCCGGTGGCTTTCATGCCCATCAGCCGGGCATTCTGCCGGTCCTGCATGTAGCCGACCAGTTTGCCGTCCTCGATCAAGACGTTGCGGGCCGAAGGCGTGCCTTCGTCGTCGACGGTGAGTGAGCCGCGCCGCTCTGGGATGGTGCCGTCGTCGACGACCGTCACCCCCTTGGCGGCCACCTGCTGCCCCATCAGGCCGGCGAACGCCGACGTCTTCTTGCGGTTGAAATCGCCTTCAAGACCATGACCGACGGCTTCGTGCAGCATCACGCCCGGCCAGCCATTGGATAGCACGATGTCGAAAGTGCCTGCCGGGGCCGGGATTGCCTCCAGGTTGACCACCGCTTGCCGGAGCGCCTCCCTGGCGGCGTGCTTCCAACTATCCTCGATCAGGAATTCGCCGAATGCCTTGCGCCCGCCCATGCCATAGGAGCCGCTTTCCTGGCGGTCGCCGTCGCCGACGACGACCGAGACGTTGACGCGGACCATCGGCCTGATATCGCGCACCATCTGGCCGTCGGCACGAACGATCTCGACATGCTGCCAGGATGCGGCGATCGAGGCCGTTACCTGGCGCACGCGTGGATCCTCGGCGCGCAGCCAGGCGTCGATTTCTTGCAGCAGCTTCGCCTTGGCCTCGAAGGAAGGCGAGGGGATCGGGTTCTCGTCGCCGTAGAGATGGCGGTTGGTACGGGCGGGGGCTGCCGCAAGCGTGCCGGAATAGCCACCCTTGACAGTCGAGACGGCTTCGGCCGCGCGCAGCAGCGACGCCTCGGACAGGTCGCTGGAATGAGCGTAGCCGCTGGCCTCGCCGGCGACGGCCCGCAGGCCAAAGCCCTGGTCGGTGTTGAAATTGGCGGTCTTCAGCTTGCCATTGTCGAACATCAGCGCTTCGCTCTCGCTGTATTCGAGGAAAAGCTCGCCGTCGTCGGCGCCCTTGATGGTGTCAGCGACGATCTGCTTGATGCGGTCGTCTGAAATGTCGAATTGGCCGATCAGGCTGTTCATGGCGCGTCCGTCCGTGGGATGTTTGCTTTCCCCCCGATGTAGGCGTGAAGCCGCGCCCACACAATCGGCAATGACGAATCGGCGCCGACGAATGATTTCGTTCGCTAAACGCAAGGCATGCGTCTGGGGTCGGCAAAAGCCGCGTCCAGGCCTGGTTCAGCGCGAAGCCGCGATCAGGGCAGAGCGGCGAAGCCTTCGGCGAAACCCTTGAGGTCGACGGGAATGCCGATACCCTCTTCCGGGGTCTGGAAAACGATGAATGTTGCCGACGTACCGGTCTTCAGCGTGTCGAGCAGCGGCTTTTCGAGAATGACCTCGGCATAACAGCCGTCCTGGAAGCAGCGCACGAAATAGGCGCGGCCAATGTCCTTGCCGTCGACGTTGAGCCCGAGGCCGTTCGGCAACAGCACGCCGAGCGGCGCCAGCACGCGCAAGATCTCGGCCTTGTTGTCGGCGGTGCGCAGCACGACGACCGAAAGCCCCATCTCCGGACGATCCTCGGCGACGACGTTCTGCATCATCACGCATTGTTCCGAGGTGGCACCGGCCGGCGTGTCGCAGATGATCGACCATGCGCCATGCGTCGAGCGCACCGTGCCGCTTGGCTGGGCAGCATTGGCGTTGCCGGCGATGGACAGACCGGCCGCGCACAGGACCGCGAGAAACAGGGCGTTTGCCAAGGTTCTCGAAAGGCCCAGTCGCGTATGCCTCAGTCTCGAAAGCCAAGAGTTCATGACGGCTCCATTGCGAATCACGGCACTTTAAGCCGCGCCAATGCCAAGTAAAGGACGAGACCGTGGCCGAACTGTCCCTAAAAAGGCAATGCGGCGCTTTTCCTTGCCAAATTCGCCTGAATTACGACGCTTTGCGGGTGTCGCCGGCACAAGGCGTGCGGCCCGCCGAACATACGCGATTCGCCACTACGGCCATTGCCCCGGAAGAGCCACGTCAGCTTGCGCGCAAAAATGCCGCACGGTTTCGACCGCTCCTTTCTTGCGGAGGGAAAAAGAGTATGGTTTGAACCAGCTTGAGACTGTCCGGGATTCCCGTCCCGGCATTGTTGGTTATTCTCGCGGGCACAGCCGGCGAGAGACTGGGAGACGAAGAGGGCGATGAGAAAATTCCTAGCGAGCACCGGTGCTGCTGCCACGTTCCTCGCCTGCGGATCCGCTTATGCGGACCAGCCCAGGCCGTGGGAGACCGGCTTCCAGGCGCCTGCGACCGACATGATGCGGCAGATCGAGTGGTTCGGAAACTACACGATGTGGTTTATCATCCCGGTCACGGTCCTTGTGCTGTTTCTGCTGATCTACTGCATCGTCAAATTCCGCGCGAGCGCCAATCCGACCCCGTCCAAGACCAGCCACAACACGCTGATCGAGGTGATCTGGACCATCGGCCCTGTCGTCATCCTGCTTTGCCTCGCCATCCCCTCGTTCCAACTCCTGACCGCCCAGTATACGCCGCCGGAAGAGGCGAAGCTGACCGTCAAGGCAACCGGCAACCAGTGGAACTGGGATTACGAATACCAGACCGACAACACGCTCGCCTTCAATTCGGCCATCCTTCAGGATGGCGATCGTGCCAAGGCCGGCAAGGAGGATCGCGCGGTCTATCCGCGCCTGCTCGCCGTCGACAACGAGCTGGTCGTGCCGGTCAACACGATGACCCGTGTGCTTGTCACCGCGACCGACGTGATCCATTCCTTTGCCGTGCCGTCTTTCGGCATCAAGATCGACGCCGTTCCCGGCCGCACCAACGAGACCTGGTTCAAGGCGGAGAAAGAAGGCCTCTATTACGGTCAGTGCTCGCAGCTCTGCGGCAAGGACCATGCCTTCATGCCGATCGCCGTTCGTGTGGTGTCGGACACGCAGTTCAAGACCTGGCTGGCCGCGGCCAAGACCGATCTGCCAGGTGCCAACAAGACGCTCATGGCCGAGGTCGATGGCCAGAACAAGGTAGCGGCCGCCGGCAACTGATGTCGCGGGTTAGCAAGATTTAGGGAACGGAGCGGAACATGGCAGACGCTGCAGCTCACGACGGGCACGACCACAAGCCGTATCATGGCTGGGTGCGCTGGGTTTATTCGACCAACCACAAGGATATCGGTACGCTCTACCTGATCTTCGCGATCATGGCCGGCATAATCGGCGGCGCGCTTTCGGTCGCCATCCGCATGGAGCTGCAGGAGCCTGGCATCCAGATCTTCAGCGGTCTTGCGCAGATGGTCTATGGCATGAACGGCGACGCCGCGATCGACGGCGGCAAGAGCATGTACAATGCGTTTGCCACCGCGCACGCGCTGATCATGATTTTCTTCATGGTCATGCCGGCCCTGATCGGCGGTTTCGCCAACTGGATGGTGCCGATCATGATCGGTGCTCCCGATATGGCATTCCCGCGCATGAACAACATCTCATTCTGGCTGCTGCCGCCGGCCTTCATCCTGTTGCTCACCTCAATGTTCGTGCCGAGTGCGCCTGGCGCCTTTGGCGTGGGCGGCGGCTGGACGCTCTATCCGCCGCTTTCGACTTCGGGCCAGCCTGGTCCGGCGATGGATCTGGCGATCCTGTCGATCCACATCGCCGGCGCCTCCTCGATCCTCGGTGCCATCAACTTCATCACCACCATCTTCAACATGCGCGCGCCAGGCATGACCCTGCACAAGATGCCGCTGTTTGCCTGGTCGGTGCTGGTCACCGCCTTCCTGCTTCTGCTGTCCCTCCCAGTTCTGGCCGGCGGCATCACCATGCTGCTCACCGACCGCAACTTCGGCACGACCTTCTTCGCGCCTGACGGTGGTGGTGACCCGATCCTGTTCCAGCACCTGTTCTGGTTCTTCGGTCACCCGGAAGTCTACATCCTGATCTTGCCGGGCTTCGGCATCATCAGCCATATCGTCTCGACCTTCTCGAGGAAGCCGGTATTCGGTTATCTCGGGATGGCCTACGCCATGGTCGCGATCGGCGCGGTCGGCTTCATCGTCTGGGCGCACCATATGTATACGACGGGCCTGTCGCTCGATACGCAGCGCTACTTCGTCTTCGCCACCATGGTCATCGCGGTGCCGACAGGCGTGAAGATCTTTTCCTGGATCGCAACCATGTGGGGCGGATCGATCTCGTTCAAGCCGCCGATGCTGTGGGCGCTGGGCTTCATCTTCCTGTTCACCATCGGTGGCGTCACCGGTGTCCAGCTGGCCAATGCCGGCCTCGACCGGTCGCTGCATGACACCTATTTCGTCATTGCCCACTTCCACTACGTACTGTCGCTGGGCGCGGTGTTCGCCATCTTCGCCGGCTGGTACTACTGGTTCCCGAAGATGACCGGCTACATGTACTCGCCCGTCATCGCCAACACCCATTTTTGGGTCATGTTCGTCGGCGTGAACCTGATCTTTTTCCCGCAGCATTTCCTCGGCCTCGCCGGTATGCCGCGCCGCACCATCGACTATCCTGACGCGTTTGCGGGCTGGAACATGGTTTCGTCCTACGGTTCGTATATTTCGGCCGTCGGTGTGGTGATCTTCCTCTATGGCGTGTTCGAAGCCTTCCAGAAGAAGCGGATCGCCGGCGCCAACCCGTGGGGTGAGGGTGCTACCACGCTCGAATGGCAGCTGCCTTCGCCGCCGCCGTTCCACCAGTGGGAGCAGCTGCCGAAGATCAAATAAGGCGGCTCCCGCTCGAATACAAAACCGCCGGCCCGCCGGCGGTTTTGGCCAACGGAATGATGGACTTGAGTACGCATGGCCCTAGTCGACAAAACCAGCATTGACGAAGCGGGCTTCCGTATGTCGGAAGCTACGGCGGGCGATTTCTTCGCCCTGCTGAAGCCGCGCGTCATGTCGCTGGTGGTGTTCACCGCCTTTGTCGGACTGGTCGCGGCACCGATGACCATCAATCCGCTGCTGGCGGTGATCGCCATCCTGGCCATTGCGATTGGGGCCGGCGCCTCTGGCGCGCTCAACATGTGGTACGACGCCGACATCGACGCGGTGATGACCAGGACCGCCAGCCGCCCGGTGCCTTCCGGCCGGATCCAGCCGCACGAGGCGCTGAGCTTCGGCTTGGTGTTGTCGGTGCTGTCGGTGATGACGCTCGGCGTGTTGGTCAACTGGTTGTCGGCGACGCTGCTGGCCTTCACCATCTTCTTCTATGCCGTGGTCTACACGATGTGGCTGAAACGCTCGACACCGCAGAACATTGTCATTGGCGGTGCAGCGGGCGCCATCCCACCGGTCATCGGCTGGGCCGCGGTGACCGGGTCGGTCAGTCTCGAAAGCATCATCCTGTTCCTGATCATTTTCCTGTGGACGCCGCCGCATTTCTGGGCGCTCGCGCTGTTCAAGTCCGAGGACTATGGCCGCGCCGGCATCCCGATGATGCCCAACGTCGCCGGCCATGCATCGACCCGCCGTCAGATTTTCGCCTACGCGCTGGTGCTGGCCCCGGTCGGCGTGCTGCCCTGGCTGCTCGGCTACACGACGCCGTTCTACGGCGTGGCCGCCTTGCTGTTGGGGGCTGGTTTCGTCTGGTATGCCTGGAAAGTGCTTGGCATGGCCGACGATGACCGCGTCATGAAGCCGGCTAAGGCCCTGTTCGCCTATTCGCTGCTCCATCTCTTCGCAATTTTCGCCGCCTATCTGGCTGACAGTGTCGTCGAACGCGCGCTTGCCATGGGTGGGGCATGACCATGGCCGAGAAAGAACTCGAAACGGTCACCTTGACCGATCGCCAGAAGAAGGCCCAGCGCAGCCGTTCCATCGCCATCGGCGTGGCGCTGGCGGTGCTGGTCGTGATCTTCTACATCGCGACAATCGTGAAGTTCGGCCACAATTTGTCGGGCTCGATGTGATGAGCGCCGAGACGTCCAAGAAGACGGTAGGCAAGACCGGCAACCGCGTTGTCGCGGTTGTCTGCCTTGCTTTCTTCACCGGCATGATCGGCATGGCCTATGCAGCCGTGCCGCTCTACAAGATGTTTTGCCAGGCGACCGGCTATGGCGGCACGACGCAACGTGCCGAGAAGCAATATGCCGGCCGCGTGCTCGATCGCGAGATCACCGTTCGTTTCGACGCCAACATCGCCGGCGTGCCATGGGAGTTCCAGCCGGTCCAGCGCTCGATGACCATGAAGATCGGGCAGACCGTCCAGGCGCATTATCAGGCGACCAACAAGTTCGATCGCCCCGTCACCGGCCGCGCAACCTTCAACGTGCAGCCGGAACTGGCGGGTCCGTACTTCAACAAGGTCGAATGCTTCTGCTTCACCGATACGACGCTGAAGCCGGGCGAGACGCTGGACATGCCGGTCCTGTTCTATGTGGACCCCGACATCGTGAATGTGCCGGAATTGAAGGACGTGAGGACGATCACCCTGTCCTATACGATGTTCCCGGTCGAGAAGACCAAGCCGGTGGCGTCGTCCGGGCCGGCCCAGGGCAATAGCAAGACAGTTTCAGATACCGAAGGAAATCTCGGGGGTTGATATGGCAGACGCGCACGCAAAACCACACCATGACTACCATCTCGTCGACCCGAGCCCATGGCCCTTCCTGGGATCGGTAGGGGCGCTTGTCACCGCTTTTGGCGGTGTCTGCCTCATGGAATACCTGAAAGGCGGCTCCTTCCCGATCTTCGGCGTCAACATCGCCAATCCGTGGCTGTTCTTCATCGGCATTGTGATCGTGCTGTACACCATGTTCGCCTGGTGGTCGGACACGATCAAGGAAGCGCATGAAGGCCACCATACGCGCGTCGTGTCGCTGCACCTGCGCTACGGCATGATCATGTTCATCGCCTCGGAGGTGATGTTCTTCGTTGCCTGGTTCTGGGCCTATTTCGATGCCAGCCTTTTTGCCGGTGAGGTGCAGAACTATGCCCGCCACACGTTTACCGGTGGTGTCTGGCCGCCGAAGGGCATGGAGGTTCTCGATCCCTTCCATTTGCCGCTCTACAACACCATCATCCTGCTGCTGTCGGGCACCACGGTCACCTGGGCGCACCACTCGCTCATCCATGGCGACCGCAAGGGCCTGATCAACGGCTTGGTGCTGACCGTCGGGCTTGGCATGCTGTTCACCATGGTGCAGGCTTACGAGTACATGCACGCGCCGTTCGGCTTCAAGGATTCCATCTACGGCGCCACCTTCTTCATGGCGACCGGCTTCCATGGCTTCCATGTCATCATCGGCACCATCTTCCTGCTGGTCTGCCTGATCCGGGCGATGAAGGGCGACTTCACCCCCAAGCAGCATTTCGGCTTCGAGGCGGCCGCCTGGTATTGGCACTTCGTTGACGTGGTCTGGCTGTTCCTGTTCGCCTCGATCTACGTCTGGGGATCGGTCGGCGCGGTGATCGAAGGCCACTGATCCAGCCTTTTGAGTTTCAATTTCGGGAAGGCGGCCGCGGCGACGTGGCCGCCTTTCTTCTTTTCGGCGCAAGGATCGCCAATCGATGAAAGATGCGGCTGACTTCAATTTGCGCATTTTATCGTCTTGGCATTCCGGCTCTTGCCCGAGAAGGTCTTGCGCGTCGAGGAGGCGAAGCGGCTTCAGCTAGTGGGGCTGGCTGCTTCAATTGGTCGACTGGACCGATGGCTGCATTGGGGTTACGGAGTCCGATATGGACAAATCTGGGCGATCGTGGCCGATGGGACGCCGATCGAGATCGAGCAATAGCCATGAATGACGGCACTACGCATGAGTGAAGACAAGGCGATCTGGCCTCCGATCGATCCGATTTCGGCCGGCCTGCACGGCCGCTGCCCGCGTTGCGGCGAGGGGCGGCTGTTTTCCGGCTTTCTCACCGTCGGCAAGCGCTGCGTCAATTGCGGCCTCGACTATTCCTACGCCGATGCCGGCGATGGACCGGCCGTGTTCGTCATCCTGATCATCGGCTTCATCATCGTCGGTCTGGCGCTCTGGGTGGAAGTGACGCTGAGCCCGCCGCTCTGGCTGCATCTGCTGATATGGATCCCACTCGCCCTGGTGCTGTGTCTCACGGCGCTTCGGCTGATCAAGGGCGTGCTGCTCACCCTGCAATACAGCAACAAAGCAGCCGAGGGTCGGCTGGATCGCGGCGAATGAGCGAAGCGTCTCTGAAGGACCGCGGCCATTCGCGACCACGATCGGCACTGTTGTTCGTCCTTGGCCTTGTGCTGTTCTTGATTCTGCTGGCGCTGGGCACCTGGCAGGTCCAGCGCCTGCACTGGAAGGAAGGCCTGCTGCAGACCATCGACCAGCGCACCCATTCGGCGCCACGACCGCTTTCCGAGGTCGAGAAGGAATTCGCCTCGACCGGCGACGTCGACTACACGCCGGTCACGGTCACCGGCACTTTCCTGCATTCCGGCGAGCGGCATTTCTACGCGACCTGGGAAGGGGATGCCGGCTTCAATGTCTATACGCCGCTGGCCCTCGACGATGGCCGTTTCGTCCTGATCAACCGCGGCTTTGTTCCCTACGACCTCAAGGATGCGGCGAAGCGCGCCAAGGGACAGGTAACGGGCAGGGTCACGGTCACCGGGCTTGCCCGCAACCCGCTGCCGGCAAAGCCCTCCATGATGCTTCCCGACAATGATGTGGGGAAGAACATCTTCTACTGGAAGGACCGCGACGTCATGGCCGCGAGCGCCGGCCTGCCGGCTGGGTTCACCTTGGTGCCGATCTTCATCGATGCCGACAAGACGCCAAATCCCGGCGGCCTTCCGGTCGGGGGTGTCACCATCATCGACCTTCCGAACAGCCATCTGCAATATGCCGTCACCTGGTACGGGCTTGCCGCGGCACTCGCCGCGGTGCTTGTCCTCCGGCTTCGCCGGCCCGCGAAAGAGGAATGAACGCAAGCGACGCCTCTCTTTCCACCGACACCCTTGACAGGGCAGGGGTAGGCACCTCATTTCGGCGCTGACCAACCGGCAGGATTTGATGCTTCACACAATCGCCAAGCCTCCTCTGACGATCCGGCTCTGCCAGCCGCGCGGTTTTTGCGCGGGCGTCGACCGTGCCATCCAGATCGTCGTGCTGGCGCTGAAAAAATATGGCGCCCCGGTCTATGTCCGCCACGAAATCGTCCACAACCGCTATGTCGTCGAGGGGCTGCAGAGCCTTGGGGCCGTCTTCATAGAGGAACTTTCCGAAATCCCGGCCGAACATCGGCAGTCGCCGGTCGTCTTCTCCGCGCACGGTGTGCCCAAGTCCGTGCCGGCGGATGCGCAGGCGCGCAACCTGTTCTATCTCGACGCAACCTGTCCGCTGGTCTCCAAGGTCCACAAGCAGGCAATGCGTCACCAGCGGCTTGGCCGCCATGTGCTGTTGATCGGTCATGCCGGGCACCCCGAGGTGATCGGCACAATGGGGCAGTTGCCGGAAGGCGCGGTAACGCTGATCGAGACCGAAGCCGACGCAGCCCGGCTTGTACCGGCCGATCCAAAAGCACTTGGTTTCGTCACCCAGACCACGCTCTCGGTCGAGGATACCGCCGGCATCATCCGCGCGTTGCAGGAGCGCTTTCCGGACCTGCAGGCGCCGGCGGCGGAATCGATCTGCTACGCCACCACCAACCGCCAGGAAGCGGTCAAGGACACCGCCCCGGGTGCTGACCTCTATCTGATCGTCGGCGCCCCCAATTCCTCGAATTCGCGCCGCCTTGTCGAAGTTGCGGAACGGGCAGGTGCCTCGATGTCGCTTCTCGTGCAGCGCGCCGCTGAAATTCCGTGGAATGACATCGGCACCATTTCGACGCTCGGCCTGTCGGCGGGAGCATCGGCGCCGGAGATCATCGTCGACGAGATCATCGACGCGTTCCGCCAGCGTTTCGACGTCACCATCGACCTGGCCGTCACGGCCACCGAAACAGAGGATTTTCCGGTCATGCGGGTACTGCGCGATGTCGAACTGACGCCGGCCGACATGGCCTTCGTCAATGGGACCGCGTGAACGGCCATGGCGGTCTATACCGACGTTGCGGAGGGCGAACTCGGCGCTTTCCTGAAGCACTACCCGGTCGGCGATCTCCTATCCTACAAGGGCATCGCCGAAGGCACCGAGAATTCGAACTTTCTGCTGCACACCTCGAGCGGCTCCTACATCCTGACGCTCTATGAAAAGCGGGTCGAGAAGGCGGATTTGCCGTTTTTCCTCGGGCTAATGGGCCATCTCGCCAGCAAGGGGGTGTCCTGCCCGCTGCCGGTGACCGCGCATGACGGCAGCGTCATCGGCACGCTGGCCGGCCGGCCGGCCGTGATCATCACCTTCCTCGAAGGACTTTCGCTGCGGCGACCGGCCGCAACGCATTGCGCCGAGGTCGGCAAGGCGCTGGCGGCGCTGCACCTGGCCGGCGCCGACTTTCCGATGACGCGTCCGAACGCGCTCGCCCTCGACGGCTGGCGCAAGCTTTGGGATGCGTCTCGCGGCCGCGCCGACGAGGTCGAGCCGGGCCTTGCGGCCGAGGTCGATGCCGACTTTGCCGATTTCGAGCGGCACTGGCCCAAGGGCCTCCCCGAGGGCATCATTCATGCCGATCTGTTCCCGGACAATGTCTTTTTCCTGGGCGAGAAGCTTTCGGGGCTGATCGATTTCTATTTCGCCTGTGACGATCTCTATGCCTATGATGTCGCCACCTGCCTCAACGCCTGGTGTTTCGAGAAGGATTTTTCCTTCAACCTTACCAAGGGCAAGGCACTGCTTGCCGGTTATCAAAGCGTGCGCCCCCTGAGCGATGACGAGAAAGCGGCGCTGCCGATGCTGGCGCGCGGTTCGGCGCTACGCTTCATGCTGACCCGGCTTTACGACTGGCTGACCGTCCCCGATGGCGGACTGGTGATGAAACGCGACCCGTCCGAATATATCCGAAGGATGCGGTTCCACCGGGCGATCAGATTTCCTTCGGAATATGGATTGGCCGAAAACGGGGTGTCATGAGCAAGCAGGTTGAAATCTTTACCGATGGCGCCTGTTCGGGCAATCCCGGCCCCGGCGGCTGGGGCGCCATCCTGCGCTTCAACGGCACCACCAAGGAACTCTTCGGCGGCGAGGCCGAAACCACCAACAACCGCATGGAATTGCTGGCGGCCATTTCGGCGCTGAATGCGTTGAAGGAGCCTTGCACGGTCGAGCTTCATACCGACAGCAAATACGTCATGGACGGAATTTCCAAATGGATCCATGGCTGGAAGAAGAATGGCTGGAAGACCGCCGACAAGAAGCCGGTCAAGAACGGCGAACTCTGGCAGGCGCTGGACGAGGCCAACCGGCGCCACAAGGTCACCTGGAACTGGGTGAAGGGCCATGCCGGCCACATCGAGAACGAGCGCGCCGACGAGCTGGCTAGGGAAGGCATGGCGCCGTTCAAGAAAGGGCCTTTCAGGCCGGTAGTGTCGGCGCCAAAGCCGGATGTCCAGGCAAAGCAGCCGCTGGCCCCGAAGGCGCGTCGTTCGACCCAGAGCTATTGAGCTTCTGGCATTCGCTGCGCCCGGCCGACAGGAGAATTTCTGTTATGCCGATCGCCTATTACATCACCCATCCTCAGGTTCAGATCGACGCCAGCGTGCCCGTGCCGGATTGGGGTCTATCCGACATCGGTCGTGCCAGGGCGCATGCAATGCTGAACCAGCCGTGGATCGCATCGATCGGGCGTGTGGTGTCGTCGGGCGAACGCAAGGCCGTTGAAACCGCCGAGGTGCTCGGGCGGCACCTCGACCTTGCGGTGCAGGTGAGGGAACGGATGCATGAGAACGACCGGTCGGCGACGGGTTTCCTGCCGCCTCCGGAGTTCGAGGCGGTCGCCGACCGGTTCTTCGCCAATCCGCACGAAAGCATTCGTGGCTGGGAGCGGGCCATCGACGCACAGCAGCGCATCGTGAGCGAGGTCGAGGCCGTCCTCGGTGCCGGCGGCGCCGGCAACATCGCCCTTGTCGGACATGGCGGTGTCGGTACGCTCCTGCTGCTGTCGCTCAGCGGCAGACAAATCAGCCGCGAAGCCGATCAGCTGGCGGGCGGCGGCAACTATTTCGCCTTCAACACCCACACGCGCCAAATTATTCATGGATGGCGACCGATCGACAGGCTGTCTTGATCGGCGTACCGCAGCCGTACTCGTAGCGCAAGGACAGGCTCTTCTCGCGACATCGCAGTTGCTCGAGGATATGGATGGGAGTAATATTTCCCACTATCGAGCAATGCAAGAGAGGACGCAGCGTGGCGAATGTTGAAAAAATGAGCGTGGCTGTGACCCCACAACAGGCAACTCTGATGCGCGAGGCCGTGGAGGCGGGCGAGTATGCCACTGCAAGCGAGATCGTGCGTGAAGCGATGCGGGATTGGCTGGCCAAGCGCGAACTGCGGCATGACGATGTTCGTCGGCTGAGACGGTTGTGGGATGAAGGCAAGGCAAGCGGGAGACCGGAGCCTGTGGATTTCGACGTGTTGCGAAAGGAAGCTCGGCGAGAGCTGACGGAAGCCTCGCGGAATGGCCGTTAGGCTAGTCTGGTCACCCGCGGCCAAGGCTGACCTCATCGACATCTACGTGACGATAGGCAGCGAAAACATACGGGCGGCCGATCGTTACTACGATCAGTTAGAAGCGCGGGCCATGCAGCTGGCAGACCAGCCGCGCATGGGTGTCAGGCGACCGGATATCAGGCCTTCCGCACGAATGCTGGTGGAGGCGCCTTTTGTACTGCTCTACGAAACGATTTCAAACACGGACGATGGCCCAGTGGAGTGGGTTGAAATCGTCCGTGTGGTCGACGGGCGGCGGGATCTGAACAGTCTGTTCTAGCTGTCTACCGGATCAGCAGCGCCGTACCGTAGAGCCCGAGCGCGAACACCGTGTGCGAGACCAGATTGAGGGCGCGGACCCGCATCGGATTCGGCCGCTTCGAGGCCGCCCAACCGGCGCCCATGCCTGGCGCCAGCAGGAACCAGCCGGCGCCGACGGTAACGATGCCGAGGATGAAGGCCGGCAGGAAGGTCGGCGCGGCCAGCCAGCCCGCGCCCGCCAGCATCACCAGGATTATGCCGTAGGCGATGCCGACGAAGTAATGGAAGGCCCAGCCCAGCGCCTGTTCATACGCGTAGGGCGCCGCATCGCCGACATCGTCGTGAAACACCTTGTCGCGGAGGTGCCAGACCCAGCGCCCGACCGGCCCCCAGTTCGGGCGTGGCTGGCCGAACGCCTTGTGCAGGAAGAAGGCCCAGAGATCCATCAGGACGGTCGCGCCGACGCCGATCGCGACAGCGCGCCAGAAGATGTCAAACATCGTAGGATCCCCCCGAAAACCGGCAATTCTGGAGCGCGGCTGCTTGTCACGCGAGGCCGGCCATTGCGGCCTCGCGTGATTGGCCGTCGAAGTTCAGAGCTGGCCGAGAATATGAGCCGCGCCGGACTCGTCGACGCCGGGTTTGGTCTCGACATTGAGCGCGGTAACCTTGCCGTCGTCGATAATCATCGAAAACCGCTTCGAGCGCAGGCCCATGCCGCCACCGGAATAGTCGGCGTCGAGGCCGACCGCCTTGGCGAAATCGCCATTGCCGTCGGCGAGGAACAGGATCTTGCCTTCGCCGCCGGTGAAGCGCGCCCAGGCGCCCATGACGTGGACGTCGTTGACCGAAACGACGGCGATGGTGTCGACGCCGCGCGCCAGGATCGCGTCATGGTTCTCGAGATAGCCGGGCAGGTGGTTGTTGCTGCAGGTCGGCGTGAAGGCGCCGGGAACGCCGAACAGCACCACTTTCTTGCCCGGAAAAATCTCGGCCGACGTGATCGGCTTGGCGCCGTCCGCGGTCATGGTCTTGAAGGTCGCCTCGGGCAGCTTGTCGCCAACGGAGATGGTCATGAATTCCTCGCTTGGGATGGGGAAAGACGCGTGCTTGCGTAACGAACTCGGCGGCTTCCTGCAACCATCGCGGCGTCTTCAAGGGAAAGGCAGCAACCCTTCGACCGCGCCCGCCGAACTCGTCAACGTGTAGTGAAGCCCGCCGTCGGTCGGCGTCGTCGAGGGGCGATCGAGGATCGGCACGGTGAAGATCAGCTTGCCGTCCTTTTCCGAGCGGGAAGGTGTGCCGAACATATAGTCGCGCTCGCCGGCAACGAAGAAATCCGCTGCTTGCGGATCGCCAGGAAAACTTGCCTCGACAACCAGCGTCTCGTGATCGCCGGGCAGCACCTTGATGCCGAAGTCAGGCTTTGCCGCCGCCGGCAGTGCGGTGAAACTCGCCTTCACCAACGCCGCGTCGTCGGCATTATCGGGATCGGAAGCGGGGTCGACGCTAAGCCGTGTCTGCACGGGGATGCAGATGGATTCACAAATGCCGAGAAAGACGTCGGCATCGATGACCGCTGGCTGGTTCGGCGTCGCCAGCGTGAACGTCACGGGCAAGGAAACCGGATAATTGTAACCGGCCCATTTGCCATAGCCATCATCGTGGCGCTGCGGCGCGGGAAAAGACAGTGTCGCATCGGTTATATTGGTGCTGGCCGAGACGTCGAGCTGCGGCGGCACACCTGCATCGCCCGGGTCGCGCCAATAAGTCTTCCAGCCGGGTTTGAGCGCGATATCGAGAACACCGTGTATGCGGCCAGCGTCGTCCGGCTTGCCGGATGTCACCAGCCGCACCTTGCCGCCTTCGCTGTTGTACCAGGCGGATGAGGAGGCGCTGGCGGGGAGGGCGGCCGCCAATCCAATGGCGGCGCCGAGCAACAGGATTTTCAAGCTTTGCATGGCGGTGATTTGATCGTCCCTTCGTGGCCGCGCAATGATTTCATGGCCGTGCTGATATCATATTTGCGTGACCTTTGCGGGCAAGCCA
The DNA here is from genome assembly GCF_020164885.1 of Mesorhizobium sp. CO1-1-7. Classification (NCBI taxonomy): domain Bacteria; kingdom Pseudomonadati; phylum Pseudomonadota; class Alphaproteobacteria; order Hyphomicrobiales; family Phyllobacteriaceae; genus Mesorhizobium; species Mesorhizobium sp. CO1-1-7. Next base: position 26,182 of record NZ_JAIUHA010000005.1, on the reverse strand, counting down.
AGGCCGGACTCGCAATATGAGCTTTGGTCGAATCCGCTACGGCGCATCTTTTCGGCGCCGGGGAAACGCGTTACCTTCCCTGGCATGGATTTGTTGCGCCACAAAAAGACAGCCGCCGGCCGCGGCTTTCTCGACGATCAGTTCCTGATTGCCATGCCTGGTATGAAGGACGACCGTTTCACGCGCTCGGTCATCTACATCTGCGCCCATAGCGATGAAGGCGCGATGGGCCTGATCATCAACCAGACGCAGCAGATGCTGTTCCCGGACCTTCTGGTACAGCTTGGCATCATGAACGAGCAGGAGGCGATCCGCCTGCCGGCACAGGCGCGCGATTTCGTCGTGCGCAATGGCGGGCCTGTCGACCGCAGCCGGGGCTTCGTCCTGCATTCGGGCGACTACCGTGTGGATTCCTCGCTCACCGTTTCCGACGACATCTGCCTGACCGCGACCGTCGACATACTGCGGGCGATATCGTCAGGGCGCGGGCCGCGCCGCGCGCTCATGGCGCTCGGTTATTCCGGCTGGGGCGCCGGCCAGTTGGAAACCGAGATCGCTGAGAACGGCTGGTTGACCTGCCCGGCGACGCCGGAATTGCTGTTCGATGCCGACATCGAACGCAAATACGACCGGATTCTCGCCTCCATCGGCATCGATCTCGCCCATCTCAGCCTGGCCGCCGGGCACGCTTGAGCCTCGTCTTTGCCGGCCAGGGCCCGTTCGCCAGGTAAGGCGCAGCCGGAACGCTGCGCCGTTAGCGCAATCTCATCCCATGGCGGTGCGCGAGAGCTGTTCAGGCTTGGAATTGCGTAAACAGACGAAACCGCGTGTCCGGCTTGTTATCCGCTATGCCGGCTCATAGCCGTACGCTCCGTCCTCACGCATCACGCGGCCGACGCCCGGCCAGCCAAGGTGCGCTCCGGCGATCCATGTTCCGGCCTCGGCCGCGTCGCGGAAAACTTTCTGGCGCGTTGCGCGTGCGATCGCCTGGTCGTCGTCATAACCCCAACTCAACGCAGGATTGCCAAACTGCAAGGCCGGCACATGAACGATGTCCCCGAAGAACAGGAAGCGGGCCTCGTCCGTGTCGAATGCGTAGCCGATGTGACCGGGAGCATGACCCGGCAGGGCAACTGCTCTCAATCGCTCGGCGACCTGGTCGCCATTCCGCACGGGCTTCAACAAGGATCTGAACCGCGCAAGGTTTGTTTCGGCGAGAAAGCTCTCGACAGCCTCCTCGGCAATTACGATCGCTTTCAAATTCGGAAAGAGCCCCCGGTCGTCCGGAGTCAAAAGCCCGTACACATGATCCTGGTGGGCATGGGTGAGCGCCAAGACCGTGATCGAGGCAGGATCGATGCTGGCTTCGACCAGGGTTTGATCGAGGCGTCCTGTTGTTGAGGCCCAGCCGCCTCCTCCACTGTCGATCAGAATGCCGTCAACGCCTGGACCTGCGAGGGCAAAGCAATTGACGGACAGGCGGAGCGCCCCTGCCTGCGCGACTTGCGGCACCGGTTTGTCGCGCGGATCGCGCAGAAGGTCCGCCGGCATCTCAATATAGCCGTCCGAGAGCGACCAGACCCGCCAGGCGCCGGCGGTACAGCCGAGGACGTTATCGCTGCGGAACGTTACGATCATAGAGTACCTCAATCTGCCGTTGCCGATCAAAGCTAGGACAGAGTCACCTATGAGGATAGGCCCGTTGCACAGCAAGGCCTCATGAGTGATATTCATGAATGATGAGAAACGAACTGAACGAACTCGCCGCGTTCGCGATGGTCGCCCGGGAACGAAGCTTTACACGAGCCGCGGCAAAACTAGGCGTGTCTCAATCTGCGCTGAGCCACACTATCCGTGGGCTCGAGCAGCGGCTCGAGCTACGGCTTTTGGCTCGAACGACGAAGAGCGTCGCGCCAACAGCCGCAGGGGCCGCTCTCTTGAAAGACCTGTCTCCGGCGCTTGAGCAAATCGCTGCTGCCCTTGACGGAGCGCGAAGCCTCACGCGGCGCCCTGCGGGGCGCCTTCGAATTGTGATGTCACGCTCGGCCGCCGTAATGGTGCTGCTGCCACGGCTCGCGGCATTCGCGCAGGCCTACCCCGATATCGTTCTCGACGTTGTCACCACGACAGGCCCTGTAGACCTCGTTGCCGGCGAGTTCGATGCCGGTATCCAGCTCGGCGAATATATTCAGAAAGACCTGATCGCGGTACGCGTCACGCCGGAGTTGCGGCTGGCTGTGGTGGGATCGCCTGGTTATTTCTCATCACGAAGAATCCCCCAAAAGCCGAGGGATCTCAAGGATCATCAATGCATAGCCCTGCGTCTTCCAGGTGGTCCATCTCGGTGGGAGTTCGAGCGTGCGAGAAAGTCGGTCACGATCAACGCCAGCGGCTCGCTCATAATCGACGATACTCACCTGGTGATTCAGGCGGCGCTCGCCGGCGTTGGTCTCGGTCTCGCCTATGAAGAGCAAGTCGCGGAGGATATCGCGGAGCGACGGCTTGTCCGCGTCCTGGAGGAATGGACGCCGCCAATCCCAGGCTTTTTCCTGTATTATCCCAGTCGTCAGCTTCAGCCAGCGGCGCTGTCAGCATTGGTCAATGCGCTGCGACTCTCGCAACAATAGTGACGCATGTCGTTGTTCCGGAACCGAGGACACTTCCGGACGACATGCATTAGGCTTGCGTGAGCGGATACTGCTCCTTCAGCGTCTTCAGCACCTGGTCGCCTGGCATCGGCGCGCCGAACATGAAGCTCTGGACATATTCGCATCCCATCTGGCGCAGCTCCAACGCATCGCGCTCGTCCGATATGCCCTCGGCGACCACCGAAAGGCCGAGCTCATGCGCCATGTTGACCATGGATTTGAGCAACACCGCGCGTTTTGGCGTGCTGTCGTCGACGAAGCTCTTGTCGATCTTGATGGTGTCGAACGGGAACCGCGTCAGATAGGCGAGCGATGAATAGCCGGTGCCGAAATCGTCCAGCGACAGGCCGATGCCGAGCTGCTTGAGCTTGGTCAGCACATGGGCCGTCTGCTCGGGATTGTCCATGACCAGCGACTCGGTCAGTTCGAGCCGGAAGCAGCGCGGCTTCAAATTGGCGCGCGCGATCACGGAACGCACGTCGCTGACCAGGTCGCGGCGGATGAGCTGGCGGCTGGACAGGTTGACCGACACCGACAGCGGCGCGTCGCCGATCTGCTTTTGCCATCCTGCCAGATCCTCAGCCGCCTGCTGCATGGCAAACAGCCCAAGTTGCACGATCAGCCCGCAGCTTTCCGCGACCGGAATGAAATCGGCCGGCGGGATCATGCCGCGGCGCGGATGGTCCCAGCGCAGCAGGGCCTCGAAGCCGGCGACGCTGCCATCCTCGAGCCGAACGATCGGCTGGTAGGCCAGCGTGAATTCGCGCCGCTCGATGGCGCGCCGCAGATCGGATTCGAACTGCAGGCGATCGGTGCCGACGGTGCGGAACGCCGGGCGGAACGGCTCGATCCTGTCGCCGCCGAAGCGCTTGGCCTGGTGCATGGCGAGCTCGGCGTCCTTGACCATGTCCTCGGCCGAGGTTTGCGCCGAGGTCCAGGTGATCAGGCCGATCGAGGCGGTCAGCACGATCTCGCGCTTGGCAAAGGTGATCGGATTGTTGATCGCATGCTTGATCGCATCGGCCACGCCGGCGATGCGGGCAGGGTCCTGCTCGGACAAAAGCATCAGGGCGAACTGGTCGCCGGCGAAGCGCGACAGCGAATCCTTCGGCTTGAGCAGCCGGTGCAGGCGGCGCGCTATGGTGAGCAGGATGGTGTCGCCGGCCGAAATGCCGAGCCCGTCATTGACCTGCTTGAAGCGGTCGATATCGATGACGAAGACGGTCGGCCGCACCTTCTCTTCGGTGCGGGCGATCGAAATGATCGCCTCCAGCCGGTTCATGAACAATTCGCGGTTTGGCAGGCCGGTCAGATTGTCGTGCACGGCGTCGTGCAGCAGCCGTTCCTCGGATTTCTTCTGTTCGGTGACGTCGACCATGGTACCGACGCAGCGGATCACCTCGCCGTCCGATCCGATGACGGGTCGCGCGCGCAGGGCAAACCAGTGATAGTGCCCATCGGCGCCACGCAGGCGGAAATTCTGCGACACCCGGCCGCGGCGATGTTCCAGCACCACATCGAGCGTGGTGCGGAATGTGTCGCGGTCGTCGGCATGCAACACCGGCAGCCAGTTGCGGGCGGCACCACCCAGGCTGTTGGGCGCAAGGCCGAGCTGGATGCTGACGTCGGGTTTGGTCACCACGCGGTCGCGCAGCACGTCCCAATCCCACACCGTATCGCCCGATCCCGCGACCGCCAGCGCCTGCCGCTCGAGGTCGGAGAACAGCCCCTGATGCAGCGCACCGCCAGCAAAGGCGTGCTGCATGACGGTGAAGCCGATCAGCAGGATGATGAGGATCAAGCCGCCGCCAAGTGCCGGCTGGGCGATGTCGTTATCGAGCATGCCGGTGATCGCCATCCACGATCCGCATAACCACAACAGCACCATGACCCAGCTGGGCACCAGCATGATCGCTCGGTCATAGCCACGAATACCGAGGAAGATGATCAAGCCGAGCCCGGTCAGTGCGGTCGCGGCAAACGAGATGCGGGCGATGCCGGCGGCGACCGCCGGATCGACGATTGCGACGCCGGCGATCAGCAGCAGCCCCAGAATCCAGACCAGGGCGCCGTAGCTGAAATGGCCGTGCCATCGGTTGAGGTTGAGATAGGCAAACAGGAACACCACGAAGGTCGCTGCCAGCGCCACCTCGGTGCCGGCCCGCCACATCTGCTCGTTGCCGGGCGAGATCTCGATGACCTTGTTGAGGAAGCCGAAATCGACACAGATATAGGCAAGCACCGCCCAGGCGAGGGCCGCCGTCGCCGGGAACATCGACGTCCCCTTGACCACGAACAGGATGGTCAGGAACAGCGCCAGAAGGCCGGCGATGCCGATGACGATGCCGCGAAACAGCGTATAGGAATTGACCGAATCCTTGTAGGATTCCGGATCCCAGAGGTAGACCTGCGGCAGCTTCGGCGAGGCGAGTTCGGCGATGAAGGTGATCACCGTGCCGGGATTCAGCGTCACCCGGAACACGTCGGCGTCGGGGCTGGTCTGGCGGTCGAGCGCGAAGCCTTCGCTGGGCGTGATGGCGGCGATGCGGGTAGAACCCAGATCCGGCCAGAAGATGCCGGAATTGACCAGCCGGAAGTGCGGCGCCACGATCAGCCGATCGAGTTGCTGGTCGGTGGTGTTGGCGAGCGCGAAGACAGCCCAGTCGCCGGTCGAGCGGGCATCGTTGGCTTCGACCTCGATCCGCCGCACGATGCCGTCCGGCCCGGGCGCGGTCGACACCTGGAAGTTCTCACCCTGGTTGCGGTAGATTTCGACGGCGCGCGAAAGATCGAGCGCGACATCGTCACGGGCGATCTTGATGGGTTCTACGGCAAAGGCCGACGAAGCCGCGCACAGCGTCAGCATCGTCGCCAGAAGAAAGGCGAACAGCGGCCCGTTTCGCAGGGAATTCGTCAAAAATCAGTCCTTCGTTCCAGCGCCCGGCGGATCGTCGGCGATCCGGGCGTAGAGGTAGTGATCCTGCCAGATGCCGTTGATCCTGAGATAGGATCGCAGAAGTCCTTCGCGCCGGAATCCGGCTTTTTCAAGCACGCGGATCGACCTGATATTGTCGGGAATACAGGCGGCTTCGATCCGGTGCAACCTCAGCGTATCGAAGGCGAAGCGGGCCACCACCTTGACCGCGTCTGTCATCAGGCCGCGGCCGCCGAAGCGCTCGCCGATCCAGTAGCCGACATGGCCGCTTTGCGAGACGCCGTGGCGTATGTTGCCGAGCGTGATGCCGCCCGCGAGCTTGCCGCTCGACTTCTCGAAGATGAAGAAGGCGATCGCGGTTCCCTGTGCGTAGTCCTCGCGATAGCGGCTGATGCGCAGGCGCCATGCCGTGCGGTCGAGTTCGTCCGGGGTCCAGCGCGGCTCCCATGGCTCCAGGAACGCCCGGCTTTCGCCGCGCACCGCCGACCACTCGCGGTAGTCGTTGGTGAACGGCACGCGCAGCGTGACGAGGTTGCCCTTCAGTGCCGGCAGGTCACGGCGAAAGAAAGGGAGCGCGAACACGGCGCTTGGGACTTAGACGGCGAGCCTGCGGGCCGTGGTCTGCGTGCCCGGAAGCGAATCGAGGATCGCCTCGTATGGTGCCAGCGTACCCACGGGCCCGACAGCGGTAAGCGTCGGCTTGGTCGAGAACATCCGCGACGACAGGTCGGTAAGGCGCTCGATCGTCAGCGCCGCCAGGCGCTCCATCAGCTCTTCCTTCGCGATCGGCCTGCCGAAAAGGAGTAGTTGCCGCGCGATCTGCGAGGCGCGGCTGGCCGGGCTTTCGGCCGACATGATCAGGCCGGCCCGATATTGGGCGCGCGCACGGTCGAGCTCTTCCTGCAGGATGCTCTCGCCGGCCTTCTGCAACTCGTCGATGATGACAGGCACCAGCTTGGCGATGTCGCTTTGGCCCGTCGCGGCGTGAACGCCGAATATGCCCGTATCGGAAAAGCCCCAGTGGAAGGCGTAGACCGAGTAACAGAGGCCGCGTTTTTCGCGGACCTCCTGGAACAGACGCGATGACATGCCGCCGCCGAGGATCATCGACAGCACCTGCGAGGCGTAGAAATCCCGCACATGGTAGGCGCGGCCCTCGAAGCCCAGCACGATCTGCGCGTCCATCAGGTCGCGGTCCTCGCGGAAGTCGCCGCCGACATATTGCGCGTATTGCGGAATGGTGCTGTCGGCCTTGCTGCGGAAACCGCCGAGCCGGTTTTCGACCTCGCGCACGAACTTGTCGTGCTTGATGTCGCCTGCGGCCACGATCACCATGCGCTCGGCGCCATACTGGCGTTCGATGAAATCGTGCAACTGCTTGGAGGTGAAGGATTTTACCGTTTCGGGCGTACCCAGGATCGAGCGGCCGATGGTCTGGTGGCGAAAGGCCGTCTCGGTGAAACGGTCGAAGACGATGTCGTCGGGCGTGTCGTGCGCGGCGCCGATCTCCTGCAGGATGACGTGCTGCTCGCGCTCAAGTTCCTGCGGGTCGAATTCGGACTCCTGCAGAATGTCGGACAGGATGTCGACGGCCAGCGGCACATCGTCGGAGAGCACCCTGGCGTAGTAGGACGTGGTCTCGACGCTGGTGGCCGCATTGATCTCGCCGCCGACGTCCTCGATTTCCGAGGCGATCTCGAAGGCGCTTCGCCGCTTCGTCCCCTTGAACGCCATGTGCTCGAGCAGATGGGCCATGCCGTGCTCGTCTTCGCGTTCATTGCGGGCACCCGACTTGACCCAGGCACCCAAGGCAACCGATTCGATACTTGGAAGGGTTTCGGTGGCGACTGTCAGGCCGTTCGACAGACGGCTTACCTCAACACCCATATGGCTCGTACTCCCTAACGCGCCGCCCGCGCGCGGCGACTGACGTAATCTTCCACCATTTTGAGGTCGGATGGAAGTACCGTGTATTTTTCCTCGAATGTCATCAATCCCCCTAGCCATGCGGGCAGGGCGGGCGAGACACCGCTGGCGGCTTCGACGGCGGCCGGGAATTTCGCCGGATGGGCGGTGCCGAGCACCACCATCGGCACGGCGCCCGCAGCCCTGGCCGCCGCCACATGCATGGCTGCCGCCGTATGTGGATCGAGCAGGTAGTTGCTGTTTGCCAGCGTCGAGCGGATGGTGGCGGCGACCTCGTCCATATCGGCGCGGCCGGCGTCGAATTCGGTTCGCATACCGGCGATTTCCGCGGCTTCGATGGTGAAGGCGCCCGATTGTTTGAGGCCGGCCATGTAGCGCCGCACCGTTGCGGGGTCGCGGTTTGACGCCTCGAAAAGCAGGCGTTCGAAGTTCGACGAAACCTGAATGTCCATCGACGGCGAGGTGGTCGCAAAGACCCCTTTGGTCCGGTATTCGCCGGTCGCGAAGGTGCGTGCCAATATGTCGTTGTCGTTGGTGGCGATGACCAGCCGGTCGATCGGCAGGCCCATCTTCTTGGCGGCGTAGCCGGCGAAGATATCGCCGAAATTCCCGGTCGGCACGGTGAAGGAGACCGGCCTATCCGGCGCGCCGAGCGACAATGCCGAGGAGAAATAATAGACGATCTGGGCCATGATGCGTGCCCAGTTGATCGAATTGACCCCCGACAGCGACACCTGGTCGCGGAAGCCGTGATCGTTGAACATGTCCTTCAGCAGGCCCTGGCAGTCGTCGAAATTGCCCTCGATCGCCAGCGCATGGACATTTTCAGCCTTCGACGTCGTCATCTGCCGCTGCTGCACCGGCGAGACGCGACCATGCGGAAAAAGGATGAAGATGTCGGTGCGGCTGCGCCCGGCAAAGGCGTCTATGGCCGCGCCACCGGTATCGCCCGACGTGGCGCCGACGATGGTGGCGTGCTGGTCGCGTTCGGCAAGCACATGGTCCATCAGCCGGGCAAGCAACTGCATCGCCACGTCCTTGAACGCCAGTGTCGGACCATGAAAGAGTTCGAGGACAAAAGTGTTGGCGCCGGTCTGCACCAGCGGGCAGACGGCCTCATGGCGGAAGGTGGCATAGGCTTCGCGGACCAGGCGCTCGAAGACCGGCGCGGCGATCTCGCCGCCCAGGAACGGCATCAGCACGCGTATGGCCAGGTCGGGATAGGCGAGGCCGCGCATGGCTCGGATCTCGGATGGCGAGAAATGCGGCCATTCGCGCGGCACGTAGAGGCCGCCATCGCGCGCCAGGCCCGCCAGGATGGCGTCGGAAAATCCAAGCGCGGGCGCTTCACCGCGGGTGCTCACATAATGCATGTCACAGATCCGTTTGCCGCCTGTTTTTCCGTTCACCACAAGGTGGTTAATTTCTGCACCGGCTCTAGTCGCATTTTTGCCGCGCGGTTGATATACGTCACCAGCTTTGCGAGAGGGAAGTGCAGTTTCATGGCGTTTCGTATATCAAGTGGTCGCTTTTTGGCGGGTCTTGCGCTCACCGGCTTTATGCTTGCCGCCGCGGGCTGCCAATCAGGCGACAATGGCATCCTGAACCTCGGTTTCGGCAAGAAGGATCCGACGGCGCCACCCCCGCCGCAGGACCCCAAGGTGCTGGCCAGCCAGCTGAACGCCTATTGCCCAAGGGTGACGGTGCGCGACGGCACGGCCTTCTTCAATACCTATGTCAACGAGGTGCAGAAGCCCAAGCCGAAGCTCAAAAAGACCGGCGATGCCGCTGCGGATGCCGCGGCCCAGGCCGCCGCTGACGCCGCTGCTGCTACGCCGCCCGACGATTCGGCGAGGATCATTTATCAGGCGTCGATCAGCGACGTGACCCGCGATTGCAGCCGTGCCGACGGACAACTGACGATGAAGATCGCGGTTGCCGGCAAGATCGTGCCAGGACCGAAATTCACGCCCGGCACCATCACCATGCCGATCCGCACCGCGGTCATGCATGGCACTGACGTGCTTTATTCGCAGATCCACCAGTATCAGGTTCAGGTGACCGATCCCTCGGTCGCCACCCAGTTTGTCTTCACCGATTCCAATGTGGTCGTACCGGCGCCGACGGCGCAGGACTATCAAGCCTATGCCGGTTACGACGAAACCGCGCCGAAGGCGACGACCGACAAGCCGAGGAAGAAGACCCACAGGAAGAAGACGGCCGCGACGAACTAGGCGGCTGTCGGCCTGGCGTGCCTCCAGCCGGACGCACGCATCTCAGGCATCCGCCGACCACTCCGACAGAGCGGCAATGACACTCTTCAGTTCCGCCCAGCGGCGGATCACCGTCTCGGCACCGGCCTCTGTCAAGGCGTCGGCATGGCCGGGATAGCTGTGGCTGGCGCCCGTAAAGCCGATCACGCGCATGCCGGCGGCCTTGGCGCCGGTGACGCCGTGCACGGAATCCTCGATGACGAAGGTGTTCGCCGGGTTGACGCCGAGCTTTTCGGCGGCATGCAGGAACACGTCTGGAGCCGGCTTGGTCTTTCCGGTCGGCGTTTCCATCGCCGAGAAGATGCGCCCGGCGAAGAACGGCAACAGATGCACCTTCTCCAGCATGAACTCGATCCGCTCCGAACGTGAGTTGGAGCAGACGCAGCGTTGCGACGTGACCGAGGCGACCGCTTCGCGCACGCCTTCGATGGCGCGCACGTCGCTGCGCAGTTTGCGGTCGACCAGTTCCTCGGCGCGGTCGATCAGCGACACCTGGAACGGGATTTTGGACTTCTCCTCGATTCGTATCAGTATGTCCTTGAAGGTCAGGCCGGCATAGGTCTCGGCAATCTCCTCCGCCGAGATTTCGTATCCGGCCAGGGTTATCAGTTCAGCTTCGACCCGCGCGGCGATGATTTCGGAATCGACGAGCACGCCGTCGCAATCGAAGATGACAAGGTCTGGCTGGGGCATGGTGATCCGGACGATGGAGGGTGGAGGAATGGCCGCTCAGGGCTCAAGCGGCGCGGCATACACCAATGGACACGGCTTCGCAAACTCCTCCACGGCATCGATAAAGCTTCACCGAATATTTACGCTGATCGGTAACCATAACGGGCAGTAAACAGTAACGCGTGCCTTGGGTGTAAAAATGTCAGCCGTGCGTCTTCTCGACGAGCTCTCCCACGCTCCCCAGCAATCCGAATGGCTGGACACGATCCTGAAAGGCGACTGCGTCGCGGCGCTCGACCGCCTGCCGGAAAAGTCGATCGACGTCATCTTTGCCGATCCGCCCTACAATCTGCAGCTCGACGGCGACCTGCACCGTCCCGACCAGTCCAAGGTCGATGCGGTCGACGACGACTGGGACCAGTTCGAGAGCTTCGAAGCCTATGACGCTTTCACCCGCGCCTGGCTGCTGGCGGCACGCCGCGTGCTGAAGCCCAACGGCACCATCTGGGTCATTGGCTCCTATCACAACATCTTCCGCGTCGGGGCCAAGATGCAGGATCTCGGCTTCTGGATTCTCAACGACGTGGTCTGGCGCAAGACCAATCCGATGCCGAATTTTCGCGGCCGCCGCTTCCAGAACGCGCATGAGACGATGATCTGGGCTTCGCGTGACCAGAAGGGCAAGGGCTATACCTTCAACTACGAAGCGCTGAAGGCGTCGAACGACGATATCCAGATGCGCTCCGACTGGCTGTTCCCGATCTGCACCGGCGGCGAGCGCCTGAAGAATGAGAATGGCGACAAGCTGCATCCGACTCAAAAGCCCGAGGCGCTGCTTGCCCGTATCATGATGGCCTCGACCAAGCCGGGTGACGTCGTGCTCGACCCGTTCTTCGGCTCCGGTACGACAGGCGCGGTTGCCAAGCGCCTCGGGCGTCACTTCGTCGGCATCGAGCGCGAGCAGGCCTATATCGACGCCGCCAATGAGCGCATCGATGCGGTGCGGCCACTCGACGAGGCGGATCTCACCGTGCTCACCGGCAAGCGCGCGGAGCCGCGCGTCGCCTTCGTCAGCCTGATCGACACCGGGCTGATGACGCCCGGCGCCACGCTCTATGACGCCAAGAAGCGCTGGGCCGCCAAGGTTCGCGCCGATGGGACCGTCGCGATCGGCGACAGCGCCGGCTCGATCCACAAGATCGGCGCCGAGGTGCAGGGATTGGACGCCTGCAACGGCTGGACCTTCTGGCATTATGAGCGCAGCGGCGGGCTTACCCCCATCGACGAACTGCGCCGCATCGCCCGGCTTGGCATGGAACGGGCAGGGGGCTGAGCTCTGCCGCCTGCCTCATATTTATTGATTCAAATGCTCAACGGATCGTCGCAAGCGATGGAGATCACGTCCTGATCCCCAATCGCTCAAGGTCTGCTTTAAGCGTGCTGGCATCGGTGAACAGCACCGCTTGCCAGCCGGCGGCCTTGGCGCCGTCGACATTTTTCTGGCTGTCGTCGATGAACAGCGTCGCCGATGGCTCGAGGCCGAACGCGGCCACGTGATGGTCGTAGATGCCACGATCCGGTTTGATCTTGCCAATCTCGCCCGAGATGGTGACGCCGCGCGGACGATCGAGGAAATCGAAGCGTTCGCGCGCTTCGGCCAGCGTGTCGGAAGCAAAGTTGGTCAGCATCGTCACATCGTGGCCGCTGTCGATCAGGCCGAGCATGATGGTGACACTGTCGTCATAGGCATGCGGCACCATCTCGTGCCAGTGGCGACGGAAATTGCGGATGTTTTCGGCGTGCTCGGGGTGCTCCGCGATCAGCAGCGCTTCGGCCTCTTCCCACGTCCGGCCGCGATCCTGCTCTATGTTCCAGTCATGCGTGCAGATATTGTCGAAGAACCACTTTCTCTCTTCGTCGTCGGGAATGAGGCGGCTGAAGGGAATGTTCGGATCGTAATGGATCAGCACCTTGCCGATGTCGAAAACGATGTGGCGGATTTCAGTCATGGGGCCTCTTTGCACTCAATGGCGACGGTTTTTTCGTCGCGCCGGGTATCGCAGCCTCGATTGCCTTTTTCATGACGGTGGGCAGCGCCTCGCCTGAAATCTTATGGGCGGGCGACCAGAAATACCCTGCCAGGGCATCACCTTTGATGTGGGCGCAAAAGACTTCGAGTTCGAGCGCGAAATGGGTGAACACATGCGCGATTGTCCCGGCGTGCCGCCAGTCGCCGGTAAAGGGCGCTGCCGCCTCTGTGGTGGCTCCGTCCACCCGCGCCGTCCAGGCGGTGGTCGGCACTTCCGTCATGCCGCCGAGCAGCCCTTTCTCTGGCCGCTTGCGCAAAAGAATGGCACCGTCGTCACGCATGGCAACGAAAGCAGCGCCGCGTCGCAGCGGCTTGTCGGCTTTTGGCAGCCGCACCGGGAAATTTTCGGGATCTCCTGAAACAACGGCGCTGCAGTCCTCGCGCAGCGGGCACAGCATGCAGCGCGGCCGGCGCGGAGTGCATATCGTGGCGCCGAGATCCATCATCGCCTGGGCAAAGTCGCCGGGCCTTGTCGCCGGCATCATGCGCTCGACATGGACCCGTATCTCGGCCTTGGCTTCGCTGAGCGGCGTCGTGATCGAAAACAGCCGTGAGATGACGCGTTCGACATTGCCGTCGACGACGGCGGCGTGGCGGTCGAAGGCGATGGCCGTTATTGCCGCCGATGTATAGGCGCCGATCCCCGGCAATTCTCGAAGTCCGATCTCGGTGTCCGGAAACCTCCCGCCGCGTGCCGCCACCAGATCGGCGCAGGCCTTGAGGTTGCGGGCGCGGGAGTAGTAGCCGAGCCCCGCCCAGGCTTTCATCACATCCTCCGTCGGCGCCGCGGCCAGCGCTTCGACATCGGGCCATTTCTCGACAAAGGCGAGGAAATACGATTTCACCGCTTCGACGGTGGTCTGCTGCAGCATCACCTCCGACAGCCAGATACGGTAGGGATCGGGCCGCACACCGCGTGCATGCTCGCGCGGCGTCACGCGCCACGGCAATTCGCGATGATGCGCGTCATACCAGGCGAGCAGGCGCGACGCCGTATCATCCGAGATGGCCTTGCTGGTCTGGGCCTTGCGGGTCTGGTCTGCTGGTGCCATTGATCTTGCGTTGGCCTGGCCGGTATCTGCTGGGTCGTGGCTGGAGAACGCACATGGCAGGGAAAAGGCGCTTCGGCAATCCCGTTCCGGTGAGCGATCTCGCCACCGACATCCTCGACCCGGTGCTGCGCAAGCGGGCAGGCATCTCGATCGGTCTGGTCCAGTCGTGGGAAGAGATTGCCGGACCGCGCCTGGCCATCCACTCGCGGCCCGAAAAGATCCAGTGGCCGCGCCGCCTGCACGAGGATGATCCGTTCGAGCCGGCCGTACTGGTCATCGCCTGCGAAGGCATGGCCGCGCTTCATCTGCAGCATGAGACCGGCGAGATCATCAACCGGGTGAACGCCTTCCTGGGTTTCAGGGCGATAGGCCGCATCAGGATCGTGCAGAAGCCGATAAGCTCGGGAAGAGCCCGGCCCAAACCCACCCTCAGGGCATTGAGCGCGGCCGAAAAGGCGAAATTGTCCGATACTGTCGGGCTTATAGAGGATGACGGGCTGCGCGCCTCGCTGGAACGGCTGGGGGCGACCATTCTGGGCGCAAGGAAAGCCTAGACGGCTGCAATGACCCCAGGGACTATCCCGAGGCCGTCTGGCCAAGGGCGAAGTGGAACGGTTACAGTCGGCCCGGTCGGCCCAAACGGAGACGATCCCCTTGGTTCTGATTGGAAACGGTCATAGGTTTGTCGTTAATCTCGCGCATTCGTGATCGCCCTTGTCAGGTTTCACGATTGGATTGGGGACAGGGATGCCTTAATTCGCGCCAACTCTCGCCTTTTCGTGCCTTTGCATTGCAAAATCCAACTCTTATCAGGTGATTCGTATGAGCCGTCCCCCGTTTGGCCAAAGCTTCTCTCGCAGAAACGTCCTGACATCGCTGGCCGCCATCCCGGCGGTGGCCCTGCTCGCCGCCTGCAGTGATTCCGGCGAAGAGGCGAAGGCCGCGGATGTCAAACCCGCGAATCCGGCAACGCCCGCAAAGCCGGCCACGCCCGCCGCGGTCCAGGTACCGGAAGCGCAGGGCACCGTCGACATGACCGAACTGATGAAGCCGGGCGCGCTGCCCGACAAGCAGCTCGGCAAGGATGACGCCAAGGTTACCATCGTCGAATACGCCTCGATGACCTGCCCGCACTGCGCGCATTTCGCCGAGACCACCTTTCCGGATTTGAAGACCAAGTACATCGATACCGGCAAGGCGCGCTACATCCTGCGCGAATTCCCATTCGATCCGAGCGCCGAAGCCGGTTTCATGCTGGCGCGTTGCGCCAAGGATAACTATTTTCCGATGGTCGACGTGCTGTTCAGGCAGCAGGCGAACTGGGTCGGCGTGTCGAACACCAAGGAAGCGCTGCTGCAAATTTCCAAGCTTGCCGGTTTTACACAGGAGTCCTTCGAGGCCTGCTTGACGGACCAGAAACTTCTGGACGATGTGAGATCGGTTCAGAAGCGTGGCGCCAATGAATTCAAGGTCGACTCGACGCCGACCTTCTTCATCAACGGTAAGACCTACAAAGGGGCGATGTCGATTGAGGAAATGTCGGCCATCATCGACCCTCTGCTCTGACATCGGCTCAGTGCTGAAGCGGCAGCGCTCCGGCGCTGCTTGCCTCTCTATCCGTTCGCGCGCTCTGCGCCCTATCGCAAAACCTCGGTACACTCTTGCCGAACCGGTGTATGAGGCGCGCGAATGAAGTTTTCGCGCCTCCGCCTCCTTGGTTTCAAGTCCTTCGTCGAACCCGGCGAGTTCGTCATCGAACGCGGCCTGACCGGCATTGTCGGGCCGAACGGCTGCGGCAAGTCGAACCTTGTCGAGGCGCTGCGCTGGGTGATGGGCGAAAGCTCCTACAAGAACATGCGCGCGTCCGGCATGGACGACGTCATCTTTTCCGGCTCGGGCACCCGTCCCGCCCGCAACACCGCCGAAGTCACGCTTTTCCTGGACAACAGCGACCGCTCGGCTCCATCCGCCTTCAACGATGCCGACGAACTGCAGGTGTCGCGCCGCATCGAGCGCGAGGCCGGCTCGCTCTACCGCATCAACGGCAAGGAAGCGCGCGCCAAGGACGTGCAGCTTCTGTTCGCCGACCAGTCGACCGGCGCGCGCTCGCCCTCGATGGTCGGGCAAGGCCGTATCGGCGAACTGATCCAGGCCAAGCCGCAGGCCCGTCGCGCCCTGCTCGAAGAAGCGGCCGGCATTTCCGGCCTGCACACCCGTCGCCACGAGGCGGAATTGCGGCTTAAGGCGGCCGAGCAGAACCTCGAACGCCTGGACGATGTCGTGGGCGAGCTGGAAAGCCAGATCGAAAGCCTCAAGCGCCAGGCGCGCCAGGCTTCCCGCTTCAAGAACCTGTCGGCCGACATCCGCAAGGCCGAAGCAACGCTCTTGCACCTGCGCTGGACGCTGGCCAAGACACAGGAAGGCGAGGCGCGTTCGGCGCTGGCCACGGCCACGGCGCTCGTCGGCGACCGCGCCGCCACGCAGATGAACGCGGCCAAGGAGCAAGGCATCTCCGCCCATCGCCTGCCTGACCTGCGCGACGCGGAAGCCGCGGCTGCCGCGGCTTTCCAGCGCTTGTCGATCGCCAGGTCGCAGATCGAGGAAGAAGCTGGCCGTATCCGCAACCGGCAGGCCGAACTCGAACGCCGGCTGCAGCAGCTCGACGGCGACATTGCCCGCGAAGAGCGGATGGTGCGCGACAATGCCGACGTTCTCGAGCGCCTGCGTGCGGAAGAGGCCACGCTGAACTCCGAAAGCGCCGGCGCCGCCGAGCGCGAGGCCACCACCCGCGCGGTATTCGAACAGGCCGCCTCGACGCTTGCGCAAAGCGAAGCCAAACTTGCCGCGCTGACCGCCGAGCGCGCCGAGGCCGCCGCCTCGCGCCACCAGATCGAACGGACTTTGCGCGAAACCGCGGAGCGTCGCGACCGCTTCGCCCGCCAACTCGCCGACGTCGACCGCGAATTGTCGGACATCCTCTCCAAGGTCGCCGGCTTGCCGGATCCGGCCGAGAAGCAGGTTCTGGTCGAGCAGGCGATGGCGTTGCTGGACGAGTCCGAGGCAGCGGTGGAGCAGGCTGAACAGTCGGTCATCGACGGCCGTGGCGCTGAAAGCGCTGCCCGCCCGCCGCTTCAGGACGCCAAGGCCGAGCTCGCGCGGATCGAGACCGAAGCGCGCACGCTGGCCAAGATCCTGAACGCGGCCAGCGGCGATCTCTTCCCTTCGGTGCTGGAGCAGATCAGCGTCGAGCGCGGCTTCGAGACGGCACTGGGGGCCGCCCTTGGCGAAGACCTCGACGTGCCGCTCGACCGCAGTGCACCGGCGCATTGGGGCGAAAGCGAAATCCAGCCCGGCGATGCCGCGCTTCCGGAAGGGATCAAGAGCCTTGCCAGCGTGGTTCGCGCGCCGGCGCAACTAGCCCGACGTCTTGCGCAGATCGGCATCGTCGAGGCCGCTGACGGCCGCCGGTTGCAGGGGCTTCTGGCTCCAGGCCAGCGCCTGGTCAGCCGCCAGGGTGCGCTGTGGCGCTGGGACGGCCTGACCGCCAGCGCCGATGCACCGACCGCCGCGGCACAAAGGCTGGCACAGAAGAACCGGCTTGCCGAACTCGATGCCGAAGCGGTGCAGGCGACGCTTGTGCTGCGCCAGGCCGAGGAAGCGCTAGCGCAGGCCGAGCAGGCGCTCCGCCAGGCAAGCGAAGCCGAACGCAACACGCGCCAGGCGGGACGTGAGGCCCAGCACCGGCTGGACGCCGCCCGCAATGCGCTGGCCGAGGCCGAAAAGGCCGGCGGTGAACTATCGAGCCGGCGTGCCGCGCTGGACGAGGCGCGCGCCCGCATCGTCGACAGCCATGAGGAGACGTCAGCGGCTTTCGTCGAGGCCGAGATGCTGCTGCAGGATGCGCCCGACCTCGGCGACCTGCAATTGCAGCTCGAACAGTCCTCGGCCAATGTCTCGCGCGACCGCGCCGCGCTTGCAGACGCGCGCGCCGTCCACGAGGGCTTGCGGCGAGAAGCCGAGGCACGCACACGCCGGCTTGACGCCATAGGTGCCGAACGCAGCAACTGGCTGGTGCGCGCCGAAAACGCCTCGACGCAGATCGCATCGCTCGCCGAACGCAAGGCAGAGGCCGAGGCCGAGCGCGAACGGCTGGCCGATGCGCCCGACGAGATCGACGCCAAGCGGCGTGCGCTGCTGTCGCAACTCACCGAGGCCGAAAGCTTGCGCAAGGCGGCCGCCGACCGGTTGCAGGAGGCGGAGAACAGGCAGGCCGAACTGGACAAGGCGGCCACATCAGCCATCCAGTCGCTGGCCGAAGCGCGCGAAACCCGCGCCCGCGCCGAAGAACGGCTGACGGCGGCCGACGAACGCCGGCTGGAGGTCGAGGCGCGCATCCAGGAAACGTTGAACACGCCGCCGCATCTGGTCATCCGCCACACCGGCCTGGAAGCCGACGATCCGATGCCCGAAATGCCCGAGATCGAACGCCAGTTGGATCGGCTAAAGGTCGAGCGCGAACGGCTCGGCGCCGTCAATCTGCGTGCCGAGGAAGAGCAGAGGGAGCTTTCCGAGCGCCTGGAGGCGATCGTTTCCGAGCGCGAGGACATTATCGAAGCGATCCGCAAGCTCAGGCAAGCGATCCAGAGCCTCAATCGTGAAGGCCGCGAACGGCTGCTGGCCGCCTTCGATGTCGTCAACAGCCACTTTCAGCGACTGTTCTCGCATCTGTTCGGTGGCGGCACGGCGGAATTGCAGCTGATCGAATCCGAGGATCCGCTGGAGGCGGGCCTGGAGATTCTTGCCCGACCGCCCGGCAAGAAGCCGCAGACCATGACGCTGCTGTCGGGCGGCGAGCAGGCGCTGACTGCGATGTCGCTGATCTTCGCTGTCTTCCTGACCAACCCGGCACCGATCTGCGTGCTCGACGAAGTCGATGCGCCGCTCGACGATCACAATGTCGAGCGCTTCTGCAATCTCATGGACGAGATGGCCAAGACCACCGAGACGCGTTTCGTCATCATCACCCACAATCCCATCACCATGGCCCGCATGGACCGGCTGTTCGGCGTGACCATGGCCGAGCAGGGCGTCAGCCAGCTTGTCTCTGTCGATTTGCAGGCGGCAGAGGCGATGCGCGAGGCGAGTTGACGCGTCCGACCGCCATCGCGAGTTGAAGCGTCCGGCAGCCATCGGCGGACCGCTTAGGTTTTCTGATCGTGTCCGTGGGACTGGTGTTTGGCCGAGGCCCAGAGGAAATAGAGCGGGCCCATTTTCAGCACAGGCACACGACGATCCCGCTCGCGATCGCGCAGTTCGCGGTAGACCTTCACCTTCAGCGCCAACTTGCTGATTTGGCTATCTCAATGCACGCGTCGCGAAATCCAGTTCGCGCAGATTGCCGCCAGAAGTCCGCAAGCCATGCCGACGCAATCGGCGACCCAGTCGAACACGTCCAGATCACGCTCTATCAGCGACGTGCCCTGGAGGATTTCGATCGCGGCTCCAACCAGGGCGAGGAAGATGATCAGCCTCCTCTTGCGGCCCGGCCAGCCCAGACTTCCCAGAAACGCCAGGATCGCGAAGGCGCTCGCATGGTTGGCCTTGTCGTAGTGGAAGCCGATATCGATGCCGAATTCGTCGAGGCGAGATATCGGCAGCAACGCGAGCACCAAGACCGCAATGAGCGTGGCGATAAAGGCAATCCGCTCGGCGGCTGAGTAAAACTTCATTCTGTTCCGTCGATACACCAGCCATCGAGGTCGGGTCCGGAGATCTTGGTCAGGTGGCATGCCGGTGTAAGCGGCAGGCTGGCGTCCATGGCCACGATTGCATAAGCCGGCTTCGAAAAGCAACGAGCCCGTCTCGCGATCACGAGGGGATCCCAAGGCGTGCCCCGCCCATTTGCCGGCACGCCTTCCGCCTATTGGCGATAGAATGGTGACGGCTCGTCAGATTGAAGCGCGTTGAATACGCGACAGTCCAAAACCGCTTTTGCCCGACAAGCTCTCTTCGGCAGGCCGGAACATGTCCTCGAAGTCCAGGTCCTGCTCGAAAACCACGCCCCCGACGGACACGGCCAGGATCTCCTCGGCTCCCTGAGGGGCGAAATAGACCTGCGAGACAGTGGCACGGATACGCTCGCCAACCGTCCTGGCTTCGGCCTCGCTCGTTCCGGGAAGGAACACACCGAACATGGAGGCACCTATGCGGCCGACGACGTCTTGCGAGCGCACGCAAGACCGGATGGTTGAAGCGATCAGGCGCAAGGCCTCGTCGCCCCAGTTCAGGCCGAAGCGCAAGTTGATGGCGTTCAGGTGTTCAGGATGAATGACCAGGAACGCGCCCGATCGCTCGCCTTGTGGGGAAGACCTGATCGCCCGTCTCTCGATCAGCGACGTGAAGACCCTCCCGTTCAGGCAACCGGTCAGCGTATCGAAGGTCGCGGCCCGGTTGAGTTCCCGCCGATAGCGACGGATCTCGGCCAGTTTCAGGCCTATGAACACAAACAGCGGCAGGCAGATCACCACAGGCAAAAGTGTTGCCGTGATCATGCCGCGCCCGAAAGGCGTCAGCGCCTCGCTGAACAACAGCAGATAATTCAGGACGAGGGACACGCACAGGCTGCCGACGGTTCCAAGAAATGCCAGCCAGGCAATGGTCTTCCATTCATGATGGACCGGGACATCAGCTGCTGCATTGCTCATCGTCGATCTCCGTTCGATCGCCAAGCATAAGACCGGCAAGTTACGATTTCGGTTTCGAAGAACAATACAATTTGACACGTTGGTTAGATCGCCAAGCTTCTGAACGGAGGATGCTGCCCTTTGTGGCGAATCCGGTGCTGTCGCCTATGGCGGGCCGAAGATTCCCATCTCCGCCGCCCTGGCTGTTGCTTCGGCCTTGCCATAGATGCCGCTCGGCAAGGCCAGCGCCCAGCCATTCGATACCAGCCAGGCACCGACATCCTGTTTGCCCAGCCTGCATGTCACCGCGACAGGGAAGCGGTCGACCACCGGAGGCACGAAGCAGTTCAGCGCTCGCCCGCGCATCCAGTTGTTGAAAGCCGCGTAGGCCCGCTGTCCGCATGGCCACGCGCTCTCGTGAAACAGGCAGACCCTGTCGGTCTGGACGCCCTGGGTTCCACTGATGAACAGTTTCCGCCCCATGGAGTCGAAAGCAGCCGACGACGTGGCCACTGGATCGTAAAGCAATGTTTCCCGCCAATCCCTGGGCATCCATGACTTGGGGCGTGATGCGAGGCCGAGGTCGCCAAGCGGCAAACGAGGTTCCACCCGCTCCATCTCCGATCCCTCGATCTGCGGCGGTGCGATGAGATCCTCGGCAATCTTGCGGGCTGAGTTGACGATCGATCGAGCCGGATGTCGCGCGACGTCATCGCCGACGTCAGGGGCTGGGTCGGTGAGGCTTCGTTCGACGGGGAACAGGGTCGCTGCCTTGACCAGCAGCAGGATACCGATGAGAAGCTCGATGCCCGCGAGCGCGATCATCATGCGAACGCGCCCCCGATGACCCACCGGGCCGCCCGCGCCCAGTTCGCTAGAAGCTGGACGTCGATTTGGCAACCAGTTTGAGCGCACCTTTTTCAATCCGGTAAAACGGCATTGAGCGTTCGCTGGATCCATCCGCGCGGAACCTGAACAAGCCGGTCGATCCGCGAAAGCCATTCGGGTTCTCGAAAACCTGCCTGTTGAAGCCATTGGGTCCGGCAGCGCTTGCGATGCCCGCGGTCAGCGCGACCATATCATAGGCATAAGCGACATTGACGTCGGCCTGGTAATTGAAGCTTGCCTTGAAACGATCCGAAATGGGGCCTGTTTCATGTTGGTCGAGCGTCGCGATATAGGCGCCTTCGAAAAGCGGACTGGTCGGGTGCTCCAGCCAGCGGTTCGTGCCAACCACGGAGGTTGATTTTCCAGGGATGCCTTTTGCCTTGAGGGCGATCAGGATTGGCGATGGATTGCTGTCGCCGCTGGCGACGATCACGGCGTCGGGGGCGTCAACCAGCGAGCCCATGTCCGCGACCGCCTTTGCCGCGCTGTCGGCGCTCGTGTAGGGGATGGTGATCGCAAGTGCGGCGCCGTACACGCTGAGGCTGTTGGCGACGTGTTTTTCGGCAATATCGGCACCCGCGCCCGCTGGCACCAGCAGGACGAATTTCTTGCCGCCCTTGGCCGCGATTGCGCCGGCGCCCGCCGCGGCGCTGTCAGCCTCGCCAAGGCATACCGCATAGACGCCTGGGCCGCCGGCAAAATTTTCCGCGAGAGCCAGAACCACGGGCCGGTTCGAGCCCGACAGTTTCGCGACATGCTGCGCCGCCGGCAGTTCGGTCGGACCGATGACCACTTTCGCTCCCGAAGTTATGGCCTTTACCGCCAGTTGCTGGGAGTAAGCCGCGTCTCCCCTTGTGTCCTCGACGGTAAGCGTCAGCAGGGGATTACCGAGGTCCGTCATGGCGAGCTTGGCGGCGTCGAGCATCTTTTTGCCGTTTTCGCCCGCGGATCCGGAAGCGGACAGCGGCAGCAGCATGGCGACTTTCGTGGGTCCCGTGCCGAGGGACTGCGTCGCCTTGCTTGCGTTTGCCACGGCAACAACAGCAGCCGGCTGATTGGCGACCTGGATGGCAGCGGGGTCGAGCGCGTCCGACACCGAGCCTTTGGATTGGCAGCCGAACAGCGATAGCGCCAGCGCGCAAGCGACCACCCATGTCCGCAGGCGGTGAACCTGCCGGTCGGATTCCATTTTCTGCCAGTGCGCTCTCGCTCCTGCGGTCAGTTCATGTACTCGACCATACGGTCGTGAAAACACTCGCATTTATTGAGCGTGTCTTCGTCCTTGTAATTCGTCTTCAGGTAGCCGTAAGCCATGCCGCAAGCGACCTTGGCTTCCGACGCCCAGACGAAGACCGGCCGGGATGAGTTGATCCATTCCGGGCTGTTGGCGACGGCAACCGACTCGTCCATCAGCTTGACGACCTGTTTCGTGAGGTCGACCGTGTTGTCGGTCAGCACCAGATTAGAGGTTCCAACGGTGCGGCAATAATCGGCCACAGGTCCCTCGATGATGTCGGCGGCAAAGCCGGTCGATCCTGCCAACAGCAGCGCCGTGGCCGAAATCAGTAATTTTGAACGAATTCTCATGTAAGCCCCTCTCCAAATTGCCATTTCATGTCCCGCTAATGCATAGCATGGGAGCACGAGCGCGCAGAAGCGTTAAATCGTGACATGCTGCTGCGTGTGTGTTGCGTCGTCATAGAGGATGTTGATGGTGCCGGCCGCGGGCGCGTTCTGCAGTACAGCCACATCCACGAAGTTTGCCGCGTTGCCTGAGCCGCTGGTGTCGACGCTTACCGTGCTGGTCGCGCTGTTGTAATGCACGTAGTCGGCGATATTGCCGGCGGCGGCTTTGTCGAACAGAGCGGTCAGGTCGATCTTGTCGCCCTCGGCGCCATGGTAGTCGGCGATCAGATCCTTGATGTTCAGATTGTCGATCTTGAACGTGTCGGCTCCCGAAGTGCCGTCGATAGCCATCGACTGCTGCGCCGGGGCAACCAGCGAAGTATCAAGTTCCACCTCGACATAGTTGCCGCTTGTGCCGTCGGCCATCTGGAAAGTGCCGTTGCCGGTCACGGTCTGCCCGTCGATTTCGCCGACAGCCGGCTGCGCTGCCGTGCTGATGGAGACAATACCGTTGTCGGCGAGGTGCGACAATTCCCCGGCGTCGCTGGTGCCGTTGGCATTGGCGTCCTTCCAGATCAGCAGGCTGCTGAACGCCGCGTCGTTGTGATCGATGACGCCGTCATGATTGCTGTCGAGCGATGCCAAAGCGGCCGCGCCGCTGGCGAAGTGGCCGCCGTCGAAGTTCGGCGTGAACAGTTCCGTGCCATCGTCGATCTTGCCGTCATGGTTGAGGTCGACCGCCAACATGCCATCATTCGATGTGTTCCAGGCGATCTGTTCCTTGGTGCCATCGCCGTTCATGTCGAACTGAACACCGTGGCTGACATCGGAGAAGGCAAAGCCATTGTGATTCAGGTCGAGAATGATGGGATCGATCGACCCTCCGATGAGGGTGTTCAGGTTCGTAACCGTGACATTCTGCAGGTCGACCAATGCTCCCACGCCGGCATTCGTGGTTGTCTGAGTATAGACGTAGGTGTGGTTTACCCCTGAAATCGTTGCCGTGAATGCGAGCGTCGCCCCAGCGTTGCCGATGTCTGTGCCCATAAGATACTGGACAGCCGCGGCAACGCCTGACGTTGTGGTGATAGCCAAGGGCGAGGCGCCGGCATCGGTTCCGAAGAAACTGGCGATGCCATTCGTGACGAAATGAGATTCAACAGTATCTCCACCGATCGTCAAGACCGAGTCACCTGCGCCGTCGACGAGGCCGGCTGTGGCAGCCACCAGCGCACCCGGCAGGGTCAGCTTGTCGGTGCCGGCGACGAAGTCGGTGATGATGTCGTAGCCCGAGATCGTACCGGCATTGCCCGACCCTCCGATGACGGGTGTCGAATCGCCCGTTCCGATCAAGAACGTGTCGTTGCCGCCTCCGCCGGTCAGGAAATCACTGCCACCCCGTCCGACGATCGTGTCATTTCCGCCGCCACCGGACAAATGATCAATCCCTGACGTTCCATAGATCTGGTCGCCCAGCGTTGCGTTTCCATTCACTGTGATGCCGGGATCACCGGGGTCATGCGAGAAGAAGGAGAAGCTGACGTTGCGAGCCTGATAGTTGCCGCCATTGTTGTCGAAATAGGACAATGTCCAAGAATCGCCGGCTGTCGGTGGGTGTGCGATCAAGTAGCTCGCGAGCGTTGTAGCGGTGGCGTTGCCGGCGGCGTCGAGCAAGAAAATGTGATCGTAGTCGACGGTGGCTTTCATCAACCCCGTAGTCGCATCGAAAAACCAGCTCTGCTCGAATGTTCCGGCGGTCAGGTCATCTTCGACAACCGCAAAGTGATTGGCCCCTATGATTATTTCGACCTGGACCTCCTGTTCGCGGTGAGACCCCGCACTGGCGTCTCCGAACGCGCCGGGATTCCGTTCCGACAAAGGAATGGGCGTCGCGAATGGACTCTCCTGGAAGTCGGTATAGACCACCACTGTCGCGCCATGAGGATCGGCTGCTATGGCGTTTACCGTGGCTTGGGACAGAGTCAGCGTCGTTATCTGGTCATTTCCCGACGTAAGCGGGCTGCTTCCATTGCCAATCTGTGACGTGTCACTGGGCAGGCTGGTTGGCGGCACTTCGTGGATGCCGACCGTCTGCGTGACATGGATAGTACCGTCATAGACATCTAGCGACAGGCTCTTGTCGACTGTATCGGTTACCGTCGTTGTCGGCTTGTAAACCAGGTCGTCTAGAAGGTTAATTCCAGCGGATGGATTATAGAGGACGGTTCCAGTGGTCAGGGCGACATAGTTCACGCCGTCGAAGTAGAATGTTCCGGCAGGGATCGTTCCTGTAGCGGTGACGATGAGGTTGTCACCATCGGCATCCGACGGGACCGTGACCAGCAAGGGATATCCATTGGGAAAGGTTGGCGTGCCCAATACTTGCTGCCCCGGGTCGCTGGACATCCAGTTATGAGTGTCCGCGACAATCGGTGCAGTGTTGACGTCGGCGACGTTGATGGTCAGTGTCGTCGTCGACAGGTCGCCGTCGCCGTCCTTGATCGTGTAGACGAACACGTCGGTGGCATCCGAGGTGATGTTGTTGGCCGTCGACTGATAGGTGTAGGAGCCGTCGGCGTTGAGATGCAGGGTGCCGTGCAGGCCGGCAATGTCGGTGCCGGCGCCGGTGGTCACCGCCGTGGTGGTGTCGACGCCGGCGGCGCGCACGCCCACCACGCCGCCGCTGGCGGCAAAGCCGTCGGCGCCGGCGACGTCGTTGGTCAGCACGCCAGCCGCCGCATTGACGCTGAGCAGCGCGCCTTCGGCGACGTTGCCGGTGTTGGCATTGGCCGTCGGCACATCGTCGACGATGTTGACGGTGATGGTTCCGGTGCTGGTGTTGCCGTTGGCGTCGGTCACCTTGTAGGTGAAGCTCTCGGCGGTCTCGGTGTTGGTGCTGTTGTTGGCATCGGGCGAGGTGTCGAACGGCTTGGTCAGCGTATAGACATAGCTGCCATCGTCATTGACCTGGATGGTGCCGTAGGTTCCGGCGGTGGCGGCGTTGCCGCCGCTGACCAGCTGGTAGTGCAGCGTGCCGACGCCGCCCGAACCGTTGAGCTGGTTGGAAGCATCGGTCTCGGTGGTCAGCCCCGGCAACGAGCCGGTGACGGTGCCGGCGGCCAGGTCGGCGCCGGCCTTGACCAGGTCGAGCGCGGCTTCGTTGACGGTGACGTCGTTGTCGGCCGGAGCGACGATGGTGGCGTCGGCGACGTTGATGGTCAGTGTCGTCGTCGACAGGTCGCCGTCGCCATCCTTGATGGTGTAGACGAACACGTCGGTGGCATCCGAGGTGATGTTGTTGGCCGTCGACTGATAGGTGTAGGAGCCGTCGGCGTTGAGATGCAGGGTGCCGTGCAGGCCGGCAATGTCGGTGCCGGCGCCGGTGGTCAC
>NZ_JAIUHA010000004.1:0-483148 GCF_020164885.1 Mesorhizobium sp. CO1-1-7 | reverse complement strand
CGCTGCGGCGGACGCATAGGGGGAGAACTGTTACCTATGTATCCGGTTCATTCTGTAACCCATCTATCGGCTGGACACTGCGAAGCAGCGACGGAGTGGGGGACGGCGTCCGCAAAGTCAAAATCGGGTCGGGGTTGGGGATAGCGGCTAGTCCAGCGTGCGCCTATCGCAGGTCAGCACCGCCCCCACTGTCCTGCCGGCAGGCAGGTGAGGGGCAGCGCCGACGCTGACTTTCCTGTCGCGGGCGGAGGAAGGTACCAATCTGCGAAGGTCAGCACCGGGCAACGCGAAGCGCCTTTGGCCCACACTCAAATCATTCAGGGAAGATGGCCGGCGCGCATGCCGGTGAGACAATTGCCTGAGCCCCGCGCCGGCCACTAGCGACCTTACAAAGGTCCGCCGCCCGATTTGTGTACCGGTCCCGCGCCGCGCGATCAACCGAGGTGGCTGCTTGGTATGAATTCGTACCAACCCTGCCGTGGGATTTGTCGCGGGAGAGCGAGCAGCAGTAGCAGCCCTGCCAGTTCCCAGGAACGTTCTAGCGCGGGCAGACCGACACTGGACACGCGACAGCCGTCACGGCCGAAAGCCTCTCGCGCTTGCTCAGCGTCGGCTTCGCATAGATCTTTTTCACGGATAGTCCCCCAATTGCCCGCTTCCAATGGATCATGTGTGGAGCTGATGTCAATGCGGGCGAACATCCCCGGAGTGGACTATCCTCTGAGTCAGCGCCGCCCCTCACTGTCCTCCCGGACGTTCGTCGTTCGAAAAGCCAAGCAGTTGGCTTTTCGTCCGCTGCGCGACCACTTCTCAACTCCCCGTAAACGGGGCGAGAGTAGCTGGCCGCAACGCCGGTGCTTTTCCTGCAACGATGGCGATTGGCGAAAGTGTCAATGACAGCGGCCCTCTCCCCGTCCCTATACGGGGAGAGGATGCCGGCAGGCAGGTGAGGGGCGGCGCCCGCGCCTGGAACCGAGCCGCTAGACGTGCCGAGAACCCCTTAGCAAAGTCCAGATCCACCCGACAAAAGTCGCCACCAGGAAGGGATAGCCTGCCGCCGGCAGCGGCGCCGAGGTCGGCAGCAAGGGCGCCCCCCACAGCACCACGCAAACCGACACCAGGAACAGCACGGCGGCAATGAACCCGGTCAGCCGCATCCACAGCGCGAAAGTGTTGGGCGCGCTGACCATGATCAGTGCCGCCGCCCAAAGCGAGATGCCGCCGACATAGGAAGGCACGCTGGCCTCCAGCCCCGCCGCATTGTCGGATAGAAGCAGGCTCTCGCCGGCAAGAAAGGTCAGGAAGCCCGCGGCCACGCAATCATTGCCGAGCCGCTGGTACTTCATGGTGAGCAAGGCCGTCGCCACCACGAGCGCCACGCCATCGATCGCCCACAGCGTTTCGCGCAGCGGCGCGCTGGCGACGAAAGTGCCGGCGAGACCAAAGATGCCGCCGATGGCGAGGCCGAGGGCTGCGGTGGTGTCTGAAGTGGTGCGCATTTTGATTTCCCCCAAAACGGAATGATAGTTCCGGACGAGAGGTTGTTAAAGGGCGGGCGTCCATTCGCGCCTGCTGCCAAGCTCCGGCAACCGACCGCAGCACATACCACACCTGTTTAGCTACTTACGTTTGGGCTTCATGCACAATTATGGTGAGATGGCTCGAGACTGAGCAACGTAGTGATCGGCTCACCTTCATCGCGATTGCATTAAAATATGGTCGGTATACTGTCTTGCTGGGGCTAATAAGTGGGTCGGGCGATGAATTTGAGGCGTTCATGGGAAGGCGTAGAGTGGCAGAATTATTCACTTAGATTGGTGCAACTCCGCCATGGCTCGTCGAACGTACAGATAGTTCCTGATAAGGTTCACGGAGACGCTGGTATAGAATTTTTTTCGATGGATGGCTGCTGTTACCAGTGCTATGCCCCGGAAGAAGTGGTCAGCGTTGCCAAAGCGTCGAGCTCTATGAAGGCAAAAGGGCGACGCGACCTGTCGAAGCTGAAGAAAAACAAGGCGGCGCTCTGCGGCATACTGCAGAATATCAAGATAAGGCGATGGATACTGATCTGTCCATTTCTTGACGACAAATCAGTCATCGCAGCAATAAGGACACGGGGCGAGGAGCTAAAGGGTGCCCTCCACGGCCTTGTAACCGACGATTTTGAAGCGCTGGTGCAGTCGCAGGACGATTTTATTCAGGAAATCGAAAATATCCGAAAGCAGTCATTCCCCGAGCTTCTAGAGATACCTACTCCCACCGTGGACGAAGTCGTTGCAAGAGATGGGGGGCCAATGGCCGCAACCTTGGAACGAAAACTCCGAAATGCATACAAATTGATTCCAAGAGAAGAGCTTCTCAAGCGGAAAACAGAGTACATCGTCGCCAACATAACGCGCGAGAATGCGTTGCAGTATCTGAAATCAGAACATCCAATTCTTTGGGAACGAGCGACAAAAGCCTTAACCGCCGAAGAGCGTAGGCTGGTGATGTTGGGAAGCAGTCAATCTGCTCCGCGCGAACAGTTGGTTGAGAGCCTAGGACGAATCACGGAAGGGCTACGGAATGACCTCCCTGACTTGGCAACCTCCAGCGTCACACAAATCTCACTAGGTACGCTGGCGGATTGGTTGCTGCGTTGCCCGCTCGATTTTGAGTAGGGATCAATGGCCCAGTCACCTATACCTCCGGCACAACACTTCTCCTTCGTAGAACGTCCTACCCCTCTTCCGGCAGACCTGAGAATATCGTGGCGCCTCGCATTGATTTTGCTGATGCTGTTGACGTCGAGAGCCAAGAAGGCATCGTTGGCAAAGCTTCACGTCATTAACGATGCGGTTCGTTCCCCTTCTGCGCAAAAGCGGTTAGCTAGAATAATAGCTGGCGACGCTTCTCCCACTGAATGGCGTGTACGTGTCGAGCCCGCATTCGGTCGAGCGGTCAACTTTTTGGTCGGAGAGAAGTTTGCATCGTGGACCAAGACTTCTCAGCGCGCTGCGCTCCAACTCACAAAGCTCGGTATCGAAGCTGCATCAAAGGTCTCTGCCTCCGACGAGGTGCTGGAGGAGGAGAAGCTGTTCTTAAAGAACGTAGCCCCCTCCTTGACTGAGCAATTCGTGACCGACCTCCTGGAAGCCGGAAACCGCCGATGATCCGCCTTCGACATCTCTCAATTCGTAGTCTAACGGCCGAAAAGAAATACGGAGCCGATTTACACTTCGGACCGGGTCTCAACATTATCCAGGCCGGAAACACGTCGGGGAAGTCGACTTGTCTGCAATCGATCATCTATGCGCTGGGGCTTGAGCGCTCGCTGGGTCCGAGACTGGATGTGCCGCTGCCTCACGCGATGCAGACTAGAATCCACACGACTGCAGATGAGCCGTACCAGAATGTTCTCGCTTCATATGTCGAGTTGGAAATCGAAAATGCCGACGGCGAAATTCTCGTCGTCCATCGTGATGTGGTCGGCGGAGCTGACAGGAAGCTTATAAAAAGCTGGAATTCTCCGCGCTTATCGAAGGGTGACTTATCTGGCGCACAACGAGATTTCTTCGTGCACGATGGCGGAGGGATGAAGAGAGAAGATGGGTTCCACAATTATCTTTGTCGCTTCCTAGGATGGGATCTTCCCAACGTCACTCGCTTCGACGGAACAGAAGGCCCCCTATACCCAGAGGTGATTTTCCCGATGTTTTTTGTTGAGCAAAAACGTGGATGGTCCGCCGTTCAAGGACCCTTTCCGACGTTCTTTCGAATTCAGGACGTTGCGCGGCGAGTAATGGAATTTCTGCTCGACCTGGACGCCGGGAAAATTCGACGCAGGCGTGCTGAATTGCGCCAAGAACTGTCCGCTGCAGAACAGGCATGGTCGATTTTAAGGCGGCAACTTGCCGAGACGGTTAGCACGGCCGCGCGGCTAATCGGGATACCGACCGCTCCCAACGCAGAGTTTTTGCATGAGGGCGCAGCACGAGTGGAGGCGCTTCAGGATGGTGACTGGAGGCCGATCGATGACATCATCGAGAGCTTCCAAAAACAACTTTCCATACTGTCAAATACACAACCCGCAGATACTGAGACCTCTTCACCAGAAATGGAATCTAAATTAGAACAATCCCTCACGAAAGTTAATGAGCTGCGATCCGACATAGAGATAGTTCGCCATGAATATAACGCTGCATTGCAGGAACACCAGTCGATATCGGGAAGGTTGTCGTCACTTCTGGTGGATCTTAGGAGAAATCAGGACGCATTGAAGTTAAAAAGACTGGGGTCCCAGATTGGTCAGTCGTCCAGTTCCGGGATTTGCCCAACTTGCCACCAAGATGTGCAGATGGAGTTGATGCCAAGCGTCTCCACGGTCGGTATGGGCCTCGAAGAAAATATCTTATTTGTACAGTCACAGCTCGATCTCTATCAATCTGCGGAACGGAAATCCAAGATCGAACTCGAGGATCTGCGGCTGCGTTATGCCAGCGTTTCTGATGAATTACGAGAGAAACAGCAAGAAATACGAACTCTTCGTCAAGCCTTAATACAGCCGTCCGATGCGCCTTCTAGGTCAGCTATCGAAGAGGAAATTAGGCTGCAACTGCGGTTGGACCGGCTAACATCAATACGTGAAGCGGTTGATGGCGCATTTGATGGACTAAAGGAGATTGCTGCCCGTTGGGCTAATTGTCAGGATCAGCTCAAGGCAATTTCCGGTAGTGATTTGAGCGAGGGAGATGGAGAGAAGATAAACTTCCTGCAGAACAACCTCAGAAACCTGCTGTCATTGTTCGCATTTCGGTCATTTCCCGTAAATGAGATAACGTTATCGAACGACAACCTCAGACCTCTTGCGTTCACTAGGAATAGAGACGGAGACGTTATCGAGCAGGAGCTTGGGTTCGAGATGTCTGCTAGTGATGCCATTAGAATGAAGTGGGCGTATTATCTGTCGCTACAGTACATGTCAGGTCGAAAGAAGACAAATCATCTGAGACTTACCATTTTTGATGAGCCTGGTCAGCAAGAAATTGAGCTACCTAGTCTCAATAGCTTATTTCGGTGGTCCGTAGAAAAACTCGGGGATCAGCAATTCATTGCAGCAACGTCGGAGCCGCTTGCCACAGTTTATGAAGCACTTGGCGATTTTAAGGCTAGTGTTCAGCATTTTGATGGTTTTATATTGCAGCCAATAAATGGACTTTAATCCCCCATCTTCAAGGCCTGGATAAACGCCTCCTGCGGGATATCCACCTTGCCGAACTGGCGCATCCGCTTCTTGCCCTCTTTCTGCTTGTCGAGCAGCTTGCGCTTGCGCGAGACGTCGCCGCCGTAGCACTTGGCGGTCACGTCCTTGCGGAGCGCCGAGATGGTTTCGCGGGCGATGACCTTGCCGCCGATCGCGGCCTGGATCGGGATCTTGAAGAGGTGGTGCGGGATCAGCTCCTTGAGCTTCTCGACCATCTGGCGGCCGCGCTTTTCGGCCGCCGTGCGGTGCACCAGCATCGACAGCGCGTCGACCGGCTCCTCATTGACCAGGATCGACATCTTCACCAAATCGCCCTCGCGGTAGTCGGTCAGGTGATAGTCGAACGAGGCGTAGCCTTTCGAGATCGACTTCAGCCGATCGTAGAAGTCGAAGACGACTTCGTTGAGCGGCAGGTCGTAGGTCAGCATGGCGCGTTTGCCGACATAGGAGAGGTCGGCCTGGATGCCGCGCCGGTCCTGGCAGAGTTTCAATATGCCGCCGAGATAGTCGTCGGGGGTCAGAATGGTGGCGCGGATCCACGGCTCCTCGATGGCCGAGATTTTCACCACGTCGGGCATGTCGGCCGGGTTGTGCAGTTCCTTCATCGAGCCGTCATTGAGGAGCAACCGGTAGACGACCGAGGGCGCCGTGGCGATGAGGTCGAGGTTGAACTCGCGTTCCAGCCGCTCCTGGATGATTTCGAGATGCAAGAGACCCAGGAAGCCGCAGCGGTAGCCGAAGCCGAGCGCCGCACTGGTTTCCATTTCATAAGAGAAAGAAGCGTCGTTGAGGCGCAGCTTGCCGACGGCGGCGCGCAAATCCTCGAAATCGGCGGCGTCGACCGGGAACAGGCCGCAGAACACCACCGGCTGCGCCGGCTTGAAGCCGGGCAGCGCGTGCGCGGTCTGGCGCTTGTCCTCGGTGATGGTGTCGCCGACGCGCGTGTCGGCCACTTCCTTGATCGAGCCGGTGAAGAAGCCGAACTCGCCGGGGCCGAGCTCGTCGACATTGATGCGGGCGGGCGTGAACACGCCGGTGCGCTCGACCAGGTATTTGGCGCCGGTGCCCATCATGCGGATGGTCTGGCCCTTCTTCAGCACGCCGTCGATGACGCGCACCAGCACGATGACGCCGAGATAGGCGTCGTACCAGCTGTCGACCAGCATGGCTTTGAGCGGCGCCGAGGCATCGCCCTCGCGCGGCGGCGGCAATTGGTGGACGATGGCTTCCAGCACGTCGGGAATGCCAAGGCCCGTCTTGGCCGAGATCAGCACGGCGTTGGAGGCGTCGATGCCGATCACCTCCTCGACCTGCTCGCGGATGCGCTCGGGCTCGGCGGCCGGCAGGTCGACCTTGTTCAGCACCACGACGATCTCGTGGTTGTTGTCGATGGCCTGGTAGACATTGGCCAGCGTCTGCGCCTCGACGCCTTGCGAAGCGTCGACCACCAGCAGCGAACCCTCGCAGGCGGCGAGCGAGCGCGACACTTCATAGGCGAAGTCGACATGGCCGGGCGTGTCGATGAGGTTGAGGATATAGTCCTCGCCATTGTTGGCGCGGTATTTCAGCCGCACGGTCTGCGCCTTGATGGTGATGCCGCGCTCGCGCTCGATGTCCATCGA
Organism: Mesorhizobium sp. CO1-1-7; assembly: GCF_020164885.1. Taxonomy (NCBI): domain Bacteria; kingdom Pseudomonadati; phylum Pseudomonadota; class Alphaproteobacteria; order Hyphomicrobiales; family Phyllobacteriaceae; genus Mesorhizobium; species Mesorhizobium sp. CO1-1-7. The sequence continues at coordinate 476,284 of NZ_JAIUHA010000004.1, read as the reverse complement.
GTCCAGCACCTGCTCCTTCATGTCGCGCAGCTCCAGCCCGCCGGTGGACTGGATCAGGCGGTCGGCAAGCGTGGATTTGCCATGGTCGATGTGGGCGACGATGGAAAAATTCCGGATGTGGTCGAGGGGCGTGCTCATGCCGCGCGCTTTAGCAGGGGCGGCAAGCGGCGGCAAGGCTTGGCGCCCAAGGGCTGCCTGGGGCAAACGGGTGCACCCGCCGATCTTATAAAGGGGAAGGGAATCCACCCGCGTTGCGTGCACCAATTCCGGCGTCAAAGTTACGCGCCGAACTTGTCGGCTTTTCACGGGACTTTGCCGAAAAATCGATAAACATTAACCAAGTCCGTTAGAGCATAATTTCCGACTGCCATGTTAGCCGGAGAGATATTCGTTTTAAGGATCAAGGCATGCGGGGGTTAGCAGGTAGGTTTGTCAGCTCGAGGAGCGGCTCGTTCGCGCCCATAATTGTCCTCAGCATGATCCCGCTAATCAGCGCGGTAGGCTTTGCGGTCGACTACACCTCTGCGGTGCAGACCCGGTCGACCGAGCAAGCGGCACTCGATGCCGCGATCCTGTCGATTACCACGATGGATACGGCTTCGACAAAAGCGCAGCGCCAGGTGGCGATGCAGGCTTCCTACGTGGCCAACGGTGGACAGGGCGACGCGACGCTGAACACTTTCACCGTCGCCGCCGATGGTACCGCCACCGCGCAGGCCTCGGCGAATTTCGCCATGCCGACCCTTTTTATGCAGATCGCCAGGATCAACACCGTACCAGTCGGCGTCTCCTCGGCTGTGAGCAAGACACCAGCGCTGGTTGAAGCTACCTTCAACGTCGATCACGTTTCAGGCTACTGGAATAAAACCATGACCCTGTATGGCCTTCCGTTTGGGTGGAACTCCAATACGACGCCTATCGCGATGATGAAGATCGACTACGCCTACAAGGCGTATAATTATTCCTACACGAGCGGGGGTAAGACTTATACCGCTGCGGACCCGAAAGGTTACGGTACGACCACTATTTCCACGGGGTCGGGAACATCTGCGAAGGTGGTTCAGAGCCAAGTGTGCACGCCAGTAGGACAAACAACCGATTTCACACCGACTGCGGGAACTTACAGGAGTACCGCGGTAGCAAAAAGCGGAAGTACGACCGGCTCCACCATCTATTTCAAAACGACATGCGTGACCACGAATTCCGCCGGAAGCAGCAGTGGTGCGACAGTCGACGTGAGCATGATGGATCAGGTTTATCTGCAGATGGATGTGCCGTCCGGACCGGTCAACCCGCTCAAGTCGAATAGTGCAAGCACGTCGAATCGGCTCTACCTCGGTGCCGGGTACAGCACTGCGGCACAAAAGGCCCTGAGCCCTTCCAAATACCTCCCCGTCGAGGTCAACAGCAACACAATCGTCGACATCTTCGGCGCTGTGCCCTGCAGCGAGACCAGCGACCAGGCATGGGAAGACGGCGGCAACAATCCTCCACTTCCAGACGTTACGAACGCCGACTTCTTTTACAGCGTGATGGGCAAGTGCGCCTTTAACAAGCGGGCATCCGACACGCTGCTGACACAGTGACGCTGCCGATCTCCCCTCGTGGGTGAGATTGGAGCTGGCGACCGTGTTCGCCAATCTCTGAGGCGCGCAGGGCAGAGCGCTCTTCAATCACAAACCGGTGAGCGTTGTAACGAAGCCGTCCGTGGCGGCGAAGTGGGGATATGAGCGGCGCATCGTGGCGTCGTCCCCACGGAGCAAGCCGATGTCGCCAGTCCTATCAAGCAGGTTTTTCGCACTCTCCGGCCTCGCCGCGCTGGCGCTCGCCGGATCGCTTGCCGGCGCCGTCGCCCAGCCGCTCACCGTGGTCGAGCTGTTCACCAGCCAGGGCTGCTCGTCCTGCCCGCCGGCCAACGCCAACCTCATCAAGGTCAAGGACCGGCCCGGCGTGCTGGCGCTGTCGTTCAACGTCACCTACTGGGATTACCTCGGCTGGAAGGACACGTTCGGCAAGCAGGAATTCACGCAGCGCCAGGTGTCCTATGAGCCGCCGCTCGGCCATGACGGGCCATTCACGCCGCAAGTGGTGGTCAACGGCCATGCCGACGTCGTCGGCGCCGCACCCGGCGAGATCGAACATCTGATCGCGGCCACGGCCAAGACCGGCGGCCTGTCGCTGGCGCTCGAGGGCGGCAAGGTCGCGATCGGCGCCGGCGCCGCTCCGGGCGGCCATGCCGATGTCTGGCTGGTGCGCTACACCAAGGGTGTCGTCGAGGTGCCGGTGGCGCGCGGCGAGAACACCGGCCGCACCTTGCCGCATGCCAATGTCGTGCATGCGCTGACAAAACTCGGCAGCTGGAGCGGCGACGCCAAGACGCTCGATCTGCCGGCGGCCTCGGGCGGCCTCAGCACCGCCGTGCTGGTGCAGTCGCCCGGCGGCGGACCGATCCTGGCCGCCGCCGCCAACTAGATCGCGTTCGAGCAGAGATTTGCCAAACAGAGATTTGCACCGCCGCATGAGCAGCGGTGCAAGAGCCCGGCCGCCCAAAGGGCGTGCCATCAACCCGTAAACCCAAGGAACCGACCATGACCACTTTCTCCCGCCTGACGCTGCCGGCGCTCGCCCTCGCTTTGTGCTCCACGGCGCTGTTTGCCGGCGGCATCGCCCGCGCCGACGATGCCACCAATGCAATGAAGCCCGCCGCCAACGCCATGGCGCCGGCCGCGGACGCCATGAAGCCGGCAACCGATGCGATGAAGCCCGCCGACCCGATGGCCACCAACGCCATGAAGCCCGCTACGGACGCCATGAAGCCTGCCACGGATGCGATGAAACCGGCGACCGACGCGATGAAGCCGGCAACGGATGCCACCGCCAATTGAGATTGGTGCGTGGCCTTCTGTCCCTGGCGGGCTCCCTGTCCAGCCGGGGACAGTTGCTGAAGCCCCCGGGAAAGGCTTGAAGCGGTTTTGCTTCGGCAACGAGGTCGAAACAGAAAGTCCGCAGGCGCACGCGAATGTGAGCCTCCGCCGCAACTCACGCATCGCGCCACCGTAGCTGATCCAATAGACTGATCCCAATGGAAGCCATGAGGAGTGCAACCATGACCACTATCAACAAACGTTCGACAGGCTTTGTCCGGGGCGCGCTCGCCGCCCTCGCCCTTGCCGTCGCGGGCGCCGCCTTCTGGCTGACGCCGGCCATCTCCGCCGAGGATGCCGTGAAGATCCCGCCGCCGGCAATCGACGAAAAAGCGGCCACCGGCACAGAGAAGGCGATCTTCGCCGGCGGCTGCTTCTGGGGCGTGCAGGGCGTGTTCCAGCACGTCAAGGGCGTCAGCAAGGCGGTCTCGGGCTATACCGGCGGCGCCAAGGACGACGCCGTCTACGAGACGGTCGGCACCGGCCGCACCGGCCACGCAGAGTCCGTCGAGATCACCTATGATCCGTCCAAGGTCACCTACGGCCAGCTGCTGCAGGTCTATTTCTCGGTCGCCCACAACCCGACCCAGCTCAACTACCAGGGTCCGGACTCGGGCACCCAGTACCGCTCGACGATCTTCGCCGAAAACGACGCCCAGAAGAAAATCGCGCAGAGCTACATCGCGCAGCTCGACAAGGCCAAAGTGTTCGGCGAGCCGATCGTCACCACGCTGGAGACCGGCAAGACCTTCTATCCGGCCGAGACCTACCACCAGGACTTTTTGACGCTGAACCCGACCTATCCCTACATCGTCTACAACGACCTGCCCAAGGTGGCGAATTTGAAGACGCTGTTCCCGGCGCTTTACAGCGAAAAGCCGGTGCTGGTGCTGTCGGCGAGCAACTGAGATTGCGAGGCGCGCCATTCTGGCCTTTCTCCCCGTCATTATACGGGGAGAAAGGCGCTGTCATCGCGCCTCAATCATACGTCAGATCCGTCGCCTTGCCGCCGAACACGCGGTAGGCATAGAACGAATAGAAGATGATGACCGGCAGCACCACCACGGTGCCGGCCAGGATGATCGCCAGGCTTTCGGGCGCCGACGCCGCCTGCCAGATGGTCAGGCGATCGGGCACCACATAGGGATAGAACGACCAGGCCAGGCCGGCAAAGCCGAGCGCGAAGATGGTGGCCAGCGTCAGGAACGGTGTCAGCGAATGGCGATCGTCAGGCCTCGGCAGATGGAAGGTCTGCCGCCACAGCCAAGCAAACAGCAGCGCCGACAGGATCGGCAGCGGCGACAGATAGAGCATCTCGGGCCAGACGAACCATTTGGCGAAGATGCGCGGGCTGGCGAACGGCGTCGCCAGCGACACGGCGGCCATGCCGAGCGCGGTCAGCACCAGGGCGGTGCGCAGCCAGAGCACCGCCTTCTTCTGCAGCGCGCCTTCGGTCTTGTAGATCACCCAGGCGGAGCCCATCGCCGCGTAGGCCGCCGCCAGGCAGAACGCCACCAGCACGCCAAACGCCATGCCGCCTGGCCCGACATCGAGGCCGAGCACGTAGACGCCCAGCATATAGCCTTGCGCCAGCGAGGCGATGAGCGAGCCCAGGAAGAAAATACGGTTCCAGCGATGTTTCTTCCCCGCCGGCACCTTGGCGCGGAAATCGAAGGCGACGCCGCGCAGGATCAGGCCGACCAGCAGGACGAAGACCGGAATGTAGAGCGCCGTCAGGATGACGCCATGCGCCAGCGGAAAGGCGACCAGCAGCAGGCCGACGGCCAGCACCAGCCAGGTTTCGTTGGCATCCCAGAACGGGCCGATCGCCGCGATCATGGTGTCCTGTTCGGTGTCCTCGGCGGCGGCGAAGAGGATGCCGATGCCGAGGTCGAAGCCGTCGAGAATGACGTAGATCAGGATGGCAAGGCCCATCAGTCCGGCGAAGATGAGGGGGAGCAGGGTCGGCCAGTCATAGGTCATCTTGCTCTCCTCAGGCCCTGACTTCGGTTTGCGAAGCTAGCGCAGCCCCTCATCGCCCTGCCGGGCACTTCTCCCCGTATAGGGACGGGGAGAAGCGGGCTGGCCGCAACGCCGGCGCCATCCATGCAACGTTGGCGATTGGCGAAACCATAGGACTCAGCGCTCCTCTCCCCGTCCTTATACGGGGAGAGGATGCCGGCAGGCAGGAGAGGGGCGGCGCGGGCCTGCAATGAAAACATGCTCACTCCCCCGCGGCCGGCTGCGACAGCGGTGCGTCGAGAACACCCGGCAGCGGCGAGATGTCGCCGTCCTTGGCCGCCTTCAGCGCCAGGTGCACCAGCACGCCGAGATAGGCGATCAGCAAAAGCACGTAGAGCAGGAGATAGATGGCGAGCGTCAGCGCCACATGGCTGCCGGCCACCGGCCCGACGGCGTCGGCGGTCTTCAATACGCCGGTCACCAGCCAGGGCTGGCGGCCGATCTCGGTCGTGTACCAGCCGGCCAGCGTCGCCAGCCAGCCCGACAGCGCCATCGGCACCATCAGCATGGCGAGCGGCTTTGGCAGCGCGTGCCGGCGCTTGAGGAAGAAGGCGGCCGACCAGGAGACGGCGAGCATCAAAAGCCCGGTGCCGACCATGATGCGGAAGCTCCAGAAGAGCGGAAAGACCGGCGGATGGTTGCCGGGATAGTCGTTCAGCCCCGGAACGACACCGTCGGTCGAGTGCCGCAGGATAAGGCTGGCCCCGTCCGGAATGGCGACCTCGAACTTGTTTTCCCTGGCCGCCTCGTCGGGCAGCGCGAACAAAACCAGCGGCACGTTGGGACCGGTGTTCCAGTTGGCCTCCATGGCGGCGATCTTCTGCGGCTGGTGTTCCAGCGTGTTGAGCCCATGCTGGTCGCCGGCCAGGATATGGATCGGGATCAGGATCGCAGCGGTAAAGACGCCGGTGCGCAGCGCCTTCCACATCGATTCCGAACGGTCGCCGTTGAGGTAGCGCAGCGCCGACAGGCCGGCGATCAGGAACGACACCGTAAGCCCCGAGGCGAGCAGCATATGCACCAGCCGGTAGGGCATGGACGGGTTGAAGACGATGGCCCACCAGTCGACTGCGTGCGCGACGCCGTCGCGCATCTCGAAGCCGGCCGGCGTCTGCATCCAGGAATTGAGGGCGATGATCCAGAACGCCGATAGCGTCGTGCCGCCGGCGACCAGCACCGTCGCCAGCGTGTGGATGCGGTTGGAGACGCGGCGGAAGCCGAACAGCATGATGCCGAGAAAGGCCGCCTCGAGGAAGAAAGCGGTGAGGATCTCGTAGGCGAGCAGCGGTCCGGCGATGTTGCCGACATGCTGCATGTAGCCCGGCCAGTTGGTGCCGAACTGGAAGCTCATGGTGACGCCCGAAACCACGCCCATGGCAAACGACAGCGCGAACACCTTCACCCAGGTGAAATAGGCGCGCATCCAGGCGGAATCATTGGTCGCGTTGTAGCGCAGCTTGAAGAACAGCAGCACCCAGCCAAGGGCAATGGTGATTGTCGGAAACAGGATATGAAACGAAATATTCGCGCCGAACTGCATGCGCGACAGTATGAGCGGGTCCATGGCGGGCTCCGGCTGTAAATACTCGCGAAGGATAGGCCCGAAGCGGGGTCAGGTCAAAGCGGCCTCCTGCCGCGAGGCTGAACGCCACAGGACAATTTTACCGGATGGACGCGGCGCATCCCAGCCAGCTCCGCGCTTCGATGTCCAGAACTGGCGGCAGGGCATTGACTTGCGGTTGCACTGGGCGACAACAGGCCTATATCAAGTCACCTCTTTCAGGCAGCCGTTTTCAACCATGCCCTCCATATTGTCCATTTCCGGGGTCTCCAAGACCTACGCCACCGGCTTCACCGCGCTCAAGGAAGTCAGCCTCGATATCCAGCGCGGCGAGATCTTCGCGCTGCTCGGCCCCAATGGCGCCGGCAAGACGACGCTGATCTCGATCGTCTGCGGCATCGTCAACCGCTCTTCGGGCACCGTGACCGTCGATGGCCATGACATCAACAAGGACTATCGCGCCGCGCGCAGCCTGATCGGGCTGGTGCCGCAGGAACTCACCATCGACGCGTTCGAGAGCGTCTGGGCGACCGTCAATTACAGCCGCGGCCTGTTCGGCAAGCCGGCCAACCCGGCCTTCGTCGAGAAGGTGCTGCGCGACCTGTCGCTGTGGGACAAGAAGGACGCCAAGGCGATCACGCTGTCGGGCGGCATGAAGCGGCGGCTGATGATCGCCAAGGCGCTGTCGCACGAGCCACGCATCCTGTTCCTCGACGAACCGACCGCCGGCGTCGACGTCGAACTGCGCCAGGACATGTGGGCGATGGTCCGGCGGCTGCGCGAGGACGGCGTCACCATCATCCTTACCACGCACTATATCGAGGAAGCCGAGGCCATGGCCGACCGCGTCGGCGTCATCAACCGCGGCGAGATCATCCTGGTCGAGGGCAAGGCCGAACTGATGCGCAAACTCGGCCGCAAGGAGATGAGGCTGGAGCTGCGCGCGCCGCTCGGCAGCGTGCCCGACGGGCTCTCGCGCTATGCGCTCGAACTGTCGCCGGATGGCACGCAACTCACCTACACATACGACAACCAGAGCGACCGGCCGGGCGTCGCCTCGCTGATCAGGGATCTCGAGGCGGCCGGCATCCAGTTCCGCGATCTCGATACCAAGAACAGCTCGCTCGAAGAGATCTTCGTCAATCTCCTGAGGCAAGAGCCATGAACCTGCGTGCGGCCCCTAATTTTCGCGCGGTCTGGGCGATCTACCGGGTCGAGATGGCGCGTGCGTTCCGCACCGTGCTGCAGAGCATCATCTCGCCAGTCATCTCGACGTCGCTCTATTTCGTCGTCTTCGGCTCGGCCATCGGCTCGCGCATAACCGAAATCGACGGCATCGCCTACGGCGCCTTCATCGTGCCGGGACTGATCATGCTGTCGCTGTTGACGCAGTCGATCTCCAACGCCTCTTTTGCCATCTATTTCCCGAAATTCGTCGGCTCGATCTACGAGCTTTTGTCGGCGCCGGTCTCCTACCTGGAGATCGTCATCGCCTATGTCGGCGGCGCCGCGACCAAGTCGATCATCCTCGGCCTGATCATCCTGGCCACCGCCTCGCTGTTCGTGCCGCTGCACATCGAACATCCGTTCTGGATGCTCGCCTTCCTGATCCTGACGGCGGTGACCTTCAGCCTGTTCGGCTTCATCATCGGCATCTGGGCGAAAAGCTTCGAGCAGCTGCAGCTGGTGCCGCTGCTGATCATCACCCCACTGACCTTCCTCGGCGGCAGCTTCTATTCGATCCACATGCTGCCAGGCATCTGGAAGACGATCACGCTGTTCAACCCGGTGGTCTACCTGATCAGCGGCTTCCGCTGGAGTTTCTACGGCAAGGCCGATGTCTCGGTGGTCGTCAGCCTCGGCATGACGCTGGTGTTCCTGGCCGTCTGCATCGCGATCGTCGCCTGGATCTTCCGGACCGGCTACCGGCTGAGGAACTGACGCGGCCCTAAGGTCGTGAGAGAGGCCTCAAATGGCCTTGACCAGCCGCAGCAATCCCAGCATCTCGATGTAGGTCCCCTCGCGAAAGGCGATGTAGACCGGCTCCTCGGCGCCGTGGAAGCGGCGCTTGAATGCCGCCTGCCCCTGCAGGTTGAACCTGCGGCGGTTGACCCAGGGCGAGTCGTAGGCGCGCTGGAAGGCGTTGCGCCAGAACTCGCTTTCGGCAAATCCGCTCGGGCCGACATCGAGCAGCGGCGACAGGCCGAGCGTCACCACCGAAATGCCTTCCTCGCGAAAGCGGTCGACGGCGAATTTGGTCAGGCCGATCTCGGCATGCGGCGAGGCATCGATATGCTTGCGCTTGAAGGCCGTGGTGTAGCCGACCACCTTGCCGTCGGCGAACATCGGATCGAAATCGAGCAGGGCGACCAGATCGCCGTCGGGGCCGTGCAGCACGAAACGGCGCATATCGGTGCCGAGCTGATCGTAGAACGGTCGGTTGAGGAAACCCATCTCCCATCGTTTGACGATGCGGTCGCCGCGCCAGTTTTGAGACAGCCGGGAGATCTCGTCGAGATGGATCGTGCGTTTGTCCTCCTCGAACGAAAAGCCCTTCTTCAGCAGCCAGCGCTCGGAATAACGCACCGTTTCGTTGCGCTTGCCGGAAAAATCATGGTCGGGCAGAGCGAGGCGCGTGTCGATGCCCAGCCGGTTGATCTTGTAGCCAAGGCCGGCAAGGACCTGGGCGGTCTGTTCGCCGATCTGCACGAACCACGGGCCGCCAGCGCTCTCGACGAAGCGCCTGATGTAATCGGGCCGCCGATCCGGCGCCGCCACCGGATCGCCGAGCGCGAAATGATGCCTCATCTTGGTGCCGAAGGCGATGTAACCGTCGGCATCGCCAAAATAGGAAAGCTTGCTTTGCACGGCGGTGGAATAGGCGAGCGAGAAGTCGCCATGGCGGCGCACCAGCGCCAGCCGTTCGACATGCGTCAGCGCCCGGCGCTCGACCTTGGGCGAGGCTCCCTCAAGGAGGTTGTCGAAATAGATCCGCAAGGAGGGCATGGTCGAGATTCCGCGTGCCGTCCATGGCGCGACGTGTCCGACGACACGCAAGACGCGCCACGGCGTCTTGATTTTTCGCAGGGTAGCCGAAATCGGGTTGCCAGTTTCGAATGCCCGCGTCCGTGACGAGATCCGCCAGCCCCCGGACCTCGAATCAATCACTTTGCCGCGACCTGATTATCGCCGATGCCGCCGATATGCCATATAGGGCTGGATGTATTCGGACGGAAGCGGGTAATGCGCTCCATGTCGTGGTTTTGACGCGGTGCGCGACCGGCTGTTTCCGACGGGCGGCGGAATGCTCCGGAAGCGAAGCCGCCTCAGCGTGGGACCATCGAAAATCGGCATCGAGTTGCCGTTCGGGTCCTGCGCGCGATCAAACTGTTACAGCGGCCTGCGAGCCTTCAGGGGCTGCCGCGAGGGCGAATGGGGTTCGAGAGTGAATGGCTGATACGACAAGCAGATCGATGGTGGAGCAGGCGGTGACGGTCGAGCCGGCGATCGTCATTGGCGCCGGCGCCGCCGGGCTGGCCGTCGCGAGGGCCTTGATGAAGGCCGGCGTGGCGACGGCGATCCTGGAGAAGGAAAGCCGGCTGGCCGAGCCCTGGCGCCGGCGTCACGAGCAGCTGCACCTCAACACCCACCGCGATCTCTCGGCGCTGCCCGGCCTTGCCTATCCCAAGGGCACCCCTGCCTTTCCGCACCGGGACGTCGTCATCCGCCATATGAACGATTTCCATGAGGCGAACCGTTTGCCGGTGGAGTTTGGCGTTTCCGTCGAGTCCATCACGTTCAGGGGCGATCACTGGGTCGTGCGCACCAGCGCCGGCTCGCGCCTGGCGCGCCATGTCGTTGTGGCCACCGGCCGCGACCGGGAACCCTTCACGCCGCAGTGGACGGGCATGCAGGCGTTCGCGGGCCGGATCATCCACTCGGCGGATTTTGGCGATGCCCAGGCCTATGCGGGCAAGAAGGTGCTGGTTGTGGGCGCCGGCAATTCGGGCTTCGACGCACTCAATCATCTGGCCGGTGTCGATACCGCCGCTGTCTGGCTGTCGGCCCGCAACGGCCCCGCCCTTTTGCCCAAGCGCGTCGGCAAGATCGCCGTGCACCGCCTCTCGCCGCTCATGGCGCGCCTGCCGCTGCGCGTCGCCGATGCGGTGATGGCGGTGACGCAGCGCCTGGTGTTCGGCGATCTCACCAAATTCGGCGTGCCGCCCGCGCCCGCGGGCGGCGCCAGCCGCCTGACCTCGGACTATACCGCGATCGCCGCCGACGATGGCGCCGTCGATGCCATCAAATCGGGCAGGATCGTGGTGGTGCCCGGGGTACGGGAGTTCACCCGCGACGGCGTCATCCTGGCCAATGGCAGCCTGATCGCTCCCGACATCGTCATTGCCGCGACGGGCTACCGCACCGGGCTGGAGCGGATGGTCGGCAATCTCGGCGTGCTCGACGAGAAGGGCGTTCCGCTCTTCAACGGGGGCCAGGCCGATCCGAAACTGCCCGGCCTGTGGTTCACCGGCATGCGGCCGAGCATCCGCGGCTGCTTTGCCAATGCCGGCATATTGGCCAAGGCGATAGCTGCGCGGATCGCCGGCTCATCCCGCCCCTCCGGCGCCTCACGCTGAGCGACCGCATAGGACAACATTTGCCGTCGGCGTCACGCCGATTTCGGCTCCAGCCGCCGGAAACCGACAGCCTCGGTCAGCATCTCCTCGTCGACCATGCCGGCATTGTAGAGGGCCAGCAAGGTGAGCGCCAATTCACGCGCCTCGACGGATTCGGGATGCGCTTGCCGTCGGCGGCAGGCCTCGTCGAAGACACGTTGCAAGGTGGCCACTTCGTCAGGTTTGAGCAGGCCACGGTCGTAGATCGACTTGGGCATGGCGATGATCTCCTGATCACGATCTAGGGCGCCACGTGTAAATTGCCAATCTTTCCCGAGGCTTGAATATGATATCGCACAAAAGAGAGGCCCCGGATCGCCGGAGCCCCTCTCATTTTTGTCTCGCCCGACCTCAGACGGCGATCTTGCCGCCACCCTGTTTGGTGATGGCGACCACCGCCGGCCGCACCGGCATGTCGGGCCTGAAATCGGGCCAGCGGGTCGACAGGTCCTCATAATAGGAGGGCCGGCCGAACGCTTCCCAATCCTCGCCGCCGTCACCCGGATGCTGGACGGCGACAAAGGCGGTCTGGTCGTCCGGCGCAAACAGCGGGCCGCACATTTCGGCGCCGATCGGCACGCGGAAGAACAGCTTCGAGGTCGCCCGCGCCGATCCTTCCGTGTCCACCGCCCACAGGCCGTCCGTGCGGCCGGTGGCCTTCGGGCCCTGGCCATCGGTGGCGACCCACAGGCGCCCGGCCGAATCGACCGCGCAATTGTCGGGCATGCCGAACCAGCCATGGGCCGTCGTCGCGGTGGAGAAGGTGGCGCCGACGGCGGCCACCGACGGGTCGCCGCATTTCAGCAGCACTTCCCACTTGCCTTTGGCGGCGGCGAAATCGCCCTCGTCCTCGACGATTTCGATGATGTGGCCGAAGGCGTTTTCGGCACGCGGGTTGGCGGCGTCGACCTGATCGGCCTTGCGCTTGGAATTGTTGGTCAGCATGACATAGACCTTGCCGTTGCTGGCATTGGGCTGGATGTCTTCGGGCCGGTCCATCTTGGTGGCGCCAAGGAGGTCGGCGGCGCGACGTGTCTCGATCAGCACGTCGGCCTGGCCGGCAAAACCGTTTTCCGCCGTCAGCGGCCCTTGGCCGAACACGATCGGCATCCATTCGACCGAGCCGTCCTCCGCGAATTTGGCGACATGCAGCGTGCCGTCGTCGAGCAGATCCTTGTTGGCCGCGCGGTCGCCGGCGTTGAACATGCCCTTGGTGACGAACTTGTAGACATAGTCGAAGCGCTCGTCGTCGCCGAGATAGAAGACCACTCGACCATCCTTGGCGACGATCGATTCGGCGCCCTCATGCTTGAAGCGGCCCATGGCGGTGCGCTTGCGCGGCACCGAGGCCGGGTCGTTGACATCGACCTCGACGATCCAGCCGAAGCGGTTGGGCTCGTTCGGCTCCTTGGCCAGGCTGAAGCGGTCATAGTGCGCGCCCCATTCATAGGCGCCTTCCGGAATGCCGAGGCGCTTGTAGTTGGCGGCCTCCTTGTGGCCCTCCGGCAGCTCGCCGGAGAAATAGCCATGGATGTTCTCCTCGGACATCACATACGTGCCCCAGGGCGTGACCCCGCCGGCGCAATTGTTGATGGTGCCGAACACCTTGACGCCGGACGGGTCGGCATTGGTCTTGACGCGGTCATGGCCGGCAACCGGGCCCGACAGCGCCATCTCGGTGTTGGCGGTGATGCGGCGGTTGAGCTTGCCGTCGCGAATTACCCGCCATTTGCCGCCATCCTTGCGGATCTCGACGATGGTGCCGCCATGGGCGGCCATCTCGACATCGACCTGCTCTTTCGAGAGCGGCGCCACCTCGGCCGACTTCTTGCCGTCCTTCTCGACAATCTTGACGATGCCTGGGAACATCAGATGCGGGTTGGTGTATTCGTGGTTGACCACCAGCAAGCCATGCTCGGCCGAGCCATCGAGCGGGATGTAACCGACATAGTCGTTGTTGTAGCCGAACTGCTTGGCCTGGGCTTGCGCCGACTGCTTCGTCGGGTCGAATTCCGGCGAATCGGCAAACAGCGGATCGCCCCAGCGCAGCAAAACGTCGGCGTCGTAGCCCGGCGCGACGTGGTGCTTATCGTCGATACCGGCCTCCAGCTCGTCGAATTTGAACGCTGAGCCTTCCGCGGCGCGGGCATCGTCGGCGGCGATCATGGCCAGCGGGCTGACGGTGGCGGCGATCGCCGAAACGGCAAGCGAACCCTTGAGGAAGCCACGGCGCGAGAACCGCGCAGCGATGATCTCGCCCATGGTGCGGTTCTCGCTGGGATTGTTGGCCGGGCCTTCGTTTTCCTCGAGCAGGCTGGTGCGGAATCGGGCGTCGGGGGAGCGATGTTCGGTCATGGGAACCTCTGGCTTGGTTTGGCTGGAGCTTGTTGCCTGTTCGACCGCCTTACGTCAGGCTGATCACATTTTCGTGACATGGTATCTCCGCTGCCGCTCGCCCACGAGACCGATTTTTCACGCCTCGCCTGGGACTTTGGTCCAAGCTTGCGCCTGCAAAGGTCCTGGGGGACAAACGCAACGGTCGGAGGTCGCTTCCGGTCACCACGTCTTTCGGCGATGTTGTTGCACTGCAACGTTGGGGTGGGCGCGCCGGCTCAATCGACGGAGATCAGTATGCGTGGATCGATCACGGCCCGTTGTTGCCGTCTGGCTCTCAGATCGGCGGCCGTCCTGGCGCTGACCATCGCTCCCTATGGAATCGTCTTCCATGGCTTCGTGCCTGGAATCGATGCCGCGACCGCACATGCCGACAAGGGTGGCAACGGCGGTGGCGGCAACGGTGGGAATGGCGGTGGCGGTAACAGCGGTGGCGGTGGCGGCAACAGCGGCAATGGAGGAAACAGCGGCAACGGCAATAGCGGTAACAGCGGCGGCGGGAATAGCGGAAAGGGTAAGGGCCAGGGCAACCAGAGCACAAGCCATGTCAACGCCACGACCGGCGACACGGTCGACGTGGATGGCAACAAGATTACAGTTCAGCACCCGGATGGCTTGACGGAAAAAATCGAGAACGGCCGTTTCAGCATGAAGGATAAGCTCGGCCGCACGATCATCGATCGCCGTGCCACACCGGCCGACGCCAGCCGTCTCAAGGCGCTATGAATTTCGACCCTTTGAATTTCGGCCCTATGAATTTCGCCTTGTGAAGCTGGTCAACAGGCAATGACCAGTTTCACACGTCACCTCCGCCGCCCCCCGGCGGAGGTGACCTCGTTTCGCGGCGTTCCACGATGGCTACGAACGGTCCCTGTCGCGGTCGCGAAACTCGCGCATGATGAGGGCCGCTTCAGTACGATTTCGCACGTTGAGTTTCGACAGCACCCCCGTCATGTGGTGCTTGACGGTCTTCTCCTGCAGCTCCAGGCGTAAGGCGACTTCCTTGTTGCTCAGTCCCTCCGCCACCAGCCGCAGGATTTCGGTCTGCCGGCCGGTGAGTTGCCGCAGCCGGTCCGCCACGCCGTTGGCGGGCTGCAAGGACTGCACGTCGGAAAGCAGCCGGGCCGACAGCATCGGCGAAAGATAGCTTTCGCCGGCCGCCACGTTGCGCAGGATATCGGCAAGCGCACGCGATCCGACGCCTTTGAGGACATAGCCGAGCACCCCGGCGTTCAAGGCCTTGGTCACATCGGCATTCGCCTCTGAAACGGTCAGCATGACGATCTTCTGGGCGGGATGGTCGGCAAGGATGCTGGCAACCGCGGCCAGGCCGCCGCCCGGCATTGAAATGTCGATGAGCAATATGTCGGGCTGCATGGTCGAGGCGATGCGCTCCGCGTCCTGCGCGGTCGCACCTTCGCCGACCATCTCGAAGCCGCCGATCTCCGACAGGCTGCGCGTCACGCCTTCGCGGAACAGCGGATGATCGTCGACAATGGCAATGCGGATGGCGCCGATCATGCTTGCTCCTCGACCGAAAGACGGATCACCAGCTTCGTGCCTTTCGGCCCTGTGAGTGTTTCGAATTGGCCGCCAATGCTTTCAACCCGCTCCCTGAGGCCGGCAAGGCCCAACCCCTCGGCCCGCGCCGGATCGAAGCCCGGTCCGCCGTCCGATACTTCAACGAAAAGCCTACCATTTTTCATGCCTGCACGCACCGCCTGATCCTTGCCCCGTCCGTGGCGGTAGGCATTGTTCAGCCCCTCCTGCACGAAACGATAGATGCTGATCTTCTCAGAAGCGCCGGGCTCCGGCAAATGTCTCGGCATCGTAAGCGTCACCGATGTGCCCGTCCGGCGCTCATGCTCCTCGACGGCCAGCCGCAGCACGTCCGCCGCCGCCGCCGTTTCTATCTGCGGCAGGACCAGGCCGGTGCAGATGCCGCGTATCTCGCGCATCGCATCCTCCAGTGTCTTGCGGATCATGGCGATTTCGGTCGAGCGGCCTTCGCTGCCATGCCCGTCGCCGGTAAACACCGGACTGTCCATGCGCAGCGCGGCCAGCGCCACGAGCTGGGCAGGGCCGTCATGCAGGTCGGCGCCGATCCGGCGCAGATATCTTTCGTTGAGCGCGGTGGCGCGGCGGGACGCCCGCTGCACACGATGCCGCAAGGCGCTGTTCTGTGTCACCAGGCCCTGCAGCTCGGACACCTGGCGGCGCAGCGCCCCGCGCTGATCGTCGATAATGCGGCTGCCGCGCAGGACGATGCCCGACAGAAGCAGAAATGCCGTCAAGGTGGTCCCGGCCACGACCAGCCAGCTCGACAGCAGGGCGGAAGCCAGGGTAGCCTTGAAATCGCTGGCGACCTCGTAGAATTCGGTGACGGCGACCACTTCGCCGGACCAGGGCTCGCGCACTGGATTGTAGATCTCGAGCAACGGCACACCCGCGGCCCGCTCCTTGTCTTCGTTCTCGTCGAACGTATCGAACTGGGCAACGACGCTGCCCTGGAAGGCAGAACGCAGATTGTCGTTCAGGTCGAAGCGGCGACCCGTCAAAGCCGAGTCCTTCGCATAGAGGATCGTGCCGTCGCGGCGCCAGAGCCTGAAGGATGCCAGGCGTTTGCCGAGCGCGCCCTGGCCGAGCGTCTCGTCGAGCGCCTGCTTGACGGATGCGCTGAGCTCCTCGCTCTTGCGCAGGTCGGGCAGCAGCGGCGCAATCACGCTGTCGACATAGAGCGCCGTCGTGGCGGCCGAATTGCGAGTGACGCCGTCCCGGATCTGCGTCGTCACCCAAGTCCCGACGATCACCATGACGACCAGCAGCCCAAAACCGCCGGCAACGACGAATTGCAGGGCAAGGGAAAGCTCGCTCCAGCGCCGCGCCAAGTTCTGAAAAATACGAATCATGAACCCCTGACCGCCCCTCTATCGACAGGCTGGGCGATTCCGGCACATTGAGCTTCAGTCTCGCCGTTGCCAAGACCCTCGTTTGAACGACGTCGCTTGACGTTCCGGCACGCTTCGGAAACAAGGTCGGCGATATCAGGCAAAAGGCGCTTCGAGGGGGACGGGACGTTGAGTTTTTCGGGACTTCTGCAGCTCGGCTTTTCGACGGTGATCTTCCTCCTGGCGGCGACCGCCGCCAAGCAATGGGGGCTGGCGCCCAGCCTCGGCAAGATCCTGCTGACGCTGGCGCTCTATTCGCTGGGCAATCTGATCATGCTGCGGTTGATCCGCGAGTTCGGCATGTCGGTATCGTTCAGCCTCTCGGCGGTGATCCAGCTGGTTTCGGTCAATGTCGTTGCGCTGGTGTTCTTCGGCGAGCGCGTCAACGCGTTGCAGGCGGCCGGCATCGCGCTGGCAATCGCGGCCGTGGCGCTGATCACGCTTGGGCCCTATCTGCAAGGGCGGATGTAACGGTGCCGATGAAGAACGCCGCGAAAGCTCTGCTCAATCGGGTCGAATTCCCGGTGCTGCTGGCCGGCCTGGTCATCGCCGGTGGGCTGTGGGCGTTCGAGGAATTGATGGAGGTGGCACGGGCCACCACGCCGCACGCCTTCGATACCGAAATCCTGCTTGCATTCCGCCAGGCCGGTCAACCGGCGATCCCGATCGGTCCGCCATGGCTGGAAGGCGCGATGCGCGACATCACCAGCCTCGGCAGCTCCAGTGTTCTGGTGCTGATCACGGCGGCGACGATCATCTATCTGCTGTTGATCCGCCGCCCGGCGACGGCGCTTCTCATGTTCGTTGCCGTGGCGGGCGGCCAGGTGCTGTCGAGCCTGCTGAAAGTCGGCGTCGACCGGCCGCGCCCGGAACTGGTTTCGCATCTCGTCAACGAGACGTCGCTTTCCTTCCCGAGCGGCCATGCCATGCTGTCGGCGGTGACCTACCTCACGCTCGGTTCGCTGGCGGCGCGCTTCCTGCCGGGCCGGACAACCAAGGTCTACGTGTTGTTCCTGGCGGTGCTGACGACAGTGCTGGTCGGCGTCAGCCGCATCTATCTCGGCGTCCACTGGCCCTCGGATGTGCTGGCGGGCTGGTGTGCCGGCTTCGCCTGGGCGATGCTATGCTGGTTGGTGGCGAGGCTTCTGCAACGGCGCAAGGCGGTGAGCGAGGAGCCTGACTGAGTCAGATCAACCTGTTGATGAGGTGCCCTCCGCAGCCCGTCAGTATCAGAACCGTCGACAGCAAGCCTGCCGATATTACCATGGTCTTGAAAACGTTCACCCGCGTACCCCCTGCGTCTGATGCATGCCACCCTACCTGAAATCCCTGGCAGGTATCGAAGAAAATGGGCATCAGGTGTGGTTACGTCTAAAACCGATATGATGATGCTTGAAACATGATAATGACGGTATTATACGTTACGCTAGCAGGCTCAGACGGGGATTCCGGCCGATGATCACTGCCGCGCAGATGCGCGCTGCAAGGGCGCTGGCCGGCATCGACCAGAGGACGCTCGCCGAGCGCGCCGGCGTCTCGCTTCCCACCATCCAGCGCATGGAGGCGAGCGGCGGCGTGGTCAGGGGCGTGGTCGATACGCTGATGAAGGTCATCCAGGCTCTCGACGAAGCCGGGGTGGAACTGATCGGCGAGAACCAGGCCAGCGAGCGCGGCGGCAGGGGCGTGCGCCTCAAGGCCGCCATGCCGCCGGAACCCAAGGCCGGGCCGGAATAAGTCGCGACGGCGACCGCCGACAGTCCTGCCGACGATCCCGCCGCTTTTGCAGGGGCAGTCCATGGATCAATCGCGTCAGGCAGTGCATCAGGCGGTGAAGCCGACATTCTCCGAGCTGTTCACGCCGAAGCTGGTGACGGTCTGGCGGGAGGGCTACCGGCTGCCGCATTTCAAGGCGGATGTCATCGCCGGGCTGACTGTCGCCATCGTCGCGCTGCCGCTGTCGATGGCGATCGCGATCGCTTCGGGCGTGACGCCGGAGCGTGGCCTCTACACTTCCATCGTCGGCGGCTTCATCATCTCGGCCTTGGGCGGCAGCCGCTTCCAGATCGGCGGCCCGGCCGGCGCCTTCATCGTGCTGGTGGCGGCGACGGTGGCGCGCGTCGGCCTCGACGGCCTGCTGCTGGCGACGATGATGGCCGGTGTGTTCCTCATTGCCATCGGCTATCTCCGGCTCGGCACCTACATCAAGTTCATTCCCTATCCGGTCACCGTCGGCTTCACCGCCGGCATTGCCGTCATCATCTTCTCCGGCCAGATCGTCGAATTGTTCGGGCTGACCTTGCCGGGCAGGGAGCCCGGACCGTTCGTGCCCAAGCTGATCGCGCTTGGCGAAGCAGCCGGCACGACCAACCTCGCGGCGACCGGCGTGGCGGCACTGACCATCGCGACCATCGTCTTGCTGAAGCGCTGGCGGCCGAAATGGCCGGCTATGTTGATCGCCATCGGGCTCGCCTCGCTGGTCGTGGCGCTGTTGGCGTTGCCGGCCGAGACGATCGGCACGCGCTATGGCGGCATTCCGCGCAGCCTGCAATGGCCTGGCATGCCACCCGTCAGCTTCGGCAGGATGCTCGACGTCTTGCCGGACGCCATCGCCTTCGCGCTGCTCGGCGCCATCGAATCGCTGCTGTCGGCCGTCGTCGCAGACGGCATGACGGGCCGGCGGCACCGCTCGAATTGCGAGTTGGTGGCGCAGGGCTTCGCCAATGTCGCGTCCGCTTTGTTCGGCGGCATCTGCGCCACCGGCACCATCGCCCGCACCGCCACCAATGTGCGAGCCGGCGCGCACGGTCCGGTCTCGGGCATGGTCCATTCGGGAATCCTGCTGGTGCTGATGCTGGTGGCGGCGCCGCTTGCCAGCTACATCCCGCTCGCGGCCCTTGCCGGCGTCCTGGCGGTGGTCTGCTGGAACATGGTCGAGAAACAAGCCTTCGCCACGCTGCTCAGGGCATCGCGCGGCGATGCGCTGGTGCTGATGGCGACCTTCCTCATCGTCGTCTTCCGCGACCTCACCGAAGGCATCGTCGTCGGCTTCGCGCTCGGCTCGATCCTGTTCATCGACCGCATGGCCAAGTCCGTCGCGGTCGAGGCGGACCTGGCGCAGGACGATGTCGCCGACAGCGTCGGCGGCGCCGGCGCCTATGATTCCGCGGAGGCAAGCGACGCCGACACCGTCGTCTACCGCATCTCGGGCGCCTTCTTCTTCGGTGCCGCGTCCACTGTCGGCAGCGTGCTCGACCGCATCGCCGACCAGCGCCGCAACTTCGTGCTCGACTGTTCGGCCGTGCCGCTTTTCGATTCGACGGCGGCCAATGTCATCGAAAGCGCGGCCCACAAGGCGGGGCGCGCCGGCGTGCGCTTCATCATTTCGGGCGCCTCGCCGCAGATCCGGCGCATGCTGATCAACCACGGCGTCAAGCCGCCGCTGGTGACCTATGCCGCGTCGATCCGCGACGCGCGGGGCCAATTGGCGGGGAGACAAGAGGCGGAGCAGCCCTCTCTCAACGATTGAGCGATGCCGGGCCGCTGACGAACGGACTTTCCCTGACGTAGAACCGCAGCAGCCGGTCGGCGTCCTTCGAAATGCCGATCCTGATCCCCTGTCCGATCGCGCCGGGCTCACATTCATCGTGGGCGAGCCACAGCGGGCCTTCCCGGCACAGGTCGATCCCGTCGAGCGAACGATCGATCCGCAACGCCGCGGCCAGCCTTCCGGGACCGCGCGCCAGGTCGCGCAGGCGCTCGACGCCTCGGTTCAGCCGCATGATCGCGACGCCTTCCAGCGGTTCCAGCGCCCGGATCAGCACGCCGGTTCCGACCCCTTTCGTCTCGCTCGAGACATTCAGCATGAAGGAGGTGCCATAGGCGAGGTAGACATAGGCGTGCCCGGCTTCGAGAAACAGCGACCGGTTGCGCCGCGTCATCCCTCGAAAGCCGTGCCCGGCCGCATCACCGACGACATAGGCTTCCGTCTCGACGATGCGGCCGCTGACCCTGCCTTCGGGCAAGTCGCGCACCACCAGCTTGCCTAGGAGAAACCGGGCGAGCGCGGCCGTATCGTCCGGCAGCTCCTCTCGCGCGAGCGGACGGGGAGCGATCATGGTCATGTCTGTCTAGGCGTCCGTGTGGCGCAACGCATTGGCGATCACCGCGAAGGCAGGCGAGTTCTGCCGCCGGGTCGGATAATAGAGATAATAGCCGGGGAATAGCGGGCACCATTCATCGAGCATCAGCACCAGCCGGCCCGACCGGATGTCGTCGGCCACCAAATTCTCCGGCACGTAGCCGATTCCAAATCCGCTCAACGTCGCGTCGATCATCGCGACCGACGAATTGAAGGTCAGCTGTCCGTCGACGCGCACTCTCAGCTCTCGCCCGTCCCTGGCGAATTCCCATGCGTAAAGGCCGCCCGACCGCGACTGGCGGTGGTTGATGCAATCATGCTGGACGAGGTCCTGAGGCGTACCGGGCGCCGGATGCCGAGCGAGGTAGTCGGGGGATGCGACGACGACCAGCCGCCAGTCGGGGCTGATGCGAATGGCGATCATGTCCTTGTCGACACTTTCCCCAAGCCGCACGCCGGCATCGAACCGCTCCTCGACGATGTTGCGGAAGCCGTTGTCGATATTCAGTTCGACATGGATGTCGCGGTAATGCCGCAGCACCGGTTTCAGCTTCGGCCAGACCATCCAGTCCAGCGCATGGTCGGAAAGCGTGATCCGCACCGTGCCCGAAGGCTTGTCGCGAAACGCCATCAGCGCGTCGATGTCGCTCTCCATGTCCTGGATGCGCGGCGCCAATGCCCGCAGCAGCCTCTCTCCGACTTCGGTCGGCGACACATGGCGGGTGGTCCGCGTCAAAAGCCGCAGGCCGAGCCGCGCCTCGAGCTGTTTGATGGTTTGGCTGAGCGTCGGCTGCGACGTTCCAAGTCTGGCCGCCGCCTTGGTGAAACTGCGCTCTTCGGCCACCGCCAGGAACCAGAGCATGTCGTTCAGATCGTCGCGGTTCATGACCTCAAATCCGCCTATTCATATCCAAGATGGATAAGTCCATGCGAATTGCAACGACTAATCGAGGCAGTCGCGGCTGTTTATATACGCGCCAACGAAATCGTCGGAGGGCCCTCGGCGGGCCAAAGCGCATGGAAGCCACCTACGACAGCCAACTGGTCGAGACACCAAGCGCCTGGGGCGCGGTGATCTGTCTTTCCCTGCTCACCTTCGTTCTGGTGGTCTCGGAGTTTATGCCCGTCAGCCTGCTCACGCCCCTCGCCAGGGACCTGGCCATCACCGAGGGCCAGGCCGGTCAGGCGATCTCCGTGTCTGGATTCTTCGCCGTCGTCACCAGCCTGTTCGGCAACGCCTTGCTCTCGAAGCTGGACCGGCGCACGGTCGTTCTTCTCTATACCGTCGTGCTGGTGGTCTCCGGACTGGCGATCACTTTTGCACCCACCTATCCTGTGTTCATGTTTGGCCGGGCCCTAATCGGCGTTTCGATTGGCGGCTTCTGGTCACTGTCGACAGCCATTCTGGCCCGCATCGTCTCGCGTGACGATCTGCCCAGGGCGATCGCCATGCTGCAGGGCGGGACGGCGTTCGCGACGGTCGTCGCGGCGCCGCTTGGAAGTTTTCTCGGCGGCCTGATCGGATGGCGCAGCGCCTTCTTCATCGTGGTGCCGATCGGGCTCACCGCCATCGTCTGGCAACTCGCCGTCCTGCCCAGCATGCCCGCCGAGGACCCCGTCTCGGCCGGCCGCATGGTCGGCCTTCTCGGCAATCGCGCCTTCGCCATCGGCATGGCGGCGACCACGCTCGCCTTCATGGGCCAGTTCTCGCTTTCTACCTATTTGCGCCCGTTCCTCGAAGGCATCACCGGCCTCGACGTGAATACGCTGTCGATGGTCCTGCTCGGGCTCGGGCTGGCGGGCCTCGTCGGCACGTCCCTCGTCGGTTTCGTCCTGCGCTCGCATCTGGGCGCCGTGCTGATTGGCCTGCCGGCCATGCTTTCGGTCATCGCGCTGCTCTTGATCGCGCTTGGGCCCGTCGCGGTCGCGGCCGCGGTCCTGCTCTTGTTGTGGGGATTGTTCACCTCGCCCATTCCGGTGGCCTGGAGCACCTGGATGGCCAAGGTCATCCCCGACGATCTCGAGGCAGGTGGAGGCTTGCAGGTCGCGCTGATTCAGTTTGCCATCACCTTCGGCGCGTTCGCCGGCGGCTTGCTGTTCGACACCGCCGGCTGGTGGAGCCCCTTCGCGCTCGCGGCGCTGCTTCTCCTCGGCTCGACGCTATTTGCCGTCGCCGCGGCGACCTCGACACCCACGAGCCGCCAATCATGACAAAACGACAGCTCAGCCGACGCACACTGCTCCGGGTCGCGCTCGCGCAGGCGGCGGTCCTGCCCGGACAGGCTTTCGGGCAGCAAGGCGCCGGCCCGGCAAGCCAGGAGTCCACGGACATGAAGATCAGGATAAGCTTCAACAGGCAGACGATGACGGCCACGCTGTATGACAATCCCTCGGCACGGGATTTCTACTCCATGCTGCCGCTGGATCTGACGATCGACAACTACGCCGGCAACGAGAAGATCGCCTATCTCCCGCGCAAGCTCACCGTGCAAGGCAGCGGTCCCTTCGGCAACGAACGACCCGGCGACCTTTGCTACTTCGCGCCCTGGGGCAATCTGGCGCTGTTTTATGCCGGCTACCGCTGGTCCACCGGGCTGATCCGGCTCGGGCGCTTCGACGGCGGCTTCGAGCCTCTGCTGGCACGCGGGAATTTCCCGCTGCGAATCGAGCCCATTCGCTGACATACGCAATCGAAAGCAACTCATAGGAGACGTTCCCATGCGAGGCACCGTTCTTTACAGCCCCGGCGACATCCGTTGCGAGGAAGTGGCCGATCCCGAAATCCTGCTGCCCACCGACGCCATCGTGCGGCTGTCGGCGACCTGCGTCTGCGGATCGGATCTCTGGCCCTATCGCGGCCTGCAGCCGATCGCGGAGCCCGCCCATATGGGCCACGAATATTGCGGTGTGGTGGAGGAGGTCGGCAGCGCGGTCCGCGCCATCCGCCCCGGCCAGTTCGTGGTCGGATCGTTCGCGACCTCCGACAACACCTGCCCCAACTGCCGCAATGGCTACCAGTCGTCATGCCAGCACCGTACCTTCATGACCGGGCCCAGTCGCCGTTCCTGCGCGTGCCGCTGGCCGACGGCACTTTGGTGGCCCTGTCCGGTCAGCCCTCGGCCGACATGATCCCGAGCCTGCTCGCCACCTCCGACGTGCTGGGCACCGGCTGGTTTGCCGCCGACGCCGCCAACGTAAAGGCAGGGTCGACGGTCGCGGTGGTCGGGGATGGCGCGGTCGGCCTGCTTGCCGCGCTTTCCGCCAAACAGATGGGCGCCGAGCGCATCATCGTCATGAGCCGGCACGAGCCGCGCCAGAAGCTCGCCTTGGAGTTCGGTGCAACCGACATCGTCACCGAGCGCGGCGAGGAAGGCGTCGCCCGCATTCTGGACATGACCGGCGGCATCGGCGCCGACTCCGTGCTGGAATGCGTCGGCACGCAGGAATCGATGAAGCAGGCGATCGGTTCGACCCGCAGGGGCGGTTACGTCTCCTATGTCGGCGTACCCCACCAGGTGCAACTGGATGGGCAACAGCTGTTCTTCGCCCATGTGCACCTGCATGGCGGCCCGGCACCGGTGCGCCGCTATTTGCCCGAACTGATAGCCCTCGTCACCGAAGGCAAGATCAATCCCGGCAAGGTGTTCGACCTGGTCCTTCCGCTCGAACAGGTGGCCGAAGGCTACAAAGCGATGGACGAGCGGCGCGCCATCAAGACATTGCTGCGGGTCTGACCGGCACCCCGGGCCGTTCGTCACGGCGCTCATTCGATCTTGAGCGCCGCGACCTCGCCTTCGTTCATCAGCGGCATGTAGAGGATCGACTTGCCGTCGGTGCCGATATCGGCGCTGCCCGGCTTGAAATGCGCCACCGCTTCCGGCCCGCCGCCGGTCCGGTATCGGTAGAGCGTGCCGGTCATGTAGGCCGTCGCATAGATGGTGCCGCCAATGGCGATGACGCCGTCGAGGTCGGCGAAGTTTTGGGCGCCCGCCAGCGGCGTCACCGCCTTGCTGGCGATGTCGACCGCCAGCAGCCCGCCCGGCTCGGCCGTGCTGAAGTCGGCCTTGATGCCCTTGCCCCAGGAGGCCACGATCAGCCTCTCGCCATCGGCGAAGACGCCGTTGGGCGAGGCGAGCAGCGGATCCTTGACGAACAGCTCCGGCCTGTCGCCGTCGATGCGGTAGATCGTGTCGGCCAGCATGTCGGTGACGTAGACCTTGCCGGACCGATCCGACGTCATGTCGTTCAGGAAAACGGCATTCGGGACCACGATGCTGGCGATGAGCTTGCCG
This sequence comes from Mesorhizobium sp. CO1-1-7, assembly GCF_020164885.1. NCBI lineage: Bacteria > Pseudomonadati > Pseudomonadota > Alphaproteobacteria > Hyphomicrobiales > Phyllobacteriaceae > Mesorhizobium > Mesorhizobium sp. CO1-1-7. The sequence continues at coordinate 451,329 of NZ_JAIUHA010000004.1, read as the reverse complement.
CTGGCGAGGTCGACGACACGGATTTTGGTGATGTCGGCGACATAGAGCTTGCCGCCCGATATCGCCATGCCCTTGGGCGCGTCCATGCCGTCGGTCCAGTGCTGGCTCACCATCTTGCCATCCATTGACAGCAGGCTGAGATAGCCGTTGCCGTCGGCGTCGTCCGGATTGCCGACGATGTTGGAAACGATGATGCGGCCGTTGGCGGCGTCGAACAGCGCCGATTCAGGCTGTTCGAGGCCCGTTGCGCGCCAGAGCTCGTCGGCCTGGGCGGCCTGGGCGGCGGCAATGCCGATGGAGGCGATGACGGCGGAAGTGACGACAATGTTCATGGCTGCTCTCCTGTGATGTCGGTGAACAGCTAGGATTTTCGATACTTCTCGGGAAGGCGGATTGAAGCTAGTATCGAATATCGATACGAAACCGCCGGCAAGAGGCGCATCCCATGAACGGCCCAATCTTCGAGGCGCTGAAGCGGACACTGAAGGCCAAGGGTGTCACCTATCGTGAGCTCGGCGAACGGATGGGCGTTTCCGAGCCGACGGTGAAGCGCATCTTCCATGAGAAGAACTGCAAGCTCGACCGGCTGGTGGAGATCTGCGCCGCCGCCGGCGTCGAACTGGAAAACGTGCTCGGCTCGATGAACCGCGGGCCGGGGCCGGTCAACCACATCGCGCCCGAGATCGAGCGCCGGCTCGCTGGCCGGCCGGCACTGCTGTTCGTCTTCGTCATGCTGTCGGAAAAATTCACGCCTGAAGGCATCATGCGCTCGCAAGGCCTGAGCGAGGCCTCGATGTTCCTCTATCTGCGCGACCTCGAGCAACTAGGCCTGATCGGGCTTGGCCGTGGCCTGTCGGCGAAACTGCTGGTCGAAACCCCGATCCAGTGGAATTTCGAGGGGCCGCTCAGGCCGCTGTTCGAGATGACCAACAAGAATTTCATCGGCTGGGCCATCACCCATATCGAGAAGGAGGCGACCTTCGTCAGCTTCTCCAGGCGGATGCGTCCGGAGACGGCGGAGATGGTGCGGCGCGAGGCCGAGGAACTGGCCGACCGGGCGAGACTGCTGGCCCATCACGACCAGCACACCACGCCCGAGGACGGGTTGATCGGCTACAAATGGACCTTTGCCTTTGGCGCCACGCCATTCGAGGCGATCATGCCGATCGGGCCGCATCCACGCGATGCCGGGGCGCGGATGAAGGATCAGCCTTCCCCAGCGAAAGGCCGGCGGCCGCTACCCGCTTAGACCGGCCGAGGTCCGCCGCCCATCAGCCGGCAGAGGCGGCAAGATCATCCGCGGACGAGGCGCCGGCGAGATCGTCGCGTGCCTTGCGGGCGAGCTTTTTCGTCGCGTGCTTGGGGCTGTCGCCGAACAGTTCGGCTGCCTCGGCGAGACAGGCTTTCCTGAGGCTCTTTTCCGAGCGCTTCAGCAACTTGCCGAGAAGTTTTGTGTCCTCGGGCGGGCCCAGCGGCTCGCTGTCCGCCTCGAGCAGCGCGCGCATGACGAACACATCATGCAGTTCACCGAGCCGCTCCCCCAGTTCATCCACGGCCTTGCGCCGCGCCTTGATCGGGGTCGGCCACAGCCTGCCCAGCAGCGACAGGTGCATGCCATGCGTCTTGGCCGCCTTGCGCAGGTCATGGAAATCGTCGGCTTCACCGCGCGTGCCGGCCTTGTCGAGCGCCTTCCTGGCGCGGCGCAAGGCGACGCGGGCGCCTTCGGCAAGCACGTCGGCGGCCTGTTCCGGCTGATCGGGCAAAGCAAGGGTTTCGATGCGCTTCAGGCCGTCTTCGCACGCGGCGGTGGCCGTCCCGATCGCCGCCTTCAGGCCGGCGCCTTCGTGCAGATCATGCTGGCGTGCGATCAACCTGTCGCGCACGGCATCAAGCCCGCCATCGACGCTTTCCCTGGCGAAGCCCGCCGCCAGCCGATCGATGGTTTCGATCAGGGCCGTGGCTTCACGCGGACCGGCAAGCAGCGCCGCGACATTGCGATAGCACTGGTTTTCCGTGGTGCAGAATGTTTCGTCACCGGAACGAACCAGGCGCAACAAGGCACGCGCGCTTTTCAGCCGCTTGCGGCACTTGTGCAGCCCCTGTTCCGGCCGGGTGTGCGCGGTCTCCAGATGCAGCAGGGCCTTGCCGATCTCCTCGGCAAGGATACGCCTGACCTCGCCGGTCAGCGGCAGGCGCGGATCGATACGAAAGCTCATGCGGCGATCTCCGGTATCCCCCCGAGGGCGAGCGACGCGTTGTAGAATTTCTGCTCGCCGGTCACTTCCCGGCCGAGCCAGTCAGGCAGCATTTCGTCCGGAACCTCTTCCGGCGTCTCGAGCTCGGCCACCACAAGTCCCGCCAGTGCACCGCCAAAGACATCGACTTCATAGAGATAGCCGCGATGCCTAACATGGTGACGTGTCTTCTCGATGACACGTCCGATGGCGAAGTCCAGCATCTCCACCGCCTCCGCCAGCGGGATCGGGTATTCGAATTCGTCGCGCTCGCGCGCACTGCTGCCGAATTTGAGCGTCAGCTTGGCGGAGGCGCCATCACTGATGCGGATGCGGACGGTTCGCCCGGGTGCCGTGGCGAGATAGAACTGGAGAATGCGGATATCCGCTTCCGCCAGATCCCGCCATGCGGTGCTGGAGACCAGGAACTTACGCTCGACTTCCTTGCCCATGGCCGCGCACTAAAGCGGTTGCCGCGCGCGATGGCAAGACAGCGCCGCACACAAGTTGACCTTAATCAATCGATTGATTAAGGTCCTTGGCATGATCAAATTGCCAGATGCCAAGAGACCCCGCCGCGAGACCTCCCCGGCAGAGCCGACGCGCGCCGCGCTTGTCCAGGCGGCGTTGAAACTGTTCGGGCGGCAGGGCTTCGACGGCACCTCGACGCGCGAAATTGCCGCCGAGGCGGGGGCCAATATCGGCTCGATCGCCTATCATTTCGGCGGCAAGGAAGGTCTTCGCGCCGCTGCCGCCGACTTCATCGTCGAGACCATCCAGGGCGTCGCAGGGCAGGCACTGGGCGCCGGCGAGGGGCTCGGCCACGGACAGGCGGCGGCAAGCGATCCTGAGGCGGCGCGCGCGCAGCTCTTCACGGCACTCGAGCGGATGGTCGGCTTCATCGTGGCACAGCCGCAGGCCGGAGAGATCGTGCAATTCGTGCTGCGCGAGCTGTCGCATCCGACGGCGGCGCTCGACCGCATCTATGACGGCGTCTTCGAGCCGACGCACCGTCGGCTGTGCCAAATGTGGGAGCAGGCCACCGGCGAGCCGGCCGAGAGCGAACGCACCCGACTCACCGTGTTCACGTTGATCGGCCAGGTCATCTATTTCCGCATCGGCCGCGAGGCTGTCATGCGCCGCATGGGCTGGCGCGACATCGGCGCCGCCGAGGTCGCCAAGATGGTGGCGGTCACCACGGACAATCTCGGCGCCATACTGGCCGCCCGGAAGGGGCCAGGGATGAAGGGATTAAAACAATGAGCTTTCTGTGTTCGCTGCCGCTCGCCGCGCAATTGTTCGGTGCCTGCGCGCCGGCGGCACCGCTCGCCGTCGGTTATGTCGAGGGCGATTATGTGCTCCTGGCGCCGATCGAGGTGGCGCAGGTCGAGACGGTGGCGGTGAAGCGCGGCGACCGCGTCACGCCGGGAGCCACCGTGGTGACACTCGAAAATGCCGACGCCAAGATCGCGGTGGCGCAAGCGCAGGCGGCGCTGGCCCAGGCGCAGGCGCAGTATGCCGATCTCCAGGTTGGCAAGCGGCCGGAAGAGATCGCCGTGCTGAAGGCCGAGGTCGACATGACCAAGGCACAGGCCGCCGACGCCAAGCGAAAATTCGACCGCGCCAGCGACCTGTTCAAACGCGGCGCCGGCACGCAGGCTGATTTCGACACGGCTTCCGCGACGCTGGAGACGGCCAATGCGCAGGTCGGCCAGGCGGAGGCCAACCTGGCGGTCGGCGGCCTGCCGGCGCGTGCCGAAACGATCAAGGCCGCCGACAATCAGGTCAGACAGGCGCAGGCGGCACTGGATCAGGCGCAATGGCGGCTCTCCAAACGCGTGTTGGCGGCGCCTTCGCCAGGCCGCGTCAACGACGTCATCCGCAATCCCGGCGACACGGCGGGCCCGACCGCGCCGGTCATCTCGGTGCTTCCCGACGGCGCGGTGAAGCTCAGCGTCTATATTCCGGAAAGCGCCTTCTCCTCAGTCAAGGTCGGCAGCCTGCTCAGCGTCCATTGCGACGGCTGTGGCCCGGAGGTGAAGGCGCGCGTCAGCTATGTCTCGCCCGATCCCGAATTCACCCCGCCGGTGATCTACTCCCTGGAAAACCGGCAGAAGCTGGTCTACCTCGTCGAGGCGCGGCCGGAGGGCGATGCGGGGCCGCTGCAGCCCGGCCAGATCGTCGATGTCGATCTCGCGGACATGGGAAAATGAACGCCATCGACGTTCACGGCCTGGTCAAACGCTTCGGCGACAAGACCGTCGTCGACCATGTGACGATGTCGGTAGCCGAGGGCGAGATCGTCGGCTTCCTCGGCCCCAACGGCTCGGGCAAGACCACCACCATCCGCATCATGTGCGGCCTGCTGACGCCGGACGAGGGTGAAGGCACGGTGCTGGGCTTCAACATCCGCACCGACAGCCTCAGGATCAAGCGCGAAGTCGGCTACATGACGCAGAAATTCTCCTTCTACGAGGATCTGACGATCGGCGAGAACCTCGAATTCGTGGCGCGGCTCTACCGGCTGCGGCCGGTCGAGGACTATGTCTCGCGCACGCTGGAGGAGCTCGGCCTGACGACGCGCCGCAACCAGCTGGCCGGCACCTTGTCCGGCGGCTGGAAGCAGCGGCTGGCGCTGGCCGCCTGCATCATGCACAAGCCGAAACTGCTGCTGCTGGACGAGCCGACGGCCGGCGTCGATCCGAAGGCGCGGCGCGAGTTCTGGGACGAGATCCATCGCCTGGCGAGCGGCGGGCTGACCGTGCTGGTCTCCACTCATTACATGGACGAGGCCGAGCGCTGCCACCGCATCAGCTACATCTCCTATGGCAGGATGCTGGCCACCGGCACCGTCGCCGAGGTGGTGAAGAATGCAGGCCTGACCACCTTCGTGCTGCAGGGTCCAAAGCTCGACGAGGTGGCGCAAGCGCTGCAAGGCCGCCCCGGCGTCGACCAGGTGGCGCCGTTCGGCGCGACGCTGCACGTCGTCGGTTCCGACCGCGAGAAGCTCGAGGCCGCGCTTGCCGACGTCGAGAGGGAGCACAAGGGCGTAACGGTGACGCCGGGCGAAACCAGCCTGGAGGATGTCTTCATCCAGTTCATGTCGGGATCGAAGGACAACATGGCATGAACAGCGTCTTTTCCTTAGCCAGGCTCGGCGCCCTGCTGATCAAGGAGTTCATCCAGATGCGGCGCGACCGCATCACCTTCGCCATGATGCTGGGCGTGCCGCTGATCCAGCTCGTGCTGTTCGGCTACGCCATCAACAACGACCCGAAAAGCCTGCCGGCGGCCCTGGTGGCGACCAGCAGCGATCCTTATACCCGCGCCATGGTCGCGGCGCTGCAGACCACCGGTTACTACCGCTTCGACCATGTCGCGCAAAGCGCCGAGGAGGCCGAGTTCCTGATGGCGCGCGGCGACGTCGCCTTCGTCGTCACCATCCCGGCCGATTTCGCCCGCCGCGTCGAGCGCGGCGACAAGCCGCAAATCCTGATCGAGGCCGACGCCACCGATCCGGCGGTCGCCAGCGGCGCCATCTCGACGCTCGGCACCATCGCCGGCCAGGCGCTGCTGAGAGCGCAAGGCACGCAGGAAGCCGCGGCGGAAGCCGCCAGGGGGCAGCTCGATGTCGTCGTCCACCGCCGCTACAACCCCGAAGGCATCTCGCAATACAACATCGTGCCCGGCCTGCTCGGCGTCATCCTGCAGATGACCATGGTGATGATGACCTCGATCGCGCTGACGCGCGAGACCGAGCGCGGCACGATGGAAAATCTCCTGGCGATGCCGTCGAGCCCGCTGGAGATCATGATGGGCAAGGTGCTGCCCTACCTGGCGGTCGGCGCGGTGCAGGTGGTGGTGGTGCTGGCGGCGTCGAAGCTTCTGTTCGCCATCCCCTTCACCGGCTCGATGACGCTGCTTTTGTCGGCGGTGCTGGTGTTCGTGCTGTCGCTGGTGCTGCTCGGCTACACGATCTCGACGATCGCACGCACGCAGATGCAGGCGCTTCAGCTCACCTTCTTCTTCTTCCTGCCCTCGATCATGCTGTCGGGCTTCATGTTCCCCTATCGCGGCATGCCGGACTGGGCGCAGACCTTCGGCGAGATCTTCCCGCTGACGCATTTCCTGCGCATCACCCGCGCGGTGATGCTGAAGGGCGCGGAACTGCCGGCCGTGGCGACCGAAATCGGCTGGCTGGCGGTTTTCGTGGCGCTGTTCGCCGGCGTGGCGCTGGTGCGGTTCAGGCGCACGCTGGACTGACGAGAGCTGACCTGTGCCGCCCTACGCCGCCATGATCCCGGCATAGGTGCCGAAATCGACATTGCCGCCGGACAGCACCACGGCAACGCATTTGCCGGACAGCTCGATCTCACCCGATGACAGCGCCGCCAGCGCGACGCAGCCTCCGGGCTCGACCACCAGCTTGAGATAGGCCATGGCGTCGCGCATCGCCCGCCTAACGGCATCCTCTGAGACGGCGACGGCGCCGGCGAGGTTGCGGCGGTTGATCTCGAAGGTGATCGCGCCCGGCTCGGCGGTGAGGATGGCGTCGCAGATCGAACTGTGGCCAGGCTCGTTCGAAACCCTGGCGCCCGCCGCCAGCGAGCGGCGCGTGTCGTCGAAATGCTCGGGTTCGACCGCCCAGATCGCGGTGCCGGGCGAGGTATCCTTCACGGCAACCGAGATGCCGCTGGTCAGGCCGCCGCCGCCACAGGGGATGACGACCGCGTCGAGGCCGACACCCAGCGCCCGCGCCTGCCTCACCAGCTCCAGTCCGATCGTGCCCTGGCCGGCAATGATGGCCGGATCGTCGAAGGGCGGCACCAACGCCATGCCCTTGTCGAGATAGGGGCGCACCACCGTCATGCGATCGTCCTTGAAACGGTCGAAGGGCACCACCTCGGCGCCCATCTTGCGGACATTGGCGATCTTCATGTCAGGCGCGTCCGCCGGCATGGCGATGACCGCCTTGACGCCGAACATGGCGGCGGAAGCCGCCACGCCTTGCGCATGATTGCCCGAGGAGAAAGCCACGACGCCACGCGAGCGCTCCGCCTCGCTCAGCGTCGACAGCTTGTTGTAGGCACCGCGGAACTTGAACGAGCCGGTGCGCTGCAGCGTCTCCGGCTTGAACAGGATGCGGCCGCCGAAGCGCCTGTTCAGTTCCTGCGATTCGATCAAGGGGGTCTCGACGATCAGGCCCGAGAGGCGCGCGGCGGCGGCGTGGATGTCGGCGATGCCGGGAGGGGTGATCATGGCGGGTCCTGTGGCGATGCGATCCGGCCATGGTGCACGCAAAGGCGCGCGCGATGCCAACGAAAAGATGTGACGGGGACAAAGTTCGCGATTGTGATCAAGACACAAACACATCCAGCGTTGCGGCCGTCACGCCCGCATATCGAAATTCACCCCAGCAATGTCCGCTGCCGCTTGCTGCCGCCCAGCTTGCGCCAATTGTTGAACCGATGCGTGGCGGCGGCAAACGAGATCTTCATCTGCTGGGCGACCGAATAGCGCGACTTGCCCTCGTCGAACATGCGGTAGCAGCACTCGACGCCTTCCTCGGTCAGCTTGCCGTCGGGTGCCTTGTTGTGCGGGTTGGCGGGGTCGAATTTCTCGATCTGCTGCTCGACCAGCCCCTTCAGGCGCTGCAGGTCGGCCTCGATGCTGGCGATGAGATCGAGGACCGGTTTCGGGTCGTAGGCGTGCGGAGGCTTCTTGGCCGTCATCAGCTCGTTCCTTTTTTGGCTTGGCCCGATATATAGGTAAACATTCGCTGATAATGAAGGGGGGATGCCCGGTGCCGGCTCAACTATTCTTGACTGCGGCCAAGCGCACGATTGACCAAGGACGTTGCAAACCATAGTTTAGAACAATTCTAAACTAGGGTGATTCCTCATGCTTTCCCGTGTTTTCGGCTTCGGCCGCCGCTCCTTCGAATCGCTCTCCGAACAGGAGATCCTGGCGCTGGCCATTTCATCGGAGGAGGATGACGGGCGTATCTACCGGGCCTATGCGGACGGATTGTCCGAGACCTTTCCGCAATCGGCCAAACTCTTCGAGGCCATGGCCGAGGAGGAAGACGGCCATCGCGACTCGCTGATCGAACTCTTCCGCAAGCGGTTCGGCGAGCGCATTCCGCTGATCCGCCGTGAACATGTGAGGGGCTATTTCGAGCGCAAGCCCGACTGGCTGGTGCGGCCGCTCGGCATCGAGGCCGTGCGCCGCCAGGCCGAGGCGATGGAGCGGCAGGCCTATCTGTTCTATGTCGAGGCGGCCAAGCGCACCACCGACGCCTCGACCCGCAAGCTGCTCGACGATCTGGCCGCGGCCGAACAGGGCCATGAAAGCTCGGCGCATGCGCTGGAGCAGAAACACGTGCCGGGCGAAGTCAAGGTCGAGGAGGCGACCGCCGAGCAGCGCCAGTTCATCCTCACCTATGTGCAGCCGGGCCTGGCCGGGCTGATGGACGGGTCGGTGTCGACGCTGGCGCCGATCTTCGCCGCCGCCTTTGCCACCCATGACACCTGGCAGACGCTTCTGGTCGGTCTCGCCGCCTCGATCGGCGCCGGCATCTCGATGGGTTTCACCGAGGTCGCTTCCGACGACGGCAAGCTGTCGGGCAGGGGTTCACCGATCAAGCGCGGCCTGACCGTCGGCATCATGACGACGCTGGGCGGCCTCGGCCACGCGCTGCCCTATCTCATCCCGCATTTCTGGACCGCGACGGCGGTAGCCGCCGTGGTGGTGTTCTTCGAATTGTGGGCCATCGCCTTCGTCCAGAACCGCTACATGCAGACCCCGTTCCTGCGCGCCGCCTTCCAGGTGGTGCTGGGCGGCGCCCTGGTGTTCGCGGCGGGCGTGCTGATCGGGAATGCGTAAACAAAGTGGCGAAGGTCAGCGCTGCCCCTCATCGCCCTGCCGGGCACTTCTCCCCGTATAGTGACGGGGAGAAGGAGGCTGGCTGCCGCGCTGGCTCCTTTCTTCCTCACCCATTCACGGCCCGGCTGTCCGCCGGGGCCTCGTCCCTCTCGGTCAGTCCGTAGTCGCGCACCACGTGCGCGATCCGCAATCGATAGCCGGCAAAGATACCGCCGCGCCCGGCCCGCTGCGCCTGCCGGTGCTCTTCGGTGTTGCGCCAGGCCTTCACCGCCTCCTCGTCGCGCCAGAACGACAGCGACAGCACCCGGTTCGGGTCGGCCAGGCTCTGGAAGCGCTCGACGGAGATGAAGCCGTCAATGCCGTCGAGCAGCGGACGCAGGTCGGCGGCTATGCTCAGATAGGCCTCGCGCCGGCCCTGCGCAGGCTGCACCTCGAAGATGACGGCGATCATAGCTTGACCAGCGGCGCATGCGGGCCGGAAGCCAGTTTCAGGAACATGCGGTCCTCCTTGAGGATGAAGCGTTCGCGCTTGGCGAATTCATAGTTTGCCTTGCCGGCGGGGTCCGCGGCAAGCCGGGCGCGGTAGGCTTCATAGGCGGCAAGGCTTTCGATGTTGTAGGCGGCATAGGCCGTCGTGGCCGAGCCCTCATGCGGCGCGAAATAGCCGATCAGATCGGCGCCGCAGCGCGGAATGGCCTGACCCCAGTTGCGGGCATACTCCTCGAAGGCGGCCTTGCCGAACGGGTCGATCTCATAGCGGATGAAGCAGGTGATGGTCATGGTCGGCTCCTTGGTGTTTAGCGGCGACAGTTCGGGCGGCGTCGAAACGTCGTGCCACCCGATCTGCTAGGCAGATGAGTTGGCGATCACACCTGCCAGAAGGATTTCGCGCATTCGCGGCGCACATCCTCCCGTGTCAGGCCGAGGTCACGCAGCAGGTGGTCGTCGATCTCCGAGAGGTCGCGGCGCTGCGCATGGCGGTCATACCAGCGGGCCAGCAACCGTGAGCGGACCCAGGTGACGAACGGGAACGATTGGCGGCGGGGCACCGGCTCGGGGGTGAAAGCGATTCGTGCGGCCATCCTCGTCTCCTTGATCCCGTCGGAGAATAATGGTTATCTGACAAGAATGCTTCGATGAGGATCAAACCATGCGTGAAGGACCCGACATTGCCCGCATCGCCAGCCTGGTCGGCGATCCGGCCCGCGCCAACATGCTGAACGCCCTGATGGGCGGCACGGCATTGACCGCGAGCGAACTGGCGCTGGAGGCCGGCGTGTCGCTGCCGACCGCCTCCTCGCATCTGTCCAAGCTGATGGAGGGCGGGCTGCTGACCTTGGCCAGCCAGGGCCGGCATCGCTATTACGGTCTGGCCGGCCCGCAAGTGGCCGGCATGATCGAGGCCATCACCGGCGTTGCGGAAGCCGTTGGCCTCAAGCGCGTGCGGCCGGGCCCGCGCGACGGCGCGATGCGCGTCGCGCGCGTCTGCTACGATCACCTTGCGGGCGAGCAGGCCGTTGCGATGCTGGACCGCCTTGTGGAGAAAAACATACTGGTCCGCAACGACAAGGAGATCAGGCTCGGGCCGTCCGCCGCATCGCATTTCGCGGCGATCGGCATCGATGTCTACACCAAGCCGCGGCGGCCGGTGTGCCGCGCCTGCCTCGACTGGAGCGTGCGGCGCTCGCACCTCGCCGGGACGCTTGGCGCCGCCATCCTCGACAAGATCCTTGCCGAGAAATGGGCGCGCCGCGAGAAGGACAGCCGCGCGGTGATTTTCTCGCCGCCGGGCAAGCAGGCGTTCGAGAGGGTGTTTTTGGGGTGAGGTCGGCGCGCCGAAAGTCGAGCTAGCCCCGCTTCAGCACCTTCCCCTTCTTGAAGAAATCCACCCACGGATCGGCTTCCGAGAGCCGTTTCAGCGTCGTCTTGTCGCCGATCGGGAAGGCGTTCGGCGGCAGGCCGGCCTCGATCTCGGCCCAGGTCACCGGCATCGACACCGTCGCGCCCTTCTTGGCGCGCGAGGAGTAGGGCGCGACGGTGGTCGCGCCGCTGCCGTTGCGCAGGTAGTCGACGAAGATCTTCCCCGTGCGCGCCTTCTTCGACAGCGTCGCGGTGTAGCGATCCGGCGCGCCTTGCTCCAGCGCCCTGGCGAAATCATGGGCGAAGCCTTTGACCTCGGCCCAATCCGCCGACGGCTTCAGCGGAACGACGACGTGAAAGCCCTTGCCGCCCGATGTCTTGACGAAGTTGGGCAGCGACAGCTCGTCGAGCTTGCCCCTGATGTCGAGCGCCGCCTCGCGCACCGCCTTCACATCGACGCCCTCGTCGGGGTCGAGGTCGAAGACGACCTGGTCGGGCTGTTCAAGCTTGTCGATGGTGCAGCCCCAGATATGGATCTCGACCACGCCGAGCTGGACCAGCGCCGCGATGCCGTCGAAATCGCGGATGAACAGGATTTCCTCGCCATCCGTGGGATCCTTGGTCTTCTCGATCTTCGCATGCATGCCGGGCGAGGCATGCTTCTGGAAGAAGCGCTGGCCGCCGACACCATCGGGCGCCCTGACCAGGCTGAGCGGGCGGTCGACCACGAACTGCTTCATGCGCGGCCATACCAGCGCGTAGTGATCGAGCAGGGCCTGCTTCGAGATCTTTTCGTCGGGCCACAGAAGCTTGTCCGGGTGGGAGAGCTTCACGCTGGTTTTCGCCGCCGGTGCTGCCGTATTGGCGCTGCCTGCCGCCGGCTTGGCCTTGGCGGGGCTTTTGCCTGTCGCTGTTTTGGTTCCCGCTGCCCCTGTTCCCGTTGCCCCTGTTCCCGTTGCATTGGGCTTTTCCTGCACGACTTCCTCCGCCGGCTTGTCCTCGCGCAGCCCCTGGAACGAAGCATGGCGTATTATACGGTCCGACGTCCAGCTGCGAAACTCCACTTCGCCGACCAGTTCCGGCTTGACCCAGACCAGGCCCTTGCCCTTCGGCACGGCCGCATCGAAGGGCGAGGCGTCCGCCTTCAGCGCATCGAGCTTCTTCTTCAGGTCGTTGGCGCTCTTGGTGGAGAAGCCGGTGCCGACACGGCCGGCATAGTGCAGGCTGCCGCCTTCGAAATAGCCGACCAGCAGCGAGCGCAGGCCGCGCCCGGTCTTGTCCGACGGCAGATAGCCGCCAATGACGAATTCCTGCCGTGCCGTGCATTTCGATTTGACCCATGCCGGACCGCGCCCGCTGCGGTAGGGCGCATCGGCGCGTTTTGAGACGACGCCTTCCAGCCCCATGCGGCAGGCATGTTCCAGCATGATCTTGCCGGGTTCGGCAAAATGGTCGGAAAAACGCACCGCCGCGGTGTCGGACGGCTCGCCGAGCAGCGCCTGCAGGGCCTGCTTGCGCTCGACAAGCGGCTCGCGGCGCAAATCCTTGCCGTCGAGCCGCATCAGGTCGAAGACGTAATAGATGAAGCGGTTCGTCCGCTTCGCCGACAGATCCTGCTGCAGCAGCGCGAAGGACGACACGCCGCTGTCGGCCAGCACGACGATCTCGCCGTCGAGGATGGCGTCGCTGCATTTCAGCCCGGCGAGTTCGGCCGCGATCTCGCCGCCGAATTTTTCCGTCCAGTCCAGCCCGGTGCGGGTCAGGAGCCGAACGTCGGTGCCGGCGATCTGCGCCTGCATGCGGTAGCCGTCGAACTTCACCTCATGCAGCCAGTCCTGGCCCGACGGTGCGTCGCGCTCCAGCGTGGCGAGCTGCGGCTCGATGAAATCGAGCTTCTTGCCGCCGGTCTTGGCCTTGCCGGCGGTCGGCTTGTTCGAATGCCAGACCTTCGGCTTCTCGCCCTTGGCCGCCTTGCCTTCGCCGACCTCCTCGATCGTCAGGCCTGATTTCACCGATTTCGGCTCGTCTTGCAGAATATCCTCGCCGGGGCGTGCGGCGGCATCGTCCGACTTGATCAGCAGCCAGTTGTCGCGTTTTTCGCCGGGCCGCGGTCGCAGCCGCACCAGATGCCACTTGCCACGCAGCTTGTGGCCCTCGAGCTCGAAGTTGATGTGCCCCTTCGCCATCATCTTGGCCGGATCGCCCTCGGGCATCCAGGCGCCCTCGTCCCAGACGAGGACCGAGCCGCCGCCATACTCGCCCTTGGGGATGGTGCCTTCGAAGCCGGCATAGTCGATGGGATGGTCCTCGACATGCACGGCCAGCCGCTTTTCGTGCGGATCGAGGCTCGGACCGCGCGTCACCGCCCAGCTCCACAGCACGCCGTCATGCTCGAGGCGAAAATCGTAATGCAGCCTTGTGGCGGCATGCTTCTGGACGACGAAGATGCCGCCGGCCTTCTTGCCGCGCGCAACCTTGCCCGCCGGCTCGGCGGTCTTCTTGAAGTCACGCTTCGAATGATACTGTTCGAGGCTGCTGGCCATCTCGTATCCTCAGGCCGATTTGCGCTTCGGCGCAACGCTTTTCGCCTTGGCACGTTTGGCCGCCGGCTTGGCTTTCGCCGGGGACGACTTGGTTTGTCCTGAACCCGAATCCGACGACAAGCTCTTCTTCAGCGCGTCGAACAGGTTGACGACATTGGAGGGTTTGGGCGCCTCCTTGGCCTTGGGCGCCTTGTGCCCCGCCTTCTTGGCGCGGATCAGCTCGAGCAGGGCTTCCTCATATTTGTCGTCGAATTTCGAGGGATCGAACTTGGTCTTCTTCTTGTCGATGATGAGCTCGGCCAGATCGGTCATCTCCTGGTCGGTCTTCACCGCCTCGATGTCGCCAAAGACGGTCTCCGGCTGGCGCACCGTGTTGTCGTAGCGCAGCGTGGTCAGCACCATGCCCTTGCCGAGCGGCTCGATGACCACGGGACGCTCGCGTCGATAAAGGACGATGCGCGCCAGCCCGGCCATCTTCTTGCCCGCCATCGCGTCGCGGATGACGGCGAACGCCTCCTCCGAAACCTTATCGGCCGGCGCGACATAGTAGGGGGTGTCGAGATAGATCTGCCGGATCGAGGATTTGTCGACGAAGCCGTCGAGGCTCATCGTGTGCGAGGTTTCGATCTGCACCGCCTCGATCTCGTCCTCCTCTATATGGACGAAGTCGCCCTTTTCGATCTCGTATCCCTTGATCTCGTCGCCGTCCTCGACCGGTTTGCCGGTCTCGGCGTCGACATAGATCCGCTTCACCGTATTGCCGGTCTTGCGGTTCAAAATGTGGAACGAGACCTTGTCGGCATGGGTGACCACGTTGGTCAGTTCGATGGCGCAGGTGACCAGCGAGAGCTTCAGATAGCCTTTCCAGGCCGGGCGCGGCGCCATGATGATTTCCCCGTGAGAAAGATCAGCTGGAACGGGCGACCACCCCGCTCGGTTCCAACCCGGTCGGCCGGGGCCGGCGCGGTTGCCGCCGGCCCTGGCTTCAGCCCCTATTCGGCGGCCTGCAGGTTGATCTTGCTTTCCGCGATTTCGGTCAGCTTGCGATCCGTCGCCTGCTCTTCCTTGAGATTCTTGGCCAGCACATTGGCGCAGTCGCTGCGGCCGAGCTGCTTGGCCCAGGCGATCAAGGTGCCGTAGCGGGTCATTTCATAGTGCTCGACGGCCTGCGCGGAGGCGATCAGCGCGGCATCCAGAACGTCCTTGTCGTCGACATCGCCGCTGACGTCGTCGGCCTCCTCGAGAATGCCGTCGATGGCCGGGCAGTTGACCTGCTTGGCCTTGACGCCATGCAGCTCGAACACCTGCTCGACGCGTTCGATATGGCCCTTGGTCTGCTCGAGGTGTTTTTCGAAGCCGGCCTTCAATTGCGGATCGGTTGCCTTGTCGACCATCTTCGGCAGCGCCTTCTCGATCTGCTTTTCGGCATAATAGATGTCGCGCAGCGTGTGCACGAAGAGGTCGTCCAGCGTTTTGATGTCCTTCGAAAAGAAGCCCATGATTTCAACCTTTCCATTGCTCTTGCTTGTTCGGGAGATCCCGGCCTTGCCTGGGCAGTGCCTGTGAGCCGGCAATGCCGGTTCTTGGAACTCAACGTCCATTGGTGGGGCCGGTTCCGAGCGCTCGCGGCCGCACGGCAGGAAATTCCCGGGCGGCACGAAAGTTGAAACACAAGCGCGCCAAGGCGACATTCAAACGAAACATATGTGATGCAAAAGTCACACCAACCGAAATGGTGACAAAAGGCGTCGAAACACCCCGAATCAGCCGCAATCCGGCCATGAAGCGACGGGTTTTCGACCAAAAATTAACATCACGTTCACTGAGTATTCACGCCTCGATGCTATCGTTCTCGCACTTCGGAAGGGACGTCCGAAAATCGGGACAGGGACCAGGTAAAATGAACTTCCTCACGCAACTCATCGGCTATGCCGCCGCCATCCGCGAATTCGTCGCGCCGACCTATCGGCCCGAGCGCTATTACATGCGCGGCCCCGGTCCGGCCTGCGCCCGTCGCGGCACGTCGCTGGGCGCGCACTGACCATGAGCTTCGAAAGCCGCCACAACAGCCGCATCTGCAGGCCGGACGCCGACAGCCGCGCCACCGCCTATCGCGCCGAACGCCCTGTCCTGGCCGACCGCCGGCGTGCGGCAACGCCGCGTCTTTGATGCCGCCATCGGCTGGCTTGGTGTCATAGGACATAAGCAGCCGAGGCCAGCGTGACCGCGCGTCCGCGGACGAGCCATCCCACGCAAGCCGTCCCTCTGAACCCTTCGGTGCAGCCGCTGATCCTCTTCGAGAGCGTCGCGCCTGGTTGCGGCCAATCGGATGAATGCGCGCTACCGCGGCCGGCTCAAGCGATCGGCCACACAGGGTTGGAGCACAATCGCGCCGCCCGCCGCCTTACCCAGTTCGCGGCAATCCTGGGACGTGCACAGCGTCCAGCCACCGGCCGTCGCGCCGGAGGCCGCCAGCACGAGACGGGGCTGCGGCCCGACCTTGGGCGAATAGGCCCACCAGCCATCCTTCAGCACCGCACCTTCCGGCGGCTCCATGCCGGCACCTGAGCCTTTGATACGGGCCTCGACTACTTGCAGGCCGGAGGGCGTCACCTTCCAGTCTTCCTCCCAGCGCGTCCGCTCCACCGAATGCGCCCAGGACAATGTGAAGGCGGCAACGCCGAGCGTCACGCTCTTGCCGGCGGCGAGGATGCACAGGCTCATGCGGTTTCTCGCCTGAGCAGGATCGCCGCCGCCAGCCGGGTGCCGCTTTTTGCGTTCGCCGACCTTCGCTTCGGGATCATGCCCTGGCCGGCGCCTGCCGGGCACGCCAGACATGCCAGCCGATCCAGGCCAGCGACAGCGCCCAGCCGGTCTCGTCGGTCAGCGGCACCGCCGCCACCAGCAGCACGCCGGCGGCGAAGGCGACCAGCCGTTCCCACCAGGCCATGCGCGTGGCAAGGAAGCCGACGGCGGCGGCGCCCCACAGCACGATGCCCATGCAGGCCTTGAGAACGATGTAGGCGACCTCGACGGGATAACCGAACTGGGCGGCGATCGGTCCGGCGTCCTGCAGCATCAGCGCCGGCGTGTAGACCGCCATGAACGGAACGACGAAGCCGGCAATGGCTAGTTTTGTCGCCTGGATACCGATCTTGAGGCCACTCTCCTTGGCCATGGGTGCGGCGGCAAAGGCGGCCAGCGCCACCGGCGGCGTCAGGTCGGCCATGATGCCGAAATAGAAGACGAACATGTGGCTGACCACCAGCGGCACGCCGAGCGATAGCAGCGCCGGCCCGGCCAGCGACGAGGTGATGATGTAGTTGGGGATGGTCGGGATGCCCATGCCGAGCACCAGGCAGGTCAGCATGGTCAGCACCAGCGACAGGAACAGATTGTTCTCGCCGATCGAGATGATCCAGCCGATGAAGGTCGAGGCGATGCCGGTCAGCGTCAGGGTGCCAATGACGATGCCGACGATGGCGCAGGCAATGCCGACCGGCAGCGCGTTCTTGGCGCCTTCGGCAAGCGAATCGATGCAGATCCGCAGCGTCTCGCGGCCACCCCTGAAGGCAAGGCAGGCAATGACGAGTGCGGCGATGACAAGGCTGAGGATGTTGACGCCGAATTTCATGAAGGAGGCGGCGGCAAGCCCCAGCGCCAGCCAGAAGACGACGCGGAAGGCGAGCGGCCCGATCAGCGCCGCCAGCGGCGTGCCGAGGATCAGCACGATGGTCAGCGCCAGGCCCATCGTACCGGCGAAGACCGGCGTGTAGCCGGCGAACAGCAGATAGATCAGCGCCGCCAGCGGCAGCACCAGCGGCCAGTGCTGTCGCACGGCGTCCCAGGGGTTGGGCAGGTCCGCCTTGGCCATGCCGCTCAGGCCGGCCTTGCCTGCCTCCAGATGCACCTGCCAGAAACAGGCGCCGAAATAGAGCAGCGCCGGGATGATGGCCGCCTTGACCACGTCGGCATAGGGGATGTTCAGCGTCTCGGCCATGATGAAGGCGACCGCGCCCATCACCGGCGGCATGATCTGGCCGCCCATCGATGAGGTCGCCTCGACGGCGCCGGCAAAGGCCGAGCGGAAGCCGAAGCGCTTCATCAAGGGAATCGTGAACTGGCCGCTGGCCACCACATTGGCGACGCCGGAACCGGAAATGGTGCCCATCAGCGCCGAGGACAGCACGCAGACCTGCGCCGGGCCGCCGCGCCAGGTGCCGACCAGGCCGAGCGCGAAATCGTTGAACAGCGCGATCATTCCGGCGCGTTCGAGGAAGGCGGCAAAGACGACGAAGATGAAAATATAGGCGGCCGAGACATAGATCGGCGTGCCGTAAATGCCTTCGGTGCCGTAGGCGAAGGTGTCGACCAGCTGGGCGAAGTCATAGCCGCGATGGATGAAGGGCGGCGGCAGATGATTGCCGACGAAGCAATAGGCGAGAAAGATGAAGGCGATGGCCGCCAGCGGCAGCCCCATCAGCCGGCGCGCCGCCTCGAAGACCAGCACCACCAGCACCGCGCCGACGATCAGGTCCGGCGTGGTGAGGAAGCCGGAGCGCCGGATGAGGTCGGTATAGAACACCCAATTGTACAGGCCGGTGCCGAAGCCGAGCACGCCCAGCGTCCAGAACGCGGCCTTGGCCGGCAGGCTGGTGGCGCGCAGATTGGCGATCAGGCCGAAGCCGAGCAGCAGCAGGAAACCGACATGCATGGCCCGCACCACCTGGCTCGGCAGGCTGCCATAGGCGGCGATGTAGATCTGGAAGGCGGAAAAAGCGACCGCGATGGCGAAGGCCGCCTTGCCGGCGATGCCGTCGCCGAAACCCGGCGGCAGTCCTTCGACCTGCTCTTCGGCGACGGGGAGATGGAAGGTGGAGGATTTGCCGTCGACTGCTTCGCTCATCCGACGCACTCCAAAATGAGCGAATGATAGTGCGAGGCGCGTCGCGAAGACATCTCAGATAGTCCTCGCCTACTTCAGCAGCCCCTTCTCCTTGTAATACCGCTCCGCGCCCGGATGCAGCGGCACCGGCATGCCGTCGAGGGCCTTGGCCGGGTCGATCGCCTTGGCGGCGGCGTGCGCGGCGGCAAGCTGGTCGAGATGCTCGAACATCTGCTTGGTCATCTGGTAGGCGGTCTCATCCGAGACATCGGCACGGGTGATGAGGAAGTTGCCGACGGCGGCTGTCGCGACATCCTCTGCCTGGCCCTCATAGGTGCCCTTGGGAATGACCACCGACAGATAGGGCGAGCCGATCTTGGCGACGTCTTCGGCCGGCACCGCAACGACATTGATCGGCAGCGAGGTGGCGAGATCGCGGATCGAGGCGACGCCCAGCCCGGCCGATTGCAGCGTGGCGTCGAGCTGGCGGTTCTTGATCAGCTCGACCGATTCGGCGAAGGGCAGATATTCGACGCGGCCGAGGTCCTCGTATTTCAGCCCGGCGGCGGCGAAGATGGCCCGCGCGTTGAGCTCGGTGCCCGATGCCGGCGCGCCCACCGACAAGCTCTTGCCCTTGAGGTCGGCGAGCGTCTTGATGCCGGATTCCTGGCTGGCGACGATCTGGATGTAATTGGGATAGATGGCGGCGATGCCGCGCAACTTGTCCAGCTTGCCGGGGAAGCCGGCCTCGGCATTGCCCTCGGCGGCCATCTTGACGGAATCGCCAAGCGCGAAGGCGATCTCGCCCTTGCCCTGCTGCAGGAGGTTGAGGTTCTCGACCGAGGCCTTGGTCGCCTGCACCTGGGTGCGGGCGCCCTCGATGCCCTTGCCGTAGATTTCCGACAGTGCCACGCCGAGCGGATAATAGACGCCCGAAGTGCCGCCGGTCAGCACATTGATGAATTCCTGCGCGGTGGCAGACACCGCGCCAAGGCCAAGGGAAAGCGCCATCGCGCCGGCAGCAACAAATTTCGTCCTGAAATTCAACATCCGGTTTCCTCCCTGAAATATCGGCCGCATCGCCTCCCTGACGCGAACCGGGCGAGTTTAGACAGCGGAGGGGAAATGCCAACCCGCAATTCCGCTCGTTAGACGAATGGTTGAGAGTGTCGCCAAACATATGCCCGCTTGCACAAGGCGCGGCCGGAGCCGAAAGTTTTTCCAGCGCCTGTCGAAATCGGCCAAGGTCGCGCGACATACGTTCGGCCCGCAACGAAGCGGCCTTCGAAACCACGGGAGAAGACCCATGCGATACATGCTTATGATTTACGCCGACGAAGCCGCGATGGCGAACGTGCCGACCGAGGCGACCTATCAGATGAGCGCCGCCTATGACGCCTACACGGAAGCGCTGAAGAAGTCCGGCACCTGGCTGGCCGGCGACAGGCTGCGCCCGAGCCAGGCGACCACCCTGGTCCGGATGACTGACGACAAGACCAGCGTGCTCGACGGCCCCTATGCCGACACCAAGGAGCAGCTTGCCGGCTTCTACATGATCGAGGCCGAGGACGCCGACGCCGCGATCGCCTGGGCGGCGCGCTGTCCGGCGGCCAGCACCGGGACTGTCGAGGTGCGACCGATCTGGGAAATGGCCGACTATCTGCCCAAGAAATGACGGCGTGATGGACACTCGCCCCGAAATCGCCCGGGTGGCCGCCGAGACGGCCGCCCGGCAGAGCTACGGCAAGCTGGTCGCCTGGCTGGCGGCGCGCACGCGCGACGTGGCCGCCGCGGAGGATGCGCTGGCCGACGCCTTTGCGGCGGCGCTTGAACGCTGGCCGCGCACCGGCGTGCCGGAAAAGCCGGAAGCCTGGTTGCTCGCCGTGGCAAGGCGGCGGCGTGTCGATGCGATGCGGCGGCGGCTGACCAGCGAAGCCGGCCGCGACCATCTCAAGCTGATTGCCGAGGAGGCGGAGGCGCGCATGACCGATGAGGACCTGCCCGACGAACGATTGCGGCTGATGTTCGCCTGCGCCCATCCGGCGATCGAACCCGGCGTGCGGGCGCCGCTGATCCTGCAGACCATCCTCGGCTTCGATGCCGCGACGATCGCTTCCGCTTTCCTGCTCTCGCCGTCAACGATGGGGCAGCGCCTGGTGCGCGCCAAGAGCCGCATCCGCGAGACCGGCATTCCGTTCCGCGTACCGGAGCGAGCCGAACTCGGCGAAAGGCTGGACGCGGTGCTGGAGGCAATCTACGCCGCTTTCGCCGAGGGCTGGTCCGACCCGGCCGGTACCGAGACGCGGCGCCGGAACCTCGCCACCGAAGGCATCTGGCTCGGCCGGCTGGTGGCCTCGCTGCTGCCGCACGAGCCGGAAGCGCTGGGCCTGCTGTCGCTGATGCTGTTCGCCGAAGCGCGCCGCGCCGCGCGTCGCGACACGGCCGGAGAGTATGTGCCGCTCGCCGAGCAGGACCATGCACTGTGGGATCACGCCCTGGTCGACGAGGCCGAAGCCCTGCTCCGCCGTGCCGCCACCATGGGCACGATCGGCCGCTATCAGCTCGAGGCGGCGGTCCAGTCGGCGCATGTGGCGCGACGACTGAGCGGCCGCACCGACTGGGCGGCGATCCGCGCGCTCTACGAAGCGCTGTTTTCGATCGCGGGATCACCGGTCGTGGCGATCAACCGTGCGGTGGCGATCGCAGAGACCGAGGGCGCGGTGGCGGGGTTGGCGGCTCTTTACGTGCTGGGAGACGACAAGCGGCTCAATGACTACCAGCCCTACTGGGCCGCGCGGGCCGGCCTGCTGGCCAGGCTCGGCCAGGCACCGCAGGCGCTCGAGGCCTATGATCGGGCGATCGGCTTAGAGCGCGATCCGGCGGTGCGCCGCTTCCTGCAGGCAAGACGCGCCGCTCTCATCCAATGAGCTCCCGGGCGCGGGCGGCCTTTCGGACCACCTCGTTCAGGCCGGCCACATCTCGTGCGACGTGTTGAGCGTCTTCATGAGCGGATGCTCGCGCAACCGCGCCCACAGGCATTCGATACCGGGCCAGGCCGCCCGCGCCATGTCGATGTCGGGATGCCAGGCCACCAGCATGACGAGATAGATGTCGGCCAGCGACATCTGATCGCCGGCGAGCCAGTCGCGGTTGCGCAAGGCTGTATCGACGACGGCAAACCCGCGGTCCATCTCGGCGACCGCCGCCTGTTTCACCGCCTTCGTGCCCTCGGCATCCGTCGTGTAGCGATGGGCGTAGTAGAGCCGCAGCATCGCCGGGTAGAGCACCGAGGACATGAACGCCATCCAGCGCAGGAACTCCGCGCGCGCCGGTTCATCGGCGGTCGGTGCCAGGCCGGCTTGCGGGTGGCGCTCGGCGAGCAGGATGCAGATCGCCGCCGATTCGGTGACCGAGCGTCCGTCCGGCAAGGTCAGCACCGGCACCTGGTTCAACGGGCTGATGGCGAGGAAGGCCGGATCGGGCGCCTCGCTCTTCGGCACGTCGATCTGCTGGAAAGGCGCATCGATCAGCGCCAGCGCCGCCTCGACGACAAAGCCGCCGCTGCCCGGACGCGTGTAGAGCTTGTACATGAAATCCTCCCCCGGCCCGAACCAGGGCGCGCTCGAGATTTGCACCGGAAGCAGGGGCTACTCAAGTCGGGTAAGGACTCCACGGCAGGTTTTTCAACGGGCCAGGCTCAGGACGCTAAACAAGCCACGCTAGCGGGCCAGCGCCCCCCTCTGTCCTGCCGGACATCTCCCCCTCAAGGGGGGAGATCGGATGTCACGAACGTTTTCGCCAATTTTTGGCGCTGAAGAAAGGACGCGGGGCTGAAACTGCCAATCTCCCCCCTTGAGGGCGCTGGCCCGCCAGCGCTGCTGTTCTTGGGTATCGAGGCCTAAGCCCCCAGCCCCTCGAACAGGATCGTCGACAGATACCGCTCGGCGAAATCGGGGATGACCACGACCAGGGTCTTGCCCTTGTTCTCTGGGCGCGAGCCGACGACGATGGCCGCCTGCAGGGCCGCGCCCGAGGAGATGCCGACCGGCACGCCTTCGAGGCGGGCGATGAGGCGCGCATTGGCGACCGAATCCTCGTTCGAGACCTTGACAATCTCGTCATAGACCGTGGTGTCGAGGATTTTTGGCGCGAAGCCGGCGCCGATGCCCTGGATCTTGTGCGGGCCGGGCTGGCCGCCCGACAGCACCGGCGAGGCATCCGGCTCGACGGCGACGACATGCAGCGCGGGCTTGCGCTTCTTCAAGACCTGGCCGACGCCGGTGATGGTGCCGCCAGTGCCGATGCCGGCGATGAAGATGTCGATCCCGCCCTGGGTGTCGTTCCAGATTTCCTCCGCCGTCGTCTTGCGATGGATCTCTGGATTGGCCGGGTTTTCGAACTGCTGCGGAATGATGGCGTTGGGGATCGTCGCGGCCAGTTCGTCGGCCTTGGCGATGGCGCCCTTCATGCCTTTCGGGCCTTCGGTCAGCACCAGCTCGGCGCCGAGCAGCGCCAGCATCTTGCGGCGCTCGACCGACATTGTCTCCGGCATGGTCAGGATCAGCTTGTAGCCCTTGGCGGCGGCGGCGAAGGCGAGCGCGATGCCAGTGTTGCCGGATGTCGGTTCGATCAGCGTGGTCTTGCCGGGGGCAATCTTGCCGGCCGCTTCCAGCGCCTCGATCATCGCTACGCCGATACGGTCCTTGACCGAGGCGATCGGATTGAAGAATTCGAGCTTGGCGACCAGATTGGCGACGATGCCCTTCTCCTTGGCGAACTTGTCGAGCCGTACCAGGGGCGTGTCGCCGATCGTGTCGGTGATGGAATCGTAGATGCGCCCGCGGCCGGGCACGCGGGCTGAAGTGACGGGCTTGTTCATTGGTTTCGCTCCCTGGATTTCAGGCAATTGGCAGTAGCCGACAGAATAGGGCTTTCAACCGCGCAAGATAGGCTGCGGCTGGAAAATATCCGAGTGGGGCGCGTGCTGAAAACGCCTGGCACTCGGAAAAGCATTTCCCGAAACAGCCGAAGTAGGGAATGGTTTGGCCGAAACGACCTACTGACGAGCGGCGATCGCCGCCGCCGCGCCAACCATGAAGGCGCCGGCGGTGCGGTTCAGCACCTTCAGCGCGCGCGGCGACTTCAGGAACCAGCGCGCCTTGGCCGCCAGCGCCAGGTAAGGCACCAGCACGACGAACAGAACGACGACCGTCAGCGCGACGAGAATGCCGTAATCGGCAAGCGCGATCGTCTTCAGGTCGACGATGGTCGGCGTGATGGCGAGGTAGAAGATCATCGTCTTGGGGTTGCCGAGCGTCACGGTGAGGCCGGCGACGAAGCTCGACAGCAAGCCGCCCTTTCCCTTCCTGGCTTCGATGGTTTCGGGTGTGATGCCGGCGGTCCAGAAGCGCCAGCCGAGAAAAGCCAGGTAGGCGACGCCGGCCCATTTGATGGCCAGGAAAACCATGCCGAATTCCTGCGCGACGAAGGCGAGGCCCAGCACCACGGCGGTCAGGTAGGTGAGATCGCCCAGCATGAGGCCGAAGGACATGGCCAGCGACGAGCGAAAGCCCGAGCCCAGCGCACGCGCGACCAACGCGGTGATGCCGGGGCCAGGAATGGCGGCGGCGATACCAAGAGCGGCGCTATAGGCGAGGAATCCGGTGAGGGTCATGGCGTTGGCGTCCAAGGGCGGTCGCGCCCCTTGTCGCATGAGGCGGCCTCCAGGAGAACGCCCTGAGCGCGAAATTCGCTTGCACCAGACGGCATGGCCCGGTTCGCAAGCAAGGATCAGGAGCGGTCGCCGCTATAAGTCACGCGCCAGATCGTGCCGTTGCCATCCTCGGAGACGATCAAGGATCCGTCGCCGGCCACCGCAACGCCGACCGGGCGGCCCCACACCTCGCCGTTCGAAACGACGAAGCCGGTCATGAAATCCTCGTATTCGCCGGTTGGCTTGCCGTCCTTGAACTTGAGCCGGACCACCTTGTAGCCGGTCCTGTTGCCGCGGTTCCACGAACCGTGCAGGGCAACGAAGGCGTCGCCTCGATACGCCTGGGGAAAGCCGGTGTCGGCGGGCAAATCCTTGCCATCGTAGAAGGCGATGTTGAGCGGCGCCGAATGCGCCTGCATCAGCACGTCGGGACTGTCAGCCTTGCCGGCGAGATCGGACCGCTCGCCCCTGTGGCGCGGGTCCTCATTGTCGCCGATATAATACCAGGGCCAGCCATAGAAGGCGCCTTCCCTGACCGATGTCGCGTATTCGGCGGGCACATTGTCGCCGAGCCCGTCGCGCTCGTTGACGACACACCATAGCGCGCCGGTCGCCGGCTGGACGGTCATGCCCGAACAGTTGCGCAAGCCGGTGGCGACTGTGCGGCCGTTCTTGCCGTCGGGATCGAAGGCCCGGACCTCGGCCCGGCCCGCCTCGGAACCCCAACTGGCGCCGAGCGGCTTAGCCTTGACCCAGGCGTCGAGCCCGCCCCTGGGCCTCTTGCCCATGTCCTCGGCGACATTCGAGCCGGAGCCGACGGAAAGATAAAGTGTCTTGCCGTCGGGCGAGAAGGCGATGTCGCGGGTCCAGTGGTGGGTCGAAGGAATGTCGGCGACGATGGTTTGCGGCTCGCCCGAGGCCTTCAGGTCGCCATTGCCGTAGGCAAAACGCACGATGCTGTCGCTGTTGGCGACGTAGACCCATTGCGGGTCCTTGCCCGGGGGATAGAAGGCAATGCCATAGGGCCGGTTGAGACCGCCGGCAAAGATGCTTTTCTCCGCGGCTTTCGCGCTGCCCTTCGCCAGGCGATAGACCCGAACCTGGTTGGCCTTGCTGTCGGCAACGAACAGGTCGCCGTTGGGTGCGATGCGCACGACGCGCGGATTGTCGATCCCCGAGGCGATCAACTCGGCCGAAAACCCCGGCGGCAAATGCGGCTTTGCGTCCGCCGGCATGTCGATCACGCCGGCGCTGTTGGAGGCGGATTTGGTGACATAGGGTTTCGGCAGGTCTTCCGGCTTGATCAGCCGGCGCACGCCGGGCCTGTCCGCCCGCCAGTCGCCGAAGGCGGCCGGGCCTTTGAGCACAGGCTGGTCAGCTTGCTGGGCGAGCGCCGCGGTCGTGACAAACAGTGCGGACAGCGCCAGTCCGGCCAATCGCATCACTTCCTCCAATCCGTCATGAAGGAAAGCAACGATCGGTTTGCCCGTGGGTTCCGTTCGCACGATGCGCAAAACTTCTCGGATCAGGTCCCGGCAGCGTAAAAATCGTCGTCCAGGCGTTTTTCCAATTCAACGAGATCGGCCGGCAATGGCAGGCCCATGGCGCGCATCTCGCGCAGTTTTTCGCGCAGCTGTTCCTGAATTTCGTGCTGGTCCTCCGGCTGGTTGACCATCTCCTCGAGCAGCAGACTGATCTGGGCCTTGAACGATTCCAGCGCCATTCTTTTTCTCCTTTGCAGCCTGTCTGGATTTACGGTCCCGCCAGGAAAGTCGTTCGCGGTCGAATTCCGGCATGGAAACCAAAGCAATAATTCCTCGGACTCCTTACCTCAGCATGCGGGAAATCAGCTGTGCCGTATAATCCACCATCGGCACGATGCGGGCATAGTTCAGCCTTGTCGGGCCGATGACGCCGAGCGCGCCGACGACGCGGGCGTCCTTGTCGCGATAGGGCGCCACCACCAGCGACGAGCCCGACAGCGAGAACAGCTTGTTTTCCGAGCCGATGAAGATGCGCACGCCCGATCCCTGCTCGGCGAGGTCGAGCAATTGGATCAGCCCGTCCTGCGTTTCCATGTCCTCGAACAGGTGGCGCAAGAGTTCGATGTCGGCCTGGGCGGTGACGTTTTCCAGCAGATTGGCGCGGCCGCGCACGATGAGCCGGGCCGGCAGGCCGCTTTCGGCGCCCGCCCACACCGCAAGCCCCTTCTCGACGAGGTCCTGCGACAGCGTGTCGAGGGCGGCTCTCGTCTCTTCCTTGATGCGGGCGATCTCGGTGCGCGCCTCGGCCAGCGTGCGGCCACGGATATGCGCATTGAGGAAATTCGAGGCCTCGTGCAGTTGCGAGACGGTGATGCCGGCGGGCAGCTCGACGACACGGTTTTCGACATCGCCATTCTGCGATACCAGCACGGCAAGCGCCTTGGTCGGCTCCAGCTGGATGAATTCGATATGCTTGAGCGCCACCTCGTTCTTGGCCGCCAGCACCAGGCCGGCGCCCCGCGACATGCCCGACAGCATCTGGCTGGCCTCGGTCAGCATATGCTCCAGCGTCGCGCCGGAGCCGGAGGCCCGCACCTGCGCCTCGATGGTGCGGCGCTCCTCGTCGGAGAGGTCGCCAAGCTCCATGAAGGCATCGACGAAGAAACGCAGGCCAGCCTGGGTTGGCAGGCGCCCGGCCGAGATGTGCGGCGCGTAGATCAGCCCGAGATGCTCGAGGTCGCTCATCACGTTGCGGATGGTGGCGGGCGACAGCGAGGACGGCAGGATGCGCGACAGGCTGCGCGAGCCCACGGGTTCGCCGTCCCGCAGATAGGAATCGACGATGCGCCGGAAGATGTCGCGCGAGCGCATGTCGAGCGACTGAAGAGCCAGCGACTGCGAGGCGGGATCGACTGCCTTGGTCATTCGGCTAAAAACCTCCGGTTCAAGGATATAGACTTCGGTGGGCCGCGCGCAACCCGGTGTCTGTGTCGGGTCACCGCCCCTTTTCCTTTGCGCCGTGCCCTGCATGCGTCTAAAAGCCGGCCACGATTCAAAAAAATGACAAGAAAGCAGGCCGAATGCGCCCCTCCAAACGCCAATTCGACGAAATGCGCGCCATATCCTTCGAGCGCGGCGTCTCCAAGCATGCCGAAGGCTCGTGCCTGGTGAAGTTCGGCGACACGCATGTCCTGTGCACCGCCAGCCTCGAGGAAAAGGTGCCTGGCTGGATGCGCAATTCCGGCAAGGGCTGGGTGACGGCCGAATATGGCATGCTGCCGCGCTCGACAGGCGAGCGCATGCGCCGCGAGGCCTCCGCCGGCAAGCAGGGCGGCCGCACGCTGGAGATTCAGCGGCTGATCGGCCGTTCGCTGCGCGCCGTGGTCGACCTGCAGGCGCTGGGCGAACAGCAGATCACCGTCGACTGCGACGTCATCCAGGCCGATGGCGGCACCCGCACCGCTTCGATCACCGGCGGCTGGGTGGCGCTGTATGACTGCCTGCGCTGGATGGAAGCGCGGCAGATGGCCAGTGTTTCGAAAGTGCTGAAGGATCATGTCGCGGCGATTTCCTGCGGCATCCATGACGGCCAGCCGGTCATCGATCTCGATTATATCGAGGATTCCTCGGCCGGCACCGACGCCAATTTCGTCATGACCGGCAAGGGCGGCATCGTCGAGATCCAGGGCACCGCCGAGGGCGAGCCCTTCTCCGAAGAGCAGTTCGCGGCCTTGATGGGCCTGGCCAAGAAGGGCATTTCCCGGTTGGTCAGCCTGCAGCAGATGGCGGTGGCTTAGTTTATTCATGCGGAGCCTGGGCGCCCCCCTCTGCCCTGCCGGGCATCTCCCCCGCAAGGGGGGAGATCGGATGTTGTCGAGAGCTTCGCCAATAATCAGCATAGAATACCACGAGCCGGCGCTCACGCCGCCAATCTCCCTCCTTGCGGGGGAGATGGCCGGCAGGCCAGAAGGGGGTGCCTCGTGACTCCCTCTGCCATTCTTGAATCCGCCCTCTATGTCACCGACCTCGCTGAAGCAGAGGTCTTCTACACCGATATCCTCGGCCTCACTCTCCTCGGCAAGGTTGACGGCCGCCACCTTTTCTTCCGCTGTGGCCCGGGCGTCCTGCTCGTCTTCAACGCCGAGGCGACCAGAATTCCGCCCGCGCCGGACGCAAGGCTGAAAGTGCCGCCGCACGGCACGGTCGGCGAAGGCCATCTGTGCTTTGCCGCGAGCGCCGCTGAAATCGAGCTTTGGAAAACCCATCTCTTGGCGAAGAAAATCGCCATCGAAAGCGAATTCGAATGGCCGCAAGGCGGCCGTTCGATCTATATACGCGACCCTTCGGGCAATTCGATCGAGTTCGCCGAGCCGAGAATCTGGGGCCTTTGATGCATTCGCCAAACCTCCATACGCTCGATGGCAAGAAGATCGTCGTCGCCAGCCACAATGAAGGCAAGCTGCGCGAATTCGCCGAGCTGATGGGACCGTTCGGCTTCGAGGCGAAATCAGCCAAGGCGTATGGCCTGCCCGAACCGGACGAAACCGGCACCACCTTCGAGGAAAACGCCTACATCAAGGCCTTTGCCGCCGCAAAGGCGACCGGCCTGCCGGCACTGTCGGACGATTCCGGCCTCTGCGTCGACGCGCTCGACGGCGCGCCCGGCGTCTATACCGCGAACTGGGCCGAGACTCCGGACGGTTCGCGCGATTTCGCCATGGCCATGCAGCGCACCGAAGTGGCGATGCAGGAAGTCGGCGCGGCCACGCCCGAACGGCGCACGGGCCGCTTTGTCGCCGTCATCTGCCTCGCCTTTCCCGACGGCGAGGCCGAATATTATCGCGGCGAGGCCGAGGGCACGCTGGTCTGGCCGCCGCGCGGCGAGCTCGGCTTCGGCTACGATCCGGTGTTTTTGCCCAATGGCTTCGACAAGACCTTCGGCGAGATGAGCGCGGAGGAAAAGCACGGCTGGAAACCCGGCCAGGCGACGGCGCTGTCGCACCGCGCCCGCGCCTTCCAGAAATTCGCCCAAGCCCGGCTTGGTTCGGTGAGGCCTGGCTCGGCATGATCGGACCCGGCACCACCATGGCGCTCGACCGCGGTCCCGGCTTCGGCGTCTACGTGCATTGGCCGTTCTGCGCCGCCAAGTGCCCGTATTGCGACTTCAACAGCCATGTCCGCCACCAGCCGGTCGACCAGGAGCGCTTCGCCGCCGCCTTCGAGGCCGAGTTGGCAACGATGCGCCAGCGCACCGGGCCACGCGAAGTGACCAGCATCTTCCTCGGCGGCGGCACGCCGTCGCTGATGAAGCCGGAAACCGTGGCCAGGGTTCTGGACGCCGTGGCCAGGAATTGGACAGTGCCTGACGGCATCGAGGTGACGCTCGAGGCCAACCCGTCCTCGGTCGAGGCGGAGCGGTTTCGCGGTTACCGCGCCGCCGGTGTCAACCGCGTCTCGCTCGGCGTGCAGGCGCTGAACGACAAGGATTTGCGCTTTCTCGGCCGGCTGCACAATGTAAGCGAAGCCTTGCACGCCATCGGGCTCGCGCGCGAAATCTTTCCGCGCCTGTCCTTCGACCTGATCTATGCGCGGCCTGGGCAGACGCCGGAGGATTGGCAGGCGGAACTCGAACAGGCGATCGGCCATGCCGCCGACCACCTGTCGCTCTACCAGCTGACCATCGAGGAAGGCACGCCCTTCCATGCGCTGCACGCGGCGAAGAAATTCGTCGTTCCCGACAACGACCACGCCGCCGATCTCTATGCACTGACGCAGGAAATCACGTCGGCGCACGGCCTGCCGGCCTACGAGATCTCCAACCACGCCAGGCCGGGGGCCGAGAGCCGGCACAATCTGACCTATTGGCGCTACGGCGAATATGTCGGCGTCGGCCCCGGCGCGCATGGCCGCT
This sequence comes from Mesorhizobium sp. CO1-1-7, assembly GCF_020164885.1. Classification (NCBI taxonomy): domain Bacteria; kingdom Pseudomonadati; phylum Pseudomonadota; class Alphaproteobacteria; order Hyphomicrobiales; family Phyllobacteriaceae; genus Mesorhizobium; species Mesorhizobium sp. CO1-1-7. The sequence goes on along the minus strand of NZ_JAIUHA010000004.1, from coordinate 421,314 downwards.
TCGTGGAGAACGGCCACCGTGTGGTGACCATCGCCGAACGGATGCCGGAGACCTGGGCCAATCTGGTCGAGGCCAAGGGCCATGGCATCACCGGCGGCGAGCTGCTGACGCGCTCCGAAGAGGCGGACGAATTTCTTTTGATGGGGCTGAGGCTCGCCGAAGGCATCGACCTCTCGCGCTACGAGGCCTTTTCCGGGCGCGAGCTGTCGAGCGCTCGGCTGTCGGTGCTGCAGGGCGAGGGGCTGGTGGCGCCGATCGGCAACGCGCGGCTGCGTGCCACGCCGGCCGGCATGATCGTGCTCGACGCCGTGGTCGCGGATTTGGCGCGCTAAACCTTGAAAAACGTCCTCTTCGTCTGCAGCCAGAACCGCTTGCGCAGCCCGACCGCCGAACAGGTGTTTTCCACGCGGCGCGACATCGAAGTCGCCTCGGCTGGCACCAATCATGACGCCGACACGCCGCTGACGCACGAACTCGTCGGCTGGGCGGACATCATCTTTGTCATGGAGAAAACCCACCGGACGAAACTGCGGAAGCAATTCAAGGCCAGCCTGAAGGCGGCCAAGGTGATCTGCCTCGATATCCCCGACGATTATGAATTCATGGACCCGGAGCTGATCGCGCTTCTGAAGGCGCGCGTGTCCCGGTATCTGGACTGAGCGCTTGCGTTCGCCCCTTCGCCTTCGGCCGAACACCGTTGACCCCGAAGCCCATCTGTCCGAATTGTAGCCCCGATCCTCCCGGCTCCGGACGTCATGGCCACGCGCGAACCACCCAAACCCACGGACGCCCCGCTCACCTTCGCAGTGCTGGTGTTCCCCGGCTTTCCGATGATGGCGTTCAGTTCCGTCATCGAGCCACTGCGCGCCGCCAACATACTGGCGAAGCGGGAATGCTACCGCTGGATCATCGTCGGGGCGACCCAAGGGACGGTCGAGGCCTCGAACGGCGTCGTCATCCAGCCAGGCTTTTACGCCGAGGCAGCGCCCAAGGTCGACCGCATCGTGGTCTGCTCGGGCGGCGACGCCGACCATCTCGTCGCCGAGGACGCCGCGAGCTGGATCCGCCGCAGCCTGCGCGCCGGCGCCCATATCGGCGCGGTCGCGGATGCGGCGTTCTTCCTCGCACGCGCTGGCCTGCTCGACGGCCATGCCTGCACCTTGCACTGGACCAGCCAGGCCGCCTTCACCGAGGCGTTCCCCAACATCGAGCTGCGCCGCGACCTCTACGTCATCGACCGCAAGCGTTTTACCTCGGCCGGCGGCGTCGGCAGCCTCGACATGATGCTGGAGATCGTCACCCGCGACTACGGCGCCGAACTTGCCGCGGGCGTCGCCGAGTGGTTCGTGCACAGCCAATTGCGCTCGAGCGTCGACCGCAAGCTGATGCCGCTCAGGCTGCGCACCGGCGTGCAGAACGAGCTGGTGCTGTCGGCCATCGCCATCATGGAAGACGCGGTGGAGGAGCGGCTCGGCATGGCCGAGCTGACGGCGAAGCTCGGCGTTTCCTCCGACAAGCTCGAACGCTCGTTCCGCTCCGAACTCGCCATCTCGCCCAACGGCTATTATCGACGGCTCAGGCTGAAACGCGCCGCCGACCTGCTGGCGCATTCGACGCTTGCCGTGCGCGACGTGGCGCTCGCCTGCGGCTTTGCCTCGATGTCGAGCTTTGCGCGGGCCTTTAGGGAGGAGCATGGGCATGCGCCGAAGCTGGCGAGACGGCATTAGTCTTTCAGCGCGCGCAATCGCGGATGCTGCCTCGCCAGCATCTTTCATAAGCCAGCGGCATTCCGCACAGCCCACGCGGTTTTCGGCACAATTCCCCTGCTTCTCCTGCGCCATGGTCAAACCTTGCAACCACCCAAGGCCAGACACCATGAGCATCGTCGTTTTCGACCCCGACAGCACCGAGGACGTCGACTTCAAGGATCGCATGCGCCACCCGGCGGCGGCCGATCCGGCCGGCGGCATGTGGCTGTCGGACACCGAGCCGTCCTTCATCGATGCGGATGCCCTGCGAAAAGGCCGGCTGGCGAAACTGCGCGGCTGGATGCGCGAGGCCGGCTATGGCGGCGTCGTTTTGTTCGACCCCTACAACCAGCGCTACGCCACCGGCTCGCGCAACATGTTCGGCTATTTCCTGCGCAATTCGACCCGCTATTTTTTCATTCCGGCCGACGGGCCGATCGTGCTGTTCGAATATCCGCAGAGCTACCATGTCTCGATGGTGCTCGACACGATCGACGAGGCGCGTCCTTCGAAGCTCGTCTGGTCTTCCGTGTCGGGCCGCGACGACGAAACCGCCGGCCCCTTCGCCGACGAGATCGCCGAACTCTTGAGAAAGCACGGCGGCGGCTCGATGAAGCTCGGGCTCGACCGCTGCAGCCATCTGCAGGCCCTGGCGCTGGAAAAGCGCGGCTGCGAGGTTCGCGATTGCCAGGGCGAAATTCTCGCCGTGCGCGCGGTGAAGACGCCCGAGGAAGTCAAATGCCTGCAGGTGTCGATGGCGGGCGCCGAAGCCGCCGTCTATGCGGTGCGCGAGGCGATCAAGCCCGGCGTTTCCGAAAACGATCTGTTCGCCATCATGTATGGCGAGGTCATCCGCCAGGGTGGCGAATTCATCGAGACGCGGCTCTTGACCTCGGGCCAGCGCACCAATCCGTGGTTCAACGAGGCCAGCGGCCGCAAGATCAGGCCCGGCGAATTGCTGGCGCTCGATACCGACACGATCGGCTGTTACGGTTATTATTCGGATTTTTCCCGCACCTTCCGCTGCGGGCCGGGCAGACCGACGCCTTATCAGAAATCGCTCTACCGCATGGCGCACGATCAGGTTCAGCACAATATTTCGATCGTGAAGCCCGGCATGGCATTCCGCGAGATCGCCGAGAAGGCGTGGAAAATTCCGGACCGCTTCGTCGACCAGCGCTACACCTCGGTCATGCACGGCGTCGGCATGCATGGCGAGACACCATTCATCGCGCATGCCATGGATTACGAGACCTATGGCCGCGACGGCCATATCGTGCCAGGCATGGTGGTGAGCGTGGAAAGCTATATTGGCGAGAAGGGCGGCCGCGAAGGCGTCAAGCTGGAGGACGAAATCCTGATCACCGAGACCGGCACCGAGCTTCTGTCGCGCTTTCCCTATGAGGATGAGTTTCTGGAGAAAGAGATTTGATGGTGGTCTCCGCCGCTGGCCTACACGCGGTACTGCCAGCATTAGAGATTAGCCGCCACGCCTCTCGCTTCGTCATCCTAGGGCGGAGCAAGGTGCGAAGCGACGCGGCGCAGACCCTAGGATCCGCTCCGCTGCATCCTTCGACAAACATCACGGCATGGATTCCAGGGTCTTCGCGACGCCGCTTCGCGGCTGCTGCGCCCTGGAATGACGAAGTCGCGGGGCCTTTTCGGACAATCGTCCAAGCCTGCGCCAGCAGAGAAACAGCGTCAGCCGGAAAACCCTCCGCATGAAAGCCCCCATTTCCATCCGCCCCGACACGGTGGCCGCTGTGTTCATCGACCTGCAGGAAGAGCACCGGCGGGACAAGCGCTACCTTGTCGAGGGCTATGAAAAGATCCTCGGCAACGTCCAGCGCCTGCAGGCGGCGGCGCGTCAAAACCATGTGCCGCTTCATCACTGGGCCTATATCGTCGATCTCGACAGCCAGGACCGGCCCTTTCATCCGGTCGGCGAAGACGGCAAGTCGGCCTTTTCCGACAAGAGCGACCCGCTGACCGAAATCTGCCACGAGGTGGCGCCGGCGAATGGCGAGGCGCTGCTGATCAAGGCCGAGGCCAGCGCCTTCCGCTCCGGTCCGGCTGGCGACCGGCTCAAGGCTTCCGGCATCGAATGGCTCGTCATGGCTGGCGTGTGGACCGAGGCCTGCATCGACGCGTCGGTCAGGGATGCCGTGGCAAGGGGCTTTCGCGTGCTTTTGGTCAAGGATGCCTGCGGCAGCGGCAGCGCGGCCATGCACCAGACCGGCATCCTCAACCTTGCCAACCGGCTCTATGGCGGCGCGGTTACCGACACCGACGGCGCCTGCCGGCTACTGGCCGGCGAGCCGGTCACCGTCTGGCAGGTCGAAGGCTCGGTACCCCTGCGCTTCACTTTTGAAAACGCCGCCCGTCTCTATGCCGAGCTTTGACCTGCCCCTCGGATTGAAATGACCAGCCGCGGCAAATATGGACCATGGCTCGACCCGGCGCTCTGGGCCTATATCGACAGCGTCAACGCCTGGTACCCGCCGGAGATCGCCGGCCTGCCCATCGACAAGCAGCGCGCGGTCTATGCGAGGATGTGCCGGGCCTTCCACCAGGGCCGTCCGCCCGGGGTCAAGGCCACCGACAGCCTGGTCGCCGCTTCGAACCATGATATCCCGGTCCGCCGTTACCGGCTCGCCGGCGCCACACCGCGCGCGACAGTGCTCTATTTCCACGGCGGCGGTTTCATCCTCGGCGGGCTCGAAAGCCATGACGACATCTGCGCCGAAATCTGTGCCGGCACCGGCTTCGACGTTGTGTCGGTCGATTACCGGCTGGCGCCTGAGCATCTCCACCCCGCCGCCTTCGACGATGCGCTGGTGGCTTTCGAATGGGCGGCGGCGACCAGCGAGCCGCCGCTCGTGCTCTGCGGTGAAAGTGCGGGCGGCAATCTGGCGGCGGCGGTGGCACAGGCCACGCGTCGCCATCCGCGCGCCGCGATCGGCCAGGTGCTGATCTATCCCGACCTCGGCGGCAACGAGGCGATCGGCTCCTACGTGGAACACGCCGATGCGCCGCTGCTGTCGACAAGCGACGCCGCCTTCTACCGCGACGTCCGCTCGGCCCGGAAGCAATCGCCCGGCGATCCGACCTTCTCGCCGCTGCGCGACCGCGACTTTTCCGGCCTGCCGCCGACGGTGATCATCACGGCCGAATGCGATCCGCTGTCGTCGGACGGCGAAGTCTATCGCGACCATATCCTGGAGGCCGGCGGCAAGGCCTGGTGGCACGAGGAGCCCCGCCTCGTGCACAGTTTCCTGCGCGCCCGCACGACCGTGCCGGCCGCTGCGGAGGCTTTTGCGCGCATCATTGCGGCCGCTGCCGCGCTGGGCCGGGGGGAATGGCCGTACTGAGGCCGCTCCTCGGATGGCTTTATGAGGACAGCGCCTGGGCTGCTTCCTGGGGGGAGGCTTTCAGCCACAGCGCCTTTTCGCCCAGCGTCGCGACCATGGCGGCGTGCGCGGCGCGCTCCGCTTCGGTCAGGCGGGGCAGCAGCGGCGCCGGACGCTCGGCAACGATGATCTCAATATGCCTGACATTGTTGCCGCCCTGGGCCGGCGCGGTGGCGCTGTCGAGGATCAATGCGGCCTGCTTGCCGCCGATCAGCTCGATATAGACTTCTGCCAACAATTCGGAATCGAGCAGGGCGCCGTGCTTGGTGCGCTTGGTGTTGTCGATGCCGTAGCGCCGGCACAGCGCGTCGAGCGAATTGGGTCCCATCGGGTGCTTGCGGCGCGCCAGGGCCAGCGTGTCGACGACAAGCCCGTTATCGACAGGCGGGTGGCCAAGCCGCCCGAATTCGACATTGAGGAAGCCGATATCGAAGGTGGCGTTGTGGGCGACCAGCTTGGCGCCTTCCGTGAATTTCAGCCATTCCTCGGCAATTTCGGCGAAGCTCGGCTTGCCCGCGAGATCGGCCGCGCTGATGCCGTGCACGGACTGCGCCTCGGCATGGATCGCGCGGCCTTGCGGGTTGATATAATGATGGAAGGTCCTGCCGGTCGGAAAGCGATTGACCAGCTCGACGCCGCCAAGCTCGATCACGCGGTCGTCGCGCGAATCGAGGCCGGTGGTTTCCGTATCGAAAATGATCTCACGCATCGAATCAGGTCGCTCCTGGGAGGAGAATCGCCAGACCGGAACAAAATGGCAATGGGCAATGCTGACGGCCTGCCGTCAGGAGCCCGACTTATCCCTTGATTTCGGCAACAATCGAAGCAACCGCCGCACGCGCGGCGGCCAGCCCCTCGCCGGTGTCGATGACGAAATCGGCCAGCCGGCGCTTTTCGGCATCCGGCACCTGCCTGGCCAGAATCGACGCCAGTTTTTCCTCGCTCATGCCGGGCCGCGCCAGCACGCGTTGGCGCTGGACTTCGGCCGGCGCCGTCACCAAGACGACCTTGTCGACGCGGCCACGGCCGCCGGTTTCGAACAGCAGCGGGATGTCGAGGACCACGAGCGATTCGCCCGCTTCACGATGCCTGGCCAGGAAGGCATCGGCATCGGCACGGACCAGCGGGTGGATGATGGCTTCGAGTTTTTTCAGCGCCGCGGCATCGCCGAGCACGCGAGCGCCGAGTTTTGCGCGGTCAACGCTTCCGCCAACCGTGGTGCCGGGAAAGGCGGCCTCGACCAGCGGGGCCGCCTTGCCGGCATAGAGGCGGTGCACCGTCTCGTCGGAATCATGCACCGGAACGCCTGCCTCGGCGAACATCCTGGCCGTGGTCGACTTGCCCATGCCGATCGAGCCGGTAAGGCCGAGCACGATCATGATTTCGGCACCGGAGATTTGGGCACTAGATCGGCAACGATGAGTGCGCGCAGTTCAGCCGTCACCTTCGGCCTGACGCCGAACCAGCGTTCGAAGCCGGGCACCGCCTGGTTGAGCAGCATGCCGAGCCCGTCGACCGTCTTCAGCCCCCGTGCCCGCGCGGCAGCGAGCAGTGGGGTCTCGAGCGGCACATAGACGATGTCGTTGACCACGGCGTGGGCGGGCAGACCCCTGGGGTCGGCGGCCAGATCCCCGTTGCCCTGCATGCCCAGCGCCGTGGTGTTGACCAGCAGGCCGGCGTCGCGCAGCAATTCGCCGGTCGCCGCCAGGGAATGCGCGGACACCCCGGCGCCAAAGCGGTCGCGCAATTCGATTGCCCGGGCGAGCGTGCGATTGACGATGCGGATATCACGGAGGCCGCGCGCCTTCAGCGCATGGATCACGGCACGGGCGGCCCCCCCGGCACCCAGCACCACGGCAGGGCCATTGGCCGCCCAGCCCGGAGCGTGGTCGTCGAGATTGGCGGCAAAGCCGTGGCCGTCGGTGTTGCCGCCCCACAAAGTGCCGTCCTCGAACCAGAGCGTGTTGACGGCGCCGATCTCGTCGGCCGCATGGTCGCGGCGCGCGACCCCGGCGAAAGCCGCCTCCTTGTGCGGGATGGTTACGTTGCCGCCGCGATAACCGTTCGCCTGCAGCGTCGCCAGGAATTCGGCGAAGTTTTCGGGCGCCACATCGATCGCCTGATAACTGCCATCAATGCCATGCTTGGCCAACCAGTGACCGTGGATCATCGGCGAGCGCGAATGTTTTATGGGGTGGCCGGTGACGAAGGCCTTTTTCGAGGTTTCAGCCATCGATGGCTCCCAGTGCGCGCAGTTCCGCCAGCAACGGCAGCAGCGGCAGGCCGACAATGGTAAAATGGTCGCCTTCGATTTTTTCGAACAGCTGGATGCCTTCGCCCTCGACCTGGTAGGCGCCGACACTCGACAATGCCTTGACGCCGACCCGGGCCAGATGCCGGCCGATGAAGGCGGGGTCGAGCTTGCGCATGGTCATTGAGGCGATGCCGACATGGCGCCACAGCACCTTGCCGTCGCGCACCAGAACGGCGGCGCTGTTGAGCTGATGGGTCTTGCCCGACAACGCCAGGAGATGGCGGCGCGCGCCCTCCATGTCGGCCGGCTTGTGGAACACCTCGTCACCCAAGGACAGCGTCTGGTCGCAGCCAAGCACCAGCGCCCCGGGCCGGCGCTCGCTGACTTCGGTGGCCTTGGCTTCGGCGAGCACCAGGGCGACGTCCTCGGGCGAGGCGCCGCTGTCCTGCAACGGCGCCTCGAGCGCCCGCTCGTCCAGCGTCGCGGGAACCGCCTCGATGTCGACACCGGCATCGACCAGCATCGCCTTGCGGAACGGACTGCCTGAAGCGAGGATGATTTTTTCTGTCATGATCTTTCGCCTGTTACCCGTCGTTGAGTTGCTGGCTGGGTGGGACGCTAGCGGCCGCCGCACCCCTTGGCCACTGTAACGGCATGGATCCTAGGGTCTGCGCGACGGAGCTTCGCTCCTGCTTCGCCCTAGGATGACGAATGCATTGCGATCCACGGCTAATCTCAACGGCCGGAGATTTGCAGTTGTGTCGCCGCATAAGAAGTGACGATGCTGGCAAGTCACAAACCTTCGAGATTAGCCGGGACAATCATCCCTTCGTCATCCTAGGGCGAAGCAAGGAGCGAAGCGACGCGGCGCAGACCCTAGGATCCATGCCGTGACCTTTCGAAACACGCAGCGGTTCTGTTGGCAGGTTGGCGCACGGTTCCAATTATCTGTTCTTCCCCCGCAGGGCAACGATCGCCGCCGCCGTTTCCTCGATCGAGCGGCGGCTGACGTCGATCATCGGCCAGCCATGGCGGGTGCAGATCTGGCGGGCATAGGCGAGTTCCTCGTTGATGGCGGCGCGGTCGACATACTCGGTTGGCACATAGGTGCTCGAATTGCCGAGGATGCGGTTCTGGCGCACATGCGAGATGCGCTCGGCGGTGGCGATCAGCCCGACGACCAGCGGCGCCCTGGCGTTGATCAGGCTTTCTGGCACCGGCACGCCGAGCACGATCGGGATATTGGCGGTCTTGATGCCGCGGTTGGCGAGATAGATGCTGGTCGGCGTCTTCGAGGTGCGCGATATGCCGATCAGCACGACATCAGCGTCATCCATGTTTGCCGGCAGCTGTCCGTCATCATGGTCCATGGTGAAGTTGAGCGCATCGATGCGCCGGAAATATTCGGCGTCGAGCACATGCTGGGCGCCGACGCGGCGGCCGGCCGGCGTCCCGAGATAGGACTGGAAGACCGTCAGCACTGGCTCCAGCACGGACACGCAGGGCAGGCCCATGGCCGCGCAGCGTTCGTCGATGCCGCGTGCCAGCTTCTGGTCGACCACCGTGTAGAGGATGATGCCAGGCTCCTCCTCTATGTCCTCGAACACCTTGGCTATCTGCTTTTCGGTGCGGATGAGCGGATAGATGTGCTCGATGGCCCGTGCATCCTTGTATTGCGCTGAAGCCGCGCGGCCGGCGGCGAGCAGGGTTTCGCCCGTGGCATCGGAAATCAGATGCAGGTGGAAGAAGCTCTGGGGTTTGTTCACAGGGATCACCTGGGGCTGTGGGCGGATGTGGATAAGATCGGACGGGCCGACGGGCCGGCCGGAGGCGACTGTATCAGATGCCGGTTTGTCCACAATTCGATGCGCTGTCAGCTTCTCCGGGCGGCTGGGGACAAGTCCGTGGACGAAGCATTTTGCCTTTTGCTCGTCCACAGGGCAGGTCTCCAGGGCATCAGACCTAGCGCATTGACTCCAGTGGCGGATTCCTGATTGTCCCCAGAACCCTGCCAGCCGCGATCGGGAGTGCGCGACAATATGCTTGCTGGCGTTTTGGCGGCCAAAGCGGGACAGGTGACAACCACCACAACCAACAGACTCTTAGAATCAGAAGACTCTTTTAAAATAAGATATTTGATTAAGAGGAAGCCGGGAGAGGCGAGCGCTCGATGCCTGCAAGACGGATCATGCTGGATGTGCTGAAAGGCGAGGCGATGTTTCCTCCTCCGCTCTGGATGATGCGACAGGCCGGGCGCTATCTGCCGGAATACCGTGAGACGCGGAGACGGGCCGGCTCGTTCCTTGATCTCTGCTACGATCCCGAGCTTGCCGTGGAAGTGACACTGCAGCCGATCGAGCGCTTTGGCTTCGACGCTTCGATCGTGTTTTCGGATATCCTTGTCGTTCCCCATGCGCTTGGCCGCGACGTGCGCTTCGAGGAAGGACGTGGGCCGCTGCTGACGCCGATTTCGGCGGCCGAGATTCCGGCGCTGGGAAGCGATGTGTTTCACGTGAATCTCGAACCGGTCTACGAGACGCTTCGCCGGCTGCGGGCGAAATTGCCCGACGAAACGACGCTGATCGGCTTTTGCGGCGCCCCGTGGACGGTGGCGACCTATATGATCGCCGGCCACGGCACCCCGGACCAGGCGCCGGCGCGGCTGTTCGCCTACCGCGAGCCGGCGGCGTTTCGGCAGCTGCTGAAAGTGCTCGCCGACCATTCGGCGTCCTATCTGATCCGGCAGATCGAGGCCGGTGCGGATGTCGTGCAGATTTTCGATTCCTGGTCGGGGGTGCTCGACGATGCCTCGTTCGAACGCTTCTGCGTCGAGCCGGTGGCCGAGATCGTCAGGCAGGTTCGGGCGGTCCATCCCGATGTGCCGATCATCGGTTTTCCCAAGGGCGCCGGCGCCCGCTACCAGAGCTATCGCGAGAAGACCGGCGTGACGGGACTGGGCATCGACTGGACGGTGCCGCTGGAGGCCGCGAAGGCGTTGCAGCGGCAAGGCGCCGTCCAGGGCAATCTCGATCCCTTGCGGCTGGTCGCCGGCGGGCAAGCGTTGGCCGATGGCGTCGAGGCGATCCTCCAGGCGCTGGGGAATGGGCCGCTGGTCTTCAATCTCGGCCACGGCATCACGCCGGAGACGCCGGTGGCGCATGTCGAGGCGATGGTGAAACAGGTTCGGAGCGCCGCACGCTGATGGCTGACAGAGATAACACCAACAGCACCGGCCAGGCGATGAAGCGCATGGTCGTTGGCATCGCTGTCCTGATCGTTCTCACCGCGCTTTTGTTTTTCTTCGCGCCGGAAAGCTTCTACCCCTGGGCAAAGGCGATACATATCCTCGCCGTCATCTCCTGTATGGCTGGGATGCTTTATCTGCCACGGCTGTTTGTCTATCACGTCGATGCGCAGAAAGGCTCCGTGCAGTCGGAGACTTTCAAAGTGATGGAGCGGCGCCTGCTGCGCGGCATCATCAATCCGGCGATGATCCTCACCTGGGTGTTCGGGCTGTGGCTGGCCTGGAAGATTTTTGCGTTCCAGGGCGGCTGGTTGCATGCCAAGATCGGCCTGGTGCTGATTTTGTCGGGCATTCACGGCTATCTGGCCGGCGCGGTGCGCAAATTCGCCGAGGACCGCAACGAAAAGCCGGCAAGGCACTGGCGGATCGTCAATGAGATCCCCACATTGCTGATGATCGCAATCGTGATCCTGGTCGTCGTGAAGCCCTTCTGAGGCTTCATCGGACCCGCTCAAAAGGCGGCTTGCTCTTTCAGCCGACCGACGATACAAGACGGGTCTTCCTTCCCGTCATGCGCCGCCCGTCATTGCTTTCGGCCGCGCCCGGCATTTGTCGCATCCCGCCGATCTTTCCCCCAAAGCCTACCCAGAGTCCGTCTAATGCAAGAAATGAAACTCACCGAGTTCAAGAACAAGAAGCCGCCAGAGCTGATCGCTTATGCCGAATCGCTCGAGGTCGAGAACGCCAGCGTCATGCGCAAGCAGGAACTGATGTTCGCGATCCTGAAGAAGCTCGCCGCCCAGGACATCGAGATCATCGGTGACGGCGTGGTCGAGGTGCTGCAGGACGGTTTTGGCTTCCTGCGCTCCGCCAATGCCAACTATCTGCCAGGTCCCGACGACATCTACATCTCGCCGTCGCAGATCCGGCGCTTTTCGCTGAAGACCGGCGATACGGTCGAAGGGCCGATCCGCAGCCCGAAGGAGGGCGAGCGCTATTTCGCGCTGCTCAAGGTCAACACGATCAATTTCGACGATCCCGAGAAGATCCGCCACAAGATCCACTTCGACAATCTGACGCCGCTCTACCCGACCTCGCGGCTGAAGATGGAGGTCGACAATCCGCCCGGCAAGGACATCTCGCCTCGCGTCATCGACCTGGTGGCGCCGATCGGCAAGGGCCAGCGCGCGCTGATCAACGCACAGCCGCGCACCGGCAAGACGGTGCTGTTGCAGAACATCGCGCACTCGATCACCGCCAATCATCCGGAATGCTACCTGATCGTGCTGCTGATCGACGAGCGGCCCGAGGAAGTCACCGACATGCAGCGTTCGGTCAAAGGCGAAGTCATCTCCTCGACCTTCGACGAGCCGGCGGTGCGCCACGTCCAGGTCGCCGAAATGGTCATCGAGAAGGCCAAGCGGCTGGTCGAGCACGGCCGCGACGTGGTGATCCTTCTGGATTCGATCACTCGCCTGGGCCGCGCCTACAACACCGTCGTGCCGTCCTCCGGCAAGGTGCTGACCGGTGGTGTCGACGCCAACGCGCTGCAGCGCCCGAAGCGTTTCTTCGGCGCCGCGCGCAACATCGAGGAAGGCGGCTCGCTCACCATCATCGCCACCGCGCTGATCGACACCGGCAGCCGCATGGACGAAGTCATCTTCGAAGAGTTCAAGGGCACCGGCAACTGCGAAATCCAGCTCGACCGCAAGGTGGCGGACAAGCGCATCTATCCGGCCATCGACATCCTCAAATCCGGCACCCGCAAGGAAGACCTGCTGGTGTCGCGCCAGGACCTGCAGAAGATCTTCGTGCTGCGCCGCATCCTGGCGCCGATGGGTACCACCGACGCGATCGAGTTCCTGATCGACAAGCTGAAGCAGACCAAGACCAACGGCGATTTCTTCGATTCGATGAACACGTAATCGAGGCGCGGCAGAGCCTTATCTTCGTCATCCTCGGATCAAGCCCGAGGATGACGAATCACTTTCGCCGCAACAATCCTTCCAATTCGTCAGCATCCGCAACCACCGGCAGGCAGACCTGGCCGGTGCACAACCAGGCGCCGCGCCGGTTGGTCGGAGGCAGGATTCCGCCGGGGAGCAAGGGTCGATTCGCCGCCGTACCGATTGGCACCACGATATCGACGCGACGCGGATCTGGGTTTCGATTCGCCACCGGAATGAGCTTCGGATCCTCCAGCCCGTCCACGATGACCAGTTTCAGCGGCTCGAGGGCAAGCGCGCAGGCATTGACGATACCCGCCTGGCCATAGGCCTGGTGCGCCGCTCGTCCGGCAGCATGCTCGGCCGTTTTCCACGCCTTCTCCTGCAAGTCGAGGTTGCCGGTAATAGAAGCCAGCCGGACCTGCGCCTCGATGATCTGGCTGGTGGCCGAGGGGATGGCCTCGTCGACATCGCCCCGGATGCGGATCGGCACGTCGGTGCTGTCCGAGGCGGTCAGATAGTAGCCCGTGCCTTCCGCGTCGGCGTGCCAATGGTCGAGCTGTCCAAGGAACTGGCTGGCCTGCTCGACATAGCTCCAGTCCTCAGTGGCCTCGAACAGCGAGATCGCCGCGTTGGTCATGGCGGCATAGTCGCTCGACAGTGCGGGAAACAGTTTCCGGACACCAAGCATGGAATGCGGCAAGCGACCGTCGCGGCCGGCTTTGCCGATATGGGCAAAGGCCTTGGCCGCGGCCTCGATCCAATCCGGTCGCGCCAGCGAACGACCCGCCTCGGCGAGGGCGGCGATCATCAGGCCGTTCCAGTCGGTAAGGGTCTTTGCGTCCAGGCCCGGCCTGACGCGTTGTTCCCGGACAGCGAGAAGCCTTGCCTTGAGCGGGACAAGCCGCTCCCGGTCGGCAACACCAGACGCCTGCTGGGAGAGGGTCTGATGGAGCACCGGCTTACCTTCCCATCCGGGCGGGCTGGAAAGGCTGAAGTACTTGAAAAACAAGGTTAAATCGTCTCCAAGAGCAGATTCGATCTCCCCCTGCTCCAGGTGTAGAACAGGCCTTCCTCGCCATCGCTATCGGCATCGAGGCTGGCGGCGAAGGCGCCGCCTTCGACACGCATTTCGCGCAGCAGCCAGTCGACCGTGTCCTCGATTCGGACCCGGAACAAATCATTGCCGGTCGCCGCGAGGGCCCAGTTGCAGAAGCGGATGAGCTGCGCATTGTCGTAGAGCATCTTCTCGAAATGGGGCACCAGCCATTCGGCGTCCGTCGAGTAGCGGCTGAGCCCGCCGCCGATGTGATCGTAGATACCGCCGCTCAGCATATGTTCGAGGCTGACGAGGACGTCGTCGCGATGCGCGGCATTGCCGTCCCGCAGCCAGGACAGCCACAGCGTCTGCATGAACGGCGCGTTCGGGAATTTCGGCGCGCCGGCGAGCCCGCCGCGGTCGCGGTCGATCATGCCACTGACGCGGCCGGCAAGGTCGGACAGCGTATCGCGATCGAGAAGTGCCTTGGAATGCGTGGCCGAGAGCCGCGCCTCGACATGCGAGGTCAGGCCGTCGGCGCTCTGGTGCAGGCTTGCCCGTTTCTCGCACCATGCCTTGTCGACCGCTTCCATCACCTGGATGAACCCCGGACGGCCATAGCGCGGCTCGCGCGGGAAATAGGTGCCGCCCCAGAACGGCTTGCCATCGGGGGTCAGGAACATGGTCAGCGGCCAGCCGCCTTGCTCGCCCATCGAGGACAGTGCCGCCATATAGATCTGGTCGATGTCGGGGCGCTCCTCGCGGTCCACCTTGATATTGACGAACAGACGGTTCATGACGGCGGCGACGTCGTCGTTCTCGAAGCTTTCATGGGCCATGACATGGCACCAATGGCAGGCGGCGTATCCGACGGAGAGCAGGATAGGCCTGTCCAGCGCCTTTGCCTCTTCCAGCGATGCCGGTGACCATCCCCGCCAATGCACGGGGTTGCCGCTGTGCTGCTGCAGATAGGGGCTGGCCTCGTCGGCAAGCAGGTTTTGCGCGGGCAATGTCACAATGGCCAACTTTCAGGAGCAATCCGGGGCGGTGATGAAGCGAAAGCTAGGGCGGTTCGGTAGAGCGGGCAAATGATTTCAGGCGATTCGATCGTGGCGCTGTCGAGCGGCCGGCTTCCGGCCGGAGTCGCGGTGCTGCGCATATCCGGCCCGCAGACTCGATTCGTGATCGAAACGATCGTTGGCGGCATGGTTAAGGCGCGGGCTGCGGTTCTGCGGAGATTCAGGGCTCCGGATGGAACCGTGCTCGATAACGGCTTGGTTCTGTTCTTTCCCGGTCCGGCGAGCTTCACCGGCGAGGATGTCGCCGAGTTCCATGTTCATGGCGGGCGCGCCGTGGTGGCCAGGATGCTGGAAACGATCGCTGGTTTCGACGGCGTCAGGCATGCCGAGCCGGGAGAATTCACGCGCCGCGCCTTCTTCAACGGCAAGGTCGATCTGGTCGAGACGGAGGCGCTGGCGGACCTCGTCAATGCGGAAACCGAGGCGCAGCGGCGTTTTGCCATCCAGAACGCCGGGGGCGCGCAGAGCGCGCTCTACCTCGGCTGGCGTCGGCGGCTGATCCATGCGCGGGCCATGATCGAGGCCGAGATCGACTTTGCCGATGAAGACGATGTACCAGGTTCCGTTTCGGATACGGTTTGGTCCGACGTGAGGTCGATGATCTCGGAGATCGACCGCCACATCGCCGGCTTCCATGCCGCCGAGATCATCCGCGATGGCTTCGAAGTCGTCATTCTCGGCGCGCCCAATGCCGGCAAGTCCAGCCTGTTCAATGCCTTGGCGCGGCGCGATGCCGCTATTGTAACGGATGAACCCGGCACCACCCGAGATTTGCTGGAGGTGGTGCTGGATCTCCGAGGCTTGCGTGTCCGACTGACCGACACGGCCGGGTTGCGGGAAGCGCCTGGCAAAATCGAGGCGATCGGCATCGAGAAGGCAAGAGCCAAGGCGGATCGCGCCGATCTGCTGCTGCTGCTCGAGGACGCCGCGGACCCCAGGGACGCCGGTCCGCTGCCGATGTCGACGCCGGCATTGCGCGTCGGCACCAAGCTCGACCTGCTCGATAGGAGAGCGACCCAGGATGCAATTGGGCGCTACGAGTTTGGTATATCGGTGGTCGACGGGACGGGTGTGGCTGGATTGCTGGCAGAGATCGGTCGCCGCGCTTCCGAGGCGGCCGGCGATAGCGGCGAGGTGCTGCCATCACGGCTGCGCCATGTCGAGTTGCTCGACGCGGCGAACCGGCATCTGTACCGCGCCGCCGATGAACGCATGCCCCAGGAATTGCGCGCCGAAGAGCTGCGCCTGGCAGCGGATCGCCTGGGACGGATAGTGGGTGCGGTGGACGTCGAAGACTTGCTCGACGTGATCTTTTCCCAGTTCTGCATTGGAAAATGACTCACGTGAAACATGATGGCTGCCGAAGCTCGTGCTGACTCACGTGAAACAATCAGGCGGTGATTCACGTGAAACGCCGATAAAAGTGGGGTTTCGCTGTTTCACGTGAAACGCCTGTGCGGAAGTTTTCTTGACAGTCCCGCCTCGCGGGGACATGTGTCGCTCATCTTCTTCGAGTCCGGGACCTATGGAATGACCGATCACTATGATGTGGTTGTGGTGGGCGGCGGCCATGCGGGTTGCGAGGCGGCCAGCGCCGCCGCGCGCGCTGGCGCGAGAACCGCGCTGGTGACGCTGCGTTTCGACACGATCGGCGTGATGTCGTGCAACCCTGCCATCGGCGGGCTCGGCAAGGGGCATCTGGTGCGCGAGATCGACGCCATGGACGGGCTGATGGGCCGTGTGGCGGACGCCGCCGGCATCCAGTTCCGCCTGCTCAACCGCCGCAAGGGCCCGGCGGTGCGCGGCCCGCGTACACAGGCCGACAGAAAACTCTATCGCCTTGCCATGCAGGAAGCGATTCGGCAGCAGAACGATCTCGAGGTCCTGGAGGGCGAAGTTCTCGATTTCGAGATCTCCGATGGAAATATCGTAGCGGTTCTCCTGGCAGACGGCCGTCGGCTTGCCTGCGGCGCCGTGGTGCTGACGACGGGAACCTTCCTGCGGGGCCTCATTCACATCGGTGAGAAGAAGATCGTCGCGGGCCGCATGAACGAGAAGGCCAGCATGGGACTGTCGGCAACGATGGACCGCGCCGGCTTCAAGCTCGGGCGGCTCAAGACCGGCACGCCGCCGCGACTGGACGGACGAACCATCGATTGGGCGTCGCTGGAAAGCCAGGCGGCGGACGAGAATCCCGTACCGTTCTCGCTGATGACCGACCGCATCGTGACGCCGCAGATCGATTGCGGTATCACCCGCACGACCACAGCCACGCATGAGCTGATCCGCGCCAATCTTGGCCGCTCGGCCATGTATTCCGGCTCGATCGAAGGAGTTGGGCCGCGTTATTGTCCGTCGATCGAGGACAAGATTGTCAAGTTCGGCGACCGGGACGGCCACCAGATCTTCCTCGAGCCGGAGGGGCTCGACGACCATACCGTCTATCCCAACGGCATTTCGACCTCGCTGCCCGAGGACGTTCAGCTGGAGATATTGAAGACTATTCCCGGTTTGGAGCATGCGGTCATGCTGCAGCCTGGCTATGCCATCGAATATGATCATGTCGATCCGCGCGAACTGCATCCCTCACTTGAGACCAGGCGCGTTGCTGGGCTTTTTCTGGCCGGGCAGATCAACGGCACGACCGGCTATGAAGAGGCCGCAGGGCAGGGCCTGCTCGCCGGCCTCAATGCGGCGCGGCGGGCGGCGGGCGGCGCACCGGTCGTGCTCAGCCGCACCCAGGCCTATATCGGCGTGATGGTCGACGATCTGACCAGTCGCGGCATCAGTGAACCCTATCGGATGTTCACGTCGAGGGCCGAGTTCCGGCTCTCGCTGCGCGCCGACAACGCCGATGAGCGGCTGACGCCGCTGGCGCAGACGCTGGGGATCGCCTCGGCGCGGCGGATGCAGCGTTATGGGGATGTCATGCAGCGGCTGGATGAAGCGCGCGAGATGGCGCTTTCGTTGACCATGACGCCGAACGAGGCGGCACGGCACGGTTTGGAGATCAATCTCGACGGCGTGCGCCGGTCCGGCTTTGAACTGCTGGCCTATCCCGGTGTCGATGTGGCTTGGCTGGCTGGGGTTGAACCGAAATTTCACGATATCGATGCCAGGACTGCGGAGCGTCTCGAAACGGAAGCGAAATATTCGGTTTATCTGGATCGCCAGAGCACCGATGTCGCGCAGATCCGGCGTGAAGAGAGCCGGCTGATCCCGGACAGCGTCGATTTTGTCGGCGTGCCTGGCTTATCCAATGAGCTGAAGCAGAAGATGCAGGCGCGGCGGCCGCGCTCCATCGCGGAGGCGCAGCGCATGGAAGGCATGACGCCGGCGGCGTTGGCGATCATCGTCGCGCATGTCCGCCATTGGGAATCGGTGCAGAAAGCCGAGCAGAGGGATGTTGCGTGAGTTCCTTCTCTCGCGAGCGCCTGCAGGAGGCCGCCGGCCCCGTTTCACGTGAAACATTCGATCGCCTGGTGGCGTTCGAAGCGATGTTCCAGAAATGGAACCGCAGCATCAATCTCGTGGCGCAGTCGACCTCGGGCGATGTCTGGCAGCGCCACATTCTGGACAGCGCGCAACTTGCTGGGATAGAGCCCGATGCCATGCATTGGGTCGACATCGGTTCTGGCGGCGGATTTCCCGGGCTTGTCATGGCCTTTCTGCTCGGCGACCGCCTGGGCGCCAGCATCGATCTGGTCGAAAGCAACCGCAAGAAAGCGTCGTTTTTGCAGACGGTCGTCGGGCAGTTCGGTCTGCCGGCGCGGGTCGTGGCGCGCCGCATCGAGGACAGCCATGTGCTTGTTTCGAAGCCGGAAATCGTCACCGCACGGGCGCTGGCACCGCTTTCGGTGCTGCTGGACCTGTCGGCCCCATGGCTGGCCTCGGGCGCGCGGGCGCTGTTCCACAAAGGCCGGGATTATCGCGCCGAAGTGCAAGAAAGCGTTAACCGGTGGACCTTCGATCTGGTAGAACATCCAAGCGTGACCGACGCCAGCGGCGTCATCCTCGAATTGTCCAATGTGCGACCTGTCTGAACCGAGACCGGTCTGAGTGTTCGGCGACCCAAGATGAATTTCTGGCATAGACCCATGATGAAGAACGGCCCTCGAATCATCACCGTAGCCAACCAGAAGGGCGGCGTCGGCAAGACCACCACCGCCATCAATTTGGCCACCGCGCTGGCGGCAATCGGCGAGAAAGTGCTGATCGTCGACCTCGACCCGCAGGGCAATGCCAGCACCGGCCTCGGCATCGACCGCAAGGACCGGACGGTTTCGTCCTACGATGTGCTGACGGGCGAACTGGATCTGGAAGCCGCCGCCATTCCGACCGCGGTGCCCGGCCTCTCCATCGTTCCTTCGACGCTGGACCTGCTCGGCATCGAGATGGAGATCGCCTCGGCACCCGACCGGGTGCTCAAGCTGCGCAACGCGCTGCGTGCCGCGACCGAGCGCGGGGCGCCCTTCGGCTATGTGCTGATCGACTGCCCGCCCTCGCTCAATCTTTTGACTTTGAATTCAATGGCGGCGGCCGATTCCGTTCTCGTGCCGCTGCAATGCGAGTTCTTCGCGCTGGAGGGTCTCAGCCAGCTGCTCGAAACCGTCGAGCAGGTGCGTCGCTCGATCAATTCGGACCTCACCATTCAGGGCATCGTGCTGACCATGTATGACGGTCGCAACAATCTCGCCAACCAGGTGGTGCAGGACGTGCGCGAGCATATGGGCGACAAGGTCTACGAGACGATCATTCCGCGCAATGTCCGGGTGTCCGAAGCCCCGTCCTATGGGAAGCCGGCAATTCTCTATGACCTGAAATGCTCGGGCAGCCAGGCCTATCTGCAATTGGCCTCCGAAGTGATCCGCCGCGAGCGTAAATTGCGCGCTGCTTGATTAGAACCGATGCACACTTAACAGCCGATTCGATACCGAAACGATCTGAAATAGACGTGGAATAAAGATGAGCGAAGATCTCTCGAGGAAAAGACTGGGTCGCGGGCTGGCAGCACTGATCGGCGAGATCGATCGCCCGGCGGCCCCGGAAAAGCCCGGCATGAGCGCCGACGGCAAGGTGCCGATCGAGTTTATCAGCGCCAATCCGAAAAATCCGCGCCGGCATTTCGGCGATGCCGAACTGACCGACCTTGCCCAGTCGATCCGCGAACATGGCGTGGTGCAGCCGGTCGTGGCGCGGCCTTCGCCGACGCAGGCCGGCCGCTACGAGATCATTGCCGGCGAGCGGCGCTGGCGGGCGGCGCAGCGCGCCGGCCTGACCGAGATCCCGGTCATCATCCGCGACGTCAACGACCGCACCGCGCTGGAACTGGCGATCATCGAGAACGTGCAGCGCGCCGACCTCAATCCGGTCGAAGAAGCGCAGGGTTACCAGCAGCTGATCGACGACCATGGCTACACCCAGGCCGATCTCGGCCAGGTCATCGGCAAGAGCCGCAGCCATGTCGCCAACACGTTGCGGCTGCTCAAGCTGCCCGACGTGATCCGCGACATGCTGGTCGACGGCGCGCTGTCGGCGGGCCACGCCCGCACGCTGGTGACGGCGGAGGATCCGGCCGGCCTCGCCAAGCGCATCGTCGAGGAGGGGCTTTCCGTGCGCCAGGCCGAAGCGCTGGCGCAGATGCCGGCCGGCGCCAGTTCCAGCACCAAGCCAGCCGCGTCAGCCGTCGAAAAAGACGCCGACACGCTGGCGCTGGAAAAGCTGCTCACCGACACGACCGGCATGATCGTGACGGTCGACCACAAGGGCAAGGGCGGCGTGCTGCGCGTCGCCTACCGCAGCCTGGAACAGCTCGACGAGCTGTGCAGGCGGCTGAAGCAGGATTAACATTTAGCCGGCAAATTATGCGGCACAGCGTTACTCCCGGCGTTCGGCGCCGCCCCTCATCCCCCTGCCGGGACCTTCTCCCCGTATAGAGACGGGGAGAAGAGGCTGGGTGTGCGACGCCGGCGCCTTTCTGTGACGCCGGCGGCCAATTTCTCTACCGCTGACCCAGCCTGGCGCTTTCCACCGCGATACCGAGCAGCGCCTGCCGTGCCAGCGCGACGGACAGGTCCGGGCGCCGCCGCGTCTGCAGCACGGCCTGATGCAACCGGGTCAGCGCGCGGCCGAGCGCTTCGCTGTTCCAGCGCTCCAGGGTCTTCTCCACCAGCTTGCGCCTGGAGAAAAAGACCGGCGGCCGCGCGGCGGCAACGACGGAAGCGGCGTTGCGGCCGCCCGTCTCCATCTGGCCGCGCATGGCCTGGATCTGCTGTAGCTGCCGCATCGCCGAGGACAGCACCTGGAAGGGCTGCCCGCCGCCCTGGCAGTGGCGCGTGAAAGCGGTGTCGAAGTCGCCGACCTTGCCTTCGAGCAGCGCGTCGACGGCATCGTCGTAAGAGGCGCCGGACACGTCGCCGGACATGGCTCTCACCTCTTCCAGCCCGATCTCCTTCAGGCCGTGGGCGTAGAGGACGAGTTTTTCGATCTCGCCGCGCGAGGCCAGCCGATCGCCACCGAGATTGCGGCGCAGCGCCTGCCGCGCCTCCAGTGTCATCGCCATGCCGGCCTTGCGCAGTTCGTCGTCGATGACCGTGTCGATGTCACGGGCCTCATCGGCGTAGCAAGGCAGCGCCATGGCATTGTCCGCGCCCTCGACCACGGCGCGCAGCCCGACGCCTTTCTTCAGATCGCCGGCCTCAATGAGAATGATGGCGTCGCGCACCGGCTCCGCCGTCAGTGCCTTGACGTCGTCGGCCAGTGCTTTCTGGCCGCTGGCATTGCGCACCCAGAGCAGCCGCCGGTCGGAAAACATCGGCACGGTGCGGGCCTCGTCGAGCAGGCGGCCCTCGTCGCGATCGACCTCCGAACCCTCGAGCCTGACCACCGAGAACGGGTCGTCGAGCGGCAGGCCGGTCTTTCCGGCAAAGGCCTTCGCCCGCTCGGAGACAAGGCCGCGATCGGGGCCATAAAGCAGGACGATCGAGATGCGCGGATCAGGCCGCGCCAGCCAACCGTCGACCTCGTATGCCTTCTTCTGTGCCATGGAGGGTGGTTAGCATGATGCGGGGATGGAGTGAACGTCTTCCGGTTCGGATCGCCAACCTTGGCCCATTCCTCTCCCCCGATCGACGGGGGAGAGGAAGGGCGCCAAGGCTGGCGAAACCCCAATTTTCCCCTGCTCGCGGAGGCACAAAAGGAGGCGTGGAACCAAGTCTCGCCAGCCAATCACCTTATCTGGCGACAAACACGGCACAACCATGCGCCAAATTGCGTGCGGCCGCCCAACATCGACAAGAAATTTCGCGGACATATCTTCATCTTGAGCGGGGGAGGCCGGATCGGCCGGCGCGGCCGGAACCGACACCCTGACGCATTCGCACTGGCGGCGCGGATATGCAAATATCCCTGCCAGGCAACATTGGAGGACTCGAGGTCATGGCCGATGCTGGGATGTTGCGGTTTCACGTTCCGGAGCCGGAAGTGCGGCCGGGCGGGACGCCTGATTTCTCCAATGTGACCATCGCCGAGGCCGGCTCCGTGCCACGCCCCGATATCGACGTCGATCCGCGCACCATCCGCGACATGGCCTTTTCGATCATCCGGGTGCTGAACCGCAATGGCGAGGCCGTCGGGCCGTGGGCCGGGCTGCTTTCCAGCGAGGAATTGCTGGAAGGCCTGCGCAACATGATGACGCTGCGCACCTTCGATGCGCGCATGCAGATGGCGCAGCGCCAGGGCAAGACCTCCTTCTACATGCAGCATCTCGGCGAGGAAGCGGTGAGCTGCGCCTTCCGCAAGGCGCTCGCGCCCGGCGACATGAATTTCCCGACCTATCGCCAGGCCGGCCTGCTGATCGCCGACGGCTATCCGATGGTCACGATGATGAACCAGATCTATTCCAACGAGGCCGATCCGCTGAAGGGCCGACAGCTGCCGATCATGTATTCGTCGAAGGAGCACGGCTTTTTCTCGATCTCGGGCAATCTGGCCACGCAGTATATCCAGGCGGTCGGCTGGGCGATGGCGTCGGCGATCTCCAACGATTCCAGGATCGCCGCGGCCTGGATCGGCGACGGCTCGACGGCCGAATCCGATTTCCATTCGGCGCTGGTGTTCGCCTCCACCTACAAGGCGCCGGTGGTGCTCAATGTCGTCAACAACCAGTGGGCGATCTCGACTTTTCAAGGCATTGCGCGCGGCGGCTCCGGCACATTCGCGGCCCGGGGGCTCGGCTTCGGCATCCCGTCGCTGCGCGTCGACGGCAATGACTATCTGGCCGTGCACGCGGTGGCCAAATGGGCGGCGACAAGGGCGCGGGACAACCTCGGGCCGACGCTGGTCGAATATGTCACCTACCGCGCCGGCGCCCATTCGAGCTCGGACGATCCCTCCGCCTACCGGCCGAAGACCGAGTCCGACGCCTGGCCGCTCGGCGACCCGGTCGTGCGGCTGAAGAACCATCTCATCAAGCTCGGTGTCTGGTCGGACGAACGGCATGCGCAGGCCGAGGCCGAAATCCTCGACACGGTGATCGCGGCGCAGAAGGAAGCGGAAAGCCACGGCACGCTGCATGCCGGCGGCAAGCCGTCGACACGCGAGATGTTCGAAGGTGTGTTTGCCGAGATGCCGCCGCATCTCAGGCGCCAGCGCCAGCAGGCGGGAGTCTGAGCCATGCCAAGACGGACCATGATCGAGGCCATTCGCGACGCCATGGACGTGTCTATGGAGCGCGACGACAAGGTTGTCGTGTTCGGCGAGGATGTCGGCTTCTTCGGCGGCGTTTTTCGCGTCACGCACGGGTTGCAGGCGAAATACGGCAAGAGCCGCTGCTTCGACGCGCCGATCAACGAATCCGGCATTGTCGGGTCGGCCATCGGCATGGCCGCCTATGGTTTGAAGCCCTGCGTGGAAATTCAGTTTGCCGACTACATGTATCCGGCCTACGACCAGCTGACGCAGGAAGCGGCAAGGCTGCGCTACCGCTCGAATGGCGATTTCACCTGCCCGATCGTTGTCCGCATGCCGACCGGCGGCGGCATTTTCGGCGGCCAGACGCACAGCCAGAGCCCGGAAGCGCTGTTCACCCATGTGTCGGGCCTGAAGACGGTGGTGCCGTCCAACCCGCACGACGCCAAGGGGCTTTTGATCGCGGCGATCGAGGATCCCGATCCGGTGATCTTCCTTGAGCCGAAGCGGCTCTACAACGGCCCGTTCGACGGGCACCACGACCGGCCGGTGACGCCATGGTCGAAGCACGAGCTCGGCGAGGTCGCCGACGGCCATTACACCGTGCCGCTCGGCAAGGCCGCCATCCGCAGGGCGGGCGCGGCGGTCACGGTGCTGGCCTACGGCACCATGGTCTATGTCGCGCAAGCGGCCGCCGAGGAGACCGGCATCGACGCCGAGATCATCGATCTGAGGACGCTGCTGCCGCTCGATCTCGACACGATCGTGGCTTCGGTCAAGAAGACCGGGCGCTGCGTCGTCGTGCATGAGGCGACGCTGACCTCGGGCTTCGGCGCCGAACTGTCGGCGCTGGTGCAGGAAAACTGCTTCTATCACTTGGAGGCGCCGGTCGTCCGCGTCGCCGGCTGGGACACGCCCTATCCGCATGCGCAGGAGTGGGAGTATTTTCCCGGTCCCGCGCGTGTCGGCCGCGCTTTGCTTGAAACATTGGAAGCCTAGAGTGGGGGAGGCCTGAGATGGGCGAACACATCATCAAGCTGCCCGATGTCGGCGAGGGTGTCGCCGAGGCCGAGCTCGTCGAATGGCATGTGAAGATCGGCGACATCGTGCGCGAGGACACGGTGCTCGCCGCCGTGATGACCGACAAGGCGACGGTCGAAATCCCGTCGCCCGTCGATGGCGAAATCCTGTGGCTGGGCGCCGAGATCGGCGACACGGTGGCGATCGGTTCACCGATCGTGCGGCTGAAAGTGGCGGGCGACGGCAATGTGAAAGCCGGCAAAGAGGCTGAACCGGTGACCGGGGCGGAGCCGCCCGCCAGGCTGCCGAGCCCGAAGCCCCAAGCCGCTTCGCCGCCCAAGCCGGCAAAACCCGCCGAGACACCGGCGAAGCCCGCATCCTCGTCGGCGGCGCCGAAAACCGTGACACGCTCCTCGGCTTCGGGCGCGCCGCGTCCGGAAGGCGAAAAGCCGCTGGCCTCCCCCGCCGTTCGCTTGCGGGCGAAAGAGGCGGGCATCGATCTCAGGCAGGTGGCGGGGACCGGCCCCGCCGGCCGCATCGGCCACGAGGACCTGGAGGCGTTCCTGGCGCGCGGGCCGCAATCGGCCAAGGCGCCGGGCCTCGCCCGCGACGACACCGTCGAGGACATCAAACTGGTCGGCCTGCGGCGCAAGATCGCCGAGAAGATGACGCTGTCGAAGTCGCGCATCCCGCACATCACCTATGTCGAGGAGATCGACGTCACGGCGCTCGAGGAATTGCGCGCCGTGCTCAACAAGGAAAAGCGTGTTGCCAAGGGCGGCGCGGAGAGGCCGAAGCTGACCTTGCTGCCGTTCCTGATGCGGGCGATGGTCAAGGCGATCGCGGACCAGCCCCAGCTCAATTCCCTGTTCGACGACGAGGCCGGCATCATCCACCAGCATGGCGGCATCCATATCGGCATTGCCGCGCAGACACCGTCGGGACTGGTGGTGCCTGTCATCAAGCATGCCGAGGCGCGCGATGTCTGGGACTGTGCCGCCGAGGTGGGCAGGCTGGCGGAGGCTGCCAAGTCGGGAACGGCGACGCGTGACGAGCTGTCCGGCTCGACCATCACCATCACCTCGCTCGGCGCCATGGGTGGGATCGCGACGACGCCTGTGATCAACCACCCGGAAGTGGCGATCATCGGCGTCAACAGGATGATGGTGCGGCCGGTTTGGGACGGCACCCAGTTCATCCCGCGCAAGATGATGAATCTGTCGTCGAGCTTCGACCACCGCGTCATCGATGGCTGGGACGCGGCGGTGTTCATCCAGCGGATCAAGGCGCTGCTGGAGACGCCGGCGCTGATTTTCGTGGATTGAGGGAGATGTGATGCGTTCTCGAGTTTCCATTGGCGGGCGCCGCGCCGCCCCTCATTGCCCTGCCGGGCATTTCTCCCCGTATAGTGACGGGGAGAAAGACGCCGTTATCCATGGTTTCGCCAATCGGCAGCGTTGCAGACGAGGGCGCCAACATCGCGGCCAATCCCTTCTCCCCGTAACTATACGGGGAGAAGGTGCCGGCAGGCGGATGAGGGGCAGCGCTGGGTTGGATGGGAGGACGTTGACGGCTCTCACGACAAGGAAGCTGCCAACATGAAGGAAATCTCCTGCAAGCTGCTCGTCATCGGCGCCGGTCCGGGCGGTTATGTCTGCGCCATTCGTGCGGGACAGCTCGGCGTCGACACCGTGACTGTCGAGGCTGCGAAGCCCGGCGGCACCTGCCTCAATGTCGGCTGCATCCCGTCCAAGGCGCTGATCCATGCGGCGGAGGAGTTCGAGAAGGTTTCGAACATGGCCGGCGGCAACAGCCCACTCGGCATTTCGGTCACCGCACCGGTGCTCGACCTGGCCAGAACCATCGCCTGGAAGGACGGGATCGTCAGCCGGCTCAATAGCGGTGTCGCCGGCCTGCTGAAGAAGGCCGGGGTGAAGACCGTGCATGGCTGGGCGAGGTTTCGCGATGGCAAGACCGTCGAGGTCGAGACCGAGACCGGAAGCCAGGTGATCCGGGCCGAGACGATCGTGATCGCCACCGGCTCCGCGCCGGTCGAGTTGTCTTTTCTTCCCTTCGGCGGGCCTGTGATCTCGTCCACCGACGCGCTGGCCCTGAGTGAGGTTCCCAGGAAAATCGCTGTCGTCGGTGGCGGCTATATCGGGCTCGAACTCGGCATGGCCTTCGCCAAGATGGGTGCGGGGGTCACCGTGGTCGAAGCCTTGCCGCGCGTGCTGGCGCAGTATGACGCGGAGCTGACCCGGCCTGTCGTCAAGCGGCTCTCCGCGCTCGGCGTCGAGGTGATGCTGGGCGCCAGGGCCAAAGGGCTGTCGACAGACGGCGATGCCCTGCTGGTCGAGACATCGGACGGCAAGAGCACCAAGGTCGCCGCGGACAAGGTGCTGGTGACGGTCGGCCGCAAGCCGGTGACGGAAGGCTGGGGACTCGACCAGATCGATCTCGACAGGGCCGGAAAGTTCATACGGATCGACGACCAGTGCCGGACCTCGATGCGCGGCGTCTTCGCCATCGGTGACGTCACCGGGGAGCCGATGCTGGCGCACCGGGCGATGGCGCAAGGCGAAATGGTCGCGGAGATCGTCGCCGGCCACAAGCGCGGCTGGGACAAGCGCTCGATCCCGGCCGTCTGCTTCACCGATCCTGAGCTGGTGACGGCGGGTCTGTCGCCCGAAGAGGCCAAGGCGCAGGGCGGCGAGATCAAGATCGGCCTATTCCCCTTCGCCGCCAATGGCCGCGCCATGACCAAGCTCGGCGAAGACGGGTTCGTCCGCGTCGTGGCGCGCGCCGACAATCACCTGGTGCTCGGCATCCAGGCCGTCGGTCAGGGTGTGTCGGAACTGTCGGCGGTGTTTGGGCTGGCGCTGGAGATGGGCGCCAGGCTGGAGGACATCGCAGGGACGATCCATGCGCACCCGACGCAAGGCGAAGGGTTTCAGGAAGCCGCGCTCAAGGCGCTGGGCCACGCGCTGCATATTTAGAGCTCCCCCTCTCCCGCGTCAGGCGTAAAGGGGGAGGAGTTGCTCGATTGCCCCAGGCTCCTTTCCTCTCCCTCCGGAGGGGGGAGAGGTGGCGCTGCGAAGCAGCGACGGAGTGGGGGAAGCCGGTCCTCAGACGCACCGCCGCTGAAAACTCATCACAAGCCTCAATCAGTCAGGACGAGGCATCACCCCGGCTTGAAATAACAAGCCCGAGCCAGGTCGACCCCCACTCCGTCGAGCTTCGCTCGACACCTCTCCCCCGGTCGACGGGGGAGAGGAAAGGCGCCGGCGCTCACCCCGCCAGCCGGCTTACCATTTCATGCTGGGCATAGGCGCGGCCGAAGCGGTTGGCGAGGAAGGCGTCGAGCGCGATTTCCTCCTGCTTGACGAAGCCGGTCGCCGGCAGCGATCCGTCCGCCAGCATGTCGAGCACGGCGCAGATGCCAGACGCGGTGGTGATCTGGATGGCGCTGCGCACCGTCCGGCCGATGCGCCGGGAATAAATCTTGTTGGCGTAGGTCTCCTGCAGCAGGCGGCCGTTCCTGCGGCCCGAGACGGTGACGAAGACGATGACCACGTCCTGCAGCGTCGCCGGCAGGGCGCTTTCGAAAATGTCCTTCAGGACGTCGCGGCGGTGGCGCAGCCCAAGGTCGTTGAGCAGCGCCTTCATGATCGCGGCGTGGCCGGGATAGCGGATGGTGCGGTAGTTCAGCGTGCGTACCTTGCCCTTCAGCGTCTCGGCCAAGGTACCCAGTCCGCCGGAGGTGTTGAACGCCTCGTAGGTGACGCCGTCGAGCGAAAACTCCTCGCGCTCCTCCAGCGGCGGCACTTCGACCAGCTCGCCCTCGACGATCGCCTCGCAAGGCTCGCAATATTCGTTGATGACGCCGTCGGTGCTCCAGGTCAGATTGTAGTTCAGCGCGTTGGACGGGTATTGCGGCAGCGCGCCGACGCGCATGCGCACGCTTTCCAGCGTGTCGAAGCGGCTGGCGAGATCATTGGCGACGATCGAGATGAAGCCGGGCGCCAGCCCGCATTGCGGGATGAAGGCGCTCTTGGCGGTACGGGCCAGCTCCTTGACCCGCCTGGTCGAGACGACGTCCTCGGTGAGATCGAGATAATGCACGCCGGCGCTGGCCGCCGCCTCGGCGATGCGCGTGGTGAGGTGGAAGGGGGCGGCGCTCAGCACCGCGAACTTGCCGGCGAGCGCGGCTTCCAGCGCACCGGGCGCCGCGATGTCGAGTTCCAGCGTCTCGACACCGACAGGGACTTCCGCCGCGGCGAGCTGCGCCGCCGAGCGGTCGAGGAGAGTGACCTGATAGTCGCCCGTCGCGGCAAGCATTTCGGCGATGGTCGAGCCGATTTTGCCGGCCCCGACGATAATGATCTTGTTCATGATCAAATTCCCCTGCGATCTGCGTTTCCCAAAAACCATCGCAGCTTGCCTGTCGAAAGGAAGCGTGGAATTCTGCAAAGTGAACCCTATCTTTTACCGATCTGCCGAAGGGCTTCGTCGAAATGCTCAGTGATGCCGAACAAGCCCTGCTCTCGCTGCTGCGCGCCAACGCGCGCGCCTCGACGGCCGAACTGGCGCGGCGGCTCGGCGTGTCGCGCACAACGGTGCAAAGCCGGATCGAGCGGCTGGAGCAGCGCGGCATCATCACCGGCTATGGCGTCCGGCTGGCGCCGGACTATGAGCAGGGGCTGGTCAGGGCGCATGTGCTGCTCACCGTCACGCCGAAGCTCGCCGACAAGGTGGTGCGCAGCCTGCAGGCGCTGCCGCCGGTCAGGACGCTGCACTCCGTCAGCGGCAATTTCGACATGATCGTCATCGTCGACGCGCCATCGATCCGCGACCTCGACACGCTGCTCGACCAGATCGGCGCCATGGAGGGGGTCGAGCGGACATCGTCGTCGATTATTTTGTCGACACGGATCGACAGGTGACGTTACGGCCATCTCCCCCCTTGCGGGGGAGATGGCCGCGACGCCGGCTTTCGCTAACTTCCGAAGCTAATCCATCACCAGGGGAAAACTCACCACCACGGCCAGCCCCGGCCGGCGGTCCTCGAGTGCAATGGTCGCGCCGTGCAGCTCGGCGATGGCCCTGACAAGGCTGAGGCCGAGGCCGCTGCCGGGGGTCGAGCGGCTGTGGTCCAGCCGGTAGAGACGCTGAAACACTTTTTCGCGCTCGTCGGCGGGAATGCCGGGGCCATTGTCGGCGACGCCGGCAAGCACGCGGTCGTCCCGGCGCGTCACCGAGAGTTGGATGGATGTGCCGGGCGGACAATGGCGTAGCGCATTCTCGACCAGGTTGGCGAACATCTGCGTCAGCAGTTCACGGTCGCCATGAATGCGGTCCGTGGTCTTGTCCAGTTCCGCAGCCGACAGCACCTTGCCGTCGTCCTCGGCCACGCCGGCGTAGATCTCGGCGATGGTCCCGAGGATCTCGCCGAGATCGACGTCGGTGAAGCGCGCCTTGCGCGCGCCGGCCTCGATCTGAGCGATGCGCAGCAGCGCGTCGAAGGTCTCGTTGATCTGGTGGCCCTCGGCGCGCGCGTCGGCCAGATCGTCGGAGACGTCCTGGCGCCGTGCGGCCTTGTCGGCGGCGCTCTCCAGGATCATCTGCAGGCGGTTGAGCGGCGTCTTCAAATCATGCGCGATGTCGGCGCTGACCTGCTTCATGCCCTCGACCAGCGCCGACAGGCGGTCGAGCGCGGCGTTGATCTGGCTGGAGACGATGTCGATGTCATCGTCCTTGCCGGTCAGCGGGATGCGGGTGTCGAGGCGGCCATGCGAAACGTCGACCATCGTGGCGGCAATGCCGTCGAGACGGCGCTGGACGCGCGAGGCGAGCAGGGCGCCGCCGGCGACGGCCAGGCCGGTGATGATCAGCGTCGCCCAGCCGAAGCTCATCAGCATGATCGTTTCCAGCTCCTCGGTCTCGGAGAGGCTGAAGGCGATGGTCAAAGTGTTGGCGCCGACCGGACCGGAATAGGCCCGGTATTCGGTGTCCGGCGGCAGGCCCGGCATTTCGGCGCCGAACATCGAGAAACCGTCGGGAAGCCCCGCCGCGGTGAAGTTGCCCGCAATACGGTTGCCGGCGGCGTCGGTCAGCGAAAAGAGCTGCTCCTTCCCAGGGCTGCGCGCGGAGTGGTTTTCGACGGTCTCCACCAACTCCCTGAGATCCTTGTCGGCATAGGTCGCGGCGATGACGGCATAGGTCTCGCTGATGGTGTCGTCGAGCTGCTCGGCAAGGTCGGCGCTCATCATCTGGTAGACGATGGCGCCCGCCAGCACGAAGGCCAGCATGAACAGGAAGGCGAACGTCAGGGCAAGCCGGAATGGCGTGCTGCGCAGCAGGCGGGTCCGGGTCACGGTCATCGGAAAGTCGCCGTCATGGGAAGTTCGCGGTCATCGGAAGGTCGCGATCACTGGGAGAGCGGCGCGTGCAGGCTGTAGCCGGTGTTGCGGATGGTGTGGATGAGCTGGGTACCGAACGGCTTGTCGACCTTGGTCCGCAAGCGGCTGATATGGGTCTCGACGACGCTGGTCTTGGGGTCGAAGTGGAAATCCCAGACCCGCTCCAGCAGCATGGTGCGGGTGATGACGCGGCCCTCGCCGCGCATCAGCACCTCGAGCAGGCTGAACTCCCTCGGCTGCAGCTCGATCGGCTGGCCCTGCCTGACGACGCGCCGCATGATCAGGTCCATTTCGAGGTCGGCGACCCGCAGAACGGTCTTCTGCTCCTGCGCGGCTGGCCGCCGGCCGAGCGCATTGATGCGCGCAAGCAGTTCCGAAAAAGCGAAGGGCTTGACCAGATAGTCGTCGCCGCCGGCCTCGAGCCCCTCGACGCGGTCGTCGATGCCGCCGACGGAGGTGAGGAAGATCGCCGGCGTGCGCACGCCGGCGGCGCGGACGGCCTTGACCATCGACAGGCCATCGAGGCCCGGGATCATCCGGTCGGCGACGATCACGTCGTAGCCGCCGCCGGTCGCGGCGAAAAGCCCATCATGGCCATTGCGCAGAAGGTCGCAGACATGGCCGGCCTCGGTCAGGCCGCGCACGATATAGTCCGCCGTCCTGTGGTCGTCCTCGACGAGAAGTAGCCGCATCGCTGTTCCCTGGCTGCCGGTATCCGGGACAGGCTATCACCGGCACGAGTCCGTTCCTAGAATAGTCGCCAACTGGCCAAGCCCTGCGGCACCCCGCCGGCGGCTCACTCCGAGTCCAGCAGCATGTCGTCCATCTCATCGGCATTATTCCTGAGCGTCATGCAGAGAACGAGCGCGATGATGCAGCCGAGGAAGATCAGGCTGGTGTAGGTGGTGCCGAGACCGAGGCCGCCATATTCGGCTGGCTGCGACAGCCAATCGCCGAAGGAGGCGCCCAGCGGACGCGTCAGTATATAGGCGAGCCAGAAGGCCAGGATGGCATCCAGATGGATGAGATACCAGGCGAGCGCGATGAGCGCGATGACGCCGCCGAACAGCAGGCCCGTGGTCAGATAGCCCATGTCGAAAGTTTCGGCGACCAGATCGCCGGCGGCGGTTCCGAGCGAGAAGGTGAAGAGAATCGCCAGCCAGTAGAAGATCTCGCGCCTGGTCGTGAAGATGGTGTGGATCGAAAGCGTCCGCTCGCTCGCGTACCAGACCGCGAATGTCGCCGCGAGCACAACGGAAAAGGCAATCGTCGTCGTCTGCAGGCGCACGCCGAAATTGTCGACGAGGTTGTCGGTGATCAACGTGCCGACGACGCTGATCAGCACCACCGCCAGCCAGTAGGCCCACGGCACGTAGCGTTTGTGCGCGAACTGCAGGGCGAGGGCGACGACCAGCACGCCGGTCATGATCAGCGAGGTGACGGTCAAGCCGAGGCCGAGGTTGACGGCGAGATAGTCCGCCGCCGTGTCGCCCATGGTCACCGCCATCAGCTTGACCAGCCAGAAGTCGAGGGTGGC
Source organism: Mesorhizobium sp. CO1-1-7 (assembly GCF_020164885.1). Lineage (NCBI taxonomy): Bacteria > Pseudomonadati > Pseudomonadota > Alphaproteobacteria > Hyphomicrobiales > Phyllobacteriaceae > Mesorhizobium > Mesorhizobium sp. CO1-1-7. Next base: position 388,930 of record NZ_JAIUHA010000004.1, on the reverse strand, counting down.
GTCCGGCACCCTGTTTTGGCTCGGTGCGGGGGGTGTGTGGGGTGCGAGCATGGCTGATGTCCCGATGCCGATGGTTGCGCCGGCGGCGGAAGCGATCCGGCATTCGGATGATAGGCAAGCGACTTCTCACCAGCCTGTCCGGCGCCATACAAATTCGTAAGGATGGCGGTGGCTGGCGCAAAAGGCCTTTACGAATGCCTCCCGATGCGCTGATAGAGGGTGAGCGCCTTGTATCCGCCATCAATGGCGTGCCCCAGTGGCCGGGCCTGCACTAGAGTGCCCAGGAAAACGCGAAAATGACCTACGCTTCCCTCAAGCCGGTTTCACAGGCTTTCGACCAGCGCAAGCGGCTGATATTCATCCGGGTCGCGGCGGTGCTGGCGGTGCTGCTGCTGTTCCTGACCAAACCGGCGCTCAGCGAAGGCTCGAACGGCCACGAAACGCTCGAATTCCTCGGCTTCTGCCTGGTGCTCGCCTGCGTCGCCGGCCGGCTGTGGAGCATCCTCTATGTCGGCGGCAAGAAGAATGAAGAGCTGGTCTCGACGGGACCATTCTCGATGAGCCAGAACCCGCTCTACTTCTTCTCGACGGTCGGCGCGGTCGGCATCGGCCTGCTCTACGGCTCGCTGGTGGCCGCCGCCGCGCTTGGCGTCGCCAGCTTCCTGATCTTCCGTGTCACGGCGCGCAGGGAGGCCGAATATCTCCTGGGCAAGTTCGGCCCGGCCTACAGCGCCTACATCAAGGCGACGCCCCGGTTCTGGCCAAACCCGCTGCTCTACCACGACAATGACGAGCTGCGGTTCTCGACCCGGGCGCTGAGGCGCACCTTTTTCGACGGGCTCTATTTCCTCGCCATCTTCCCCGCCATCGAGCTGATCGAGTATTTCAGGGAGACAGGCGTGCTGTTCCCGGCCTTCATCACGCTGTACTGAGCAGCTCGCCACGGGAATTGGCGCGGCTGATCGGCCATCATGACTGCCGATGGCCATTCATGAAAATCGAAACTAGCTTCCCAGCGGATAAGGCATGTAGCCGACGAAGCCGGCTATCTTCCAGCTCGCGCCGACCTTTCGGCAGAAATACAGTGTCTGCCATTTCAGCCTGTCGACGCTGCCATCCGCCTTGGCGACGCTGCCGTCGAACTTCTTGTGCAGCACGGCGCGGTCGCCGTCGACATCGATGTCGCGCAGATTGGTAACGCGAAACAGCGCCTCGCGCAGCGGCTCGGCGAATTTGGTCGCCGCCGTTTCCTTGGCCTGGCGCAGCCACTCGTCGCGGTAAATCTCCAGCCGCGGGAATTGCAGCCGCCAGGCATCGGCATTGGCCAGGAAATGCGCATGCATGCCGAAGAAGCTTTCGGCAATGAAATCGTTCTCGACCATGGCCCAGTCCTGGCCGATGAAGGCGTCGATGTCGCGCCGCACCAGCATCTCCCACAGCGCGTGACGGTCGGCGTCGCCGGAAGGGAACGGGTTCTTATCGAAAGTCATTCTCGCGGTCTCCGGTTTAGCGAGGGCGTCTGTCCGTCGTGGCGTCGAGCCCGTCCGGCAACGTGCACGATGCAAGCGCTTCTGTAATAAAGCAACACGGATTTCGAACAATGTTGCTTTCCAACAAGGGCCTCTATCGGGATTGCCGCGATCGCGGTAAATCTCGTCGCAAAGCGGGCGCCACCTCGGTGTCCGGCCATGTCATCGGAGGAGGCCGTCCCTTGCCCAAGCAGACTTTCGGAACATCCCACGTGCCGCTGTCGCCGGCCGTGCGGGCCGGCGATTTCGTCTTTGTCTCGGGCCAGGTTCCGGTCGGCGGCGATGGCATCGTGGTCAAGGGCGGCATCACGGAGCAGACCGAGCAGGTGCTGGCCAATGTTAAGGCCGCATTGGCACTCGCCGGTTGCACGATGGACGATGTGGTCAAGACCACCGTCTGGCTCGAGGACGCGCGCGACTTCGGCGCCTTCAACGCTGTCTATGCCAGGCATTTTCCGAAGAACCCGCCAGCCCGCACCACGGTCGAATCGCGGCTGATGATCGACATCAAGATCGAAGTCGAGGCCGTCGCCTACAGACCGGCCTGAGACGGCAATTCGGCCAATCGGAGGTTCCAACAATGCAATTCGACCTCCTCGTGAAGGGCGGGCGGCTGATCGACCCGGAGGCCGGCATCGATGCGCCGCGCGATGTCGCCATTGCCAATGGCCGCGTCGCCGCGATCGACGCCGACATCCCCGCGACCAGCGCCGCCCAGGTGGTGGACGCCACCGGTTGCATCGTCGCGCCCGGCCTGGTCGACCTGCACAGCCACGTCTATTGGGGCGGCACTTCGCTCGGTGTCGACGCCGACAGGCTCGCCGCCAAGAGCGGCACCACCACCTTCATCGACGCCGGCAGCGCGGGCGCGGGCAATTTCCTGGGCTTCCGCCGCCATGTCATGGAGCGTTCGAAGGTGCGCATCCTGGCCTATGTCAACATTTCCTTTGCCGGCATTTTCGGCTTCTCGCAGACGGTGTCGGTCGGCGAATGCAGCGATCTCCGTCTCTGCGAGCCGCGCGAGGTGGTGGCGGCGGTGCGCGAGCACGCCGACGTCGTCGTCGGCGTCAAGGTTCGCTCCGGCAAGCATGCCGGCGGCACAAGCGGCATCGCGCCGGTCGATCTGGCGCTGGAGGCCGCCGACAAGGCCGGCCTGCCGCTGATGGCGCATATAGACGAGCCGCCGCCCGGCCGCTCCGAAGTGCTGCCACGCCTGCGCCGGGGCGACATCCTCACCCATTGCTTCCGGCCCTTCCCCAATGCGCCGGTGTTCGCCTCCGGCATGGTGCGGCCCGACATGCGGCTGGCGCGCGAGCGCGGCGTCATCTTCGATCTCGGCCATGGCATGGGTTCGTTTGACTTCGAGGTCGCCCGCGCCATGCTGGCCGAAGGGTTGGCGCCCGACGTCATCTCGAGCGACGTGCACCTCTACTGCGTCGACGGGCCGGCCTTCGACATACTTGTCTGCATGTCGAAGCTAATGGCCCTCGGCATGCCGCTGGTCGAGGTTCTGCGCGCCGCGACGCAGGCGCCGGCGCGGGCGATCGCGCGGCCCGACCTCGGCACGCTGACGATCGGGACCGCCGGCGACGTCGCCGTGCTGCGGCAGCGGTCAGGCCGCTTCACCTTCGTCGATGCCGTCGGCGCCTCGCTGGTCGCCGACCAGCGGCTGGTGTCGGAAGGCATCGTCGTCGGCGGCATTTGGTGGCCGAACGAGGCCGTCGACGATGTCGGCGAGACCGAGCGCTTCGTGGCCCATGCAAACCATACGCATGTCGAGGTGGCAGCCAGGCATTTCGGACACCGGCACGATTAGCCGATCTCGAGACGGCTGCGCGATTGACGAGCGGCTTCCCCCACTCCGTCTCGGCTTCGCCGAGCCACCTCTCCCCCCTCCGGAGGGAGAGGAAGGGAGCCAAGGCCGGTGAACTTGCGCCTTTCCTCTCCCCCGTCGATCGGGGGAGAGGTGTCGAGCGAAGCTCGACGGAGTGGGATCGACCTCTCACCGAAGCATGCTTCCGCCTTACCGCCCGGCGTTGCTGACCGCCCCATAAACCGGCGTCTCGATCCCTTCCATCCGTGCCTTGATCTGCAGCGCGACATATTTCGAATAGAAGCGCGACAGCGCGAGATTGCCGCCGTGGAACCACAGTGCTTCCTGCGCCGTCGGCTTCCACATGTTGCGCAATTCGCCTTGCCAGGGGCCGGGGTCGCCCTTGACGCCGGAGCCTAGGCCCCAGCAGGGGCCGACCTTGTCGGCGACCTCGCGCGAGACGAGCGCCGCCACATTCTCGTTCATCGACTGGTAGCCGGTGCAGGCGACGATGGCGTCGGCCTCGAGCTCGCTGCCGTCCTCGAACAGGATGCCTTTCGCCGTCAGCGATTTTATCGCGACGCCGCTGCGGATGCCGACCTTGCCGTCGATGATCAGGTCCGAGGCGCCGACATCGATGTAGTAGCCGGAGCCGGTGCGGTAGGCCTTCATCAAAAGGCCGGTTTCGTCGTCGCCGAAATCGAGCGCGAAGCCGGAGGCGGCCAGACGCTCGTAGAATTCGGCGTCGCGCGCGCGGACGACGTCGTAGAGCGCGCGCTGGCCCTTGGGCACCAGCGCGAACGGCGTCGAGGCGACGATCATGTCGGCCTTCTCGGTGGTGATGCCGCGTGCCAGCGCGTCCTCGGAGAAGATCTCGAAGCCGACCTGCATCAGCGTGTCCGACTTGACCACCGTGGTCGGCGAGCGCTGGATCATGGTGACGTCGGCGCCGCTCTCCCAGAGATCGACGCAGACGTCGTGGCCGGAACTGGCCGCGCCGATGACGGCGACCTTCTTGCCGCGGAATTTCTCGCCGCTGGCATACTGGCTGGAATGCAGCAGCTCGCCCTTGAACTGGTCGGAACCCGGCAGATCGATCTTGCGCGGCGGACCGTAGGCGCCGGTGGCGAAGACGATGTGCTTCGGCTTCAGCGTGATGCGCTGCCCGACGCGGTCGACCACCACGGTCCATTCTTTCTCCGCCTCGTCGTAGCTGGCGCTGAGGCACCTGGTGGCGACCCAGTAATTCAGCTCCATGACGCGCGTGTACATTTCCAGCCAGTCGCCCATCTTGTCCTTGGGCGTGAAGACGGGCCAGTTGTCGGGGAACGGTATGTAGGGCAGATGGTCGTACCAGACCGGATCGTGCAGCACGAGCGTGCGGTAGCGGTTGCGCCAGGAATCGCCCGGCCGTGCGTTCTTCTCGATGACGATGGTCGGCACGCCGAGCTGCCGCAGCCGTGCGCCGAGCATGATGCCACCCTGGCCACCGCCGATGACCAGGCAATAGGGTTGCTCCGTTACGCCGAGTTCGCGCGCCTCGCGTGCCCGCGCCTCCGACCAGGTCTCGCGTTCCGGGTCCGCCTTGTGGCGCACGCCCAGCGGTCGCGCCGCGCCCTTGCGCTCCTCGTGTCCCTTCAAGTCGGTCATCGCCGTGAACAGGGTACGGCAGCGGCCATCGCGCAGCCGCATGATGCCCTGACCCGTGGCCGCCGCCGTCTCGAAGGTGAACCAGGCCTCGATCGTGCCTTCATCCGAGGTTGCCTCGCCGGTGAGCTGCCACGCGGCAGGCTTCGTCGTCGCCAGCATCGACTTCAGCATGTCGGCGATGGCCTCGCGGCCTTCCATCGTCGTGACGTTCCAGGTGAAGGCCAGCAGGTCGCGCCAATAGCAATCGTCGACGAACAGGTTGCTTGCGGCTGACACGTCGCCGGTTTCAAGCGCCTGCGAAAACGAGCCAAGCCATGCGGCCGCCTGTTTGGATGGTGACATTTCGAGCATTTCTTCCCTCTTGTATGCGTCCAATCTGTATAGCGGGACGGCAACTGTCGAACTCGGCGCTGCCCCTCATCCGCCTGCCGGCACCTTCTCCCCGTATAGTGACGGGGAGAAGGATTAGTCTCCCAGCGGCTCCATTTCCTTGCCCGTGCGGTGGATCTGGGCGTTGTATTTGATGCGGCGCACGGTCTCGCGGGCCGGGCCGTCGAGCTTGTAGGCCGACGCCACCGCCAGGAGGTCGATCATCGCCAGGAAGGCGAAGCGCGAGGCCGTCGGCTTCAGCGTATCGGGATATTCGGGCACGGCAACCGTCAGCCTGACGTCGCAGGCGCGGGCGAGCTCGGTATCGGGCGCCGTCACGGCGATCGCGTTGGCACGGTAGTGCTTGGCGAGTTCGACGGCCTCGATCACCTCGCGCGTGCGCCCGGTCGCCGAGATGGCGATCACCAGGTCGCCGGGCTTCAGCGTCGAGGCGGTCATGCGCATCAAATAGGGGTCGCACTGGGCGCTGATCGAGATGCCATAGCGAAACAGCCGGTACTGAGTTTCCTGCGCCAGCGCCGAAGAGCTGCCGCCGAGCCCGAACACGGTGACCTGGCGGGCCCGGGCGATCAGCTCGGCGGCCTTTTCCAGCTCACCCGGATCGAGCTGCCGCTCGGTTTCCTGCAGCGCCCGGCGCGCTTCGCCGAACACCGCGTTCCAGAACGGCATGGCGGCGTCGCCCTCCCTGGCCGGCGACGTGTCCAGGTAGAGCGCGCCGACGACGAGGCTCTGCGCCAGCTTCAGCTTGAAGTCGCGCACGCCCTCGCAGCCGATGGCGCGGCAGAACCGGGTCACCGTCGGTTCGCTGACGCCGGCGCGCTGGGCCAGCGCCGCGTTGGAGGCGTCGACGGCATATTTGACATTCTCGAGCACGACATCGGCGACGCGGCGTTCGGCCGGGCGCAATTCGCCGTAGCAATCCTTGACCAGCGAGATGATGTCGGGAATGCGCCGGACGGGTTCGCCCCCGGTTCCCTCTTCGTCCGCGATCGGATGGCTGGCAGCTTCGGTCATGAAGGCGGTGTTCCCTAGCCCGTTTTCGACCTGACCTCTTATCATGTTTGCACGCTGTCGTTCCATGCGCAGGACGGCGCTGCAACCGATGCGTGCCGTCAAGGCATCCGCGTGTGCGCCTGCCAAATCATGTAGGAAAGCAACACGAATTTCAAGGCAAAGAATACCACGTCAATACAGATAGTTATGCCTAGCAGTCGGTTCTCGTCCCATGCTCGCCGCCGTCGACGCTTGACAGCAAAGTAGGATAGTTACACACTGATTTTTGACAGTCTGATGACCTTTGGATCATCACGCAATCTCCGAGGGGCGGATGAACGCGGGCGAGATAACAACGCCGAAGCTTGGCGTGCAGGCAGCGACCAAGATCTATCACACGGCGTCCGGCGACCTCTTGGCGCTGGACCGCTGCAGCCTCGACGTCAGAGCCAATGAAATCGTCTCGATCGTCGGCCCGTCCGGTTGCGGCAAGACCACGCTTTTGTGGTCGATGTCGGGGCTGCACGGCCTGACAAGCGGCGCGATCAAGCTCGACGGCAAAGAGATTTCCGGGCCGCATCCCGATATCGGCATCGTCTTCCAGGAAGCCAACCTCCTGCCCTGGCGCAATCTCGACGCCAACATCCGCTTCCCCTTCGAGATCAAGGGCGAAAAACCGGACCGCGCCTGGATCGCGCATCTGCTTAACCGCGTCGGCCTCGACGGTTTCGGCGGCAAATTCCCGCGCGAGCTTTCGGGCGGCATGCAGCAGCGCGCGGCGATCGTGCGGGCGCTGGCGCTGAAACCATCGGTGCTTTTGATGGACGAGCCGTTCGGCGCGCTCGACAGTTTTACCCGCGAGGAGATGAACCGGCTGGTCGAGGAGATCTGGCTCGACACCAAGACCACTATCGTCTTCATCACCCACTCGATCGAGGAAGCGATTTTCCTCTCCGACCGCGTCGTGGTGCTGAGCGCGCGGCCGGGTCGCGTCGCCAAGGAATACCGCGTGCCGTTCCCGCGGCCGCGCTCGCTGGAGATCATGGCGACGAAGGAGGTGTTCGACCTCACCAACCGGATCAAGATGGACATTGTCGGAGAGCGCACCAGACCGAAGGCGCCGGAGCGCCCGAGCGCCGAGATCGTGAGGATCAGGCCGTGAGCGACGCCATTCCCGAATTTTCGAAGTCGAAACCAGGCGATGGGCAAGACGTCAGCCTGACCAACCTCTCGGCCTTCGCCAGCGGCCCCGGCATCAAGTCGGGCAAGGAGGTGGCGGCCATTCTCGCCGTCGCCGTCATCATCATCGGCGGCATCGAACTGGCGCTGCGGCTGTTCCATGTGCCGCTCTACATCATGCCGCCGCCGAGCTCGATCGCCTATGCGCTGTTCGACGAGTTTCCGCTGATCGCGCCGCATCTCGGCTATACGCTGGTCGAGCTGGTGTCCGGCTTTGTCATCGGCGCCGCCGTCGGTCTGGTGCTGGCCGCCGTCATCACCCAGTTCCCGTTCGCGGAAAAGATCGTCGCGCCGTATATATTGCTGCTGGTCACCACTCCGATGCTGGCGCTGGTGCCGCTGCTCATCTTGCGTTTCGGTTTCGGCTACACGCCCCGTATCATCGCGGTGGCCCTGGCCGCCGGGCCGATGGTGATGATCAATGCCGCCACCGGCTTTCGTCGCGTCGACAGCGCCAAGATCGCGCTGGCGCGGTCCTATGGCGCCAGCACCTTGCAGATCTTCTGGAAGATCCGCGCGCCGATGGCGCTGCCGATGATCCTGGTCGGGCTGATGATCGGCGCCATCTTCGGCCTGCTCACCGCCGTCGGCGCCGAGATGGTCGGCGGTGGCTTCGGCCTCGGCAACCGGCTGACCACCTATTCGTCGATGATCCAGATGCCGCAATTCTTCGCCGTGGTGCTGATCCTGTCGATGCTCGGCATCCTGATCTACGTGCTGTTCTTCCTCATCGGCAAGAAATGGGCGAGCTGGGAGGCTTGACGCAGAAGCAATGACCACGCCCGGGAGGCGGGCGGCAAGGCAGACTGACATCAAACAAAAAAGGGGAATGCCATGACCAAAGACAATTTCATCCAGCAGGCGGGGATGAGCCGCCGCATCTTCCTGCAGGTGACCGGCGCCGGGCTGGTGACGGCGACCGCACTCGGCGCCACCGGCCTCAGGGCGAGGGCCGAGGCCTATGGAAAATTCACCTGGATCTCGCCGCGCGGCACGCTCGAAGTGCTCGACGACTACCCCTACTGGGCGGCCAAGAAGGCCGGCTATTTCGACGGGCTCGACACTGACATGCAGCCGGGACCGTCCGACGGCACGGCGACGGTGAAGTTCGTCGATGTCGGCCAGGCCGATATGGGCTTTCCCTCGCCCGGCGTGTTCTCCTTCGCCATCCAGAACGGCATGAAGCTGAAGTCGGTGTTCCACATGGGCGCGCGCGACACGTTCAGCATCGCCTTCCGCAAGGGCGAGGGCTCGAACGACCTGAAGAAGCTCGAAGGCAAGACCATCCTGCTTGGTTCCGCAGCCTGGCAGTCGATCACCGATCCGCTGCTTGCGGCGCAAGGCGTCGACATCAAGAAGGTCAAGTATGTCGAGGCCGGCTGGCCGACCTGGGGCACCGCGCTTGCCGGCGGCCAGGGCGATGCGGCGCTGTCATGGGAAGGGCTGCGCGCCGAATGGATCGCCAAGGGTCTCGATTTCGAATACTGGCTCGGCGTGAAGAACTCGAAACTGCCGGCCAATACCTTCGTCGTGCGCGCCGCCGATCTCGAGGATCCCGACAAGAAGGCGTTCCTGGAAAAATACCTGCGCGGCTGGGCGATGGGCCTTGAGTTCGGCTATCAAAATCCGCGCGCGGCGGTCGAAGCGGTGTTCGAGCAGTTCCCGACGCTGGCCAAGAACCTCGGACCGGAGCTCGGCACCACCTCGATCCTGCAGCAGATCAACGTCTTCCGCGGCGACATGGACAAGCGCGGCGGCTGGGGGTCGCACGACATGGCGAGCTGGCAGGGCTTCTTCGACGAGATCCACAAGATCGGCCAGATCACCAACCCGGTGAAGGCCGAGGATGTCTGCAGCAACGACCTGATCCCGGCCGCCAACGACTTCGACAAGGCCAAGGTCAAGGCCGACGCAGACGGCGTCAAACTGTCGGAAGGCTTTGCCGCGCTCGATGTCGAGAAGATCAAGGCGCACCTGTTCGATTCGGCGGTGAAGTAGAAGCGCGCAAGCGAAGGCCATGACGACGCCACTCCTCATTGCCCTGCCTTGGCTCCTTTCCTCTCCCTCCGGAGGGGGGAGAGGTGGCGCCGCGAAGCGGCGACGGAGTGGGGGAAGGCGGTCGCTAAACGCGCAGTCGCTGCGGGACAGGCACAATCTGGCGAAGTAACCTCAGGCGGGCGGCGAAGGTCGACCCCCACTCCGTCGAGCTTCGCTCGACACCTCTCCCCCGATCGACGGGGGAGAGGAAAGGGCCGGGCAACGAGCGGCGGCGCTGACCTGAGGTGATTGTCCGGATAAACACGCGGCAACCGGTCGCCGCGCACAATTCAATCCAGAACCTGGGAGATAACGGTGGCCGACAAGGTGAAAGTACTGGTGGTGGGTCTCGGCAATATGGGTGCGTCGCACGCCAGCGCCTATCATCGCTCGGAGGGGTTTGAGATCGTCGGCATCATGAGCCGCTCGATCAAGAGCAACACGAAAATCCCGGCCGAACTCGCCGGTTATCCGCTCTACGAGGATTTCGACCTGGCGCTGAGGGAGACCAGGCCGGATGCGGTCTCGATCAACAGCTGGCCGAACACCCATGCCGAATACGCGCTGAAGGCGATCGCGGCGAACTGCCACGTGTTCATGGAGAAGCCCTTGGCCACCAACATCGAGGACGCCGAAAAGGTGGTGGCGGCCGCGCGGGCGAAAAACCGCAAGCTGGTGCTCGGCTACATCCTGCGTGTCCACCCCTCGTGGATCAAGTTCGTCGAGGTTGGCAAGACGCTCGGCAAGCCGCTGGTCATGCGGCTCAACCTCAACCAGCAAAGCAGCGGCAGCGCCTGGCACTGGCACAAGAACCTGATCGATTCGCTGATCCCGATCGTCGATTGCGGCGTGCATTATGTCGACGTCATGTGCCAGCTGACCGGCGCCAAGCCGGTGCGCGTGCATGGCATCGGCGCCAAACTATGGGCCGAAGCCGACAAGCAGAATTACGGCCACTTGCATGTCACCTTCGATGACGGCTCGGTCGGCTGGTACGAGGCCGGCTGGGGTCCGATGATGAGCGAGACGGCCTACTTCGTGAAGGATGTCGTCGGCCCGAAAGGCGCGGTCTCGATCGTCGCCGGCCAGCAGGCGAGCAGCGCGGCCGAGTTGGCCGAAGTGTCGAACTCCGCCGACATCGACCGCCACACCAAGACCGACGCGCTGAAGATCCATTATGCGGCCGTCGACGGCGACAAGAATTTCAAAAAGCCTGACGAGATCGTCAGCATGGAGGACGAGCCCGGCCACCAGGAACTGTGCGACCGCGAGCAGGCGTTCTTCCTGCGCGCCATAAGCGAGGACCTCGATCTGACCGAGCAGATGGACGCGGCGGTCAACAGCCTGCGCATCGTGCTCGCGGCCGAACAGAGCATAGAGCTGGGACGGACGGTCGAGCTGGCGTGAGGCGATCGGGTTGGTGGCGCTGGAGGCGGCGGCGCAAGCAGAACATTGGCGAGATTGGAGCCGCTGCAGGACAGTTATCTCAGGTTTGCGCTGCCCCTCATTGCCCTGCCGGGCATTTCTCCCCGTATAGTGACGGGGAGAAAGACGCTGTCACCGACGACTTCGCCAACTTCCTAACGTCACAGGAATGGCGCCGAGGTTGCGGCAGTCCCCCTTCTCCCCGTCACTCTACGGGGAGAAGGTGCCGGCAGGCGGATGAGGGGCGGTGCCAACATTGGCAAATGACCGAAGCGGTAGCTCGGCGCCTCGACGAGCGACGTTGAGGACAGAAGGATCGGGAGGAGAGACATGGTCACCGACAGTCTTTTGAAAACCTATGCCGAGTCCGACGCGCTTGGCCTCGCCGCGCTGGTCCGCGGCGGCCAAGTTTCGCCGGCGGAACTGGTCGAGGCGGCGATCACGCTGGTCGAACGGTTGAATCCGTCGCTCAACGCGGTCATCCATCGCCTCTATGACATGGCGCGCGCGCAGGCCGCGACGGTCGACAGATCGGCACCCTTTGCCGGCGTACCATTCCTGCTCAAGGAACTGGCCTCGTCCTGGACGGGTGCGCCCAACACCAATTCCTGCTTCTATCTCAGAGATGTCGTCGCCGATTTCGACACCGAAGTCGTTCGCCGCATGAAGGCGGCGGGACTGGTGCTGGTCGGCAAGTCGAACGCGCCCGAAAACGGCTGGTCGATCACGACGGAACCAAAACTCTACGGCACGACGAAAAACCCGTGGAAGGAGGGCATCACGCCGGGCGGCTCGAGCGGCGGCGCGGCCTCGGCTGTCGCCTCGCGCATGGTGCCGATCGCGGAGGCCAGCGACGGCGCTGGCTCGATCCGCATCCCCGCCTCCTGCTGCGGGATCGTGGGCCTGAAACCGTCGCGCGGCCGCGTCAGCCTGGCCCCGTTCGGCGACTATTGGTATGGCGGTGCCTACTTCCTCTGCTGCTCGCGCACGGTGCGCGACACGGCGGCCTATCTCGATGCGGTGGCCGGCGCGCTGCCCGGCGAACCCTATACGCCGCCGGTGCCGGATGCCTCCTGGCTCAGCCTGTCGGCGCGTGCGCCGAAAAACCTGCGCATCGGCTTCACCGTCACGCCGCCCAACGGCACCGCCATCGATCCGGAGGTGAAGGCGGCGGTGCTGGCGACCGTGGCCGCATTCGAGCGGTTGGGGCATCATGTCGAGGAGCACGACATGCCGCTCGATGCCGACGGCGTATGGGCGACCTACACCAACATGACCTGCGTGCAGACGGCGGCGACCTTCGACTCCCTGGAAATGGTGATCGGCCGGCCGGCGACGCCAGGCGATGTCGAGGCGGTGACCTGGGCGATCATCGAGCGCGGCCGCGCCACCAGCGGGGTCAGGCACATCTCCGATGTCGAGCAGCTCCGGCAGGTCGGCCGCGATATTGTCGGCGATCTCAAGGCCTATGATCTCTTCGTCACGCCCACCTTGACGCAACTGCCGCGGCCGTTCGGCTATTACGATATGTCGGAGACCGACATCGACCGCTACAACGCCAAATGGACGGATGCCGTCTTTGCCTTCCCCTTCAACATCTCCGGCCAGCCGGCGATCTCGCTGCCGCTCGGCTGGTCGCAGGGCGGCGTGCCGGTCGGCGTGCAGCTGGTCGGCCGCTACGGCGACGAGGCGACGGTGCTGGCGGCGTCGGCACAGCTGGAACAGGAAATGCCATGGAGGGACAGGCGGCCGCCGGTGAGCGCTTAGGGACCTGTACGGAGGTTTGATCGCTGGACGGCAAAACCTTTCCCGTCGTCATCCTGGGGCGTAGCAAGGAGCGCAGCGACGCCGCGCAGACCCCAGGATCCATGCCGCGACATCAAAGCGTTCCCGGCGGTCCAAAATTCTGCTCCGCTGCACCCCACGGAAAGGTCACGGCATGGATCCTCGGGTCTCCGCGACGGAGCTTCGCTCCTGCTCCGCCCGTGGATGACGAAGGTGGAGGGACCTCAGCCAATTTCCGGAGGTGCAGATCTCAAGCCTCCTACTACCCGATCACCTCCAGCCGCCGCGGCAGCCGGTTCATCGCGACCGGCCCTTCCGGCGTGATCAGGAACTGGTCCTCGAGGTTGAAGCTGGCGAGGCCGTGGATATAGAGCGGGATTTCGAAGGCCAGCACCATGCCGGCCTCGATCACGACCTCGCTGCCGGCCGATATGAACGGCCATTGCTCGGAAAAGACCGACTGCCCGACGCCGTGGCCGAAGTGACCGCGGCGGTAGGAGCGCAGGCCTTGGCGCGCCAGGCTGTCGGTGGCGACGCGGTGGACATGGGCAAGCGTGTTCCCGGGAACAAGCTCGGCCAGCCCGTCGTCGAAGGCGCGCTCGGCAATAGCGTGCAGTTCGGCCTGATCAGCCGAAGGCGGGCCGAAGGTGAAGTTGCGCGACATGTCGGAGGCGTAGCCACCGACCGTACAGACCATGTCGCATTTCAGCGGATCGCCCGCCACGGCCCTGGCGTCGGCGCCCTTGGCCCGGGCGCCCAGCGTCACATATTCGGCCGTGATGACCGGATACGAAAGCCCAGCCGCCGCTGCGGCGACGCCCTGCCGGTAGAGCGCGACGAGATCGCTCTGACGCATGCCGGCCATGGCATCGACCTGCAGCCGCTCCAGGCCGGCTTCCGACAGGATGATGCCTTGCCGCAGCAGGTCGATCTCGCGCTGCGACTTGAGCGCGCGCAGCCGGTCCAGCACAAGCGAGCCGTCCACAACAGGGCAATCCGGCAGCAGCGCCTGGATGGCGGCAAAATCGGCGGCGGGAATGAAGTCGAGGTCGAGGCCGAGCGTGGCGCGCTCCAGCCCGAAATCGGCGAGGATTGCCTGCAGCTGTCGCACCGAGCCGGCGAGGTCGAAGGTGGCGGGACGCGCGAAATCCGGCGCGCGGCCGAGCGAAGCCAGGCCAGCCTCGATACGCTCCGCCAGGGGCAGCCCGGCAGCTCCTGTCTCGACCGGCGCTGCTTCGATCCAGATCGGGTGCGAGCGCACGACCATCTCGGGCGCGGCGGTCCGCAGTTGCGTGGCATTGAAGTCGGCGACCACGACGCCGATCGGCAGGTCCTGCCTGGCCGGGACGACGACGAAGCCGGCGCCGGCGCGCCGGAACAGTCCGGCCGGACCGATCGAAGCGCCGGTCGCGTAATGGAAGGCCTCGGGCGCTGAGAGCACCAGCGCGGCGATGCCGGCGCGTTGCATCAACTGCGTGGCGCGCTGCCGGTCGACAAAACCCGTCATGTGTTTCTCCGGATGTCCGAAGCGACAACGGAGCATCGCAGGTGCGGACAATCAAGACGGTTGCTCGTATTGACGCACCGATACCTTGAGTGCGGAGCGGAGACGCCCACGACTTCGTCATCCTAGAGCGGAGCAAGGAGCGCAGCGACGCAGCGCAGACCCTAGAATCCATGCCGGGACTCCGGAGCGTTGCCACGGTCCAGATTCTGCTCCGCTGCACCCGCCAGCACGGTCGCGGCATGGATCCTCGGGTCTCCGCGACGCCGCGCCGCGGCTGCTCCGCCGTGGATGACGAAGGGATAGGATGTCGGCCGCGGTTGCCGGCGAACCCGCTACTTGATCGATTCCAGCTTGGTCAGGGCGGCGGTGAAGCCGGCCAGCGACACCGGGATGGTGACCGGCTTGCGGGTGACGGACTCCATGCCGATGTTCAGATTGGTTCCCGACTTCATCGCCTTGACGAGGTCCGGCGGCAGCGGCGTGGCGGCATAGGCGCCGTTCTGGTCGCTGGTCTGGATGGCGATGGTCGTCTTCTGTCCCTGGTCGATCTGGTAGCTGGCGCCGGACGGCAGGAAGAGGCCGTGCGGCAAGGCGAGCAGCATGGCGAGGCTGCCATTGCCGTTGTCGCGGCGAACGGTCACCGTAAGCACGCGCTGTCCTGTCTTCGCCTCGGTCAGGTTTTGAGACACCTGGCATTGAAGTTCGGAGCTCGCCGAGCCGCTGGAGCAGTTGACCGCCCAGGGATTGGCGTCGGCCGGCTTTGACTGGGCCGGTTGGGGCTTGGCGGCTTCCTCGGCAAGTGCGGGTCCGGCGCCCGACAGGATGAGCCACAGGGCACCAATACCTGCGGCCAAGCTCAAAGTATTAGCTACAGCTAAAACAACTCTCATGTTCTTTTAGGCCCCACCGGTATTTCCCGCAGTAGGGCTTGATACAACACTCCAATCCAGCCTGAAAGCCAGGAATCCACCGAAGCAAGCCGGCAAATCTACTGTGTCCATATTGCCACAGAGAGGCACTTTGGTGGGCCACAACAGCAGTTTGATCATTGGGGACTCGCTATACAATAGATTTCCATTAAACATCGGCACGCGGGACGTGTAGTCCCAGAAGGACTCGCCAGGGATGGGAACTACCGAGAAGTCTCGGCAAGTTGGTGAGATGGCGGCGCGTGGGGAGGGGTTCCACATGCGCGCCGGTTATCGCCGTTCGAGCATTGCAAGGCAGCTCTGGAAGACGACGGCGCTTACGTCGCTGGCGCTGGCGCTCTCGGGCGTGGCCGCCTATGGCGACGATGCCGGGCTCTGGCAGCCGCAGGTCCGGGCCATCATCGGCGCCGACAACAATGGCGGCAACGCCGCGCTCGAAGGCTTCATCCCGATCAAGCAGACCGCCGAATCGGTGCTGTTCCTGGATGTGCGGGCCAAGCACGATTTCAAGGACGCCTTCGGCCAGGATATCGGCCTCGGCATCCGCCGCATCGTCAACCCGGACCTGATGCTCGGCGGCTATGCCTATTTCAATGCCGAGAGTTACGGCGGCACCCAGTTCACCGGGGGCACGCTGGGCGTCGAGGCGATCACGCCGAATTTCGACGCGCATGTGAACGTCTTCATGCCGATCAAGGGCGACTCGACCGACCACTCGACCAGCTCGACCCTGTCGATGGTCTCCAACCAGCTGATCGAGCAGATCTCGGTGCTCGACCATCGCGACTACGCGGCCTGGGGCATCGAGGGCGAGGTTGGGGCGAAGGTGCCGTTCGACCTGCCCGACAGGCATTCGCTGCGGCTGGACATTGGCGGCTATCATTTCGAGGATCCGCACGGTGATGATGGCAGCGTCACCGGCGCCAAGGCTGGCATCGAATATGAGATCGGCGATGTCTTCGGCACCGGAACGTCGCTGACCTTCACCGGCGAGGTGCGCAACGACAATCGCGACGACACCCAGTTCGCCGGCAGCGTGCGGCTGAATATCCCGTTCAATCCCGGCGGCGGCTCGGACAGCACCGCGGCCATCGGGGCGGATCCGGTCTATCCGGTCAGCGAAGGCCTGCGCAAGCGCGTCAACGAGCGGGTGCGCGGCGATATCGGCGTCCGCATCCAGAGCCAGGACAAGACCGGCGGCACGACGACCCGCGTCGCCATCAACGCCGCCACCAATGCCGCGTTCGGAAAGTTCTATTTCGCCGATGGCGGCCTGGCCGGCGCCGGCACGCAGGCCGACCCGACGACATTGGACGATGCCGTCACCAAGGCCGGCAACGGCGGCTTCGTCGTGGCGCTCGGCGGCAATGGCAACCTGACCACCGCGGGCGTGACGCTGGCCGCCGGCCAGACGGTCATCGGCGGCGGCGAAAGCGTCACCGCGAAGCTTTTCGGCGGCGGCACCGCCACCTTCAACCTCGGCGGCAGCGACGGCACGATCCAGGGCACCAATGTCGCCAACCCCGTCATCACGCTGGGCAATGGCAACACGCTGAACGGCATCACCATCACCGGCGGCGGCGACGGCATTTTCGGCAACAACGTCACCGGCACGACGCTGACCAAGGTCACGGTAACGGGCACCGGCGGCAATGGCGCCGACTTCACCGGCAATTCGACCAATGTCAGCGCGTCCAATTTCACCGCCACCGGCAACGGCCTCGACGGCCTGCACATCGAAGGCGACGGCACCTACAATTTCACCGGCACGACGCTGCTGTCGGGCAACCAGGACGACGGCCTCGATATTACGGGCAAGGGCACCTACAGCTTCGCCATCCTCAATGCTCAGGACAACCAGGATGCCGGCATAACGGTGAAGGGCACCGCCGTCGGCGGCAGCTTCACCACCACCGGCGGCCAGGTGTCGGGCAACACGGCGCTGGGCGACGACGGCGCCGGCATCTTCATCGACCCGATCACCGCGCATGTGGTGTTGGATTCAATCTCGCAGACCGGCGGCACATCGGGCGTGGTGCTCGACCATGTCTCGGGCAGCTTCACGGTCAACGGCGCCACCACGATCTCCAACACGACGGGACCGGCGATCGCCATTTCCGATTCGCCGGCAACGATCCGCTTCGGCGACATCAACATCACGGCGCCGGGCGGCGACGGCATGTCGTTCAGCGGCGTCAACGCGGCGGTTGTGGCCGGCAACATCGTCATCTCCGGGCTCGGTCTCGGCCATGCCGGCCTCGACTTCTCCGGCAGCCAGACGACCTTCACGGCGCTCTCGGCCAACATCAGCGGATCGGGCGCCGGCTCGATCGGCATCGATCTCGCCGACACCACCGGCGGCGCTTCGATCATTATCACCAATGGCGGCACCATTTCGGGCGTCGACACGGGCGTGCGCCTGGGCATCGCCGGCTCGCTGGCCCACTCGGCCAATGCCCAATTCAGCTTCGGCGGCGGCTCGATCGCGGGCGTCACCGCCTCGCTCGACGCGCGTGGGCTGAACCAGACGCTCGGCCTCTATGCCTTCGGCTCGACGACGTTCAGCGGCCCGCAGCTGTTCGACCTCCAGAACGTGATCTTCGTCGGCGCGGCAGCCTCGGGTGCCGGCGACGGCTCCTCGCTTGCGGACCTGGCGTCGATCGGCACCGCCGACGGCATTACCGACGCCAACGCGATCTTCGTGCTGGTCAACGACGCCGGCAACACGCCGATCAATGCGTCGGGCGGCTTCTCGCTCAGCGACGACCAGACGCTGGCGTCCTTCGGCAATGGCCGCTCCTTCTCGCTCGGCGGCGTGCCGATCAACGTCACCGGGACCAACATCCAGCACGACCAGGTCGTTTCGGATCCCGGCACCGGGGCGGCGACGCTGACCAATTCGGGCGCCGGCGACGTCGTCACGCTGGGCAACGGCAACTCGCTGCTGGATTTCAACATTTCGGGCAGCAGCGGCGCGGCGATCAACGGGACGGGTGTTGCCGGCCTGGCGGTGCAGGGCGTTACGGTCAGCAATGTCGCGACAGGCCTGTCGCTCGACAATTTCAGCGGTACCGGCACGTTCACCAATTTCGATATCGCCAGCGCCGGCGCGGGCGTCAGCATCACCGGCGGCACCACCGGGACCCTGACCTTTGACGCGGCGAGCTCGATCGCCGGCACGACAGGCGTGGCGTTCAACATCGATTCCTCGACGCCGAATCTCATCTATAACGGCACGATCAACCAGACCGCTGCCGCGAGCGCGGTCAAGATCAACGCCATGAACGGCGGCTTCGCCAGGTTCGGCGGCAAGATCACCGCCAGCACCGGCGCGGCCAACGCCATCGACCTGACCGGCAATGCCAGCGGCGCGATTGCTTTCGTCGGCGGTCTCGATCTGACAGCCGATGGCGGCTTTGCCTTCAGCGCCGTCAATGGCGGCAATCTGACGGTGTACGGGGCAAGCAATACCGTGGCGACCGGCCTGGGGCCGGACGAGAAGGGCATCCAGATCGCCGGCATGACGATCGGCCTGGCCGGAGTGAACTTCTCCAGCGTCACCGTGGATGGCTCGGGCGGCGGCGTTTCGACCGGCATCGCCATTTCCAACACCAGCGGCGGCAACGTCAACTTCGGTGGCGTCGACCTGTATCGCATCAGCGGCGTCGCCATCAGTCTCGACAATGTCGCCAGCGGCAGATACACCTTCCAGGGCACGACCAAGGTCGACACCGTGGTGGGTGGAGGCTCCGGCTTCCTGGTTCAGAACAGCGCCGCGACCGTCGGCGTCAGCAACCTCGTAACGACGAATATCGCCGGCGCCGATGTCAGCCTGACCAACAACACCGGCACGATCGACATTGGCGGCACCATCACCAATTCCGGCACGGGCGATGGCGTCGTCGTCTCCGGCGGCAGCGCGGCGATCACGATCGGCGCGACCATCAACAGCTCGGCGACAGCGCCCGGCACGGCCGTCAGGGTCGACGGCATCACCGGCGGCTCGGTCGCCTTCACTGGTCCGGTCACCTCAACCGGCGCGGGCAACCTGTTCGCCATCGGCTCGACCACCGCGCCGACGGGTGGCACGATCAGCTTCACCGACTCGGCGCTGACCGCCAGCGGCGGCGGTGGCGCGATCATCGCAGGCTTGGGCGCGGCCGCGACCTTCAACGCCACGTCCCCAATTTCGATCACCAACGCGGTCGGCAACGGCCTGTCGGTCTCCAATGTCGCCGGCAGCGCCACCTTCGGCGCGGTCACCGTGTCGGGTGCAACCGGCAATGGCATCGACATTTCAGGCAATTCCGGTTCGGTGACTTTCGGCACCACCAATGTGACGCTGGGCTCGGCGGCCAACACCGCCGGCATCAACTTCGGCAGCACCAACGCCGATGTCAGCTTCGGCACCACCAGTGTGACGATGGGCGCCGGCGCCAACCAGACGGCAATCGACTTCAGCGGCTCGTCGACGACGGCCGATTTCGGCGTGACCACCATCACCGGCACCGGCGAGGCCACCTCGCGCGGCATCGACCTGTCATCGACGACGGGCAACAAGACCATCACCTTCCTGCGCGGCTCAAGCATCAGCGACGTCCATATCGGCGTCGATTTGTCGTCCGGCCTCAGCACGCTGACTTCGGCCAACGCCAATTTCACCTTCGGCGACGGCACTTCATCCGACGGGCTGCAATCCTCGATCAGCGCCGCGCCCGGCGGCTACACCGTCAACACGGTCGGGCTCGACCCGACGCTCGGCAATTATGATTTCGACGACGTGTTCTTCACCGGCAGCGCCAATCTGCCCTCGGCGGTCGGCGCGGTGACGATGGTCTCGCAATCGGGCGGCGTCATCGCCGTCGGCACGTACGGCCTCAGCCAGTCGGTGACCACGATTTCGCTTGCCGACGCCGATCTCATGACCGGCACGCAGACCTTCGCCTTCGTCGGCACCGTCGATCTCAGCGCAACGCCGTTCACACTCGATTCCGGCCAGTCGATCACCGGCTTCGGCAACAGCAACGTCATCGCCGTGTCCGGCACCTTCCAGCAGGTGAACGTGCAGGGCAATCTCGGCGCCACCGGCGGCAACGTTACCGGCGACGAGGGCGTCGTCACCGGCACCGCGGACGCCATGCATCTGCTCGGCAGCAATCAGGTGCGCAACACCGCCTTCGACTTCACTGGCGCCAGCGGCTCGGTCTTCCTGATCGACCAGGGTGCGGCCGGCTTCGACAACACCGGCGGCATCACGATCCAGGGCGTCACGGTTAGCAATGTCGCCGTTGGCCAGACGGCGTTCAAGGTCGACGGCCTCACCAGCAACGTCTCGATCATCGACAACAACATCAACGTCGCCGGGACGCTGCTCGACGCCGATGGCGGCGACGGCAACATCACGCTCACGCGCGGCAACCTGCCCAATGGCGGGCCGGCCGGCACGCTGACCGGCGGCGGCGTCTCGATCGTCAACCGCACCGGCGGCCTTGTCGATTTCACCGACAAGGCGACCATCGGCGGCAATGGCGTATCGCTGACCAACAACAGCGGCGCGGGAATCACCTTCGCCGATCTGGACGTTTCCACAAATGGAGCGACGGCCTTCACCGCCACCGGCGGCGGCACGATCACGGTCGACGCGGGAACGATCAATGCCACGGGCGCGCAAGCGGCGTCGCTCGACAGCATCACGGCCGACATTCATTTCACGTCCACCAGCGCGACGTTCAGCGCCGGCAACGGCATCGACCTGCAGAACCTGGCCGGCACGGCCGCTTTCGGCACCGGCACGCTGACCAACACCGGTGCGGGCACGTCGTTCAATGTCGGCTCGGCGACCGCCGCCAGCGGCGGCACTGCTGATATCTCCTATGGCGGCACGATCGCCACCGACGGCAGCGGCGCCGCCGTCTCGATCCAGAGCATGACCGGTGGCTCGGTGGCGCTGTCGGGCAATTTGACCGACAGCAATGCGGCGGCCGGCGGCAACATTTTCGTTGCCGGCAACGATTCCATCACCATCACCTTCTCGGGTACGACCAAGCAGATCAGCTCGGGCGCCGCCGATGGTGTCAATCTCGGCCTCCCCGGCGGTTGGCCTTCGGGCACGCCGACCCCCAACACGAACTCCGCCATCAACTTCACCAATGGCGGCCTCGACATAACGACGACAACAGGCGCGGGCTTCATAGCCATCGGGGACTTCGGCTCCTCGACCTTCACCGTCACCGGCAGCGGCAACAAGATCAATTCCGGCGGCAACGGTCTCCTGGCGGTCGGCGCCGATGCCGGCGTCGGCGGTGTCACCTTCGACAGCATCTCGGCGGTATCCACGAGCGCCTTGGGCGGCGGCGCCGGCGTGTTCCTGTCAGGCATGAACCTGGCGGGCAATGTCAACATCGGCGGGCTGAAGGATACCGGCTATATCGGCGCCTCGCTGTCCGGCCTGTCCGGCCCCGGCGTGGTCAATTTCACCGGCACGAACGATCTCGACACCAGCCATGAAGGGTTCGAGATCAGCGGCCAGGTCGGCACCATAAACATCGCCAATGTCGCCGGATCCACCCTGACCATCGACGGCAGCGAGGTCGGCATTGCGTTTGCCGTCCTCCAGACCGGGACCGTCAATGTCGGCGGCAACGGCGGCGTCGCCAGCATCGGCGCGACGACAAGCACCACCGGGTCGGCCATAGCTCTCTCCGGCGGCAACGACCTTGTTAATGCGACGCTCAACTACAACGGTTCGATCAAGGTCGATACGGGCACGGTGCTGCAAGCCGCCGGCGGCGACTGGACCGAGTTGAACATGAGCGGTTCGGTCGTTTCGACCACGGACGCGGCGGCGGCGGGGACGGCGGCCTTCACCTTCACCGGCAACGCCAACGGCGCCTACAACATTTCAAGCACGATCAATCATGCCGGCAAGGGCATTGGCGTGCTGTTTGACGGATCGTCCAAGGGAACGGCCACCTTCTCCGGCACGTCCAAGATCTTCAACACCAGCAGCGGCGCCAACGGCGCCATCGTCAAGGCCCCCAGCATCGGCCCGGGCGAAGGCACGGGCACGCTCGCCTTCACCGGTGGCAACCTCAAGATCACCACCTCGAGCGGCGCCGGCTTCACCGCCAGCACCACCGGCCCGGGCACGGTCAGCGTCAGCGGCACCGGCAACACCATCACCACGACGACGGGCACCGCGCTCGACCTGGACGGCGCGACGGTCGGCCCGGATGGCGTGACTTTCGACAGCGTCTCGGTCAACGGCGCGGCGACCGGCATTGCGCTGAACAATGTTTCCGGCGGCACCGTCAGCCTCGGCGCCGCGAATTTGCTGGGCATCACCTCGCATGGCGTCGATATCTCCGGCACGCTCGGCTCGACGCTGAATTTCACCAGCCTCAACATCGGGCTCGGCGCGGCGGACGCGATCGGCCTCGACCTCAACGGCGCCGCGCTCGGCGCCAGCACCATCACGGCCGGCGATTTCGACGTCGACGGCGGCAGCTTCGCCGGCACGATCGGCATCGACATGGCCGGCACGACCGGCACCGGCACGATCCAGCTCGGCAACACCGACACAACCGACAACCCCGGCGACCAGTTCTCGACCATCAAGAATGTCGCGCTGGGCGTCCAGTTCTCCAGCGCCACCAATGCCGGGCTGGTCTTCGGCGACGGAGCGGGTCCGGCGGCGTCGTCGATCGCGACCTTCGGCGGCGGCCAAGTCATTCACGCCACCGATACCTTGCCAACATCGGGCCACTACAATTTCAACGACGTCAATTTCTCCGGCGATACGTCAAACCTTTCCGGCTCGATCTCCTACTACTATGTCGACAACACCGTTGACGGCACCGACGACGGCACGCGCGCGCATCCGGGCACGATCGCCGGCGCGCTTGCTTCCTCGGCCCAGGTTATCGTGCTGGTCAACAATGGCGGCACCATAACCTCCGGCACGACGCTCCTGCTTGACGACGGCCAGGCCCTGGTCGGCTTCCGCGACAGCAGCACCGTCGACCTGGCAACGCTCGGCTTCACCGCCGGCGGCGCGCCGAGTGCCTTCCATTTCACCACCGTCACCGCCGGCGGCACGACGTTGACCGATCCCACCGGCAACGGCGCGGTGACGCTGACGACAACGGCTGCCGCGGCGACGGTAACGCTGGGCGGCACCAACGGCATCAGCGGCGTGGTGATCGGCAATGACGGCGGCGGCGCCGGCATCGTCGGCACCAACATTGCCGGCTTGACCCTGCTCGACAGCACGATACGCGGCGGCACCGGCGCATCCGGCGTGTCGATCACGTCGAACGCCGTGACCAATCTGGCGCTGTCCAACCTGATTTTGAAATCGGGCACGGGCGCGGCGGCGCTGTCGATCGACGGCACCGGCGGCACCACCACGATCACCCGCTTCGACGGCCTGACCGTCGAAGGCGGCGCGGGGTCGGGGTCCGGCATCGTCATCAACACCGCGACGTTCGACGGGACTCCCGGTGGTGCCATCGATCCGGTCAGCGGCGCCAATTCGACCATCGGCACCGCGGCCAACCGTGTCAACGGAAACGGCATTTCGCTGACCCAGGTGTCGGGCGAACTCGATTATGGTGCGCTGAACATCGCCAACGACAGCGGCACCGGCCTGCTGGTCGACAATGACGCGAACAATGATGGTGTCAAGGAAACGACTTTCACGCTAACCAATTCGGGCGGCTCGGTCGACACCACGAACGGCACGGCCATCAATCTCGACCCGCTGACGGTCCACATGACGCTCGGCAGCGTCACCGCCACCGGCGGCGCCAGCGGCATCATCTTCGACGGTGTTGCCGGCACCTTCGCCGTCACCGGCGCTACCAGCATCACCGGCACGTCGGGCGCCGGCATCAGCGCCATCAATACCAATACCGGCACGTTCAACTTCAACGCGGTAACGGTCAACAACACGACCGGCGGCGGCATCGGCTGGGCCAGCGGCACGCTCAACGTCACCGGCCTCGCCAACATCGACACAACGAGCGGTGCCGGCATAGCCGCGACGGGCGGTACGATCAGTGTCGCCGGCTCGGGCAACACGATCACGACCGGGTCAGGAACCGCACTCGATCTCAGCGGTACGACCGTTGGTGCTGGCGGCGTGAATTTCTCCAGCGTCTCGGCCAATGGCGCCGCTACCGGCATCGCGCTGAACAACGTCTCCGGCGGCGCCATCGCGCTTGGCGCGGTCGACCTGCAGGGCATAACCTCGCGCGGCGTCGATGTGTCCGGCACGCTTGGCGCGGCCCTGTCTTTCACGGATCTGGGCATCGGCCTGAACAGCAGCTCGGCCGCTGCCTTCGACCTGAATGGCGCGATCATCAACGCGGCGATCACCGCCAACGATTTCAGCGTCACCAATGCGGCCGTGGGCGCGGGCTCCTCGATCGGCGTCGACCTGCGCGGCTCGACCGGCGGCTCGACGGTGCGGCTCGGCGACGCCGTGATCGCGGGCAACAGTTCGAGCATCGCCGGCGTCAATACCGGCATATTCCTGAACAGCGCGACGAATCTTGCCTTTGTCTATGGCGACGGCGAATCGACCGACCAGAGCTCGACCATCAGCGCCAATGTCGGCATCGACGCCTCCAGCGCGCCGGCTGCCGGCACCTACAATGTCCAGGACGTGAACTTCCAGGCGAGCCCCGGCCTCGGCTTCGGTATCGGCAAGATCTATTTCGTCGGCGCCACCGCGACCGGCGATGGCCTTGGCAAGGACCAGAGCAATCTAATGACGTTGGCCGCAGCGGAGTTCCAGGCCGGGCCAAACGACATCCTCGTTCTCGTCAACAATGGCGTCATCACAGCGGCGGGAGGCGACAACACGCTGCTGCTGCAGGCCGGCGAGCAGGTGCGCGGCTTCGGTGCCGGCGCCATCAACCTGGCGCTGACCGTGCCGTCGACGATCCAGCTGGCCAGCAATAACGTCTCGATCGTCGATCAGACGTCCGGCGGCGCGGCGACGCTGACAAGCGCGGATGGCAGCAGCATCATCACGCTGGGCAGCGGCGGCAACATCATCGACGGCTTTACCATCAACGGTAGCGACGGCACAGGCGCCAATGCCGCGATCGGCATCAGCGGCGCAACGGCGAACGCCACGATCCGCAACATGACGATCAAGAACGTCACCGCCACCGATATCGACTTCGGCGCCGGCGCCACCGGCACGACGACGCTGACCAATCTTTCGCTCTTCTCCACGGGCGCGGCCGGCACCGCCATCAAATTTGGTGCTGCCTCCGGAACGGTCACCGCCACCAAAGTCGTCACGTCGGGCGGCGGCGGCCTGTCCGTCGCCGGCGGCAACGCGGCCATCAGCTTCGACAGCACGAGCTCGGTCTCCAGCATCGTCGGCACCGCTATTCGCATCACCAACCGCACCGGCGGCAGCTTCGGCTTTGCCGGCACGATCGGGACGAGCACCGGGGCCAGCGGCATCGCCATCTCCGGCGCGACCGGAATAAACACGGTCAGCTTCACCGGCGCGGTCAATCTCACCGCCAACGGCGGCACCCCTGTATCGATCGACAATGGCGGCCTGGCCTCGACCGTCAGCTTCGCCAGCCTCGCCATCGCCACGGGCAGCGGCACCAACACCGCCTTCACCGCGACCAATGGCGGCACGGTCAATGTCACCACCGGCTCGATCAGCACGACGGCCGCCCAGGCGATCAACCTCAACGGCATCGCCGCCGGCATCAATTTCACCTCGACCACTTCCGGCGGGGGCCCTAATAACGTCGCGCTGACCAATGTCACCGGCACGGTGAACCTGGGCACGGGCTCGTTGACAGGCGCTTCGGGCACGGCGTTCGACGTCAGCGGCGGCTCGGCCAATATCGACTACAATGGCTCCATCACGCACACCGCCAACGCCACCGCGATCGACGTCCAGAACCACACCGGCACCGCCGGCGGCGCCAGCACGATCTCATTCGACGGAACAGTGTCGTCGAGCGGCTCGAGCCACGGCATCAACCTGGTCAGCAATGGCGGCACCAACGGCACCAATATCAATTTCGCCAACACGCTGACCATCAACACGTCGAGCAGCGGCACCACCGGCTTCAACGCAACCGGCGGCGGCACGATCAGTGCCACGGGCATTGGCAGCACGATCAATTCGGGTTCCGGCACGGCGCTCAACGTCGTCAACACCGCGATCGGCTCGGGCAACCTGACGTTCCAGAGCATTTCGTCCGGTTCCGCCGTCGACAGCACGGCCACGGGTATCATTCTCGACACCACGGGATCGAGCGGTGGTCTTCATGTGACGGGCCTTGGCGCGACGGCAGGCAGCGGTGGCACAATCCAGCATAAGACCGGCGCGGATGGCAGCACGACGACTGGTGTCGGCATTTATCTGAATAACACCGCAGGCGTTCAGCTTGCCAACATGCAGCTGAACGATTTCCAGAACTATGGTATCCGAGGGTTCGAAGTGAACGGCTTCACGCTCACCAACAGCACGGTGAACGCAATCTCCGGCACAAACGGTAACAGCGCCGCATTCGACGAGGGCTCGATCAGTTTTCGTGCCGCCGATAGCGGCCATAACGGCCTTACCGGCACCGTCAACATCACCAATTCGGTGATCGCGAACGGCCTTGAGGATAATTTCAACGTCTTCAACAACAGCGGCTCGGTCAATATCACCGTTTCAGGTTCGACCTTCCGCGACACCTCAGTCGGGGCGCCGGGCAATGACGGCCTGCTGCTGCAAGCCGACAACACCGCCAGCATCACCGGGTTGGTCACGACCTCGTCGTTCCTGCGCAATTTGGCCAACGGCATCCAGGTCATTAACAACGGCTCGGGCAATATCGATTTCGATGTCGGCCAGGCCGGCGTTGCCAACAGCGGCGGCACTTTCACCGATAATTTTGTCGGTACGAATTTGGACCAGAACGGCGCCGGCACCTATAGCTTCAACGTGTTGAACGCGACCTTCACCACGGCGAACTACGCCAGCCTGTTCGGCGGCGGTGCCGGGTCGCAGATCAATGTCAATCGAGGCGGTGCCGCAGTGCTGGTGGCTCGCGGGTTGTTCACCGGCAACATCGACAATAACATCATCAACAACGCCGACTCCGGCACCGGGCCCGGCATCAGTATCGACGTCAACGGCACCGCGACCGGCAGCAACACCGTGACCGTCAAGCTCAATGGCAACAATGTCTCCCATGTTGCGAACTACGGCATCTTGATTTCGAACGGCGACGGCAACGCCACCCTGAACGCCACCGTCACCAACAATACGGTCAGCACGACGACCGCCGCCGCGCTTGAGGCGATCCGCGTCAACGGCGGGAAAACCTCGAGCCAGGCTGGTGCGCCCGGCACGCCGGACAACGGCACGCTCAATTTTGATATTCGTGGAAATACTCTGAGCACTGATCCATCGGCCGGCGTCAGCGATATTCGCGTACGGCAGCGGTTCAATGTGATTGATAAGATCGAAGGCTATGGCGGCAACGCCACCGATGACGCAGCGGTCCAAGCCTATCTCGCCAGTCTCAACAGCCATATTGGCGGCGGCGCCGCAACTGTCACCGCCGACCACAGCAACACCGGCTTCGGGACCATCGTTGCGGTTCCGGAGCCGCCTACTCCCTGAGGGAGCTCGCAGTGCCGCAGCAGAATAAATTCCTTGCGGAATTAGGGGACGATAGTTGATTGATGCATTCGGATCGGCTAACCATATCGTAATATGGCGTATCTACTAACGTTTTACTACAAATTGACCATTGGGGGACGTATATGGCTGAGCCGTATCTCTCGGAAATCAAGTTGATGTCTTTCGACTTCCCCCCCAAGGGTTGGGCAACTTGTGATGGGCAGTTCATGCCAATCAACCAAAACCAGGCGCTGTTCTCGCTGTTGGGCACGACCTATGGCGGCAACGGGCAAACGACGTTTGCGTTGCCCGATTTGCGCGGCCGCGTGCCGACACACACTGGCGGCGAAGGTCATTTCCTGGGTGAGAAGGGCGGCGAGCCGGCGCATACGCTGACAATATCCGAGATTCCTCAGCATTTTCACACCGCCAGCGCGACATCGGATTCCGGCGATCTTTTCGTTGCAACCAGCAATGTGCTTGCAGCCTCGCCCGCGCAACTCTATGCACCCGCGACGTCGAACCTGACCACGCTGATACCGAGCAGCGTCACCACGATTGGCGGCAGTCAGCCGCATGAAAATATGCAGCCTTACCTAGCGTTGAATTTTTGCATCGCCCTGGTAGGCATCTTTCCCTCCCGGAATTGAAGGACGCAGCCATGACAGCTTACGTTGGCGAGGTTCGCATGTTCGCGGGAAACTTCCCTCCCAATGGATGGATGTTCTGCCAGGGCCAAACGCTGCCCATCTCCGAAAACGAGACCCTGTTCCAGTTGATCGGCACCACCTATGGCGGCGACGGTCAGGAGACATTCAATCTGCCGAATCTGGCCAGCCGCGTGCCGGTCCATCGGGGAAGTGGTTTTGTCATTGGGCAAACCGGCGGGGTTGAGACGGTGCAGCTAACCGTTCAACAAATAGCGGCCCACAACCACGCGATGCTGGCAACGAGCAGCATTTCCAACCAGACAAGCCCCGCGAACAATGTCGTGGCTCAATCCTCGACAGGCAAGCTCTACGTCGAGGATACGCCCACGGCGAACCTGTCCAACCTCGTCGTAAGCCCGGTAGGCGACAGTCAGCCTCACAGCAACCTGCAGCCCTATCTTTGTATCAATTTCATCATTTCGCTGTTCGGCGTTTTTCCGAGCCAAACATAGGACAGGCCATGTCGGACCAATTCGTCGCAGAAATCCGAATCTTCCCGTTCAACTTCGCGCCCACGGGCTGGGCTACCTGCGACGGCCAGATCATGCCGATATCGCAGAACACGGCTCTGTTCTCGCTGCTGGGCACTACCTATGGCGGCAACGGCACATCGACCTTTGCCTTGCCGAACATGCAGGGCAATGCACCCGTGCAGCCCGGCCAGGGTTTAGGACTAAGTCTCTACGACCTCGGGCAGTTCGGCGGCTCGGATACCGTTACTTTGCTCGAATCGGAAATGCCGAACCACGCTCACAACATTCGCGCCGTAACCGACCCCGCTGAACTCCAGATTCCGACGCCGACGCGGGCCATCGCCAGATCGAGCAATGCCAACGCCTACAAGAACACGACCGCCAACATCGTACCGATGGCAAACAACATGCTGGCTCCTGCCGGTGGCGGTCTGCCGCACAACAACCGAATGCCCTATCTTACATTGACTTTCTGCATTGCGTTGCAAGGAATTTTCCCAGCGCGCCCCTGATCTTTCGATGACCGGTTTGCAGAAGGCTAAAGCGGTGTCGACCAGCTGGGTTCGGGCAGCTGGTTTCGGGCTGATGTTTCGCCCGGCCACGGACGCCGATCTGCCGTTCCTGTCGCGGCTCTACGCCTCGATCCGCGCCGAGGAACTTGCCGTCACGTTCTGGACAGACGCACAGAAGGCGGCGTTCCTCGACATGCAGTTCCGGGCGCAGCACGCGCATTATCACGAGCATTATCCCGAGGCCGACTGGCTGGTGATCGTGCAGGCCGCCCAGGACATCGGACGCCTCTATATCGAGCGTTGGCCGAGCCAGCATCGCATCATCGACGTCGCCTTCCTGCCGGCGCATCGCGGCAAGGGTTTCGGCGCGGCACTGCTCGGCGATCTTATCGACGAGGCAAGTACCGTCGGCAAGCCGGTGTCGATCCACGTTGAAAAAAACAATCCGGCGCGCCGGCTTTATCTGCGCCTTGGCTTCGCTGTCGTCGAGGACAAGGGCATCTATGACCTGATGGAGCGTCCGCCCTCATGAAGGCCGCACGCATCATTACGCGCCGCGATACCAGGATACGATGGTGAAACGTTCGCCGCTCGTCACCGGGGTGACTTCGTGCGTCGTTTCCGAACGAAAGGCGACCAGAGTGCCCGGCAGCGCCGGCATGGCAACCCGCAGGTGCGGGCCGCTGTACGGGCCGTGCAGAACCAGCGAGCCGCCGGCATAGTTTGCCGGCGAAGGATCGTCCGATTGACGGTTCAGGAAGAGCACTGCCGAAATCTTCCTGAACCGGGACTCGTCGTGGATGAGCGGCGTGTTGCCATCCTGGTGCGGCACGAAGAAATCGCCTTCGCGATAGTGAAGGAACTGGGGCCTTTCCCAAGTGCCTAGCGCGAGCCCGAAATGCCGTTCCAGGACGGGCCTCTGCTGCGCCAAGACACCGTTCACCCGTGCTTCGGTCGCTTCCGAGACCTCGGCGCGCCTGGTCCTGCGCACTTCCGGCCACGCCGGTTTCTGGTCAGTACGCCCCAGCAGGCCGGCCGGACGACCGCCGGCCTCGCGGATTTCCGCGCACAGCGCGCTGCATGCTGCTTCGTCAAACATGTCGGCGATTTCGATATGGTCGATCATGTGTCGAGCCGCGCCTCCGAACCGCCCGTGATCTGGCCGTCGCTCTCACCGGCCGGACCGCCGAAAATCAGTTGAACACCGCCTCGTAGGTCCGGCCAGTCGCGTCGGCGGCTACCGGTACGATGAAGATGTCGTGGACGCCGCCGGCGCCGGCAAGGCTGTAGGTCGCCTGCGGCAGCGCGATCTCACGCGCCCCCCTGAACAGCAATGAAAAACCACCGCCCGGGCGGGGGCTGGCCGCGATGCGGTTGACGGCGCTCAGTTCGAGCGAGATCCGTCCCGCTCCGGTCTCGATGATGAACGCCTGTCCGATCGCCTGTTCGAAATCCGCCGCCGCCGCCATTTTTGTCGCCTCGAAGCCGTTTGCGCGGCACTGTCGCCGCTTCGCCGCGGGCTGTCCAGGGCTCTTTTTCCGACCAAAATTCCCAGGAAAACCGTCGACCACTTTTCCTCGGAATTGGCGCATCGGCACGGAGCGCTGGCGCGCAAGACATTTCGTCGCCGCAAACCCCAAAATACAGCAACGCGTCCTTTTATGAGCGCCGGTGACACTGTAGTACTTTGTTTCGGCATGGGATTGTTTCGATACGAACCCGGCGCCGGACGCGGATTGGCCGGCCTGATCGGCTTGCCGGAGAAAAAGGACCGACGATGGCTGAAGGTGCGAAAACAGGGACGGCGGCGACAGCAGGGGCCGATGCGATGCCGCTTTTCTACTCCAGGCCGGAGGCGCTCAATCCGGCGCGGCACGGCTCGCTGGGGTTGACCGCGCGCAGCGACTTTTCCTTCGCGCGCTCGGCGCACGCCATCCCGGTGGTGGCGTCGGAGATGCCGGCGGCGATGCGCTCCTATCCGATCGTCTTCATCGGCGCCGCCAAGGCGCCCGTCATCATCACCGGCGTTCGCCAGGACGAGAACCTGTTCGTCGATGCCGACGGCAAGTGGAACGCGCCGCACTACATCCCGGCCTATGTCCGCCGCTACCCTTTCATCCTGGCCGAGGATCCGACCTCGGCCGGCCGGCTGACGCTGTGCGTCGACCGTGCGAGCGACCGTGTCGTCGACCAGCTGATGGCGCCCTTCCGCGACGACAAGGTGCTGCCGTTCTTCGGCGGCAACGAACCGACCGAGGCGACCAGGCAGGCGCTCGCTTTCTGCAACCAGTTCCAGATCGATTTCAGGGCCACCCGCGAGATGGTCGACAAGATCGACGCGCACGGTCTGTTTTCGCCGCGCCAGAGCAAGGTGACGCTGGAAGGCGGCGAAGTGCTCAACCTCACCGACTTCCAGGTGATCGACGAAGCGGCCTTCAACAAATTGAGCGACGAGGCCTTCCTCGACCTCAGAAAGTCCGGCGCGCTCGGCCTGCTCTATTGCCACCTCGCCTCGACCAACAGCTGGACCTCGCTGGTGCACCAGGCGTCGCTTCGCAAGGCGGAGACCGCGAAGAGTGCCTGACGGCATTGCCCGACCTGCCGAGGGCGACGACATCCAAATTGGAACATTTCAGGCGTTGTCCGGTTGCTTCCTCAGGGAAGGAAGACGGCCATGGTGATCAGCCAGGAAGAACGTGTCGCGCATATCAGCAAGCGGGCCCGCGAACTCTGGGAACGGGAAGGCTTGATGCCCGATCGTGAGAAGGCCTGCTGGGACAAGGCGGTCGAGGAGTTCGAGTCCGGCCGGCTGACCGCCGGACGAAAGCAACCAGGCGCGGATGCCGCTGGCGACAGCGCGGGTACCAAACACTGACGCTGATGGCACAATCGGAGCGAACCCAGAGACGTATCGGACCGACGCCAAAGTGGATGCCGTCATGGCCCGCGTCACATACAAGTTCGGGATGGGTCAGTAGCCCAGTCGAGCGGCGCAGGAATTTCCCGTGCACCCAACGGAGGGCGCCTGTGCGACAGGCCACGCCGGCAGCGCCCGGCATCACAGATTCGTGATGCTCGGGATGAACGGCGTCCCGGGTGCTCCCGAGACCGCGAGCGCCCTGAAATCAAACCGATTTTGGGAGAACAATGATGAAACATCACCTTATCCCCGTGGTGCTGGGCTTGCTGATGACCTCCGCCGGCCTGGCCTCGGCAGCCAACGTCCACTCGGTAACGGGGACGAAAGGTCAACCCGATCAAACGATCGGCACCGCTCAGACAGGAAGTGTTACGCCTGGCAATGCCAGCACCGCGCCGGGTTCGGCCTTCAACCCGGACGGAAATGCGGGAACACATTACGCAGGCACCCAGCCGCAGAACTCCAAGAACCCGAAGAGCGTATCTCAGTACGACGTTGCCGGCTTCCAGCAGTCCCATAAGTGACGTCCGGCTCTTAGGCGGTCGAGGTTCAATCCGCCAGAAACGAAAAAGCCGCGGCGAACCGCGGCTTTTCGATGCTTGATTCCCTGGAGGAAACTGGAGCGGGTGAAGCGATTCGAACGCTCGACCCCAACCTTGGCAAGGTTGTGCTCTACCCCTGAGCTACACCCGCTCACACGGCGTCTTGGCCGCAAGCCGGGCCTATATGGCTGAAGACCGCGGCGATTGCAACAGGGAAATAGCAGGCTTTTTGCAACCTTCCGAGCGATGCCGGCAAACCGCCCGCGACGCGCCGATTTCATCGCCGCTGGCGCGGCGGTCTTGTGTCGGCCGCCTCATTGGCCGTAAACGGCAAGGCCGAGAAACCAACGAAGAAGAGACCCATGCCGAAGACCGAAGCTGACCTGATGGCCTTTCTTGCCGAACTCGGCATCGCGGTTTCGACGATACGCCACCCGCCGCTCTATACGGTTGCCGATTCGCAGGCGCTGCGCGGCGAAATCGCCGGCG
This sequence comes from Mesorhizobium sp. CO1-1-7, assembly GCF_020164885.1. Classification (NCBI taxonomy): domain Bacteria; kingdom Pseudomonadati; phylum Pseudomonadota; class Alphaproteobacteria; order Hyphomicrobiales; family Phyllobacteriaceae; genus Mesorhizobium; species Mesorhizobium sp. CO1-1-7. Next base: position 355,326 of record NZ_JAIUHA010000004.1, on the reverse strand, counting down.
GGCACACCAAGAACCTGTTCCTGAAGGACAAGAAGGACAATTTCTTCCTGGTCACCGTCGGCGAGGACGCGGTCGTCGATCTCAAGCAGATACATCAGCTGATCGGCGCCGCCAGCCGGGTTTCGTTCGGCAAGCCGGAAATGCTGATGGAGCTTCTGGGGGTCACGCCGGGGGCGGTCACGGTGTTCGGCATCGTCAACGACAGGGAAAACCGGGTCAAACTGGTGCTCGACAAGGATCTGATGGACCATTCCGTCATCAATGCGCATCCCCTGACCAACGAGGCGACGACATCGATTGCGGCCGCCGATCTCATCAGATTCGTCGAGGCAACCGGGCATGATGCTGCTATCTTGAAAGTCTCGGCATGATCGCCACATGGGTGGCAAAGCCGATTTCCAATTGAGACAGGGCGCCGGGCCACGGGCCGGCCGCGCGACCGAAAGGGTGACGAGATGAGCGACAACAATCCGTTTGGCGGATCATTCGGAAACAAGGGCGGCCAGTATGCCACCACGGTGCAGTATGGCGGAACCGAGCCCAAAGCCGGATTCGGCGAGACGTCCGCGCCCCCAGCTGCCGGCCCCACCGCCGGCCCCACCACCGGCGATGTCATCAAGGACACGACGACCGCGGCCTTTGCCGCCGACGTCATCCAGGAATCGCGCCGCCAGCCGGTGCTGGTCGATTTCTGGGCGCCCTGGTGCGGACCTTGCAAGCAGCTCACCCCGCAGCTGGAAAAGGCGGTCAAGGCCGCCGGCGGCAGGGTCAAGCTGGTCAAGATGAACATCGACGACCATCCCTCGATCGCCGGCCAGCTCGGCATCCAGTCGATTCCGGCGGTCATCGCCTTCAAGGACGGCCAGCCGGTCGACGGCTTCATGGGCGCCATTCCCGAGAGCCAGATCAACGAATTCATCACCAAGGTCGGCGGCAAGGGCAATGGCGCGCCGCCGGTGGCCGAGGCCCTGGCCGCAGCGGCGGAGGCGCGCGACGCCGGCGACATGCAGACCGCGGCCGACATCTACGATGCCATCCTGGCGCAGGCGCCGGAAACGGTCGAGGCGATTGGCGGACTGGGCGACCTGCTGTTCGAGGCCGGCGACACCGAGGGTGCCGAGGCGCTCCTGGCAACGGCGCCGGAGGCCAAGAAGGACGCACCGCCGCTGGCTGCCCTGCGCGCCAAGATCGCGCTGGCCGCGCAGGCGGCGGCGCTGGGCAATCCGGCCGAGTTCGAGCGGCGGCTCGCGGAAAATCCCAAGGACCATCAGGCGCGTTTCGACCTGGCCATGATCCAGAACGCCATGGGCGATCGCACGGCGGCCGCCGACAATCTGCTGGCCATCATCAAGGCCGACCGGAGCTGGAACGAGGATGGCGCCAGGACGCAGTTGCTGCAGCTGTTCGAGGCCTGGGGCATGACCGACGAGGCGACGCTTGCCGCGCGCCGCAAATTGTCGGCATTGCTGTTTTCCTGAGCCGGTTACGGTTGTTTTGTCGCAAGGGCTTGTGGCGCCAGGCCTGTGCGCCAGATAGGACAAGGCAGGATTGACGCTTCGCAAGGGAAGCGATCGGAGGAACGAGGTGCAAGCGGGAAACGCGCATTACCGGCTCGCCAAGGATCTGCCATCGACGATCCCGCTCTTTCCGCTCGAAGGCGCGCTGCTGCTGCCGGGCGGCCGCATGCCGCTCAACATCTTCGAGCCGCGCTACCTGCAGATGGTGGACGAGGCCGTCGCCGGCTCGCGGCTCGTCGGCGTCATCCAGCCCGGCCTCAATGGCGCATTGCGCGAGGATGGCGAGCCGGAGCTTTGCAACGTCGGCTGCATCGGTCGCATCATCGCCTTTTCCGAGACCGGCGACGGCCGCTACCTGATCTCGCTGCAAGGCGTGTGCCGGTTCCGCGTCGCCCACGAGCTGACGGTCAAGACGCCGTTCCGCCAGGCGAAGCCGGCGCCCTTCCTCGCCGATCTGGACGAGGAGCAGGCGGCTGATGAAATCGACCGGCCGGCGCTGCTCAGAGCCTTTCGCGCCTATCTGCAGGCCAATGATCTGGAAGCCGACTGGGAAAGCGTCAGCCGCGCCGAAAACGCCATGCTGGTCAACGCGCTGTCGATGATGGCGCCCTATGGACCGGCCGAGAAGCAGGCATTGCTCGAGGCCGCGGACCTGAAAACCAGGGCCGAAACGCTGATCGCCATCACCGAGATGACGCTGGCGCGGGAGAATGAGGATTTTGGCTCGAGCCTGCAGTAGGAATGCGTCGATATCCAGCCGGCCCGCAAATGACGGCCCGACCGATCTCGACAGATCCTGCATCCTGGCTGACAGGCTGGGCGTGAAACCGGAAGAGGACCCAATGGCGGATGGGCGCGACGGAAAGAAGACGAATGTTGACCCGAAGCTGCTGGAACTCCTGGCCTGCCCGCTGACCAAGGGGCCGCTGGCCTGGGACCCCGAGCGCGGCGAGCTGGTCTCGCGGGTCGCCAAGCTCGCTTATCCGGTGCGCGACGGCATCCCCATCATGCTGCCCTCGGAAGCGCGGGTGCTCTCGGCCGAGGATGTGCTGTCGCCGCCACGGCCGGGTGGGCCGAATTGAGGTGGCGCGGAGCCATCGCGACGTCGCTTCAGTTCGGCCTGGTCAGCGCCTTGTCGATCTGCGGCAGCAGAAGCTCCTTGGCGGACTCCGGCGTCAGCGGGCCGACATGCTTGTAGGCTATCTTGCCATCCTTGCCGATGACGAAGGTTTCCGGCACGCCATAGACGCCCCAGTCGATCGCCGTGCGGCCGGCTTCGTCGACGCCGATTGCCTGGAACGGATTGCCAAGGTCGCCGAGGAAGCGGCGGGCGTTTTCCGGCCGGTCCTTGTAATTCAGCGCCGCCATCGCGAACCTTTTGTCCTGCGCCAGCGCCAGCAGCACTGGGTGCTCTTCCCGACATGGTGCGCACCAGGACGCAAACACGTTGACCAGCGTGACCTTGCCGGCGAAGGCTTTCGAATCGAGCCCGGGCAGATTGCTGCCCTCCAGGGGCGGCAAGTTGGTTTGTGGCGCCGGGAGGCCGATGAGCGCCGACGGCACTTCCGAGACATCGCGTCCCGACAAGAGCTGCGACAGGAACAGTCCGGCCAGTCCGAGGAAGACCAGCAGCGGCAAAAACACGAACAGGCGGCGACGGGCCGGCGTTTCCGTCCCTGTGCTCATGGCTTGGCTGCCTTGTCGGAACGGCGGCGCACGCCGGCCGCCTCGAGTTCGGCGAGTTCGCGCTTGCGCGCCCGCTGGTCGATGAGGATCCAGCCGATCAGCCCGGCCAGCGCCACAGCGGTGATCGCGTAGGCCGCCGCGACGTAGAGCGCATGCGCGCTCATGCGCGCCGCTCCATCGCCGCGTCTCGTTCCAGCCGGGTCTTTCCGCCTCGTTCGCTCATGTCTTCCCTTAGCCGCGCGCCGGCGGCTTCGCAATCGGCCGCCACGCCGCAGCCTTCAGACCTCTGGCGCCTCAATCGGTGCCGTGGCGCAGCGCCAGCGCCGCGGCGGTCGGCCCCAGGACGCCAAGAAACAGCGTCAGCGCGGCAAGAATGAGGAAGGGCTGCAGGAACGGATCGGGATTGGCCGTCGCGCCATAGCTCGCCGAAACGCCGAAGATCAGCACCGGTATGGTCAGCGGCAGCACCAGCACCGAGATCAAGAGACCGCCACGCGGCAGCGCCACCGCCACCGCGGCGCCCACGGCGCCGATGAAGGTGATGGCCGGCGTGCCGACCAGCAGCGTCAGCGCCGTGGCGCCTATGGCCAACGGTTCCATGTTCATGAGCAGGCCGAGCAGGGGGGCCGCGACCACCAGCGGCAGGACGCTGCCCGCCCAATGCGCAACGCACTTCACCAGCACCGTCAGCGCCAGCATGTGCCGGTCGTTGCCGAGCACCAGCAGATCGAGTGAACCGTCCTCGCGGTCGGCCTGGAACAGCCGGTCGAGGCCGAGCAGGCAGGCAAGCAGCGCGCCGATCCACAGGATCGCCGGACCGATGCGGGCCAACAGCTTGAGATCCGGCCCAACGCCGAAAGGGATGGTGGCGATGACGGCGAGGAAGAAGATGACGCCGGTCAGCGCGCCGCCGCCGGCGCGGATAGAGAGGCGGATGTCGCGCAGGAAGAGGGACCACATTACGATGTGGTCCCCTGTTGAAGAAGGGGGGCGCCGTAGGGTGCAGTCATCAAAAGGCCTCCCCCATTGCCAACTCTTTCGCCCCTTCCAATCCCAGCGGCAGATGCGTCGCCGCCACGATCATCCCGCCTTCCTCGCAATGCCGGCGCACCAGCCCTGCAAACCGCGCTTCCGAAGCCTTGTCCAGCCCTGCCGTCGGCTCATCGAGCAGCCACAGCGGCCGATGGCTGACCAAGAGTTTCGCGATCGCCGCGCGGCGTCTTTGCCCGGTGGAGAGATAGCCGAACGGCAAATGGCCGATGCCGCCGAGCCCGACCGTTTCCAGCGCCTCCTCCACATCGAGCCGGCCTTCGCCATGGAACTCCCGCCAGAAGCGCAAATTCTCGGTCACGCTCAGCGCCGTCTTCATCGCGTTCTGGTGGCCGAGATAGTGGCAGGCCGAGCCGATCGAGGGGAACTCGTCGCCGCCGCCCTCGAGCAGCAGACGGCCTTCGGTTTTCGGCAGCAGCCCGGCCACGACCCTGAGCAAGGTCGATTTGCCCGAGCCGTTCGGCCCGGTGACGACCAGGGCCTGGCCCTGATCGAGCACAAAGCCGATGCCGGAGAAAACCGGCTCGCCGCCGCGTTCGCCGCCCAGATTTTCGGCGATAAGCCGCATCCCTCGCCTGCCCTGAAATCAATGTTTCGCGAGCGCTGCCGCATCGCACAAATTTGCTCAGCAACTGTCTAGAACTATTCCAGAAAATTCTCTATATGCGGGGCATCCGTGCCAGCGGTCGGCGCGGGAACAGAATTAGCGCCGAACCAGCGCACGCGCCGCCTTGAACGGCTCGGGTTGCTTGGGAACGGACAGCGGAAATGGCCGTACCCGCACCTTTGCGCGTGATTGCATGCCATCGGCGTCCGTTCCCTTTCAGGCTGAACAGACAAGGACGGATCGCACGTGTCAAAATCCCTCGACAGTTTCAATTGCCGCCGCACGCTGAAAGCGGGCGACGCCGAGTATGTCTATTTCGACCTCGTCGAGGCTGAGAAGAACGGCCTCACCGGCATTGCCCAGCTGCCCTATTCGATGAAGGTGCTGCTGGAAAACCTGCTGCGCAACGAGGACGGCCGCTCCGTCACCAAGGAGAGCATCCAGGCGGTGGCAGGCTGGCTGACCGACAAGGGCACCGCAGGCGTCGAGATCGCCTATCGCCCGGCCCGCGTGCTGATGCAGGATTTCACCGGCGTCCCGGCCGTGGTCGACCTCGCCGCCATGCGCGACGCCATGGCCTCGCTTGGCGGCGATCCGCAGAAGATCAACCCGCTGGTGCCGGTCGACCTCGTCATCGACCATTCCGTCATCGTCGACGAGTTCGGCACGCCGATGGCCTTCGCCCGCAATGTCGAGCTCGAATATGAGCGCAACGAAGAGCGCTACAAGTTCCTGAAATGGGGCCAGCAGGCGTTCCGCAACTTCCGCGTCGTGCCGCCCGGCACCGGCATCTGCCACCAGGTCAATCTCGAATATCTCGGCCAGGTGGTGTGGACCAACACCGAGGACGGCGAAACCACCGCCTATCCCGACACCTGCGTCGGCACCGATTCGCACACCACCATGATCAACGGCCTTGGCGTGCTCGGCTGGGGCGTCGGCGGCATCGAGGCCGAGGCGGCCATGCTAGGCCAGCCGGTCTCCATGCTGCTGCCGGAAGTCATCGGCTTCCGCCTCACCGGCAAGCTCAAGGAGGGCGTCACCGCCACCGACCTCGTGCTGACCGTCACCCAGATGCTGCGCAAGAAGGGCGTCGTCGGCAAGTTCGTCGAGTTCTTCGGCCCCGGCCTGTCCAACATGACGCTGGCCGACCGCGCCACCATCGGCAACATGGCGCCCGAATACGGCGCCACCTGCGGTTTCTTCCCGGTCGATTCCGAAACCATCCGCTATCTCACAATGTCAGGCCGCAGCGAGGACCGCATCGCCCTGGTCGAGGCCTATTCCAAGGCGCAAGGCATGTGGCGCGAGGCCGGCTCCGCCGACCCGGTCTTCACCGACCTGCTCGAACTGGAGCTGGACAGCGTCGTGCCGTCGATGGCCGGTCCCAAGCGCCCCGAGGGCCGTGTCGCGCTGGAAGGCATTCCGGCCGGCTTCGCCAAGGCGATGGACACCGAATACAAGAAGGCGGCGGAAATCTCCAAGCGCTATGCGGTCGAAGGCACCGACCATGACCTCGGCCATGGCGACGTCGTCATCGCCGCCATCACCTCCTGCACCAACACCTCGAACCCATCAGTGCTGATCGGCGCGGGCTTGCTTGCCCGCAACGCCAACCGCCTTGGCCTGAAGCAGAAGCCGTGGGTAAAGACCTCGCTGGCCCCCGGCAGCCAGGTGGTGGCGGAATATCTGGAAAAGTCGGGCCTGCAGAAGGAGCTCGACCAGATCGGCTTCAACCTGGTCGGCTTCGGCTGCACCACCTGCATCGGCAATTCCGGCCCGCTGCCCGCTCCGATCTCAAAAACCATCAACGACAAGGGCCTGATTGCCGCCGCGGTGCTCTCCGGCAACCGCAACTTCGAAGGCCGCGTCTCGCCCGACGTGCAGGCGAACTACCTGGCGTCGCCGCCGCTGGTCGTGGCGCATGCGCTGGCCGGCACCGTGACCAAGGACCTGACCACGGAGCCGCTCGGCGACGACAGGAACGGCAATCCGGTCTATCTCAAGGATATCTGGCCGAGCTCGGCCGAGATCCAGGAGTTCATCGAGAAGAACGTCACCCGCGAGCTGTTCGCCCGCAAATATGCCGACGTCTTCAAGGGCGACGAGTACTGGCAGAACGTCAAGGCGCCGGAAGGCCAGACCTATGCCTGGGACAACAATTCGACCTATGTGCAGAACCCGCCCTACTTCGCCGGCATGACCACGGGTTTCGGCAAGATCGGCGACATCAAGGGCGCCCGGGTGCTCGGCCTGTTCGGCGACAAGATCACCACCGACCACATCTCGCCGGCGGGTTCGATCAAGGCCGCCTCGCCGGCCGGCAAATACCTCACCGACCATGGCGTCGGCGTCGCCGACTTCAACCAGTACGGCACGCGGCGCGGCAACCATGAGGTGATGATGCGCGGCACCTTCGCCAACATCCGCATCCGCAACCACATGCTGGGCGAGAACGGCCGCGAGGGCGGCTACACCATCCATTATCCCAGCAAGGAAGAGGAATCGATCTACGACGCGGCGATGCAGTACAAGAAGGAAGGCGTGCCGCTGGTCATCTTCGCCGGCGTCGAATACGGCAACGGCTCGTCGCGCGACTGGGCGGCAAAGGGCACCAACCTGCTCGGTGTCCGCGCCGTCATCGCCCAGTCCTTCGAGCGCATCCATCGTTCGAACCTGGTCGGCATGGGCGTCATCCCCTTCGTCTTCGAGGAAGGCACCTCATGGGCTTCCCTCAACCTCAAGGGCGACGAGTTGGTCGAGATCGACGGATTGAGCACGATCAAGCCGCGCCAGACGATGACCGCCAAGATCACCTATGGCGACGGCACGGTGAAGAACGTGCCGATCATCTGCCGCATCGATACGCTGGATGAGCTCGACTACTTCAAGAACGGCGGCATCTTGCAGTACGTGCTGCGCGATCTGGCGGCTTAGAAAACAGTGAGTAGTGAGTGGGATGCAGAGGACGCCCCGACTCACTACTCCCCTGCCGCGGCACAGCAGACCAGCATACCGCACAGTCCTGCCGCGATGAAGGCAAGGCCGTCAAAGCATTGACCGGCCCAGACCAAAGTCCAGGGCCGGTGCGTTCGCAATAGAGATCGATGTCGGTGAGGAGAACCTGCCGCATGGCGATGATGCCGCCGCTCAATCGAACCACGCCTTGAAATGCAGCGGCTGCTCCTATTGCGGCCTTACCTCACGATTGCAGCGGTAAAATTTCACCGCAACGTGACTTCCCGTTGACTTCCCGTTCTGCCACATATTTCGGCAAAGCAGAACAAAGCCGGCATCACCGGCGGGAATTGGAATGGTCATGGCCTCGCGACGATCATTGTGGCTGGCAGCCTTCGCGCTGGCCTTCTCGGCTTTTGCCGGCGCTGGGCATGCCAGCGAGCCCGAAAGGGCCCAGGCCGAAAAATCCGACAGGCCGCTCGGCGTGGTCGAACTGTTCACCAGCCAGGGCTGCAGTTCCTGCCCGCCGGCGGACGCGTTCTTCGCCGAACTCGCCACAAGGCAAGACCTTGTCGCGCTCGCTTATCACGTCGATTACTGGGACTATCTCGGCTGGAAGGACACGCTGAGCCACAAGGAAAACACCGAGCGGCAATATGACTATATGCGCTATTTCAGCAGCCGTTCGGTCTATACGCCGCAGGCCGTCCTGAACGGCCGCATGCATGTCAACGGCGCCAATCGCGGTGAGGTCGACGGCGCGCTTGCCCGCATGGCCCGTGCCGGCGAAGGCATGCGTGTGCCCATCAAGGTCAGCCGCACCGGCGACCGTGTGATCATCGACGCGGGTGACGCCGGCACCGGCCCGAACGACGCCCATGTCGTCATCGTCTATTTCGACGCGCCGCAGACGGTAAAGATCGGCCAGGGCGAGAACTCCGGCCGCAAGATGACCTATTGGAACGCGGTCACCGGGATCCAGACCGCCGGCATGTGGCATGGCAAGGCGCAGCGCTACGAATTTCCGCTGAGCGAGATCACCAAGAAAGGCGGCTGCGCCGTGCTTTTGCAGTCGGTCGGCAAGGATGGCCTGCCAGGCCCCATCCTGGGTGCGGCTTTCATCCACAAACCGGGATCCGAGGCCTCCCTCGATCGTAAGCTGTAAGGTCACGGGTTCGGCGCAATTCCAGACGGAAACCGCTACATATCCTGCTCGAATGCTTTCAGTGTCCGGTCAGGCGATCGGCGAAGGCCGCAAGGCGTGAGGTCCGGTCCAGGCCGTTTGCTTCACGCCGGTCGGCGATGCGATAGAGCTGGTACATTGTGTGCACGCCGAGCCAGCGCAGTGGTTCCGGTTCCCATTTCTTGACCGTGCGGTTGACCCAGGGCAGCCGGGTCAACTCGGTGTCGTGGCCGAGCACGAGGTCGCGCAAGGTGCGGCCTGACAGGTTGGAACTGGAAACCCCGAGCCCGACATAGCCGCCGGCCCAGCCGATGCCGCTTTCCGGGTCGAAGCCTGAAGTGGTGCACCAGTCGCGCGGCACCCCAAGCGTCCCGCACCAGGCATGGTCGAGACGCACGCCCTTGGTCTGCGGCAACAGCCTGGTCAGCACCTCGTGCAACTGGTCGATGGTCGCCTGCTGGGTCCGGCCGCGCGCATCGGTGCGCGAACCGAAGCGGTAAGGCACGCCACGGCCGCCCATGGCGATTCGGCCTTCGCGCGTGCGCTGCGCGTAGCAATAGGTGTGAGCGGCATCGCCCAGCACCTCGTAACCGTTCCAGCCGATCTGGTCCCACAGTTCTTGCGGCAGCTTCTCGGTCACCACGATGGCGCTGTTCAGCGGCAGCCAGAGACGCTCGTAGCCGGGAATGCCAGCCGTGAAGCCTTCGGTGGCGCGGATGATCTTCCCTGCCCGCACGATGCCTCTGCTGGTGGTGACCTTGCCCTTCTCGATCGCCAGCACCTGCGTCTGCTCGTAGATCGGCACGCCAAGCCGCTCGACAGCCGCCGCCAGGCCTTGCACCAGCTTCGCCGGCTGGACACGCGCGACGTTGCGCACGACGAAGGCGCCCAGCACCTTGTCGATGGCGATGCGCTGGCGCGCCTCCCGCGCGTCGAGGAAGGCCAGCCGCTCCGGCGGCATCTCCCAGCGCAGCAGCTCCTCGTATTCGGCCTTGGCGCGCTGCAATTGTGCCGCGTTGGTGGCGACGGTGATGTTGTCGACGCGGCGGATATCGGCGTCGATGCCTTCGGCTTCCGTCACCGCGATCACCTCATCGACCGTGCCGAACATGGCGCGCTGCATGTCGATCACCGCGCCGCGCGAGGAGGTCTTTGCGTATTTCTCGCGCGACCAGCTGAAGCCGCCCGACAGCCAGCCGCCATTGCGGCCCGACGCGCCGAAGCCCGCGAACTCCTTCTCGACCATGGCGATGCGCAGCGCAGGTTGCGCCTTCTTCAAATAATAGGCGGTCCACAGGCCGGTGTAGCCGGCGCCGACGATGCACACATCTGCCTCGATGTCGCCGGGCAAGGACGGCCGATAGGCCGGCACGCCGCCGATATCGGCATACCAGAACGACACGTCGCCATTGTGCTTGGCTTGCATTTTTGAAATCCGTTCCGAAATCAGGTGAGCGTCAGGTCAGCCTTGTCGTCGTCGGCGAGCAGCTTCACGTCGGCGCCGGCGAACAGCACCTCGACCTCGTCCCCGATGGCGAAACTGTCTGCTTCCAGCGTCGAGCGCACGATGGCTTTCGAGCCGTCGGCCAGGTCGACCTCGTATTTTGAGCCGGAGCCGAGATAGATGGCTTCGCCAATACGGCCCGTGAGCCGGTTGCGGCCGTCGCCGCCCACACCAGGGCGGGCGAGCGCCAGCTTTTCGGGGCGCAGCAGCATGACCGGCGTGCCGCCATTGGCGAGACGCTTGGCCGTCGTCACCATCTGGCCTGATATCTCGATCGCCGTCTCCTGGCCAGAGGTGGCGGCGGCCCCGCGCAGCACGGTGGAATCGCCGATGAACTTGCCGACGAACAGCGTCGCCGGCTCGTCATACAGCTCGCGCCCGGTACCGATCTGTTCGATCCGGCCCCGGTTGAACACGGCGATGCGATCCGACAGCACCAGCGCCTCTTCCTGGTCGTGCGTCACATAGACGAAGGTGGTGCCGAGTTCGCGGTGGATGCGCTTGATCTCGAGCTGCAGCCATTCGCGCAGTTTCTTGTCGAGCGCGCCGAGCGGCTCGTCCATCAACAGCAGCGGCGGATCGAAGACGATGGCGCGGGCCAGCGCCACGCGTTGCTGCTGGCCGCCCGAAAGCTCGCTGGGGAAGCGATGGCCGAAATCCGCCATCTTGACCATGTCGAGCGCCTGGCGCACCCGGCGTTCGCGCTCGGCTCCCGCCACGCCGCGCAAGGCGAGCGGATAGGCGACGTTGCGGCTCACCGTCATATGGGGAAACAGCGCGTAATGCTGGAAGACGACGCCGATGTTGCGCTTGTGCGCCGGCACGCCGACGACGCTCTTGCCGCCCACTTCCAGCGCGCCGGAACTGGCCTCGGTGAAGCCGGCGACGACGTTGAGCGTCGTCGTCTTGCCGGAGCCGCTTGGTCCGAGCAGCGTCATGAACTCGCCGGCCTCGATGTGCAGCGACACGCCGTCCAGCGCCTTGAAGCTGCCATAGGCCTTGCTGATCGACCTGAGATCGATCGCCGCGCCCCTGCTCTCTTGCCCCGAGGTCATTGGCGTCCTTTCCGCTCGCGGCCAAGAAGAAGCATGCCGCCGCCGATCAGGATCGTGGTGGCAAACAACAGGATCGTGCCGACGGCCGCGACCGTCGGGTCGGCGTCGCGCGTGATGGAAGCGAAGATCTGCACCGGCAATGTCTTGAGGTAGGGATTGGTGATGAACAGCGACACGACGATCTCATCGAAGGAGGTGGCGAAGGCGAACAGCAGGCCCGACAGCACGCCGGGTGCAATCAGCGGCAGCGTCACCGTGCGGAAGGTAGTGAGCGCGTTGGCGCCGAGGCTCGCCGCGGCTGTCTCGAGCCGCCTGTCGAACACTTCGAGATTGGCCGAGACGGCAATCAGCACGAAAGGCAGCGCAAGGATGGTGTGGGCGAGCACGAAGCCGAGCAGCGTGCCGACAAGCCGCGTATCGAGATAGACCGCGTAGATGCCGATGGCCAGCACCACGCCCGGCACCACCATCGGCGTCAACATCAGCATGCGCAGCAGGTTTGCCGGCCGCGCCTTCATGCGGTCGAGGCCGAAGGCGGCAAGCGTGCCGAGCACGGTTGCCAGCACGGCAACGATCGAGGCGACCTTCAGCGAATTGAGGAAGCTGCTCGACCAGTCCGGGCTGGTGGCGAAATTCTGGTACCATTGCCAGGAAAAGCCCTGCGGCGGAAACGCCAGCGACTTGTTCTCGTTGAACGACATCGGCACCACGACCAGCGTCGGGGCCACCAGCCATATGGCCACCAGCAGGCAGACAAGGCCGAGGATGACGCGGGTGAGCGGCTTCATCTCCATCAGCGCCGCTCCGCTTCCCGGTACCGGGACCGCATGACGGGCGCGGCGAGCGCCAGCAGCACGAAGGTCGTGACCAGCAGCACCACGCCCATGGCGCCGCCACGGCCCCATTGCAGCAGGCTGAGCACCTGTGTCTGCACCAGGGTGGACAGCATGGTCGAACGCGGACCGCCGAGCAAAGCCGGCGTGATGTAGAAGCCGAGCGCCAGGATGAAGACGATGATCGCCCCGGCATAGACGCCCGGCAGCGACAGCGGCAGGTAGATGGTGAAGAAGGCGCGGGACGGCCGCGCGCCAAGGCTTTGCGCCGCGCGCATCAGCCTGAGATCGATGCCTTTCATGACCGAATAGAGCGGCAGGATCATGAACGGCAAAAGCACCTGCGCCATGCCGATGACCACGCCCGTCTGGGTGCGGATCAGCCTGACGCCACCAAGCCCGAGCGACCGCAGGACCGAGTTGATGACGCCTGAATCCTGGAGCAGGATCACCCAGGACAAGGTGCGCACCACGCCGCTCACCCAAAACGGGATCAGCACACACAAGAGCAGCACCAGCCGAACGCGCGGCCCGACCGCGGTCATCAGATAGGCGTAGGGATAAGCGCAAACCACGCACACCAGCGTGACCCACGCCGAAATGACGAAGGTCCGCTGGAGCACGACAAGGTTGATCGGCGCACTGAAGAACCAGACATAGTTCTGCGCTCCCCACTCCGGTTCCGACAGGCTGCGCAGCACGATGGTCAGCAGCGGATAGCCGATCACCGCGAAAAGCAGGACCAGGGCCGGCAACGCGAGCGCGAACGGCCGCCATGCCCTGCGCCTTTCGGCGGCCGGAATGGTTGGCTCGGACGCGCTCACGGCCCTTGCTTCCCGTCAGCCGGTCAGTTGCCGGCCATCAGCGCCGACCACTTCTCCTGCGCCACCGCAAAGTTCGGGACCCAGAACTTGAAGTTCTGCTTGTAGCCCTGCTTCTGGCGTTCAGGCGTATTGGTCAGGTAGGCGGCAACAGAAGCGTCGACCTTGGGCTGCGCGTCGTTGTTGATCGGCGTGTAGGAGGTCTTCTCCGCCAATATCTCCTGGGCATGCTTGCCGAGATAGGCATTGAGCAGCGCGTAGGACGCATCCGTATCCTTGACGCCGACCGGAATCGTCATCTGGTCCATCACCACCAGCCAATCCTGCCAGGCGGGCGCGTACTTGGCACCGTTCTTGACCGCCGTCATGGCGCGGCCCGTCCACATCATCAGCATGTCGGCCTCGCCGGATTCGGCGAGCTGCTGCGATTCGGCACCCGTCTTCCAGAAGATCGTGTCGGGGCCGAGCTTGCGGACCACATCGATGGCCTTGTCGATATCGGCCACCGTCATCGCCTTCGGATCGCCGCCGGCAACCTTGAAAGCCTGTTCCAGCAGGCCGCCGGTCGGGCTGCCGGAGCCGTCGATGCCACGCACGCCGGGGAATTTTTGGGTATCGAAGAAGTCGGCCCAGCTCTTGGGCGGATTATCCCCGTACTTTTCCTTGTTGTACATCAGCACGACACCGTAGTTCATCGCCGGCACCGAGCATTCGCCGACCTGGCCTTCCGGGATTTTCGAGACGTCGAGCTTCGTCAGATCGAGCTTCTGGAACAGCTTGCCGCAATAGACATAGGGCAGCAGGTCGTCGGTATCGACGACGTCCCAGGTCACATTGCCGGACTCGACCTGCGCCTGCAGTTTGGCGATCTCCGTCGGGCCGTCATTGAGCAGCTTGACGCCGGACTTGTCGACGAACTCCTTGAGTGCCGCCGCCTGGCCGTCCTGATAGATGCCGCCATAGGAAACGAGGGTCAGCGTCTTGCCCTTCAGCGAGCCTTCGGCGACCTCTCCCGCCACCGGCTTGGATTGCGCGAGCGCGGCGGTGGCCGCCATAAGCACGGCGACGGCCGCCGCATGTCCAAATTTCAGTTTCATGATCATCTCTCCCATTTGCAGAACTCGCATTGTTTTCATTCACCCGGATGCGAGCGGTTTCCGGGCCTGTATCGATCGAGTTCGAGCGCGCCGGCGGTCGGCGGCGCAATGATCCAGAGCACCTCGGCCGGCGTGTCGCCGACATTGACGGTCCGGTGCGGCACCGAGGTTGCGTATTCGACGCTGTCGCCCTCGCGCATCAGATGGCGCTCGTCGGCAAGCGTCAGTTCGACGGTGCCTTTGAGCACCATGAACATTTCGTGCTCGCCGCCATGCACATAGGTCTCGTCGCCGGTCGAGCCGCCAACCTCGAAATGGCCGGCATAGACTTCGAATTGATGGATCGGCCGCCGCGACAGGAGCATCTTGCGGCCTTGGAGGCCAACCGGAACGACCGGCCGCTCCTCGCGCCTCAGCACCTTGTGCAGGGGACGCGCATTGTCCTCGAACAGATCGTTGATGCCGAGGTCGAGAGCGGCGGCGATCTTGAGCAGCGTGCCGGTGTTGGCGCCGCACAGATTGCGCTCGAGCTGGCTGATGAAGCTCGCCGTGGTGCCCGTCATGTCGGCAAGCTGGCGCAGCGAGACGCGCCGCGCCGTGCGCAGTGCCTTGATACGGGGGCCGACGCCGCCGGCCTCCGGCACGGCCGCCCCGCCATTCAACTGTTTTACTGGGGAGTCCGATGCGTGTGGCATTGTCGTCTCCGTTTCCACTTAACACCCTATTAAGTGAAACGGAAAATGGCAAGCACGGTCGGCAGAATTGAATGGCGACGCGGGGTTGGCCGCTTTCGGCCCTACGCCGATGCCGTCGGCGCGCAGTCCCGGGTGCAAGGCCCAAACGAAAAAACCGACGTCAGCTTGCTTCTGACGTCGGTCATTTAGGTTTTGGGATCGTCGCACCTGGCTTTTCCGAGGAAAGGCCGAGGTTGGTTCGATCCGACGCAGACCCGTGGGCGGGGGGCTTGGGGTTTACGAGCCGGTGCCGGACCGAACCGTCTCAGGCAACGCCGGTAAATTCGTCGGACATTGGGGCAGGAGCGCGGATAAAAAAAGGCGGAAATGTGGCGAAGCATCACCAATTCCAACACGCGTTTCACAAACGTGACTGGACGCAACGGAAACGGCGCGCCGCTGCCTTCGCTTCTCCGGCTCTTGCAATTGCGATGCGAAGGGGCCAACTTTGGTTGGCAAAGATTCATTTTGAAGGATCGAGGCAGGCATGATCGATGACGGCGGCGGGATGGGGGATGGAGACGCATCCGCAATATTGATCCCGCTGCACGAGGCGCGCAGCGCACGCCTCGACCAGCCGGTCCGCTTCGACCGGCGCGAACTGGACCAGATCCTCAGGCTTTACGGACGCATGGTCGCGGCCAATGAATGGCGCGACTACGCCATCGATCACCTCACCGACCGCGCTGTCTTTTCCGTCTTCCGACGCGCCAGCGAAGTGCCGCTGTTCCAGATCGTCAAGGATCCGAAACTGGCGCGCAAGCAAGGCGCCTTCGCCGTCATAGCGGCGGGCGGGCGCATCCTCAAACGCGGCCAGGAGCTTGGCCGCGTGCTCGGCGTCTTCGACAGCAAGCTGAAGCTGGTATAGGGGTGAATTGGGAACTGAAGAATTGAGGAACGAAGGAAAAGGGGCGCTTACGTCAGGCGCCGCGTGTCCTGTTCCTCAATTCTTCAGTTCCCCCTTCCGGAACTTCCGCTCCGGCAGCGAATCCGGATCAGGTGGCAGCGATGCCCCGCCGTTGAGCGACAGCTGCATGAATACCGTGTCCAACCAGCGCCCGTGCTTGTAGCCGGAGCCTTCGAGGCGGCCGGAATGACGGAAGCCGAGCTTCTCGTGCAACCTGACCGAGGCGCTGTCGGCGCGGCCATCGCCGATCACCGCGACGATCTGGCGAAAGCCCGCCGCCTCGACCGCCGCGACCAGGCTTTGCATCAGCTTCAGGCCGACACCCTGGCCCTTGGCGTCAGGCGCGACATAGACCGAGTCCTCGACGATGAAGCGATAGGCCGGGCGCGGCCGGAAGGCGCCGGCATAGGCATAGCCAAGCACGGCGCCTGCCTTTTCCGCCACCAGATAGGGAAAGCCGCCGGCCGCGAGTGCGGCGAATCGCGTCCCCATCTCGGTGCGGCTGGGCGGCTCCAGTTCATAGCTCGCCGTGCCGTTGGCGACCGCGTCGGCGTAGATTTCGGTTATGGCGTCGAGGTCGGCCGGGGTCGCCGGCCTGATCGCGATGTTGCTCATTCTTTATGCGGGCCTCTTTTGTGCTTTCGATAACAGCAGAGCCCCGCTTAAAAGAAAAGGGCGGCCGTTGGGCCGCCCTTCCAGGAGTCGATGGTCCAATACCGCTTAGCGGCGGTCGCCCATGAACTGGAGCAGGAACATGAACAGGTTGATGAAATCGAGGTAGAGCGACAGCGCGCCCATGATGGCCTTGCGGCCCGCGACATCGGAAGCGTCGCCCTCGAAATACATCTCCTTGATCTTCTGCGTGTCGTAGGCGGTGAGGCCGGCGAAGACCAGTACGCCGATCGCCGAGACGGCGAAGGTCAGTGCCGACGACTGCAGGAAGATGTTGATCACCGAGGCGATGATGATGCCGAACACGCCCATGATCAGGAACGAGCCCATCGCCGACAGGTCGCGCTTGGTGGTGTAGCCGAACAGCGACAGCGCGCCGAAGGCCGCGGCGGTGGCGAAGAAGGTCTGCGAGATGCTGGCCGTCGTGTAGACCAGGAAGATCGACGACAGCGACAGGCCGACCAGACCGGCATAGACCCAGAAGGTGGTCTGCGCGGCGGCGACACTCATCGACTGAATCCTGAACGACAGGAAGAACACGGCGGCCAGCGGCGCCAGCATGACAACCCAGCGCAGCGGCGAACCGAAGATCGCGTAGCCGAAGGAAGTCAGCATCTCGCCGCTCGGCAGCGTCGCGACGGCCGAAGCCGGATCGGTGGTGGTGGCCAGCATGATCGTGCCGACGGCGGCAAGGCCGGTGATGAGCAGGCCAAGCCCCATCAGATTGTAGACCTTGATCATGTAGGCGCGCAGACCCTGGTCGATGTCGGCGCGGACGCCGGGCACCGCCGACGTCTGATAGTTGCGAATGGGATCAGCCATTGGAAATCCTCGTTGCTTCTGCCCCGTCCGGTGTCGGGCCTCTTGCGGACCCAGGCGCCGCTGGGGGGCTCCAGCATGCCTGCGCGGAATATGATGGTTATTCGCGTCAAGAACAAGACCGTAACCGGGTGTAACGGTTCGTGACAGGCCAAAATGCCGCTTCGCCGGCCGTTTCGGACGGCATTCTTACCAAGATTTAACCCGGGCAGGCGGCGCCCGCCGGCGAATCAGAGGTTTCGCAGCACGGGTGCCGCCTTGTGGCCGAGCACCCGCCAGGTGCCGGCAAGGCCGATGCCGACCGTGATCACCAGCGAAAAGGCAATCGTCGCCACCGCCACCTCGGGCATGAAATGCGATGGCAGCGTCATGATGCGTGCGACCACGAACCAGGCGGCGGCGCTGCCGGCGGCGAGCGCGAAGATGGCGGTGGCCAGTCCGATCAGCATGTATTCCAGAGAGAATGCCGTGATCAGCGTTCGCCGGGTGGCGCCCAACGTCTTCAGCACCACAGCGTCGTGGATGCGCGCCCGGTTGCCGGCGGCAAGCGCGCCGGCAAGCACCAGAACCGAGGCGATCAGCGCCACGCCGGCCGCCGCCCGGATCGCCGTGCCGAGCTGGCCGACCAGCCGGTTGACGATGTCGAGCGCGTCCTTGACCCGCACCGTCGTCACGGCGGGGAAGGCGCGGGTGACGGCGTTGAGGACGCGCGCGTCGTCGGCCGCCGAGGCGTTCTTTTCGGTGAGCGTGGCTATCCAGCCATGCGGGGCGCCGGCGAATGTGTTGGGCGAGAACACCATGACGAAATTGATGCCCATCGTCTCCCACTCGACCTGGCGGAAATTGGCGATGCGGGCGGTGACATTGCGGCCGAGCACATTGACGGTGATGGTGTCGCCGAGCTTCAGCCCGATTTCCTTGCCTTCCTTGTCGGAAAACGAAACCAGCGGCTCGCCGGCATAGTTGTCGGGCCACCATTTGCCCTCTGTCAGCGTCGCGTTTTCCGGTTGCCTGGTGTCATAGGTCAGGCCGCGATCTCCCTTCAGCACCCAGGCGCCCTCGGCCGGCACCTTGACCTTGTCGACATCGACGCCATTGAGAGCCATGACCCGGCCGCGCAGCATCGGCACCTTGGCCAGCGTTCCCCGCGGCACCTCCTTCGCGATCAGCGAGGAGAACGCATCGACTTCGCTGCCCTGGATGTCGACGAAGAAGAAGTTCGGCGCCCGCTCCGGCAGGCTGCCGGAGATCTGGCGCCTGAGATTCCCGTCGATCAGCGCCAGTGTCACCAAGAGCGTCAGCCCAAGCCCCAGCGACAGCACCACGGACGGCGTCAGCGCCCCGGGCCGGTGGATGTTGCCGATAGCGAGCCTGAGCGCGACAAAGCGCACGCGCGGGCTTTTCCGGGCTGCCCATTGCACCAGTCCGCCGACGAGACGCAGCACCAGGAAAGCAAAAACGGTGGCGCCGACGAAGATCGAGGCGATGCGCTGGTCGCCCGAAAACAGGATCGCCAGCGCTGCCAGGAAAAGCGCGATGCCGAGCGCGCAAACGACATAGACGGGGCGCGGCAGGCCCCGGCCTTCCAGTCCCATCTCCCGGAACAGCGCGGTTGCCGGCACGTCACGGGCGCGACCGAGCGGCAACAGCGCGAAGGCCAGCGTCACCAGCAGGCCGAACAGGGCCGCCATGGCGAGCGCGCCGGGATAGAAGCCGCCCTGCGCCGGCACCGGAATGACCGACTGAAGCGCGGCACTCGCCGCGAACGGCATCAGCGCCCCGAGCACCAGGCCGAGCACGATGCCAAGTGCCGCGATGATCAGGATCTGCACGAGGTAGACGGCAAAGACGAAGCCGCCGGACGCCCCCAGGCTCTTGAAGGTGGCGATGACGCCGCGCTTGCCGTTGAGATAGGCGCGCACCGCATTGGCGACGCCGACGCCGCCGACCACCAGCGCGGTGAGCCCGACCAGCGTCAGGAACTGCGAGAAGCGTTCGATATTGGAGGATAACGCCGGTGCGGCGTTGCTGCGCGTGCGGATCGACCAGCCGGCCTGCGGAAGATCCTTGGCCGCCTGGTCCTGGATGGCCTTGAGCCGCGCCTCGTCGGCACCGGCGGGCAGCCGGACCTTGTAGGCGTTCTCGACCAGGCTGCCCGGTTGGATCAGCCCAGTGGCGGCCAGGCCCTCGGTCGAGATCATCAGCCTTGGCGCGAAGCCGAACCCGTCGGAGACCGCGTCGGGCTCGGCCACCAGCCTGGCGCGCAGTTCGAACGTGGCGGTGCCGAGCTTCAGCCGGTCGCCGATCTTGAGATGCAGCCGTTCGAACAAGAGATCGGGTGCCGCGGCGCCGAAAACGCCGAACTGCCTGCCGAACAGTTCCTGCTTCGTCAGCACCGGTTCGGTTTCCAGCGCGCCATAGAGCGGATAGGCCTCGTCGACAGCCTTGGCCTCGACCAGCGCCTGGTCGGATCCGTCAGCCAGGCGCGCCATCGAGCGCATGCCGGCGGTATGCGAAACCACGCCCAGCCCGTCGAGAAAGCCAAGTTCTGCCCGGCTGGCGTCGCGCTGGTTGATCTGGAAGCGAAGATCGCCGCCGAGCAGCGTCTGGCCCTGATCGGCGACACCGGCGGTGATGGAGCGGGCCACCGAATTGACGCCGCCGATAGCCGCCACGCCGAGCGCGATGCAGGCGAGGAAGATGAGGAAGCCGGACAGGCCGCCGCGCATCTCGCGCAGCGAAAAGCGGATGGCAAGCTTCAAGGTCCGCGCCAGCGGCATCAGGCGGTGACCCTGACCGGCGGCGGCGCCTCGATCCGGCCGGAGCGCATCGAAACCTGGCGCGAGCAGCGCGCCGCGAGCGCCGGATCATGGGTCACCAGCACCAGCGTCATGCCGCGTTCGGCGGCCTTGGCGAACAGCAGATCGGCGACCTGCCGCCCCGTCGCCTGATCGAGGTTGCCGGTCGGCTCGTCGGCGATCAGGATGCGCGGCGATGGTGCCAGCGCCCGGGCGATCGCCACGCGCTGCTGCTCGCCGCCGGAGAGCTCGCCGGGATAATGGGTGACGCGGTCGCTGAGGCCGACGGCCGCCAGTTCCCGCTCCGCCACCGAGAAGGGATCGGCGTGGCCGGCCAGTTCCAGCGGCACGGCGACATTTTCGAGCGCCGTCATATTGGGGATGAGGTGGAAGGACTGGAACACGATGCCAATGTTTCGGCCGCGAAACGAAGCGATCTGGTCCTCGCTTCTACCGTTGAGCAGTTCGCCGGCAATGCGCACCGTACCGGAATCGACCCGCTCCAGCCCGGCCAGCACCATCAGCAATGTCGACTTGCCGGACCCCGACGGGCCGACGATGCCCGTCGCCTCGCCGCGCGCGACGTCGAGGCTGACGCCCTTCAATACATGAACCGACGAAGCGCCTTCGCCGAGTGTCAGGGATATGTCTTTCAGCGCGATGACGGCTTCTGTCAAAATGAAAGCGTCCTATATGGAAAGGGAGGCTCTGCCTGTCGGAAGCCATCGCCGGAAGAATTCTCTGTCATATGGGGCCTGCCGCATGTCTTTCAAACGCCGCTTTGCCGCAGGCCTGGTCGTTTTCCTCGCCATCTGCGGCGGCATCTCGTCGGCGCGCGCCGCGCCTTTCAAGATCGTCGGCTTCGGTGACAGCCTGATGGCGGGGTACGGCCTTGGCCCGGGCGAGGGCTTTACCGACAAATTGCAGGCAGCACTTCGCGCCAAGGGCCATGACGTCGTCGTCGCCAATGCCGGCGTCTCCGGCGACACCTCCAGCGGCGGCCTGGCGCGGCTCGACTGGTCGGTGCCTGACGGCACGCAGCTGGTGATCCTCGAACTCGGCGCCAACGACATGCTGCGCGGCGTCGCGCCCGACATCACCAAACGGAACCTGGACGAGATGCTAGGCAAGCTCAAAGAGCGCAAGATTGCCGTGCTGCTGGCCGGCATGCGGGCGGCGCCCAATCTCGGCGCCGACTACCAGAGCGCCTTCGACGCCATCTTTGCTGACCTGGCCGGCAAATACGATGTTCCGCTCTATCCGTTCTTCCTCGACGGCGTCGCCGGCCAGCCCGGCCTGCAGCTCGAGGACGGCCTGCATCCGAGTGCTCGTGGCGTCGACCTGATGGTGGAACGCATCCTGCCCACCGTCGAGAAGACCATGGCGGCGGCGCCAGGAGGATCGTGACGTCGGATGGAACCGGTTCCGCCGCGGAAGCTTTAGATTGCATGTAGATTGCATCCGGGACCAACAAACCACTTGCTCCATTTGATTATCGATGATTCGCTAGGGATGACAGTTTCGATTCGAGGAAGGGAGGCTCTTCATGCCGCGTCTTTTCACCGCCCTCGAAATTCCGCGTGATGCCGCCCTTTCGCTGTCCCTGCTCCGGGGCGGCCTGCCCGGGGCCCGCTGGATCGACGTCGAAAACTACCATCTGACGCTACGCTTCATCGGCGACGTCCAGGGCCATGTCGCCGACGAGATCGCCAACGCGCTCGACCGGGTGCATCGCCCTTCCTTCTCGCTGACCTTGTCCGGTGTCGGCGCTTTCGGCCAGAAGAAGCCGCATGCGGTGTGGGCCGGCGCTTCGCCCTCGCCCGATATGGCGGCTCTTCAGGCCGAAATCGAGCGCATCTGCCAGCGGCTCGGCATTCCCGCCGATCCGCGCAGGTTCATGCCGCATGTGACGCTGGCGCGGCTGCGCAATTCGAGCCCGCTCGACGTCGCCCAATATCTGTCGGCGCGCGGCAATTTCTCGACGCTGCCGTTCCGCATCGGCCGTTTCGTGCTGATGTCGTCGCGCGATTCGGTGGGTGGCGGCCCCTATATTGTCGAGGAGGCATGGCCGCTGTCCGGCCTCGATACGCGTGCCGCCAGCCGTGTCGCCAGCACCTCCGACGCCTCGCGGATCATGCGATAGACCTCGGCAAACGCTTGCTGGTCCTCATAGTAGGGGTCCGGTACATCGCGCGGCCTTCCCTCGGCGAATTCCAGGAACAGGTGGATACGGTCGCGCACCGCCGCCGGCGCCAGCGCCTTCAGGTCGGCGACGTTGGACCGGTCCATGCCGAAGATCAGGTCGAAGCGGTGAAAATCCTCCGGCATGATCTTGCGCGCCCGCTGCCGCGAGATGTCGATGCCGTGGTGAGACGCGATGGCGATCGAGCGCGGGTCGGGAGCGGAGCCGACCTCCCAGCCGCTGGTCGCGGCCGAATCGAGCACGATATCGCCGCCATATCCGCGCTCCGCCAGCACGGCGCCAAGAATGCCTTCGGCCAGCGGCGACCGACAGATGTTGCCGAGGCAGACGAAAAGAATGGAATTTATGGGCTTCGCGATCATGGATCCGGCGCTATGGTGACGACTTCAGCCCAATAGCACGGGAAGCGGACATGAAGAGAGAGAAACTGGGCAGGGAGGCCGCCGAAGCAGCGCTCACAGGGCTTGATGGCTGGGCACTGGCGGACGACGGCGCCTCGATCGGCCGCACCTTCACCTTCGCCAATTTCTCCGAAGCCTTCGCCTTCATGACCAGGGTGGCGCTGACCGCCGAGAAGATGGACCACCATCCCGATTGGTCGAATGTCTACAAGACCGTCAGCGTGACCCTGAACACGCATGACGCCGGCGGCGTGACGGCGCTCGACATCGAATTGGCGAAGAAGATGAACCGCTATTTCGGCGCTGAACACGGGCTGTCCAACGTCCAGGCCCGGCGCGGACCCGGCAAATCGGCGCCCGCATCTTGCAGCCGGGTTAAGCTTTCACCACATTTTGATCGGCGGACGTGCGCTGAGACGCGCATGAGGCCCGCGAGGAGAGATTGATGGCGCAAGAATCCGGTTTTGATTTCTTCGGCTTTGGCGACAAGCTGGCCGGCGAAGGCGAAGTGCGCGAAAAGTTCTGGCGCACGGCCAGGAAGGCCGCTCGGCAGATTCCGTTCATGGAAGATGTCGTCGCCGCCTATTACTGCGCCATGGACAAGAAGACGCCGCTGCGCGCCAAGGGCATATTGGTGGCCGCGCTCGGCTATTTCGTCCTGCCGGTCGACCTCATCCCCGACTTCATCTTCGGTCTCGGCTTCACCGACGACATCGCCGTGCTGACCGCCGCGATCACCGCCGTCAGCGCCCATATCACGCCCGCGCACCGGCAAGCCGCCAAGGACGCCATCGCCGATAAGAGCTGAAGTCCCGCCGGCCGAATCCCACCGCGACGGCTCGACCGCTGGACAGGGGCGTTCAGCGGCGGGTTAGAAGTCAAACTCTTGCCGTTTTCGTGGCCTCCAAGTCGCCAAAGGGACACCGAGCCGGCCGCTGACAAGGCGGCGGCGCGGAAATGGCGGCGGTTTCCTGGGGTGAAGGTCCTTTTCTCTTGGGAAATTCACCGTTTGGTAACCCAGATTAAATCAAAATGAAGCGACGGCAGGACGCCACGCGGCCCGCCTCCGCACCATTTGGAATACGGGAAAAACGATGCGCGGATTGATTGCACTAGTTTCGAGCCTGGTCCTGGCGGCCTCGGCGGCGCCGGCGCTGGCGCAGCAGGCGACCAAGATCGGCCAGCACAATGCCTGGGGCACCTACAGCTACCAGGCTTCGGGCGGCAAGGTCTGCTACGTGCTGACCGTGCCGACCGACAAGCAGCCGCCGACGCTCGACCATGGCGACATGTTCTTCTTCGTCAGCCAGCGGCCCGGCCAGCAAGTGTCCTATGAGCCTCAGTTCATCGCCGGCTACAATTTCCAGGAAGGTTCCAAGGCCACCGTCACCATCGACAAGAAGAGCTTCTCGATGTTCACGCGCGGCAAATCGGCCTGGGTCGAGAACGCGGCGGAAGAGCCAGTGCTGATCGCCGCGATGAAGACCGGAACCGACATGAAGGTGTCGGCGAAGTCGGGCCGCGGCAATCCCACGAACTATATCTTCTCGCTTAAGGGCATTTCGGCGGCGCTGTCCTCGATCGCCAAGTGCAAATAGGCCATCTTCGTTTTTGAACCGAAGGCCGGGCCGTAACGCCCGGCCTTTGCTTTTTCAGCCCAGCCCTGATTCCGGTGCGGCCTCCGCCCGCCGCCGCCGGATCGCCTCGGCGATGAACACCCGCGACAGGGCGTGATAAAGCGGCTCGTGCGAGATCAGCCGCGCCGTGCCGTAGCCCAGCATCGAAGCCAGCATCAGGCCGATGACATTGTCGTGATTGCCGGTCATTTCGAGGATGATGACGAAAGCCGTCATCGGCGCTTGCACGACGCCGGCGAAATAGCCCGCCATGCCGAGCAGGGCCGCGACGCCCGCGCTGCTCCCGAACATCAGGCCGAGCGAGCTGCCGATGCCGGCGCCGACCGCCAGCGAGGGCGCGAAGATGCCGCCGGGAATGCCTGAGATCATCGACAGCAGGCCGGCCGCGAATTTCTCGGCAAAGAAGAACCAGGGCAGCGGCGTGCCTTCGACCGCGCTGCGCGCCTGCGCGTAGCCGGTGCCGAAGGTCAGCCCGCCCGAGGCGATACCGATCACCGCGACCGCCAATCCGCAGATCGCGGCCACCAGCAGCGCGCGCCACAGCGGCTGCAGCGCGTTCCAGCGTCGGATACGCCGCGTCGCCTTCAACGCCAGCAACGAGAACAAGGCGCCAAAGCCGCCGCCGATGACGCCGCAGGCGATCACCAGCGGCCAGTCGACGGCAAACGAGATCGTCTCCTTGGACACGCCGAAATACGTGTAGTTGCCGAGCACGCCGAGCGAGGCGAGGCCGGCCAGGATGACCGCCGTCAGCACCAGCCCGTTGGTGCGCGCCTCATAGGTGCGGCCCATTTCCTCGATGGCGAAGACGATGCCGGCGAGCGGGGTGTTGAACGCCGCCGCGATGCCCGCCGCCGAGCCGGCCAGGATCAGGCCGCGCGCCTGCGCCATGCCGCCCCAGCGCGCCGCCTGCAGCATCAGCGACGCGCCGACCTGCACGGTCGGTCCCTCGCGGCCGATCGAAGCGCCGCAGAACAGGCCGACGATGGTGAGCGCGATCTTGCCCACCACCAGCCTGAGCGACAGGATATGGCTGCGGTCGTCATCGTCGCGCAGGTGGCGGGCGGCGATCGCCTGCGGAATGCCGCTGCCTTGCGAGCCCGGGAAGAAGGCGTGCGCCAGCCAGGCGCACAGGACAAAGCCGAACGGCGTGATGGCCAGCGGCAGATAGAAAGGCCAGCCGCCGTCATTGCCGATCACGACATGAAACAGCGCCTGCGCCTTGTCGGCCAGCACGGCAAAGAGCACGCTGATCAGGCCGATCGAGATCGCACCGGCCCAGAACACCAGACGCGGCTGCCAGACGCGGCGCGAGGCCCACATGGCGCGCGAACGCCGCAGCATGGGGTGTTTTCGCGATTGGCCGGCCATGTCTATCCTCGGGGGAAAACCCAGCCCTAACACAGGCATGACGCCGATCAAGTGTGAGTCTGCCGATCGACGGGATCAAAAGCCCACCGTCGCGGTTGTGTCCCTTTGAACAAGGAGCCCGCAGTCATGAGCTATGTCAGATTCGCCGCGATGATCCTGGTTTTTCTTCAGCCAGACCCGGGTGTGGATGGCCATCGTGATGGGCGCCGCCATGGCCATCGTCATGATCGGCTTCATGTGGGGGATGTACGAGAGCGTGGCCGCGAATATCGGCATCGTCATCGGCGGCATGCTGGTATTCGCTGGTGCCTTGTGGCTGGTCAGGAGCCAGGAAACCGTGAGCGACGTCTCCTACATGAAGGCCATGATCCCCCACCACTCGATCGCGATCATGACCAGCGAACGCGCCCATATCCGCGACCCGGAGGTGCGAAAGCTCGCGGATGGCATCATCGACGCCCAAGTGCGCGAGATCACGCAAATGAAGCGTCTGATCGCGCGGCTCGACGCCAATCCCCTGGCGGCCGGCGCTCCCGACCTGCCGTCCTACCGAGCCCGCGGGGCCGCGCCGCCACCGCCGGAAACCGACCAGAGCACCGGGATCAATACGCTCTCCATCGACAGGTAGGCGCGGGGATGGACGCGCGGAATATGGAAGCCGCTCGACCCGCCGGCCTCCAAGCCGGCGGGAACATCCTTGCGGGATCGTCACATGGCCATTTTTTCACATTCGGCCTGGGCCTTCTTGGTCGAGGTGTCGATCATGTAGGCTTTGCCCTTGGCGTCGGTCATCATCATCATGCAGTGCTTGATCGGCTTGGCCATCTTCATCATGTCGGCGCCCATCTTCGCGTCCGGCGTCATGGTGCCCATATGCCCGTCGGGCATGATCGCCGTCACTTGTCCGCCTTTCATCATGCTCATGGTGCCCATCGCGTCCTCGGCAAACGCCTGCGAGGCGCAAAGCGCGGCGAGGCCGGCAATGACGGCGAGCTTGATCGATTTCATCCTGCATACTCCCATTCTGTAGGGGCACAGTTGCCCCATTCAGGGTTCGAACGCGCGATGGGGATCGTTACGCCAACACGACTAAGTGATCGCCGCCAACGACATCGCGTCCACCGGCGGCGATCGTCCTTCACGGGGACGGTGGCGATCGGGACACCGACGGCGGACCCCAGTTTGGCGTGCACGGCATGACTTCGCGCTCAACCTGTGCTATGCGCCGCGCTTCATATCGGGCCGATGGATGAAATCGGCCGCAAACCGCTTATATCAGTGGAACCATGACCCTTTCGCTTGATCTTACCGCCGAAGGCGCCCGCGACGCTTTGCGCGGCCGGGCCGTGACGGCCGAAAAACCCTCGCTGATCGGCCTGACGCGAGCCGAGCTCGCCGCCGCTCTTGTCGAATCCGGCACCGTGCCGGAGCGCCAGGCAAAGATGCGCGCCCAGCAGCTCTGGCACTGGATGTATGTGCGCGGCGTTTCCGACTTCGCCGGCATGTTCAACATCTCCAAGGATCTGCGCGCCGAACTCGACAAGCATTTCACCGTCGCCCGGCCCGAGATCGTCGAGGAGCAGATTTCCGCCGACGGCACGCGAAAGTGGCTGTTCCGCTTTCCGCCCCGCGGCGCCGGCCGGCCGGTCGAGATCGAGACCGTCTATATCCCCGAGGAAGGCCGTGGCACGCTGTGCATCTCCTCGCAGGTCGGCTGCACGCTGACCTGTTCGTTCTGCCACACCGGCACGCAGAAGTTGGTGCGCAACCTGACCGCGGAAGAAATCCTGGCGCAGTTGCTCACCGCGCGCGACCGGCTCGGCGACTTCCCCGACCGCGACACGCCGGATGGCGCCATCGTGCCGGCCGAGGGCCGGAAAGTGTCCAACATCGTCATGATGGGCATGGGCGAGCCGCTCTATAATTTCGAGGCGGTGAAGAAGGCCCTGCTGATCGCCTCCGACGGCGACGGCCTGTCCCTGTCGAAGCGTCGCATCACGCTGTCGACCTCCGGCGTCGTGCCCGAGATTTTCCGCACCGGCGAGGAGATCGGCGTCATGCTGGCGATCTCGCTGCATGCGACCAACGACGATCTGCGCGACCTTCTGGTACCGATCAACAAGAAGTATCCGCTGAAGGAGCTGATCGCCGCCTGCCGCGCCTATCCCGGCCTCTCCAACGCCAAGCGCATCACCTTCGAATATGTGATGCTGAAGGACGTCAACGATTCCATCGAGGACGCCAAGGGGCTGATCAAGCTGCTCAAGGGGATTCCGGCCAAGATAAACCTGATCCCGTTCAACCCGTGGCCGGGCACCAACTACCAGTGCTCGGACTGGGAGACGATCGAGAAGTTCGCCGACTACATCAACAATGCCGGCTATGCCTCGCCGATCCGCACGCCGCGCGGCCGCGACATCCTGGCCGCCTGCGGCCAGCTGAAGTCGGAATCGGAACGCATGCGCAA
Organism: Mesorhizobium sp. CO1-1-7; assembly: GCF_020164885.1. Taxonomy (NCBI): domain Bacteria; kingdom Pseudomonadati; phylum Pseudomonadota; class Alphaproteobacteria; order Hyphomicrobiales; family Phyllobacteriaceae; genus Mesorhizobium; species Mesorhizobium sp. CO1-1-7. The sequence goes on along the minus strand of NZ_JAIUHA010000004.1, from coordinate 327,006 downwards.
GGTCGACCGGCTGGCGCTGGAAGCCATGATGATCGCGGGGCACGGCGAGGTGTGAGCCGCGATCTGCCCTGGGGCCGCATCGCTTTCGGTTTCTTTGGCTATCTTGCCGCCGTCCTGATTGCGGTCAACGTTACCGTGTTCGCGATTCTGGCGCCGAGCGCCCTGCCGGACAATGGGGCGTGGGGATCATTCTATGCCGATAAGCGCGATCTTGGACTCATGTACGCGTCGGGCTTCATGATTACGCCACCGACGGCATTGCCCGGTTTTCTATTGACGCTGTTCGTTGCGCGCCGGACAAGCTGGGTCGGATGGCTGCCATTAGCGTGCGCCGGCACGCTTAATGCCGTTCTTGCACTGGCGATCTTCGACATCGTCCTACAAGTGCCCGACCACGTCCCACTGAAGACGCCTCTGTTGGCAATGCCTCTCATGCTACCCTGCCTGATTGGTGGTTTCGCTGGAGGCATCGCTTACTGGGCAGTGGTCAGACGCTCCCTTCCAAGCAACGCAGAGTTTTTTTGGCCATGAACCGCCTCTTCGTCTGCTCGAAACGTATCACCATGATTGCAGTCGGCTACCTCGCCGCCGTGCTCACCTCGATCCTGGTGCCGGTGCTGCTGATCGTTCTGCTGGCAGGGATCGAGGACGGCAACTGGTCGATCATTTTCACATTCGACTGGCTGGCCTCCTTCCCGCTCGCCGTGTTGACCGTGGCGATCTGCGCGTTGCTGATCGTCGGTCCGGCGATCTTCGTCGCCGAACGGCTGGCGCTGCGAGGATGGTTCTACTTCGCCGTCACGGGCGCGGTCACGTCGATCGCCTTCGGTGTTTTTGTGCCGGGCTCCGCTGGAGGCTTCGTTTTCAATCCGGGCTTCCTGGGTTTTCTGGCCGCCGCCGGCATTGCCGCCGGCTGGGTCTACTGGCTTCTGGCCGGACGCAGCTCGGGTCGTCTCACGGGCCGTGACCCCAGATGAACCGTCTCGTCGCCTATATCGTGCGCTTCGCCATCATCCTATTCGGTTATGCCGTCGCCTCGCTGGCGGCGAGCGCTTTCCTCAACATCCTGTTCCTGGCCTCGCTCGGCTACGCGCCGGCGCAAGCGCATCCGGCGGCAACGGCATCGCTCTATTTTTCAATTCCCTTCGTCGCCCTGTTCGTCGCCTATTTCGGCTTCATGCCGGCGGCGATCGTCATCCTGATTGCCGAAATCCTCGGCCGGCGCGACTGGTTGTTCTACGCGCTCGCCGGCGCGGTTGTAGCGGGGGTTTTCCTCGGCCTCGTCGACAATGTCCGCGATTCCCCTTTCGCGGTCACCGAAGCCAGCGCCATCATGGCGGTGCTCGGTGGCGGCATGGTCGGTGGGATCTTCTATTGGCTTGCCGCCGGGCGCTGGGCTGGAAGCTGGTGGAAGGTTTCTACTTCGCCTGGGCCGTCAGGATCTTGAGCGCGAACGCCGAGAACACGCCGGCGAAGAGATAGTCGACCACCCGCGTCACACGGGGGCTGGCTTTCATCGCCGCCGAGAATTTTTCCGCCGCCAGCACCATCGGTACCGTCACCGGGATCGACAGCACGATGAACATGGAGCCGAGGAAGAACAGCTTCCCCGGCGCGTTCGGATCGTGCGCGGAGACGAATTGCGGCAGGAAGGTCATGAAGAACAGGATGATCTTCGGGTTGAGCAAATTGACGCCGAGTCCCGCCGCCCAGCTGCGCAACAAGGAAATCCGCGGGCCGGTCTTCTTTTCCGGCGAGAAAGCCGAGCCCTTGGCGATCGCCTGCCAGGCGAGGAAGACGAGATAGCCGGCGCCAAAGATCTTCAGCACGAAGAAAGCCATCGGCGAGGCGACGATCAGCGCCGAGACGCCGACCACCACCAGCGTGGTGTGGATCAGCGTGCCGCACAGCGCGCCGGCCATCGAGGCAAAGCCGGTGGCGCGGCCCTGGCTCAGCGTGCGCGACACGAACAGCGTCATGTCGGGGCCTGGCGTGATCGCCAGGATCACGGTGGCGATGGCGAACTGGATCAGCGTGGTGGTGTCGGGAATGAAGGACATGGCAGGCCCCGGGGGAACGCGTCGGCTATACAGGACCCGTCTCGCCGGCGCCAGATGGGGCCAGCGCGTCCTCCGGTGGAGTTGGAGCGGTTCGGCCAGTTTCGCCAGCTTACATTTCGCAGCTTACAGGCGGCGTTCTTGAGCGCCTGGTGACCGGCGGCATGGCCCGGGGATCGGTCCTCCCGATCAAGCCCGGCGTCGCACTGCCGCGCTGGATCAGCAACCTTGCGCCGCGTGCGCTTGCTCGCTTTGCCGTTCCTGCTAAAAGGCGCTCCGACAATCCGTGACGCCTTGCCTCAGGCGTCCGCTTTTCCACGGAGCAGAAATGTCCAAATTCAAAGACGTCAAGAAGGTCGTGCTCTCCTATTCCGGCGGCCTCGACACATCCATCATCCTTAAATGGCTGCAGACCGAACTCGGCGCCGAAGTCATCACCTTCACCGCCGACCTCGGCCAGGGCGAGGAGCTCGAACCGGCGCGCAAGAAGGCCGAGATGATGGGCATCAAGGACATCCGCATCGTCGACGTACGCGAGGAATTCGTCGCCGACTTCGTCTTCCCGATGTTCCGCGCCAACACCGTCTATGAAGGCACCTATCTCCTGGGCACCTCGATCGCGCGGCCGCTGATCTCCAAGCACCTGGTCGAGATCGCCAGGGAAACCGGCGCCGACGCCATCGCGCATGGCGCCACCGGCAAGGGCAACGACCAGGTCCGTTTCGAGCTTTCGGCCTATGCGCTCAACCCCGACATCAAGGTCATCGCGCCGTGGCGCGACTGGTCGTTCAAATCGCGCACCGACCTGATGAACTTCGCCGAACAGCACCAGATCCCGGTGCCGAAGGACAAGAGGGGCGACGCACCGTTCTCCGTCGACGCAAATCTGCTGCACTCGTCCTCCGAGGGCAAGGTGCTGGAAGACCCATGGAGCGAGCCGCCGGAATTCGTGCACCAGCGCACCGTGTCGCCGATGGACGCGCCGGATGCCGTCACCGAGATCGAGATCGAATTCCTGAAGGGCGACCCGGTCGCGCTCAACGGCAAGAAGCTGTCGCCGGCCACCATGCTGGCGGCGCTCAACGATCTCGGCCGCGACAATGGCGTAGGCCGGCTCGACCTGGTCGAGAACCGTTTCGTCGGCATGAAATCGCGAGGCGTGTATGAAACGCCGGGAGGCGCTATCCTGATCGTGGCCCATCGCGCCATTGAATCGATCACGCTCGACCGGGGTGCCGCGCACCTCAAGGACGAGTTCATGCCGCGCTACGCGGAGCTCATCTACAACGGCTTCTGGTTCTCGCCCGAGCGCCTGATGCTGCAGGCGATGATCGACAAGAGCCAGGAAGACGTCGAAGGCACGGTGCGGCTGAAGCTCTACAAGGGCAATGTCATGGTCACCGGCCGCAAATCTGGGAAGACGCTCTATTCCGACGCGCTGGTCACCTTCGAGGACGACCGTGGCGCCTATGACCAGAAGGACGCCGCCGGCTTCATCCGCCTCAATGCGCTGAGGCTGCGGACATTGGCCGCGCGCAACCGCAACAGCTAGACGGAATGCGCTGTCTCGGTCGATGCCCGGTGCCGCTGCTCTTTCTGGCGGCGCCGGTCATGGCTGGGGACTTCGCGCCCACCTCCCTGGACCTCGCCGCCCTCATCGAATGCAGGGCCGATCTGCCGGCGTATAATGGTCTTGCCCTCTGGCTGGGCGGTGAGCCAGACGCGGCGCAGACCCTTGGCTGGAAGGAGGTCGCTTCCGGCAATCCCTTCCTGCGGCAGTATCGATTGCCGGTCCCGGTCCATGTCTTCGGGCGCGAGACCGCGACGATCGTCTTTACCGCGACAGGGCCGATGGCCGTGCTTGATGGCATCGCAGCGCCGGACCTCGCCCGCCAGCTCGACGTCCCGGCGACGGTCTCGACGCCGGACAAGTTCCTCGGCGAGAAGGTCATGGCCGAAAGCAGCGAGGATGCCGGCGGCGTGAGCCTTGCCACGCGCATCACGCTCAACGTCTCGACCGTCGAGTCCCACCCCGGCAGGACGCTGGCCGGCTGCTCCTATGCGCTCGACGTGAAATGAAAAACCCGGCGCGGAGCCGGGTTTTTCGTTCAATGGCCGTGCGGATCGATCAATCGGCGTCGATCGCCGTGGCGATGCGGGCGATGGCCTGCTGATAGACGCTTGCGGAATTCCAGCCGGCGATCGCGCCCATATTCGACTGCGCGCTCGCGCCAGCCCGCCAGCCGTGACCCTTGAGGAAGTTGGCGGTGGAGGCCAAAGCGATCGCCTTGTCGCGCAGGTTTCCGCTACCGACCGCATACTTCAAGACATTTCCGGGCAGGAACTGCGTGTGGCCGATCTCGCCATGCATGGCGCCGACCGACGAGGCGGTCAACGCTCCGCGATCAACCAGCTTCAGGGCCGCGATGGCGTGCGGATGGAAGTAATCCGGACGGCGGCAATCATAGGCAAGCGTCACAATGGCGGAGACCGTGTTCTGGTTGCCCATGGAAGCACCGAAGCCGGTTTCCATGCCCCAGATGGCGAGCAGCACGCCCGGCGACACGCCGTAGTTGGCTTCGATCTGGTTGAACAGCGCCGCGTTCGACTTCTTCAGCGAACGGCCCTTGGAGATGATCGCCGACCCGCCGCGGCGTTTCATGAAATCGTCCACCGAGCCGCTGAAGGCCTTGTGGATGGCGCGGTCGGCGGAGATCGTCCTTGTTGCGTAGGTCGCGCCGGCCAGAGCAGCCAGACCCCTCGACCCGACACCTTCGGACTTGGCCTCGGCGGCGAAGTCCTGTTTCCAAGCGTCGAAGCCGGCGCCGGTCTTGCCGCAGCTGGCCGCCGCTTGCGCGCCGGTTGCCAGCCCGAGCACCGCCACCACCGCCGCCGCTAAAATCCTACCCTTGGCACGAAATGCCATGTTGTTCTCCTGGTTGCCTGATTCACGTCCCGTTTGCGAATTTGCCAGCGAAACGCGCATTTGTCACCGTCTGTGGCGCGATGCTGGCGAATGCCGGGGAATTTGCCTACGATCAAGTGATTATTATGGCGAGTGTCAGGCATGAAAGACGCTGATGCCGCCCATGGACCGGGGCAGGCGCGCCTGGACCGGCGAAGCAAAATAGTCGCGATTGACCGCGGAACACCGGCCGGTGGTTCGCGTTTGGGCACGGGCCGCCATGCATCCCTTTCAGATGAATCATGCATCCCTTCTGACGAATTGAGACCGAGATGAAACTTTTCGACTGCCCGCATTGCGGCCACCGTCTCTATTTCGAGAATGCCCAGTGCCTGAACTGCAGCAGTCTCGTGCTCTATGATCCCGAGGGCGCGCGCTTTGTCTTGTCCGGCGTCGACGGCGCGATCCAGTGCACCAATGCCGACGAATGCGCCTGCAACTGGATGGCCGAGCCGGGACAGGTCTTCTGCCGTGCCTGCGTGCTGAACCAGCTGATCCCCGATCTCTCGGTCGACGGCAATCGCCGCCGCTGGATTCGCGTCGAGGCGGCGAAGAAGCGCGCCATCTATTCGCTGCTCGCCTTCGGCCTGCCGGTGGCGCCCAAGCAGAGCCCGACGGACGAGATCGGGCTGGCCTTCGACTTCCTCGCCGATCCGATCGGCGGCGGCCCGGGCGGCGAACGGATTCTCACTGGTCACGACAACGGCCTGATCACGCTGAACGTCGCCGAAGCCGATTCAGCCGAGCGCGAAAAACGTCGCGTCCAGATGGGTGAGAATTACCGCACGCTGCTCGGCCATTTCCGCCACGAGCTCGGCCACTATTACTGGGACCGCCTGATCCGCGACGATCCGCAAAGGCTGGAAGCGTTCCGCGCCTTGTTCGGCGACGAGCGTGCCGACTACGAACAGGCGCTGAAGGCTTATTACGCCAATGGCGCGGCGCCCGACTGGCAGCAAGACCACATCTCGGCCTACGCCACCTCGCATCCGTGGGAGGACTGGGCCGAGACCTGGGCCCACCACCTGCACATCACCGACACGCTGGAGATGGTCCATGCGCTGAATTTCCCGCTCGGCCGGCTGGAGACGGTGGAGGCGAACGAACTGCCGCAGGGCGATACCGGGGGCGAGCCGCAGGCAGCACCCTCGGAGCCCGCCAACACGCCCGAGCCCTTCGACAAGGTCCTTGCCCGCTGGCTGGTGCTGTCGGAAGCCTCCAATTCGATCAACCGCTGCATGGGCTTACCCGACCTCTACCCCTTCGTCATTTCGGACGCGACCGCGCGGAAACTGGCGTTCGTACACGATCTTCTGACCGGCTTGCCGATGGAGGCCGGAACAAATCGTGAGTTGGCTCGCGCATTTTAGCCGGAACGCATGCGCTGCTGTCCCGTTGTCACCGCCGAGGGACTGTGAAACGGAGAGAACCCATGAAATCCTTATTGTTTCCCGCAATAGCCGGGATGCTGACCGCAATGTCGGGCGCGGCATTGGCCGATACCGCTGTCTCGGCAGTCACCGATCTCAACGTGCGTGCCGGTCCCGGCCCGCAATATCCTGTCATTGGCGTTCTCGCCGCAGGCCAGTCGGCGACGCTCAACGGCTGCATCGAAAACAGCAAATGGTGCACCATCGCCGAAGCTGGCGGCCAGGGCTGGGTCTATTCCGACTACGTCACCGCCGATTTCGGCGGCAGCCGCGTGGTGCTGACGCAGCGCCGCTCCGCCGTTGCCGTGGTCTCGCCGCCGGACGACATCGGCAACTATTCGACCGACTATACCGGTGCGATCATTTCCAGCGATCCGGTGGTTGGCGACTTTCCAGCGCCGCCGGCCGCGGTACGGACCTATGTCGACACCCATCGCCTCGACCCCGTCTATCTCGACGGCGAGGTGGTCACCGGCGCGACCCTGCCCGATACGGTCGAGCTGCGCGAAATTCCTGACTACAACTACCGCTATGTCTATGTGAACGGCCAGCGGGCGCTGATCGATCCGCAGACACGGCGCATCATGTACGTCGTGCGTTGACGCGATGCCGGCGGTCGCCGAAGCGGCCGCCGGCGAAACCTGGATTGGCCCCCGCGGCAGGCTGGCCCGCGCCTGCGTTCCGTGGGTGTGCGCGTATTCCTGCTGATATCGATTCCGGTTCCCGAAGCCATCAGCTGGATCAAGCAGCGATGGATTGGGATCGAGGACAAGCGTGACGATCGACGACACCGCCTTCGAGCGCTATCGCAACACGCCGAACGCCAGGACGACCTTGCCGCGCCTGTTGCTGGGAACGCTGATCGCCGTCCTGTTCTGGGCCGCCACCACCGCGGCCGTGCTGTTCGGTGGCACCCATGTTTACTTCGCCTGGCAGGGGGCGGCGGCTTCGCCATACGGCGTGGAAGGTTTTCTCGCCTCGCCCGTCGGCATCCTCTGCGCGCTCGCCTCTTTCGCCGGGATCTGGATCGGCCTGTGGATCGTGATGCGCTGGGTGCATGGCGAGCCGCTGTCGGCGCTGCTTGGCGCCGGCCGCCGCGTAGCGCGACCGGACTTCCTCAAGGGGCTGATCGCGGTGCTGATCACGTCGGCCTTGTCCGAAATCCTGCTCTATCTGCTGCAGCCCGGCATTGCGCGCGGCACGATCAGCCTGTCGTCATGGCTGCTGTTCGCGATCCAATCGCCACGCTCACCTTGCTGCAGACTTCGTCGGAGGAGGTGCTGTTTCGCGGCTATCTGCTGCGTGGCCTGGCCAATCGGTTCAGAAGCCCGTGCGTCTGGGCGCTGCTGCCCGGCCTGCTGTTCACCTCGCTGCACTGGAGCGGCGGTTCGTCGGCCGCCATCAACGCCAGCGTGCTGGTGTCGATCGCTGCCTTCGCGCTGCTTCTGACCCTCGTGGTCTACGCCACCGGCAATCTCGGCGCGGCACTTGGCGCCCATCTTGGCAACAACCTCACCGGCTTCCTGCTGATCTCGCATCAGGAGAGCTACAATTCCTTCGCCTTGTTCACTGCAAAGCCGCTCGAGGGACCGGGCTGGATGATATCGGATGCCATCCTCATTGCGCTCATCGGTATTGCCTGCAGCCTGCTGACGATTGTTTTGCTGCTGCATCCGCGCTCGCCGCTGAGGGTCTCAGCCCAGGTCCCCAACGGCCCGAGCACGGCCTGATCGCGGCCCGGGAAACGGCGCGGCACCGGCCTTGCCTTGACTCTCGCGCCAAATTCCTGTCTACAGCCCACCAATTCCGCGACGAGTATCCCTCCGAGCAAGCCGACCAGGATGCCGAAACCTCTTTGAGGCCGAGTGCTGTAAACAGATCCTGGAGGCCAACACCCGGCAGCGCTGTGCGCCCCCGGGTGCTTTTTGGTTTTGGGCTTTTGCTTGGACTGGCTTTTGCTTGGAGACTGGGCGCGAACGCATTACCTCTCGGGCACCATCCGGTGCCAGGGAAAAGGAAAACGAATGTTTGAATCGCTGCAGGAGCGTCTTGGCTCCATCCTGAACGGCCTGACCGGCCGTGGCGCGCTGTCGGAGGCGGATGTCTCGGCAGCGTTGCGCGAGGTGCGCCGTGCGCTGCTCGAGGCCGACGTGGCGTTGGAAGTGGTGCGGTCCTTCACCGACAAGGTGCGCGAGAAGGCCGTCGGCGCCGCGGTGCTGAAGTCGATCAAGCCGGGGCAGATGGTCGTCAAGATCGTCCATGACGAGCTGGTCGACATGCTCGGCGCCGAGGGTGTCGCCATCGACCTCAACGCACCGGCCCCGGTCGTCATCATGATGGTCGGCCTGCAGGGCTCCGGCAAGACCACCACGTCGGCCAAGATCGCCAAGCGGCTGACCGAGCGGCAGAACAAGAAGGTCCTGATGGCCTCGCTCGACACGCGGCGTCCGGCCGCGCAGGAGCAGCTGCGCCAGCTCGGCGAGCAGGTCAAGGTGGCGACGCTGCCTGTTATCGCAGGCCAGAACCCGGTCGATATCGCCAAGCGCGCCGTGCAGGCGGCCAAGCTCGGCGGCCATGACGTCGTCATCCTCGACACCGCCGGCCGCACCCATATCGACGAGCCGCTGATGGTCGAGATGGCCGACATCAAGAAGGTGTCGAGCCCGCACGAGATCCTGCTGGTCGCCGATTCGCTGACCGGCCAGGACGCCGTCAACCTGGCGAAAAGCTTCGACGAGCGCGTCGGTATCACCGGCCTGGTCCTGACCCGCATGGACGGCGACGGCCGTGGCGGTGCCGCGCTGTCGATGCGCGCCGTCACCGGCAAGCCGATCAAGCTGATCGGCACCGGCGAAAAGATGGATGGGCTGGAGGAATTCCACCCCAAGCGGATCGCCGACCGCATCCTGGGCATGGGCGACATCGTCTCGCTCGTCGAAAAAGCCGCCGAGAACATCGATGCCGAGCAGGCGGCGGCGATGGCCAAGAAGATGCAGTCGGGCAAGTTCGACCTGAACGACCTCGCCCAGCAGCTTCAGCAGATGTCGAAGATGGGCGGCATGGGCGGCATCATGGGCATGATGCCCGGCATGGGCAAGATGAAGGACCAGATGGCCGCCGCCGGCCTCGACGACAAGATGTTCGGCCGCCAGCTCGCGATCATCTCCTCGATGACCAAGGCCGAGCGCGCCAATCCCGACATTCTCAAGCACTCGCGCAAGAAGCGCATCGCCGCCGGCTCCGGCACCGATGCCGCCGAGATCAACAAGCTCCTGAAGATGCATCGCGGCATGGCCGACATGATGAAGGCGATGGGCGGCAAGGGCAAAGGCGGCGGCCTGATGCGCGGCATGATGGGTGGCCTTGCCTCCAAGATGGGCCTTGGTGGTTTGGGGGGCGGCATGATGCCCGGCGGCATGGGCGGCATGCCCGATCTGTCGAAGATGGACCCCAAGCAGCTCGAAGCCTTGCAGAAGCAGGCGCAGGCCGCCGGCCTCGGCGGCATGAAGGGCCTGCCCGGCGGTCTTCCCGGCGGCGGCTTGCCCGGCCTGCCCGGCGGCATGAAGCTTCCCGGCCTTGGCGGCGGTGGCGGCCTGCCCGGTCTCGGCAAGAAAAAGTGAGGACGCTATGAACGAAGAAAAGGACATGGCCGACGCCCGCACCATCCTGGCCGGCTACCGCGCCTCGATCGACAACATCGACGCGGCCCTCATTCACATGCTGGCCGAGCGCTTCCGCTGCACCAAGGCGGTTGGCGTGCTCAAGGCCGAGCATGGCCTGCCGCCGGCCGACCCGGCGCGCGAGCAGCAGCAGATCGCCCGCCTGCGCCAGCTGGCGCATGACGCGCATCTCGACCCGGATTTCGCGGAGAAATTCCTCAACTTCGTCGTCCGCGAAGTGATCCGGCACCACGAACAGATCGCCGCTGCCAACGGCGTGACGAAAACGGGTTGAAGAAACCCTGACTTATCAAACGAAATCAGAGCTTTTAGGAGAAAAGAAATGGCACTGAAGATCAGACTGGCCCGTGCGGGCTCGAAGAAGCGTCCTTACTACCACGTCGTCGTCGCCGATGCCCGTTCGCCCCGCGACGGCCGGTTCATCGAGTCGCTCGGCTCGTGGAACCCGCTGCTGCCGAAGGACGGCGAGCGCATCAAGGTCGACGCCGACCGCGTCAAGCATTGGCTGTCGCACGGCGCCCAGCCGACCGACCGCGTGCTGCGCTTCCTCGATGAGGCCGGCCTTGCCAAGCGCGAAGCCCGCTCCAACCCGAAGAAGGCCGAGCCCGGCAAGAAGGCGCAGGAACGCGCCGCCCTGCTGAAGAAGGCCCAGGAAGACGCCGCTGCCGCCGTCGCCTCGGCCGCTGCCGCACCGGCCGAAGCGGAAGCCGCTACCGCCGAGTAATCGCGTCCTATTCCTTGCGGGAACAAAATGGCGGGTCAAAAGCCCGCCGTTTTGTTGTTTGCATTTGTCACTCACCTGCCCTTTGCTGTTTCATTGGAAAGCTTCTGATTTCCGGCTGAGGATCGGATGGACGAACGGGCAGTCGCGGAGGAAATCCTGTCCGGCTTCGTCGCCGGAACCCTGTTGCGATGCCCCGAGGCCACGACAGGTGTCGTGGTGCTGAGCGGATCGAGCGGCCGCGTCGACGTCGGGCGCGCCAGGCTGTTTGCCGATGTGGGCGTCTCTGCCCTTGCCCTCCGGTGGTTTGGCGGCCAAGACCAGATCCCAGGCATATGCGAAATCCCCCTGGAGATTTTTTTCGCCGCGACCGACCGTCTTGTCGGTTTGGGATGCCGGCGCATCGTTTATGTCGGCACGTCCAAAGGTGCCGAGGCGGCCTTGCTCGTGGCGGCGCATGACCCGCGCATCGACGCCGTTGTCGCGATCAGCCCGACATCGGTGGTCTGGGGAAACATCGGGCCGGGCCGCGATGGCGTCAGCTGGCCCGAGCGGTCGTCGTGGACACTCAAGGGACTGCCGTGCCCCTTTGTTCCAGCCGACCCAAATTGGAAAGCAAGCTACGTCGATGGCCTCGTGTCCTACCGAGGGCTTTTCGAACACTGCCTGACCGCTTTCAAGGAGGAGGCCGACAGGGCCGCCATTCCCGTCGAGGAAATTTCGGCGACGGTCATGCTGATCGCGGGCGGCGACGACGCGCTGTGGCCGTCCCTGGAATTTGCCGCGTCGATTGTCCAGCGTCGGCAAGACGCCGGAAAGGCCACGCGCCTGGTTTGGGCCCCCGGCGTCGGCCACCGCATCGTCCTGCCTGGCGAAACCACCCCGCGCTCAAGCTCGCATGCGCATGGCGGCAATGACCGCGCCGATGCGGATCTGGGACGGGACGCCTGGCGATACATTCAGGAGCTGTTGTAGCGCGGCTCGCGGCGGCGGCTGTCTCAAGCGAGTCGCGGTCAATTCATCGATCGAAAAAACGGCGGGTAAAAACCCCGCCGTTTTGCTCTTCATGTTTGGACTGAGGCCGATCAATAACCGCTTGGGCAGCGATCGACATAGACCCGACCATGGCGATCGCGGTACCGGCATTGGCCGCTTTCGCTGGCATGGCCGATCAGCGCGCCGGCCACGGCGCCGACCGCACCGCCGACAACAGCGCCCTGCACCGGATCTCCGGCCACGGCCGCGCCAACCGCAGCACCGCCCAGGCCGCCCACGGCAGCCCCTTTTTCCGTTTGCGAACATGCACCCAGTGCCGTCGTCAGCACCAGAATGGTCAGTATTTTCTTCATTTGTCGTTCCTCTCACACGCGGATCGCCGTCTCGCCGCCAAGTGCTTAACTCTCAGACGGCTAATTTGATCCCGAGGAGAACGAAGATCGCGACGCTGCTCGCCCAAACAGACCGCATCGGCGGTATTGCCACCCGATGGCGTCAGGCGAAGTGGACGCTGTTCTTGGCTCGGAACAGCTATCGGCTGAACGGGATCAGCGCACGAACCCTGGGGTCGCGCAGATAGAGGCCGCCCCACAGGATGATGCCGAGATAGACGCCGAACAGCATGTGCGAGAACAGCGGATTGCCGATGCGCGCATTGGTGGCGATGGCGCCGCCCATATAGGCGGTGAGCAGGAGGGCGCCGAGCACGGAGGTGCGCGGCAGCGCGTAGAGCGCGGTCGAGACCAGGCCGATGACGCCCAGCATGCGCGCGACGTTGGGATCGGCTGGCCACCCAAGCGGCACCATCGTCTGGGTGACCACGTCGAGCGGCGGCAGCTTGATGGCGCCGTCGAAGATCATGAACAGGACGATGAGGCCGCTGAGCGCCCGGCCGGTCCACAGGGCGCCAGCCGAGACGGGCGCGGTTTGAGAAATGCTCATTGGGTGTCCTCCTGATGGTCAGCCCCTTTTTCGGTGGGGTCGACCCAAGGACGTTCCATGAGGCGTCGATCCGACAAATGTTCGGATTTTTGACGGTGCGGCGTTACGAAAGATAGAACTTTTCGGCCGACAGCATCTTTGGTGGCGTCTCGCCCAAGGCCTCGAACACCGAGATTTCGCAGACCCGGCACAGGCCGTCGAGCGCGAGGTCGTTGGCTTCGGTGCCAAACGGATCCTCAAGCTCTTCCGAAAGCGCGTCGAGGCCGAAGAAGGTGTAGGCGATCAGCGCCGTGAACAATGGCGTTGCCCAACCGGTGGTCGAGATCAGGCCAATCGGCAGCAGCAGGCACACGATGTAGGCCGTGCGGTGCACCAGCAGCGTGTAGGCGAAGGGCAAGGGCGTGCCGGCGATCCGCTCGCAGCCGGCCTGGATGGCGGTGATTGACGCCAGCCTCTCATCCAGAATGCGGAAACCGATCGTGTCGAGGTCGCCAGCCCGGCGCTGCGCATTGGCACGGCGGCCCATGCGCCTGACCATCTCGTCCGCCGGATTGGCGAAACTAGCGGCCGTCCCGGCTTCAGCCTCGATGAAGGCATGGACCTCCTTGACGCTGTCGATCTTGCGCAACTGGCCGCGCAGAAAATGACAGAAGGCCAGCGCTTCCATCAGCAGGGCGCGCTGCTCGGCCCGATCGGGAATGAGGCTTGTCGTGGCGCGGGCCAGATTGCGGATTTCGAAGACCAGCGCGCCCCACAGTTTGCGCGCCTCCCACCAGCGATCATAGGCGGCGTTGTTGCGAAACGACAGATAGATCGACAAGGTCACGCCCACCAGTCCGAAAGGCGTGATGTTGAAGACGCCGAGATCGAGCTGGAACCGGCGCGCCACGACGAGGATGACCGCCGAATAGATCGCGAAGCCGAAAATCTGCGGCAGGATGCGTGGCACCACCGAACCACGCATGATGAAGAACAGCTGCAGGAAGGTGGGGCGCGGACGAACGATCATTCGGGAGCCTTTCACGGGCGAGCGTCGGCCCTCAGCTCCTGTATTGTGCGATGCGGCGGCCATGCAAGCCCGGCCGCCAGCGACATTGCCATGTCGTCCGTGTGTCGACTACCGGTGTGTGCTGTTTGCGGATATTGAGAAGCTGCTGCCGTCCCGATGCAGGCGAGGAAAAAAATGACGGGCGAGACCGATCTGAGCACTCTGTTGGCGTCGATGATGCCGGAACTGCGCGATGGCATCTATGTCTTCGCCACGCTGGCGCCTGGCGTTCCACAGCCCGAAGGCCTCGAACCGGTCATGGCGTTTCGGGAGCGCGAAGGCACGACGCTGATCGTGACGGAGGAAGCCGCCCGGAGCACTGAGCTGACCGCCTCGTTCCGCTGCCGGATGATCACGCTGAACGTCCACTCATCGCTGGAAGCCGTCGGCTTCCTTGCCGCCATCACCGCGCGCCTAGCCGCCGCCGGCATGGGCGTCAATCCGGTCTCGGGTTTTTACCACGACCATCTGTTCGTGCCGGCTGGGCGGGCGGAGGAGGCGATGGCGATGCTGCATCAGCTCGCCAAGGACAGCGCTGGCTGAAATCAGCGCCTTCGGACGTAAAGAATGTCCGGCAATCCTTCCTCATTGGTCGAACCGTCGCCGAACGCTTCGGCGCGAAATCCGTGGCGTTCATAGAAGCGGCGGGCACCGCTGTTGGCCTGAAAGCAATATAACTTGACCACCGGCAAGATGGCGGCAGCCTCTTCCACTAGCCGGCTACCAATTCCTTGGCCCGTCCAGGCCGGATCAAGATAAAGCTGCTCGATCCATTCGCCTTTGACCGAAATGAAGCCAATAATGTCATTGTCGGCCTCGGCGATCGTCACCTGCTGGTTGGGCAACACGATATCTCGGATGAAAGACAAGTCCTGCTCCGGCGTGTGCAAGACCGGCATCCAGTCGAACGAGGCAAGCGCCGCACGCATGACCTTGGCGATGGAAGCGGCGTCGGAACCGATGGCCGGGCGCGGAGCGACTTTGATGTTATCGGTCATAACTACAAGCCTGTGACTGCCGCCGGTCGGTCGAGGAAAATGGACAGGCCAGCGCCGCCCCTCATCCCCCTGCCGGGACCTTCTCCCCGTATAGTGACGGGGAGAAGAGGGCTAACGGCCGGAGGCTGAGCCCGCGACGGCGGGCCGCCGGTCGTCCGGCGCCCTCGCGGAGGGCCAGCCGCGGCAGCGGCGATACGGCCCGTGAGCGAAGATTATGCCGCCTTCTTCTTCGGCTGGATCAGGCCGCGCTCTACCAGGAGCTCGGCGATCTGCACGGCGTTCAGCGCCGCGCCCTTGCGCAGATTGTCGGAGACGATCCACATCGACAGGCCGTTGTCGATGGTCGAATCCTCGCGGATGCGCGAGATGAAGGTGGCGTCCTCGCCGGCCGATTCCAGCGGCGTGATGTAGCCGCCATCCTCGCGCTTGTCCAAGACCTGGCAGCCCGGGGCGTCCCGGAGAATCTCCCGCGCGTCGTCGGCGGTGATCGGCTTCTCGAACTCGATGTTGACCGCTTCCGAATGGCCGATGAACACCGGCACGCGCACGCAGGTCGCCGTCAGCTTGATCTTGGGATCGAGCATCTTCTTGGTCTCGGCGACCATCTTCCATTCTTCCTTGGTAAAACCGTCATCGAGGAAGACGTCGATATGCGGGATGACGTTGAAGGCGATGCGCTTGGTGAACTTCTTGACGTCGACGCTGTCGGCGACGAACACCGCACGCGTCTGCGTGAACAGCTCGTCCATGCCTTCCTTGCCGGCGCCGGACACCGACTGGTAGGTGGCGACGACGACGCGCTTGATGGTGGCGAAATCATGCAGCGGCTTCAGCGCCACGACGAGCTGCGCCGTCGAGCAATTCGGGTTGGCGATGATGTTCTTGCGTGTGAACAGCGAGATCGCGTCCGGGTTAACCTCGGGCACGATCAGCGGCACGTCCTGGTCGTAACGGAAGGCCGACGAATTATCGATGACGACGCAGCCCTGCTTGCCGATCTTCGGCGACCATTCCTTGGAGACATTGCCGCCGGCCGACATGATGCAGATGTCAGTGTCGGAAAAATCATACTGGTCGAGCGGCCTGACCTTCAGCGTGCGGTCGCCGAACGACACTTCCGTGCCCATGCTGCGCCGCGAGGCGAGCGCCACGACTTCGCTCACTGGAAAGCCGCGCTCTTCCAGGATGTTGAGCATTTCCCGGCCCACATTGCCCGTGGCGCCGACTACCGCAACCTTGAAACTCATAAAAATCTCCTGTCCCTCTCCGCTTGGTTTTTGGAGAAAACCCGCCGGCCAAGTGCGGGTTCCGTCCCCCGGGCCGGACCCGGGAGAGGGTGGTTAGGCCAAGGGAATCACACCGTTTTGTTGGTGGTTTTGGTGGTTTTCTTGGCCAAGAATGGGGTTTTGCCGGGACGAGGCGACGCAGCGACGCGCCCGGCCCAATGGTTCGCATTGAGGCTGGGGGCATCGAATGCAAGAAGAGCCATCAAAAGGCAGCGCATCGAAAAACGATCCCGTTCGAAGCGGGCTTTTACGCGGTTTGCGGCAGGAGTCAATTGGCGGTACGCCGCATAGCCTTCACGGCACCCTGTACAAGAAGGGCGGCAGGAAGTACGAACGGCCAAGATTGTTTGGCTGGCGCCGCCAGCCCCCGGCATGTGCTCCATGATGAGCGCAGAACCCTGAATTCCGAAAGAACGAGATGTCCAACTTCGATGGTATTGTTCCCGCGCTGGCACAAGCGCTGGAAAAACGCGGTTATTCCGACCTGACACCGGTGCAGAAGGCGGTGCTGGAGCTCGGCCAGGCCGACGCGCTGGTGTCGGCGCAGACCGGCTCGGGCAAGACCGTCGCCTTCGGCCTTGCCATGGCGCCGACGCTGCTCGACGGCGCGGAACGTTTCGGCCCGGCAGCGGCGCCGCTGGCATTGGCGGTGGCGCCGACACGCGAACTGGCGCTGCAGGTGACGCGCGAGCTCGAATGGCTCTATGAGCCAACCGGCGCCACGGTGGCGTCCTGCGTCGGCGGCATGGATATGCGCACCGAACGGCGCGCGCTGGAGCGCGGCGCCCACATCGTCGTCGGCACGCCCGGCCGGCTGCGCGACCACATCACGCGGCATTCGCTCGACATGTCGACGCTGAAGGCCGTGGTTCTCGACGAGGCCGACGAGATGCTCGACCTCGGCTTTCGCGAGGACCTCGAATTCATCCTCGATGCCGCACCGGCCGAGCGCCGGACGCTGATGTTCTCGGCCACCGTGCCGCGCTCCATCGCCACGCTCGCACAGGGCTATCAGCGCGATGCCGTGCGCATCTCGGCCGCCGGCGAGGAAAAGCAGCATCTCGACATCGAGTATCGGGCGCTGAATGTAGCCCAGGCCGACCGCGAGAACGCCATCATCAACGTGCTGCGCTTCTATGAGGCCAAGAACGCGCTGGTGTTCTGCAACACGCGCGCCGCCGTCAACCATCTGACCGCACGCTTCAACAACCGCAATTTTTCCGTCGTGGCGCTCTCGGGTGAACTCAGCCAGAACGAACGCAGCCACGCGCTGCAGGCGATGCGCGACGGCCGCGCGAAAGTCTGCATCGCCACCGACGTCGCGGCGCGCGGCATCGACCTGCCCAATCTCGAGCTGGTGATCCACGCCGACCTGCCGACCAATCCCGAAACGCTGCTGCACCGAAGCGGCCGCACGGGACGTGCCGGGCGCAAGGGCGTCAGCGCGCTGATCGTGCCTAACAGCGCCCGCAGGCGCACCGAGCGGCTGCTGCAAAGCGCCAAGCTGACGGCGACCTGGGCGAGCCCGCCCTCGGCCGACGACGTGATGCGGCGCGACGACGAGCGCATTCTTGCCGACCCGGCTTTCGACGAACCGGTCAAGGATGACGAGCGCGAGTTCATCGATGCGCTTCTTAGCCGGCACGGCGCCGAACAGGTGGCGGCCGCCTTCGTGCGCCAATGCCGCGCCAGCCGCTCGGCGCCCGAGGATCTCATGGACGTCGCGCCTTTCACGCCATCGCGTGAAAGAGCGGCGGGCGAAAAATTCAGCCCTCGCGACGAGGCACCGAGCCGCCGCGACGATTTCGGCGCCAGCGTCTGGTTCTCGCTGTCGGTGGGGCGCCGCCAGAATGCCGAGCCGCGCTGGCTGATCCCGATGCTGTGCCGTGCCGGCAGCATTTCCAAGCGCGAGATCGGCGCCATCAAGATGCAGCCGGAAGAGACCTTCGTGCAGATCGCCGCCGACTGGGCGGAGCGCTTTCTCGCCGCGATCGGTCCCGACCGCAAATTGCAGGGCAACATCGTGGTCAAGCGGCTGGACGGCACGCCGGACCTGTCGCGGGCCGGCTATCAGCCGCCGAGCCCGGACAAGAAGCCGCATCGCGGCAAGGCGCCGTTCGACCCGAACGCGCCGAAGCGCAAATTCGAGAAGCGCGCACCGGCTTCAGTCGACCAGCGTCCGGCCACCACGCATGAGGCAAAGCCGTGGGCGAAGAAGCCGGGCAAGCCGAAATTCGACAACGCCGGTCCGCCAAAAAACAAGAAGGCGAAGAAGCGGCCTTCGTAAGAATCCAGACTGGCCGCGCTCTGCTTCAGGCCGGCCCTGATGGCCGCCCAGCTTGCCGACGCCAGTGTCGGCCGGAGCTGTCCGGCGATGTGCCCGGCCAGGGACGCGCGGCAGGCATCGGAACGCTTGGCTGTCATAGCTATGGGCGGCTTGCCCATGGGCTTGGGCCTGTGCCACATCTTTGGCAGGGAGCAGGCTATAAGGGGGCGGGCGGATGCGCGGCGAAGTGCTTCACTATGACCAGGACCAGGGCTTCGGCTTGATCACCGGAGCCGACGGCAGCAGCTACACTTTCACCCGCGAGAACCTGCGTCGGCAAACCGCCATGCCCAACGGGACGGCGGTCGAGTTCCAGCCGGGCGGCGGCCAGGCGCGAGACGTCTTTTCGATCGCTGGCCAAACCACCGCAAGCCCGGCCGTGAACTCGACGGTTGGCGCAGCAATAGATGCGGCACCGGCCCAAGCCGGCACCGCATCCACAGCCCGCGCACCGCAGGCGCAGCATTTCGGCCGATCCAGCGAGAGCGCAACCGCCGAACCCAGTGATCTCTGGGGCTATTTCTGGCGTGGACTGACGCAGAACTACTTCAACTTCGCCGGCCGCGCCCGCCGCAAGGAATATTGGGGCTATTGCCTGTTTTGGGTGGTCTGCCTGCTGATCGTCGGCGGCATCGGCATCTTCACCGATATCGAAATGGGCAATTTCGACACAGATGTCTCGGCGGCGGTGACGGTCGGCCTCTGCGGCACCTTCCTCTTGGCGACGCTCCTGCCCGGCCTCGGCATGACCGTGCGCCGGCTGCACGATATCGGCCTGTCGGGCTGGCTCTATCTGGTGATCCTGATCCCCAGCATCGGCAGCCTGATCATCCTGGTCTTCGCGCTGATCCCGACCCAGGCGCGTGAAAACCAGTGGGGACCGATACCGGCGGGAGTCAGGGTTTAGGAGCCAGATCCCTCGAAAGTCACTCCAAAAAACGACGGTTCAGCCGAACTTCGTATCACAGACGAAGATTCCGCTTGCAATTTAATCCGCGCACAGATAGTCTGTGTGCAGATTAAATAGGTGAATGGAGCAAGACGATGTGGACCAATGAATACACCGCGACTTCCCCCCTTCCTGCGCAAGCCATCTGGAACGCGCTCAAGGCCTTGCATGAAGGCCGCCTGACTTATGAAGGCTCCGATACCTTCGTGCTGCATGGGCCATTCGCCAAGGGCACCCGCGTCTCGGTGACGCCGGTCGGTCAGGACACGTTCGAATCGACCATCGTCGATCTCGTCGAAAACGTCACCTATGCCGATGAAACTTCGTTCGGCGACACCAAGCTGCTGTTCAGGCACACTCTGGTGCCTGTCGAAGGCGGCACGCAGGTGACGCACCGGCTCGATATCTCAGGCCGTTCGGCCGCCGAGGTCGGCCCGGAACTCGGGCCCCAGATCAGTGGCGATTTCGACGTGTCGATGGCCAAGTTGTTCGAGCAGGCGGAGGCGTTGGCGAACCATGGCTGAACTCGACACGCGCTTCAAGGGCGGGCCGTCGGAGAGCCCCGGCTTGCTGCTCTGGCGAACCACCATGCGCTGGCAGCGCGTCATGACGGCGGCGCTGGCGCCGCTCGACCTGACGCATGTCCAGTTCGTGCTGCTCGCCTCGGCGATGTGGCTTGGCCGCAATGGCGAACCGCCCAACCAGGTGCAGCTCGCCGCCCAGGCCGGCACGGAGGTGAAGATGACCTCTGACGTCGTCGCCCGGCTGGAGGCCAAGGGTTTGATCGCACGCGAAGCCGATTCCCGGGACTCCCGGGCCAAGGTGATCCGCGTCACCGCCGCCGGGGCGGCGGCCGCCCAGCAAGCGATCGTCGCCGTCGAGGCCGCCGACTCAGCGTTTTTCGAGCCGGTGGACGAGGCGCGGCTCGTCGGTCTGCTGCGGCAGCTTGCCGGCGAGATCCGCTGATTATCCCAGGAACTTGGCGATGATCGCGTCGCCCATTTCGACCGTGCCGACCTCGGTCATGCCGGGTGAGAAAATATCCTTGGTGCGCAGGCCCTGGTCGAGCACGGCGGCGATAGCGCCTTCAAGCTTGTCGGCTTCGTCGACCATGCCGAAGGAATAGCGCAGGCACATGGCGAAGGAGGCGATCATGGCGATCGGGTTGGCGATGCCCTTGCCGGCAATGTCGGGTGCCGAACCGTGCACCGGCTCGTACAGCGCCTTGCGCTTCTTGGTCTTGGCGTCAGGCGCGCCGAGCGAGGCCGACGGCAGCATGCCGATCGAGCCGGTCAGCATGGCGGCGATGTCGGACAGCATGTCGCCGAACAGATTGTCGGTGACGATGACGTCGAACTGCTTTGGCCAGCGCACCAGCTGCATGCCGCCGGCATCGGCCAGCATGTGGTCGAGCTTGACGTCGGAATAGCGTGCCTTGTGGGTCTGGGTGACGACCTCGTTCCACAGCACGCCCGACTTCATGACGTTGCGCTTTTCCATCGAGGTGACATGGTTCTTGCGGGTCCGCGCGAGCTCGAAAGCGACGCCCGAAATGCGCTCGATCTCGAACGTGTCGTAGACCTGGGTGTCGATGCCGCGCTTCTGGCCGTTGCCGAGATCGATGATCTGCTTGGGCTCGCCGAAATAGACGCCGCCGGTCAGCTCACGCACGATGAGGATGTCGAGGCCTTCGACGACTTCCTGCTTCAGCGAGGACGATGCGGCCAGCGCCGGATAGCAGATGGCGGGCCTGAGATTGGCGAACAGCTCCATGTCCTTGCGCAGGCGCAGCAGGCCGGCTTCGGGGCGCACCTCGTAAGGCACGGCATCCCATTTCGGTCCGCCGACGGCGCCGAACAGCACCGCGTCCGCAGCCATCGCCTTTTCCATGTCGGCATCGGAAATCGCCGCACCGTGCGCATCGAAGGCGCAGCCGCCAACCAGGCCCTCGTCGGTGACGAAGCCACTGCCGAGCTTTGCGTTCATGGCCGAGATCAGCTTCTTGACCTCGGCCATCGCCTCGGGGCCGATGCCGTCGCCGGGGAGCAGGAAAAGATGCTTCGTTGCCATGGTGAGCCGTCCTAGAAAGAATGCGTTTCGGTTTGCACAGCGTCCTTCGCGCGCCAAAGAGGCTCGCGGCGCTGTGCGACGCGGCCTTGCTAAACGCCAAGCGGTTGCAGCGCAAGGGGAGGACGAAGGACCTGTCGCCGCTGTCCCGCCGGCATGTCCAAGTTAGTGGCCACGGAAGATGCGCTCACCGGTGCGAGAGAATGTTGACCAGTCGGCCCAGCGGATCGCGCACATAGAAGCGCCGCACGCCCCAGGGTTCATCGGCGGGTCCGTATTCGACGGCGAAGCCGGCGCCCTTCATGGCTTCGAATGCCGCATCGACATCGTCCACCTCGATCGACAGATCCGGCACCGGCGTACCGGACCCGCCTTGCGTCATGAAGCTGACCTGCAGCTCCATCATGTCCTCGGAACCGTAGGTTACGATCCAGCCCTGATCCATCAGGATGTCGAGGCCAAGCACGTCGTGGTAGAAACGGTTCGCCGCCGCCGCGTCCGGCGTTTCGATATTGGCCACGATACGCCGGACCTTCATGGCGGAAGTCTCCTCACACGGTACGCCGCAGCGCCGTCACCTCGATCTCGATCTTCATTTCCGGCTTGTTGAGCTGGCAGACGATCATCGTGGCCGCCGGCCTGATGTCGCCGAATGTCTCGCCAAGGATCGGGAAGACGACATCCACGAAGGCCTGGTCGGTGATGTAGTAGTGCGCGCGCACCACGTCGGATATCTCGAAGCCGCCATCCTGCAACGCCTTGCCGATCGTCGCCAGGCAATTGCGCGTCTGCGCCTCGACACTGTCCGGCATCGTCATGGTGGCGTAATCGTAGCCGGTCGTCCCGGACACGAAGCACCAGTCGCCCTGCACCACCGCCCTGGAATAGCCGGCGGTCTTTTCGAACGGCGAGCCGGTTGAGATGAGCTTGCGCATGGGGGAGCCTCGCATTGTTGCAGCTACTCTGCGGGGAAAAACCGATCCTGCCATGGGCCAATGCGGATGGATCGGCGGTGCAGAAACTGTGGCCTCGACGGGCCAGCTTGTGCCCGGACGCCACAAAGGGAAATCGGCAAAGTGAACCGCCGCCACAATTTCTGCTTGCATTCAGGAACAAAAAGAGAACTATATATGTATCCGCGAGAGCAGACGCGGTCACTCCGGGGGGAGGAATCATTATGTCAAGCCGCACCGTCGCGCTCGCTCGCGCCTTCGTGGTACGGTTTTCGCGCGTGCCGGTGGTAGTCTTGACAGCGATGGCGGCCCAGGCCGGGCTTGGCTCTACGGCGCTTGGCGCGGGCATGGATTACGCCACCTGTTTCAGCGACGGCAAGGTTGGCGCCGACCAGCAGATCGCCGCCTGCACGCCCATCGCCGAGGACAGCAGCGAGATACCCGATCTGCGCGTGAATGCCTATTTCTGGCGTGGCCTTGCCTATACGCAAAAGAATGATATCGACCATGTCATCGCTGACATGAATGAGGTGATAGCGCTCGATCCGACTTACGTGCGCGCTTTTACCAACCGCGCCATTGCCTGGGAGAGCAAGGGGGACTTCGACCGAGCCGTGGCGGACTATACGGGCGCGATCGCGCTCACGCCGAACGACGCCAACCTCTACGCCTATCGCGCCAGGGCACTCGGCAAAGGAGGCGAGCATGATCGCGCTATTGCCGAGTGCGACAAGGCGATCGACATCGACCCCGCCAACGAGATCGCCTATGGCGTGCGCGGTGTCCAATGGGAAGACAAGGGCGACGCGGCGCGGTCCCAAGCCGACTATGACAAAGCGGAGAGCGTCCGTACCGACCCGGTCGCGCCTTATCAAGACCGCGTCCGCTCGTGGATCGCGAAGGGCGAGCGCAAGCGCGCTGAAGCCGACTGCAAGTACATAGCTGGCGTCGACGTGAGCAAAGGACGCGCTTGCAGCCACCTGATCGTGAAAGCTCTCGGCGACCCGCGCGACGGCGGCCCCGGCTCAAACCCCGCTTCTGCTCAAAATGCGATTGGAGTGGGGTGGCAGGAAAAGGGCGACCATACCCGCGCCATCGCTGCATTCGACGAGGCTATCCGGCTCAATCCAACAAGTTCCGCTTTCTACTTCAATCGCGCCAAGAGCTGGGGCTTAAAGAAGAATTATACCCGCGCGCTCACCGATCTGAATGAAGCCGTCCGCCGCAACCCGGCCAACGCCGAGGCTTATCGCGTGCGCGGGATGACTATGGCTCGAATCGGCAATTCAAAGGAGGCTTTTGCCGACCTCGACAAAGCGATTTCCATTAGTGCCGACGATCCAAAACCGTATTTTGAGAGGGCGCTTGTCTGGGAGACGAGCGATCCCAACAAGGCACTCGCCGATCTGGATAAGGCAATCGCGCTCGATCCGGCCAACGTGGGCTACCGCAACGAAAGGCTTCGCGTCCAGCTCGACAAGCGCAGGGCGAAGGGGCAACCCGTACTGCAGGCACCAGACACGGAGGACAATCAGGGTCCCGAGACCGCCGACACCTCCAACCCAGCCGCGATGCAAGCGGCGAAGCCTGCCGAGCCTCCAACGTATGAGCCGTTTCAGCCATACCCCAAGAAGGTGGATCATTCCGAGATCGTGGCCTCGACGCTCAAGCGGGGCCTGGAGCAACAGGCGCGTGGAAATCTCAATGACGCGATAGACTCGTTCAACTTTGCAATCGAACGCGACCCCTACAATGCCGACGCCTTCTACAACCGCTCGATCGCCGAGGCATCGCGAGGGAACGACGCCGTCGCCGCCAAGGACTGCCGGCGCGCCGTTGATCTCGACCCCAGGCGAACGGGTTCCTGCAACGACCATGCGTCGGCCGAACCAGCCGAGTCGGCTGCGGGAGGGACCAGGAACCCGGCAGCTGCGAAAGTCCTGATCGAGCGCGCCAAGGCGCGTCTCGCGGAATATAGCGCCGACAGCGCGCTCATCGATCTTGCCACTGCGATCCGCCTCGATCCCGACAATGCTGAAGCCTATCTGGCGCGAGGGCGAGCGAGGGCGACGAACGGGGACAAGGCCGGAGCATCGGCGGATTGCCGTCACGCGGTCGAACTCGATCCGAAATGGGCAGGAGCTTGCGACGAGCAGGTTGCAAGCGGCGAAAGCATGCAGTTGACTCCACCGAGGGTGGAACAGCCGAAACCCTCCGTCGCGGCCGGGGTTGAAATCCTGGCCCGGCAACTCAGCCAGGGTAAAGCAAAGCCAACCGAAAAGCTGCCCGCGTCAAAGATAACGGAGCTGGCTCAGGCGGCTCGCCCGGGCGTCCTGAGCGCAGTGCAGAACGGCGACACTTTCTCGGGTGCCGGAAAATACGAGCAAGCCATCGGGCAATATGAGAAGGCGATCGCCCTCGACCCCAATAGCCCGTTCGCCTATTTCGGTCGCGGCAAGGCCTGGGCCGCAAAACGCAACTACAGTCGAGCGATCGCCGACTATGATCGGGTGATCGATCTCCTCCCAAACTTAGAGTCGGCGTGGATTTTCCGGGGCATCGCCAAGACCATGTCGGGCGATGTCGACGGAGCCTTGGCGGATTGTAGCCAGGCCGCCAAGATTGACCCGGAAGCGAGCGACGCATTTGTCTGTTCCGCGTCGGCTTGGAGCGCCAGGGGCGACGCCGAGCGGGCGATCGCGGCCTACTCAGTGGCGATTAAGATCGACCCGAAAAATGCAGCCAGTTACTTCGGGCGCGGCATGGCACGAGTCGACATGAATGACTATGAGGGCGCCATTGCCGATTTCGATCAGGCGATAAAATTCGATCCTTACAATGTCAGCTATGTGACCGAGCGCATTACGGCTCTGGCCGCGAAGGCAAAAGACGCTGCTGCATCGGGTGCCGTTGGGCCTGAGCCGAAGAATCTAAAGGCTTTGACCGATCGTGGCTACACTATTCCACCTGCAGCCAGAGTGGCTTTCGAGCAGGGAGGGGTGCTGGATAACGAAAATGACTATGACGGCGCCATCGCGCAGTATGGCAAGGCAATCCTCCTGTTCCCTGCATTCCGGGACGCATATGTGGCCCGCGCCTTCCTTTGGGAGATAAAGGGCGATTATGCTCAGGCCATTGCCGATTTCAGCCTTGCGATCGCGATCAACCCCGACATTGGCGAGACCTATGGCGATCGCGGCCGCAACCTCAAATATCAAGGGGATTATGACGGAGCGGTGGCGGATTACGACAAAGCCGTCCGTCTTGATCCAACGAACGCCAGGAGCTATGCCGGTCGAGGCATGTTCCGAATGGCCCGGCGAGAAGACGCAGCAGCACTTGCCGATTTCGAGACTGTGCTCAGCCTCGATCGCAATAACGTTTTCGGTTACTTCGGCCGAGGAGCGATCGGCGTTCGCCAATCGAACTATGATGGCGCCATTGCCGATCTGAACCAAGCAATAAGGATGAAGCCGAATTTCGCTGCCGCTTATCAAGCGCGAAGCCAAGCATGGGAAGCCAAGGGAAACCACAAACGCGCCGAGGCCGACCGCAAGAAAGCGCTCAGCCTCGAAGCGAAATAAGCTTGTCCGTCGGAGTTGCATGGAGGTCGGTCCGACT
This sequence comes from Mesorhizobium sp. CO1-1-7, assembly GCF_020164885.1. Lineage (NCBI taxonomy): Bacteria > Pseudomonadati > Pseudomonadota > Alphaproteobacteria > Hyphomicrobiales > Phyllobacteriaceae > Mesorhizobium > Mesorhizobium sp. CO1-1-7. The sequence goes on along the minus strand of NZ_JAIUHA010000004.1, from coordinate 300,967 downwards.
GGTCCGATGGCGGGCTCACAACGGTGAGCCGGTGATGAATCAGGCTCGCAGTTGCGCCAGGACGCCTGCGATATCACCCATGCCCAATGCCGATGATGCGACCGTCTTCCACCCGAAAAAATGTCGCAGGAGGTGAAGTGTAGCGTCCGGCCGGTCGGTGCGACACCGAAATAGACACCTTGTGTGCCGCTGCAGACGAAGCTCGCGGCCACATGGTCCTTGTCGGCGACCACGACTTCCGTGACGACTTTGAGATCCGGCATTGCCGTCAGCCGCGCCTTGAAGAAAGCGACCGTCGCCTGTTTCGGACTGACATTGGCCGGCGGCGGTGCCGCGGCGCTCTGTTGATGATTCACATAGGTGTCGGCGAACAGTTCGGAGAAGGCGTCGATATCGCCCGCGCTCAATGTCGCCGCGAACCGTCCCGCCAGTGGTTGAGCCGAGCAGCCGCCCGGGCGAGGGTCGGTGTCAGCAAGCCGCCACCGAGAAGCAGCCCGGCTGCTGTCACTTGTCGCTGATTCTGCATCGTAGCCTCCGTCGGGAAATGGCGACGGAAGACCGTCGCGCTTGGCGACAGCGCTAGTTCGCCGACCCCAGCGCCTTGTCCAGCGCTTCCTTCACATCGGCCGGCCATGTCGCCAGCGCCGGCCAGGCGTTCGGATGGCCATTGTCGCCGCGGCGGGCGAAATAGAGCTGGTGCTTGGCCGGGTCGACGGCCATGAAGCCGTCATTGCCGCCACAATCATGCGGCACGCAGCCGCTGGCGAAGAAGGCGCCGGACGCGGTCTTTTCCGTGCCGCCGCCGACCAGCAGGCTGGTCGCCATATCGGGCATGTCCTTGCCGAGCAGCTTTTCGGCTTCCTTGTAGACAGCCTCATTGTGGAAGGCGTCGATGATGTTCTGGTACTTTTCCGGATCGATGTCTTTCCAGTCGGTGCCGGGTTCCGGCATGTAGGTGAGATTGCCCGAAATCGTCAGCCCATCCGTCGGCGACCACTGCAGCGCCGGCTTCTGGTCCCCCGGCAGGAGATAGGGCACGAAATAGATGGCGTTGTCGGACACTCCCGCGGGCGGCGCTCCGCACTCGTCCTGCTCGACCTTGGTGCTCTGGATGGCGCCGCCTTCCGGCTTCCAGACGATCACCGTCGCCGGGCCGCATTGATTGCCGCCATCGCCAACATCGAACAAGGCCACCTTGATGCCGCCAACCTCCACAATCTTGTCGAAGAAGAGATCGTAATTGCTGGCCAGCTGCTTACCGTCATAAGCAAGCACCTTCTCGCCGTCCTGCTCCGGCTGCGTGATGGTGAGGTGGCCGCCTTCGAACGGCACCGGCGCCTGTTTGTCGTCGTCAGCGGCGTCGGCGGCGTTGGCTCCCGCATCCTGATCGGGGTCCGGCTTTTCCACCGCCGGCGCCCTCTGCGCGGCGAGCGTCTGGGTCTGCGCGAGCCCGCTCGCGGCGGGCGTCAGCAACAAGGCCAGCCCGCAAAAGCCGGCAAGAAGCTGATGTCTCATGACTGTCCCTCCCTCGACCCGGCCCGGAAAGGACCCGGTCTTGGCGGCCGCTCAGGCCCAGGGGCGCAGTTCGGCGTTCTTCTTCTCGAACGAGGCGATGGCGCCTGCCTTTTCCATGGTCAGGCCGATATCGTCGAGCCCATTGAGCAGGCAGTGCCGCTTGAAGTCGTCGAGGTCGAAGGTGACCACGCCGCCGTCCGGGCCACGGATTTCCTTGGCTTCGAGATCGACCGACAGGGTGGCGTTGGAGCCGCGCGATGCGTCGTCCATCAGCTTCTCCAGGTCCTCTGGGCTGACGGTGATCGGCAGCACGCCGTTCTTGAAGCAGTTGTTGTAGAAAATGTCGGCGAACGAGGTCGAGATGACGCAGCGTATGCCGAAATCGAGCAGCGCCCATGGCGCGTGTTCCCTGCTCGAGCCGCAGCCGAAATTGTCACCGGCAACCAGGATCTGCGCCTTGCGGTAAGCCGGCTTGTTGAGCACGAAATCCGGATTTTCGGAGCCGTCGTCCTTGTAGCGCATCTCGGCGAACAGGCCGGTGCCAAGCCCTGTGCGCTTGATCGTCTTGAGATAATCCTTCGGGATGATCATGTCGGTGTCGACATTGACGATCGGCAGGGGAGCGGCGACGCCGGTGAGCTTGGTGAATTTTTCCATGGCTTTGGCCCGTGTTTTCGTTGCGGGGGGACTTGCTGAGGCTCGGTTTACACAAAGCCGCGGGCAAATAAAAGGCAACTGTTCGTGCGCGCCGGCACAAGGGCGCTGCGCAAAACAGCTTCGAATTCACCGCCCGATGGTGCAGTCTGGTCCAATGGTGGAAAACTCCCACGTTCTCTATGCGCGCGAACTGGCGCTCGGCATTCCCGAATTCCGCCGCGTGCTGGTGGAATCCGGTCTCGGCGAAGTCCGGCCCGTCGATGACGAGGCAAGGCTGAAGGCGATGCTGGAGGGCGCCAACCTGATCGTGACCGCCCGTCTAGACATGGCCCGTCTCGACAGGGCCGGTCTCGACATGGCCGGTTTCGACATGAGAGGCAGGCCGTTGATTGGCGTTGCCCGCTGCCTGACCGACTTTTCCTGGGTCTGCTACATCAGCGATCTTGCCGTCTCGGCCAAGGCGCAAGGCCTGGGCATCGGCAAGGGACTGATGGACGAGGTGGCCCGGCAGCTCGGACCGTCGGTCGCCATCAGCCTGATTTCCATGCCGGACGCTGTCAGATTCTATGAACGCATCGGCATGAAGCGCGTGCCCGACGCCTTCTGGATCTCCCGCAAGCGCTGACTTTTCTTCTGTGATCCATCCATCGTCAACGGTGAGCGACCTTGTCGCTTGACATGCAACCAAATGGTTGCATATTAAAGCCATGAGCATGGATGCCGTCTTTCGCGCCCTGGCCGACCCGACACGCCGGCAATTGCTGGACAGCCTCCATGCCAGGAACGGACAGACGCTCAATGCGCTGTGCGCGGAGATGGCCATGACCCGCCAGGCGGTGACCAAGCACCTGGCGATCCTGGAAGAGGCGAACCTCGTCACCACCATCCGCCGGGGCCGAGAGAAGGAGCACTACCTCAACCCGGTTCCGATCAATGAGATCGCCGAACGCTGGATCGGCAAATTCGAGCGCCACCGGCTTGATGCATTGAGTGATCTGAAGAAACGCCTCGAAAGGGAAGACTGATGAGCAACAGCTTCGTTTACGTGACCTATATCCGCACCACGCCGGAGAAACTCTGGGAGGCGTTGACCGACCCGGAGTTCAACCGGCAGTTTTTCCTCTGCTCCTATCAGGAGAGCGATTGGAAAGTGGGCTCCAGCTGGAAGCTGATCTTCCCGGACGGCCGTGTCGCCGACAGTGGCGAGATTCTCGAGATCGACCCGCCACGACGCCTGGTCATCAAATGGCGCAATGAATGGATGCCCGAGATCAGGCAAGACGGCTACACGCGCTGCACCTTCACCATCGAGCCCGACGGCGAGCTGATGAAACTTGCCGTCACCCATGAGGCGGACGGCCCGCACAGGCTGATCGGCAATGTCGCCAAGGGCTGGCCGCTGGTGCTGGCCAGCCTGAAGAGTCTGCTCGAGACCGGCAAGGGATTCGAGCGTCCGCCATCGAAAGCTTGAACTCGTTTCGCTAGCGGAACAAATTTCACGTGGAGGCATCGATGATGCACGCTCTCAGGGTGCGGAGCATGACCAATGGCGAGACGATCATGGCATCGGCCGAGATCGGCGCGCCTCCCGAACGCGTCTTCGGGGCGCTGGTCGGCAAGGAAGCCGAGCAATGGTGGGGGTCAGCCGATACCTACCGGATGGCCGACTGGTCGGCCGACCTTCGCGTCGGCGGCCGCTGGACTGTTGTCGTGCGCACGGCCGGCGGTAGGGACCTGCCGGCCGGCGGCGAATTCCTCGAAATCGAAACACCGCGCCGGATCGTGCAGACGTGGGCCCATGGCTGGGACCATCCCACGCTTGGCCGGCGACAAACCAGGGTCGCCTGGCTGCTGGAGCCTATCGCCGACGGCACGCGCGTCACCATCTGCCATGGCGGCTTTGGCGGGCGGCAAGAGGCGGCGGCTGAACATGCCGAGGACTGGGCCCGGGTGCTGGCCTGGCTGCAGGCGCATGTCGAGGCTGGTAGGCTGGCCGCGGCCTGATCGGCGAGCGTCGTCACGCACCCTCCGCACGCCTTGACCCATGCCTCTTCTGGTCCACATCCCTTGCATGGGAAAACAGGCATGTTTCATAGGCACGGCTGGCTGGGGCATTCCGACACGATACAAGAATAATTTCCCGCAACCGGGATCGCATCTCGAACGCTACGCCCGGCACTTTCCGATCGTCGAGATCGACACGTCCTTCTACAAGCCGCACCGTCGCGAGACTTACGAACGCTGGGCACACGCCGTGCCGCAGCACTTCCGCTTCGCGGTCAAGATGCCGAAGGCGATCACGCATGAGCGCCGTCTCGTGGACTGCAACGACCCTTTGCAAAGCTTTCTCCAGGAGGTCGAAGGTCTCGGCGCAAAGCTCAGCGTGCTTCTGGTGCAGCTGCCGCCGAGCCTGCCCTTCGAGCCCGATGTCGCGAGCGCTTTCTTCGACATGGTGGGCACCCGAACCGAAACTAGGCTGGTCTGCGAGCCGCGCCATCCCAGCTGGTTCGAAGCAGAGGCTGAAGCGCTTCTGGCCGATCGCCGGATCGCGCGCGTTGCCGCCGATCCCGCTCCGGTGCCACCTGCGGCGATGCCGGGCGGCTGGCCCGGCATCGCCTATTTCCGCTGGCACGGCGCGCCGCGCGTCTACTACTCCGACTACGATGCTGAAAGCCTCGACCGATTCAGCCGGCAAGTCGAGGCGGCGGCCGCTTCGGGTGCCGAGGTCTGGGGAATCTTCGACAACACGGCCGGAGGCAATGCGCTGGGCAACGCGCTCAAGGTTGACGCCCAGACTTCGTCATTCTAGGGCGAAGCAAGGAGCGCAGCGACGTCGCGCAGACCCTAGAATCCATGCCGCGACGTCGACTTGTCGCGACAATACGCGCCAATCGGCACCCCCTTCGTTCTGCGCCGTTAGAACACTACGACAACGGTAACGGCATGGATTCCAGGGTCTCCGCGACGTCGCTTCGCTCCTGCTCCGCCCTGGAATGACGAAGAAACTGAGCGCCTGGCAAACCCGCGAGGCAGCCCCTGACCTCAAATCACATTCAATTCCCGGAAGGCCCGCCCTTCGGCGACACGCGCGTAGCCAAATGCCGAGCAGTCGATCGTCCGGTAGCCGCCATGCACGATCAGTTCGGCCAGCGCCTTGCCGACCGCCGGCGCCTGTTGCAGGCCATGGCCGGAGAAACCGTTGGCGAACAGGAAATTCGTCACTTGCGGGTGCGGGCCGATCACGGCGTTCTGGTCCAGCGTGTTGTAGTCGTAGTGCCCGGCCCAGGCGCGCGTAGCCTTGATCGCCTCGAAGGCCGGGATGCGGGTTGCCAGCACCGGCCAGATCACCTCTTCAAACAGCGGCCAGTCGACGTCGAAGTCCCCGGGGTCGGCCGGGCCGTCGCCCTCTTCCGGCTCGGCGCCGCCGGTGAGGTAGACCGAGCCTTCCGGCCTGACATAGATGCCGGAGGGATCGACCAATAATGGCATGTCAGTGAATTTGTCCCGCGCGTCGAACACGAAGACGTTGCGCTTGCGCGGCTCGACCGGCAGCGAAAGCTGGGCAAGGGCGGCGACCTTGCCAGCATTCGGCCCGGCGGCATTGATGACGGTGCCGGCCTCGAGCCGATCGCCATTGTCGAGGCTGACGCCGGTGACGCGGTCACCCTGCCGCTCGACGCCGGTGACCGACGCGCTGATGAAGTCGATCTTCTTCTGCCGCAGCGCCTTGCGAAACAGCATCAGCATCGCATGCGCGTCGAACCAGCCCTCGCCGGTCCGGCCATAGGCGCCGGCGGTGATGCCTTCGGCCGACAGCCAGGGGAAGCGGCGCGTCAGCTGGTCGGCGTCCTCGAGCAGGATGTCGGCGCCCTCGGCGACCTGCGCTTCGTGGTTGGCTTTCAGGATCGGCAGCCCGGCCTCGCCGGCAAGGATGAGGTAGCCGCCCTCGCGAAAACCGATATCGGCGTCGGTGCCGAATTCTTCCTTCAGCCGCCGAAACAGTTTCAGCGTGAACTGCGACAGGCGGATGTTTTGCGGAATGGAGAATTGCTGGCGGATCGAGGCCATGGACAGCGTCGTCGCCGCATGGGCGAATTGCGGGTCGCGCTCGATCAGCGCGATCGAGCCGGAAAACCCTTCCTCGCGCAGATAGTAGGCGATCGAGGACCCGACGATGGCCCCGCCGATGATGACGATGTCGTAGCGCACTTTTTTCTCCGATCCGCCGTTCGCAATCTACGCGACCGGCAAAGTGATCTCGAAGCGCGTGCCGCGCTCGGAGTCAACCAGCCGGATCGTACCATCATGCGCTTTCAGGAGGGCCAGCACGATGCCAAGCCCCATGCCGGTGCCGCCCGTATCGCGTCGCGTGGTGAAGAACGGCTCGAAGATGCGCGCTTGGTTGCTTGGCGAGATACCGGCGCCGTCGTCGCTGACCAGCACGGTCGCCTTGCCGCCGGCGCTTGCGGCGGTGATCGAAACCAGCGTCGCGCCGTGCCTGGCGGAATTGTCGATGAGGTTGGCAAGCACGATCGCCGCGTTCTCGGCCGAGATGCGCAAGGCCAGGTCGCCACCGGCCTGGACTTCAACCGCCAACCTGGTGTCGACGGGAAGCAGGGCCAGCGCCGCGCCGACCGAGGTGCTTTCGCCGCTGGGTGCGAGGTTTTCGGCCCGCGCCAGATCGAGCAGCCGCCGGACCAAAAGGTTGAGCCGCCCCGCATCGGTGACGATATTGTCGGAGAAGCGCCGCCGCTCGTCATCGCCCATCGCGCTGCCTGAATCGCGCAGCAGTTCGGCCGCGCCCTGGATCGCCGTCAGCGGCGATTTGAGTTCATGCGAGACATGGGTGGCGAAGGTCTGGATGGCATCCGAGCGCGCCTGCAGTTTTTCGGCCATGTCGAGAAAGGCGGCGGACAATTCAGCCATTTCTCGCGTGCCATGGTGGTCGAGAGGCCGGATCGCGTCGCGCTCGCCGGCGGCGATGCGCTGGGTGCGGTCGATCAGCGCGTAGATCGGACGGCTGACGGTGCGCAGGAAGACGAGGCCGATGAGCAGCGTGCCGCCTAGGATGGCGATCGCCGCCGCCGTCACCTTGCCGCGTTCGCCATAGAGATGTTTTATGATGTTGTTGGGCGTCCGCGACACATAGACCGCGCCGGCGACCTTGCCGTCGACGGCCACCGGCAAAGCGACGAAGACGCGCACCCTGGTGCCGCGGCTGACCGAATAGAGCGGCGGCGCCGGCTGGTTGGGGATGCGCAGCCGGAGCGCGCTGGCATAGCGCCCGGCGAGCGCCTCACGCACCTCCTCGACCCCGGCAAGCGACTGCCCGATCTCGTCGCGCCCGGCAATCACGACACCCCGGGGATCGAGCAGCCGGAAGCCGGCCAGCGTGGTCTTCTGCGTCGCGTCGAGAATGCCCGCCAGCCGCGCGCCGATCGTGGCGAAAGCGGGATCGACCGTGGCGGGGATCCCCGCCGGCCGGGTCGCAAGCACGTAGTCCGAGGCGAGATCGAGCTGCGGCTCGATCGGCCGATAGGGCGAATCGAGATTGGCGCCTCGGCTCGCATAGCCATTGGCCGGCGGCATCGCCACGCCAAGCTTTTCCGGTGAAATGCCGGCGTCGCGGACCTCCTGCGCATAGATGGCGGCGACGGCCGCGCCCTGTGCGATCAGTTCTGCCTCGGTCTGGCGGATCAGCTGGTTCTCATAGAGGCGGAAGAAGAACAGGCCGACCAGCGGCAGGGACATTACCAGGATCAGGATGGCGACGACGACGGTGGCGAGGCGAGGCCGCCATTTGCGGCCGATCCACTTGCTGCCAATCGATTTGCTTGATGTCGTCAGCCGCATCGGCCGAGCCGGAAGCCGACGCCATGCACGGTCTCGATGACCTCCGGGCACCCCACGGCCGCCAGCTTGGCCCGGATGTTGCGGATATGGCTGTCGACGGTGCGGTCGGCGACATGGATCTTGCCGGCATAGGCGTTGGCCATCACCGCGTCGCGGTCGAGCACATGGGTGGGCCGCGCCAGAAACCCTTTCAGGATCGAGAACTCGATCGCCGTCAGGGCGAGCGGCTTGCCGTCGAAGGCGGCCGCGTGGCTGGCCGGCGCCAGGGTGAGCTTTCCCTGCGCGAACTGCCTGTCGTCGGCCAGTTCCGGCGCCGCCGGACGGGCGCGGCGCAGGATGACGTTGACACGGGCGACGAGTTCGCGCGGGCTGAACGGTTTGGTGACATAGTCGTCGCCACCCATTTCGAGCCCGAGGATGCGGTCGATCTCCTCGTCGCGCGCGGACAGGAACAACACCGGCACGTCTGATGTGTGACGCAGCCGCCGGCAGACCTCCAGCCCGTCCATCTCCGGCATGCCGATGTCGAGCACGACAAGGTCGGGTGTGCTTCGTTCGATTGCCTGCAGGGCGGCGGCGCCATCGGAGACGGCAGCCGTTTTCATGCCGGCCTTTTCCAGCGCGAAGCAGATCACTTCGCGGATATGCGGGTCATCGTCGGCGACGAGGATGTGATGCGGCATGGATTAGCGATCCGGCACGGGTTCTGCGACGCTGGGAACAATAGGCCGCCTGTTGTCGAGATAGCGAAGCAGGCGCCAGTCGCGGAAGCTCCAGCTTCGCCAGTTTTCCTGCAGGCCGCGATACCAGCCTTCATCGACACCGCGCAACCTTGCCAGTTCGCCGACGGCACCGGCATTGGCCGTCCCGCGCTGACGATCGAAGATGCGATCGAGCGCTGGAAACGCGTCCGGCCCGAGCGAGCGGAGATACCAGACGTCGAGCGGGATGCCTTGGCCGCTCATTTCGAGGGAATGGTCGACATTGTAGGTGGCGATCATGGCTGCGAAGTTGATGAAAGAGCAGACATACAGCGTTAGGGATAACGTCAGAAGATTGGCGGAGAGCAGCCATTCACTGGATTTTCCGAGCGCGATACGGGCGATGATCAGCGCAAGGCCGGCCGCCACCAGTCCCATCCAGACGAAAGTGGCGACGCGCCAGTAGGTCAGCGCATAGATGCCGACATAGAGGTCGAGCCGCAGGATCGACGAGACGACCAGCATGATGTTCTGCGCCACCCAGGCATAGACCAGCCGACGGATGAGCGGGTCGGCCGATGTTTCGCTGCCGGGCCTCAGCGCCGCAAGGACAAAACCGGCGGCCAGCAGCGCGGTGGCGATCAAGAGATAGGCGCCGCGATGCGCGTAGGCGGCGTAGCTCAAACCATCGGGAAGCGCGACCCCGCCCCACAGATAGGTGGCGTCGAGCCCGCTCTGCAGCGCAAACAGAATGTTGAAGACGATCAACGCGCGCAGGATGGCGGCCTTGCCGAAGACGATATCCTCGACGGCGTGCCTGTCGGCCGCTGGCTGGACATCGGCAGGAGGGTGATTTAGCCTGGCGATGCGGCGGTGAAAGCGCGGCAGGCGTGGCCGCAGAAAGGCCCAGACGCCGGCAAGCACGAATAGCCAGAAGGCAATCCGCGTCAGCTGGATAAGCTCGAGCAGCTTCATCAGATCGATCAGCGACAGCCAGTCTTCGATGACCGGATTGGCGGCGCCGAAAAGGGCGACGAAGACCGCGCCCAGCGTCAGCGGCATTACCCAGACCGCGATTGCCGCCAGCCTTATGCGATGTCCGCCGAACCGCCGCGCCGCTCTTCGCCATTGGAGAAAATCGCCGAGGAACCGGACCGGCGCCGCCAGTCCGAACAGCACGATCTGGCCGGCAATGCGCGGCGTGCGGTGTCGCAGCCGGCCGCGCAGCGAAAGCGCGAACGCCACCAGCGCGGCAAGAGCGATCCAGACGGACAAGGGACTGACAGTCTCGGCCAGCGGCAACAGCGCGACAAGCAAGGTGGCCGACTTGAGCCACACCTTGCCGTCGCTGAAGGCGGCGGGATGCACGGCAACCATCGCGGCGGCAATCAGGATGGCGAACAGCAGAACCGTGATGCCGGCGGGCTGGCCGTAGAACAGGAAATCGGCGAGCGCGACCAGCAGCACGGCGACGCCGAAGCGGCTGCAATAGCTTGGCGCGGCGCGGAAGAAAGAGGTCACGGCCTGATCTTCCTGATGGCGTTCCTTCGCGATGGCGGCGGGCTCTTGCGGACAGTTGGGATGGGAATTGCAGCGGGGTTGGCGCGTTGCGGGTCGACCAGCCACCAGCCTTCGCTGCGCAGTCGGTAAGGTAGACGGGGTTTTGCTCGCTTGTGCATGCCGCCTGTGTCGCAGGCCTGCAGGAAAGCGATGCGGCGGATCGGAGGAGGTTTTCCGCAGGCGCGTGCAGTTTTCGTGCAGGGCTGGCGGCTTGCCTCGCCCGACCACACACGGCATAGATCTGGCATGACCGAAACCTACCGACCGCGCCGCTCCGTGCTCTATGTCCCGGCCTCCAACGACAAGGCGCTGGCCAAGATCGCGCAGCTTGCCTGCGACGCCGTCATCATCGACCTCGAGGACGCCGTCGCCCCCGCCGACAAGATCGCCGCGCGCGAAAAACTGGCCGGCATTTTCGCCAACCGCCCTGATGCCAATGGCCGGCGCCGCGAGATGGTGGTGCGCGTCAATGCGCTGTCCAGCGAATGGGGCACTGACGATCTTGCGGCCGTGGCCAAGGCGGAGCCGGACGGCATCCTGCTGCCGAAGGTCGACACGCCGCGTGACATGCTCGAAGTCGGCGATGTGCTGGACGATAATTTTGCCCCGGACAGCGTGAAACTATGGGCGATGATCGAGACGCCCAAGGCCATGCTCAACATCGGCGCCATCGCCGAACTCGGCCGCGACCCCGCCTCACGCCTGGATTGTTTCATCGCCGGAACGAATGACCTGATCAAGGATACCGGCGTGCTGGCGACGCCGGATCGCGCCTATCTGCTGCCATGGCTGATGCAGATGCTGCTGGCGGCACGCGCCGGCGGGATCGACATGCTCGATGGGGTGTTCAACGAGTTCCGCGACCCGGATGCGTTCGCGCGTGAGTGCACGCAGGCAGCCGCCATGGGCTTCGACGGCAAGACGCTGATCCATCCATCGCAGGTCGAGGCGGCCAACCGTGCCTTCGCTCCGTCGGCGCAGGCGCTGGCCGAGGCGCGCGCGGTGAAGGATGCCTTCGCGCTTGCGCAAAACAGTGGCAAGGGGGTCATCGCGCTGAATGGCAGGATGGTCGAGCGGTTGCACTTGGCGCAAGCTGAAAAACTTCTGGCGAAAGCGGCCGCCATCGGCGCATGATATTCGCCGATTTGGGATACACGACAGGAATTGGACGATGAAACTCTACCGCTTTCTCACCGCCCCGGACGACGCCAGCTTCTGCCATAAGGTGACGGCGGCGCTGAACAAGGGCTGGCACCTGTTCGGCTCGCCGACCTACGCCTACGACAAGAAGACCAAGACCATGCGCTGCGGCCAGGCCGTGGTGAAGGATGTCGATGGCCAGGAATACGGGCCGGATACGAAGCTCAGCGACTGGTAGCCGCTGGCAAGGAGAGCATCAGGCGGCCTCGACAATATCAAGACGCACGGTAAGTCCGGCCAGCGCGGCAAGATTGATCAACGTGTCCAGACTGAAATTCGTGATCCTGCCCCGCAGGAGGTCGCTAAGGCGTGGCTGGGTAATCCCAAGCCGGTTGGCTGCTTCGGCCTGGGTAACGTCCCAACTCCGCACCCGCTGTTCGATAGCGATCAGCAAGTTGGAGCGCATGGTCATGTTGGCGGACTCGGCCGGAGTCTCCTCCAGTGCGTCCCACACGTTTTCAAAACTCTGACGGTCCATCGTCCTTACCTCCACTAGATTTGTCTGAACCGGGATGCGGCAAGATCCAAGTTTCGTTTCACTGTCTGTTGCGTCTTCTTCTGGAAGGCGTGCAGCACATAGACAGCGTCGCCTATGCTCGCGACGTAAAGCACCCGGAACGCGCCGGTGGCGTCGCGGACGCGGATTCCCGCACACCTGGGCCGACCGTCGTCATCGGCTTCCAGTCGCTTGGCTCTAGTCCGAGCTGCACCTTATGCAGCTGAACGCCCGTTTCCTTGCGTGCCGCCTCTGGAAAATCCCGGAGCTGGGCAAGAGAATCTCCGAGAAACTCTAAGCGCTTTGTTACTGGCATTGGTGGATTTATATCAAAACTTGTATAATTGCGCAAGGCGGTGATCCGGCCAATCGATGACCATAGCGGCGGCTCACCGACCATGCTGAGACCAACATGGTTAGGGATATCGACTGAGAAGGGAAGCGCGGTAACTTCTCTCTTCGTCACCTAGGGCGAAGCAAGAAGCGAAGCGGCATAGAGCCAGGAAGACGAAGGTACGGACTATTCAGCCGCCTCTTCGATCTTCTCCATATCATCGTCCGACAGGCCGAAATGGTGGCCGATCTCGTGGACCAGCACGTGGGTGACGATGTCGCCCAGCGTTTCCTCGTTTTCGGCCCAGTAGTCGAGCATGGCGCGGCGGTAGAGCGTGATGCGGTTCGGGCCTTCGCCGGTTTGCGGATTCCAGCGTTCGGCGATGCCGCGCCCCTCGAACAGGCCGAGCAGGTCGAACGGCGTTTCCAGCGACAGGTCGTCCATGATCTCGTCGGTCGGGAATTCGGCGATCTGGATGACGATCTCGCCGGTCAGCTTGCGAAAATCCTCCGGCAGGTGGGCGTAGGCCTCCAGGGCAAGGAACTCCAATTCCTCCATCGAGGGCGCAAGTTCACCATGCCAGGTGCGGGTCTTGTAGATGCGGGCCATGCTTTGTCCTTTGATCCCGGCATATAGGCGTTCGCGCTGGTCGAGGCAAATGACGCCTGTACGCCGGTGTCGCGCAGGAAGAGGAATAAATTCCTTGATGAGTCTGCTTGACTCTTCCGATCCCCTCTGGAATCTATAGGAACATAACAGGAACAATCGTGAGTGGAAGCTGACCGTCATGGCGATGACCGCCGTGGCGCGGGAGACTGTTTTTGCCCTGCGCCGCCAGATCGCGAAGATCGAGGGAACACTGCCCGAGCGCCTGCAGGCGCCGGCTGGCGCGCCCCTTGCTGACGCCGGCAGCGATCTGACGATCGTCCGGCGCGGGCTTGCCGCGGTCTTGCCGGACGCTTTCCTGCCCATCGGCATCGAGCGGCTCGATGCCGCGCTCAGCGGCGGCCTACCGAAAGCCGCCCTGACCGAAATCCATGGCCTGGAAACCCGCGATGCGGGCGCCGTCGCCGGTTTCGCTCTGTCGATCGTCAGCCTGATCCTCAACCAGGCGCAGGGGCTGCCCATCCTGTGGATCGGGACATCGGAAATTTTCCATGAGGCCGGCTTTCCCTATGCCAGGGGGCTGCATGCCTCGTTCGGCATCGAGCCCCAGCAATTGCTGTTTTCCGAGGCGCCCAGGCTTGTCGATGCGCTGTGGATCGCCGAGGAGGCGGCCCGCATGACCGCGCTTGCAGCCGTCATCCTGGAGATCCGCGGCAATCCGCAGCGGCTGGACCTGACCGCGACACGCCGCCTGCATGCGCGGGCGCAAGGTGCCGGCCGGCCGGTGTTCCTGCTGCGACAAGCGGCCGAGCCCGAACCGACGGCGGCGCCTGTTCGTCTGATTGTCGCTTCGGCGCCGGCCGTGCCGCGCGAAACAGTCGCCGGGCCGCTCGCCGGCTCGATCGGCCACCCGGCCTTCACCATCAGCATCGGCAAGAGCCGCACGGCCCTGCCTGGACAATTCACACTGGAGTGGAACCCCGATGAACGCAGATTCGATGAAAGAAGGGGCGAGGAAAGACGCAGGGCAAGCAACGAATGGGCAGAGAATCCTGTCCCTGTGGTTTCCCTATCTCGCGACAGAAAGGATCCTGCGGCAGCGTCTGGGGAAATCCTGGCGTTCCCGGCCGCCGGATCATCCGCAGCCATCTCATCCACCGCTCGTGATCAGCCATCGCCAGGGCAACGCGCAGCGCATCTCGGCCCTCGACGCGCGGGCTGAGGCGCTGCACCTGAAGCGCGACATGGGGATTGCCGATGCGCGCGCCATGCATCCGTCGATCGACATCGTCGAAGCCGATCCGGAGGCCGACCGGCGCCTGCTCGAGGGCCTTGCCGACTGGTGCGACCGCTACACGCCGCTGGTGGCGCTGGACGGCATCGACGGCCTGTTCCTCGACGTCACCGGCTGCACCCATCTGTTCGGCGGCGAACGCGCCATGCTGGACGAAATCCTGTCGCGCTTCTTCCAGCAGGGTTTCGACGTCCGCGCCGGGCTTGCCGGCACGCCCGGGGCGGCCTGGGCGGCGGCCCGCTTTTGCGGCGACCGCATCGTTCCATCAGGCGAGGAGGAAGCCCTGCTCGCGCCCTTGCCGCTGGCCGCCCTTCGCATAGCGCCGGAAACCCGTACCAGCCTGGAAAGCGTGGGGCTGCGCACGGCGGGTGCCGTCATGACGGCACCGCGCGCGCCGCTCGCCCGCCGCTTCGGCGCTTTGCTGCTCCAGCGCCTCGACCAGGCGCTTGGTCGTCTCGACGAGGCGATCTCACCGCGTCTTCCCGTCGCGCCGCTTTCGGTCGAGCGTCATCTCGCCGAGCCCGTCACGCTGACGGAGGAGATAGAGCGGCTGGTCGGCATGCTGGCGACGACCTTGAAGACCGACCTGGAACGCCGCGGCGAAGGCGCAAGGAGCCTGGCGCTGCTGCTTTTTCGCGTCGACGGCGCCGTCAGCCGCATCGCGCTCGGCACCTCGCGGCCGATGCGCGAACCCTTGCTGATCCGGAAATTGTTCCATGAAAGGCTGGCGGCACTCGAGCAGCATATCGATGCCGGCTTTGGCTTCGACCTGGTGCGCCTCTCGGTGCTGGCCGTCGCCGCTTTCGACATGCAGCAGGCCGATCTGACCGGCGAAGCGGCCGATGACGGCGCCGACATCGCCCTGTTCGCCGACCGTATCCGCGCCCGCCTCGGCGAGGGCGCGGTTCTGCAGCCGGTTCCCGTGGAAAGCCACCTGCCGGAACGCGCCGTCGCCGTCATTCCCTTCACCGAAGCCCCGCGCCGGACCACACCACCCAAGAAGCCGGACAGGATGCAGGCGCCGATGACCATCTTCCCGCCGGAACGACCGATCCGGCTGTTCCGTTCGCCCGAGCCCATCGAGGTGCCGGCCACCGAAATGCCGGAGGGACCGCCGCTGCATTTTCGTTGGCGCCGCGCGCTTTACCGTGTGACGCGCGCCGAAGGGCCGGAGCGCATCGCCGCCGAATGGTGGCGCGAGGCGCCGGGCGACGCGGCGGCGTCGACACGCGATTATTTCCGCATCGAGGATGCCGGTGGCCGCCGCTACTGGCTCTACCGGCAAGGCCTTTACGGCGGCGTCTCGCAAACCCCGCCGCGCTGGTTCATGCATGGGGTCTTCGCATGAACGCGCTGACCGTCATTCCTTATGCCGAGTTCGGCATCCAGTCGAATTTCTCCTTCCTGCGCGGCGCCTCCAAGCCCGAGGAGCTGGTGGTCGCGGCCAAGCTCATGGGCTTCTCCGCGATCGGGCTCGCCGACCGCAACAGCGTCGCCGGCGTGGTGCGCGCCTGGCAGCAGGCCAAGGTCGAAAAGCTTGCCTACCATCCCGGCTGCCGGCTGGTTTTTGGCGACGGCACGCCGGACATTCTCGCCTATCCCAGGGACCGTGCGGGCTGGGGCCATCTGTGCCGCATGCTCACCCAGGCTAATCTGCGTGACGAGACCGAAAAGGGCGCCACCCTGCTCCGGCGCGACGACCTGCTCGAATGGGGGGACCGAATGTCGCTGGCGGTCCTGCCCGATCTGGCGGCCGGCGCGCAAGACAGTCTGGCTTTGCTCCGTGAACTCAGGGATCGCTTCGGCAGGATCCTGCGGCTCGGCGTCTCACCCTGTTATGCCGGCCATGATCGCTTCCGGATCGAGCAGGCGGCGGCGTTCGCCGAGAGCACCGGCATCCCGCTGATGGCGACCAACGACGTGCTCTACCACACGGCCGAACGGCGCCCGCTGCAGGACGTGCTGACCGCGATCCGCCTCAATGTTCCGGTCGCCGAGGTGGGGCTGGAACTGACCGCCAATGCCGAACGCCATCTGAAGCCGCCGCTGGAAATGGCGCGCCTGTTCCGCCGGTATCCGCAAGCGCTGGCGGAGACGCTGCGGTTTGCGCAAGAGCTGACCTTCTCGCTCGGCGACCTTCAGTACAATTATCCCGACGAGCCGACGGAATCGGGTCTCGGACCGCAGGCGGAGCTGGAGCGACTGGCTCGGGAAGGTGCGGCCCGGCGCTTTCCCGGCGGTATCCCCGCCAGCGTGATAAAACGAATCCAGGAAGAGCTCGCCCTGATCGAGCGGCTGAATTACGCCCGTTATTTCCTGACCGTCCATGACATCATCAAATTCGCCCGAGGCGAAGGCATTCTCTGCCAGGGCCGCGGCTCCGCGGCCAATTCGATTATCTGCTTCTGCATTGGCATTACCGAGGTCGGGCCGGACAAGATCGACACGCTCTTCGAGCGTTTCATTTCCGAGGAACGCAACGAGCCGCCGGATATCGACGTCGACTTCGAGCATGAACGGCGCGAAGAGGTGATGCAGTACATCTATACGAAATACAGCTCCAAACGCACGGCACTCGCCGCCGCCGTCATCAGCTATCGCGGCCGTTCGGCGCTGCGCGAAGTGTCGAAAGCGATGGGCCTTTCGGAGGATGTCAGGGCGTCTCTCTCCGGCTCGATCTGGGGCTGGTCGACCTCGGAACTCGGCGAGAAGGAAGCCAGGGCCGGCGGCCTCGACCGCAGGGATCCGGTGTCACGGCATGTGATGGAACGCGCCAACGAGATCATGGGCTTTCCCCGCCACCTCTCCCAGCATGTCGGCGGCTTCGTCATCACCAGGGACCGGCTCGACGAGATCGTCCCCATCGTCAAGACGGCGATGGACGAGCGCAAGATGGTCGAATGGGACAAGGACGATCTCGATTCGGTGAAAATCCTCAAGGTGGATATCCTGGCGCTCGGCATGCTGACCTGCCTGCAGCGCGCTTTCACTTTGCTCGAGACCCATTACGGCGTGAGAGACGATTATGGCAGGCCATTGACCCTGGATACGATCGCCAAGGAGGATTCCCGTGTCTACGACATGATCTGCCGTGCCGATACGCTCGGCGTCTTCCAGATCGAATCGCGTGCTCAGATGTCGATGCTACCGCGTCTCAAGCCGCGCGAATTCTACGACCTCGTCATCGAGGTGGCGATCGTACGGCCGGGCCCGATCCAGGGCGACATGGTGCACCCCTATCTGCGCCGGCGGCAAGGCAAGGAAAAACCCGAATATCCCAAGGCGGAGCTGAAAGAGATTCTCGGCAAGACGCTGGGCGTGCCGCTGTTCCAGGAGCAGGCGATGAAGATCGCCATCGTCGCCGGCGGCTTCAAACCGGGCAAGGCCGATGAACTGCGCCGTGCCATGGCCACCTTCAAGCGCACCGGCACGATCGGCAATTATCGCCAGCAGATGATCGACGGCATGACAGGACGAGGCTACGAAAAGGACTTCGCCGAGCGCTGTTTCAAGCAGATCGAGGGCTTTGGCGAGTATGGCTTTCCCGAAAGCCACGCCGCCTCCTTCGCCCTGCTCGTCTATGCCTCCTGCTGGTTCAAGACCTTCTACCCGGACGTGTTCTGCGCCGCGATCCTGAATTCGCAGCCGATGGGCTTCTATCAGCCGGCGCAGCTGGTGCGTGACGCCCGCGACCATGGCGTCGACATCCGCGAGGTCGACGTCAATTTCTCCGTCTGGGACTGCACTTTGGAAAAGGCGCTTTTCGACCCGGCCCGCATCCTGCCGCGTCATGCCGAAATGCACGGTGTCATCGAGACTCAGCATGCGGTGCGGCTCGGCTTCCGGCAGATCAAGGGACTTTCCAAGGAACGCATGGAGGTTTTCGTCGAGCGGCGCGGCGCCGGCTACTCGACGGTCCGGGATGTCTGGCTGCGCTCCGGCCTCAATGTCGACGAGATCGAGAAATTGGCGCAGGCCGACGCCTTTCGTTCCATCGGCCTCGACCGCCGCGCGGCACTATGGGAGGTCCGCGCGCTTGACGGCAAGAGTGCCGCCGAGAAGCTGCCGCTGTTCGACCAGC
The DNA here is from genome assembly GCF_020164885.1 of Mesorhizobium sp. CO1-1-7. Taxonomy (NCBI): domain Bacteria; kingdom Pseudomonadati; phylum Pseudomonadota; class Alphaproteobacteria; order Hyphomicrobiales; family Phyllobacteriaceae; genus Mesorhizobium; species Mesorhizobium sp. CO1-1-7. The sequence goes on along the minus strand of NZ_JAIUHA010000004.1, from coordinate 282,670 downwards.
CGGCGCTCAGCCTGCGCGAGCTGGAGCCCGAGACGAAGCTGCCGAAAATGCCGCTCGGCGAGCATGTCATCCATGACTACCGCTCGCTCGGCCTGTCGCTGAAGGCGCATCCGGTCGCCTTCCTGCGCGAGCGGCTCGACCGCGCCGGCATCACTCCCAATGCCAGCCTGCCTTCCGTGCGCGACGGCAGGCGGGTCTCCGTTGCCGGGCTGGTGCTGGTGCGCCAGCGCCCCGGCAAGGGCAACGCGATCTTTCTCACGCTGGAAGACGACAAGGCCGTCGCCAACGTCATCTTCTGGGAAAGGACCTTCACCCGTTTCCGGCCCATCGTCATGGGTGCCCGGTTTGTGAAGGTCACCGGAAAACTGCAGTCGGAATCAGGTGTCGTCCATATCGTCGCCGAGAAGATCGAGGACCTGACGCCCTGGCTGACCGTGCTGCTGGAGAAGGTCGGTGCGGCCGCACTGCCGGCCGCCGATCCTTCGGACCGCTCCGGCCAACCCGCAATTCGGCCCGCGATGCTGAAAGACGAACGGGATCTCGCAACGCTGTCGGAAGAGGCGGAGAGGGTCATGCCCAAAGGGCGTAATTTTCAGTAGGCCCGACCCACCTTCGTCATCCACGGGCGAGCAGGAGCGAAGCTCCGTCGCGGCGACCCGAGGACGACAAACGTGATGGGTTGCTCAGCCGTAGATCTGCTTGTGGATCTGGTAGAGCATTTCCGAACGGTCGGCGCGCATGTCGGCCAGATCGCGGCTGGAGAAGCTGTCGATTTCGGCGATGAGGCGATTGTAGTGCTTGCGCTTGGCGATGCTGGTGCGAGCGCGGGTCACGAGGTCGTTGAAGATCATAGCAAGGTTCCTTCTGTGCCGCATTCGGCGCGGCCGTTTCTTCCTCCCTTGATCGGTACGGATCATGACATAGGAATGGTGCGTTGCAAAAAGAAGATGTTGCAATGCACCATTGCAGCCAGCGCATAGCCGGTTAATGGCTTCCTAAGCTCCCGCACGACGCGCGGCCCGGGCCGGCAGGCGAGCCGCCTCCCATTTTGTCTTACAAATTAGCGTTACCCCGTCTTGCCAGATCGATTGCGGGCTGGCTTGATCCAATGTCACCTGATGCCTGGAGGAAACATGGCGGCCGCAGATTACTATGAAGTTCTCGATCCGCGTTTCGGGCGCCTGTTCAACGGCAACGCGCAGGTGGAGAAGCTGTTCACCGGCTGCCGGTGGGCGGAAGGGCCGGCCTGGTTCGCCGCCGGCCGCTATGTCGTCTGGTCGGACATTCCGAACAACCGCATGATGCGCTACGACGAGACGGACGGCAGCGTCAGTGTCTTCCGTCAGCCCTCCGGCAATTCCAACGGCAACACCGTCGACCGGCAAGGCCGGCTGGTCACCTGCGAGCATTCGGGCCGGCGCGTCAGCCGCACCGAGCATGACGGCTCGATCACCACCATCGCCGCCAAATGGAAGGGCAAGCCGCTGAACTCGCCCAACGACGCGGTGGTGAAGTCCGACGGCTCGATCTGGTTCACCGATCCGACCTACGGCATCGACACCGACTATGAGGGCGACAAAGCCGAGAGTGAAATCGGCGCCTGCCATGTCTACCGGGTCGATCCCGACACGGGCGATATCGAGGCTGTCATCACCGACATGGTCAGGCCGAACGGCCTTGCCTTCTCGCTCGACGAAAGCCTGCTCTATGTCGTCGACACCGGCCGCACGCATGGCGCCGAGAACCCGGCGCATATGCGGGTGTTCAACGTCGGCAAGCACGGCAAGAAGGTTTCCGGAGGCAAGGTGTTCGCCGACTGCACGGCCGGACTGTTCGACGGCTTCCGGCTCGACGCCGATGGGCGCATCTGGACGAGTGCCGCCGACGGCATCCATTGCTACGATCCCGACGGCACGCTGATCGGCAAGGTCAAGGTGCCGGAGGTGACCGCCAATTGCGTTTTCGGCGGCGCCAAGCTGAACTGTCTCTACATCGCCGGCACCACCTCGCTTTATTCGGTGCGGCTGATGGTGAATGGGGCCAAGACCTATTGAGTCTGCTGGAAACGCTTCTCTGGCGTCCCTTATTGGCCGTTTTGCGGGTAGCCACAGCGCCCGCTTCGCCGCGGCTTCCGGAGCCACCATCCTGCGGTTCGCCGGGGCGGAGTTCGAAGCCGCATGTCGGCGGTATCAGACACAATTCAAGGGGAGGGCGTCATGCCATTCGTCAACATCCGCATCGTCAAGGAAGTGATCGCCGCCGATCCGGCCGGCAAGAAGGCTGACATCGCCAGGAAAGTCACGGCGGCCATCATGGACGCCACCGGGCTTAGCAACGACGATGTCTGGGTGGTCTTCGAGGAAGTCAACGCCCGCGACTGGTATGTCGGCAAGACCGACGTGGAGACGTTGAGAGGCAAGAAATAATCCCAAGGCGCGATGAGCGCCGCAAATCCGGGCTCTGCTCAGGACGGTGAAGGTGCGGCGGCCGTATCCGCGCCTGCCGTGCGTCGGCCGACCGTACCTTCACCCGGTCGGCGCTTCGCCCAGCTCTCCAGCCAGTCGCGGCTTTGCATCTCGATCAGCCGCGATGCGGTTCGCTCGAATTCGAACACCTCGACGCCGCGCTTGGCCACATAAAGCGCGTGCGGTGGCGCCTCGGCGCTCACCACCAGCCGCGTATGATGGTCGTAAAGCGTGTCGATCAACAGGATGAAGCGTTTGGCCTCGTTGCGCTTGCCTTCGCCCAGTACCGGCACACGGTCGATGAAAACAGTCGAAAACCGCCCGGCGATCGCCAGGTAATCGCGCGCGCCGAGCGGCTTTTCGCAAAGGTCGGCGAAGGTGAAACGCGCCGCGTCACCAGCGGCGGCCGGCACCACCACCTTGCGTCCCTTCAGCGTCAGCGAGGTCTCGGCCGTCGGCGCACCGCGCGTCATCGCCTGCCAGGCCTCGTCGAGCGCCTGGTCGGCCGCCGCATCGGCCGGCGTGACATAGACCGGCGTACGGGCGAGCTTTTCCAGCCGGTAATCCTTGTCGCTGTCCAGCGACAGCACCTGCGCGTGGCGTTCCAGTATGGCGATGAACGGTAGGAAAAGCTGGCGGTTCAACCCGTCACGGTAAAGGTCTTGCGGCGCCACGTTCGAGGTGGCCACCAGTACGACCCCGTTGGCAAACAGTGCCGAGAACAGCCTGGACAGGATCATGGCGTCGGCGATGTCGGTGACCGAGAACTCGTCGAAACACAGCACCCAGGCCTGCTCGGCGAGCGCCTTGGCCACCGGCGGGATCGGATCGTCTTCCCTGACCGTGCCTTCCTTGCGCGCCTGCCGGTGTTTCTGGATACGGTCCTGCACATCGGCCATGAAGTCGTTGAAATGCACACGGCGCTTGCGCCTGACCGGCAGGAGCTCGAAGAACATGTCCATCAGCATGGTCTTGCCGCGGCCGACGCCGCCATGGATGTAGAGGCCCTTGACAGCTTCATGCGTCTCGCGCTTGCGCGCAAACAGCCAGCCCAGTGCACTGGACTTGTGCGCCAGCCGCTTGGCCGAGATCTCGACGGTCAGCCGGTCGAGCGCGGCGGCGATCTCTTCCTGCGCGGCATCGCGCTCGATCGCGCCTGATACCACCAGATGGTCGTAGCGCTGCCGGACGGTCGGATGTGTCTGAAGGCCGTCACGCAGATGCATCGATCACGTCATTGTTCAGAGCAGGATGCCCAGAGAAAGGGTGCGCCGAGATTGAGGTCACGCCGCCGGCATCACCTGAATGTCGGCATCTCCTACCTCGTAAGCGAGATCGGTTGCCCGTTGGAAGTCTGGCCGTCGAATTTCGAGCCGCCCGACGAATAGAGCCGCGCCAGCGAACCGCCATTCTCGTCATAAAGCGTCAGCTGCTTGCCGGCGACGTTCCACGACTTGATGCCGTCGATCGGCGCCGGGCAATGCAGCGGCCCGGCGCGGAAACCGGCGCCGAACTTGGTCTGCGGCGTCGCCACCTTGCAGCTCTGGCCGGAGACGCTGACGTTCCAGACACCGGCGACGGCCGCCGCGCTGAGATCGGCGGCACCCGCGGGCGCCGCGCCGTCCGGCGGCAGCGAAGCAACTTGCGTGTTAGCCGGCGCGGTCGGGAACCGCGACGGGTCGGTGGTGCCGGGCGAGGCCGGCGGCGGCAGCTGGTTGGAACTCACCTGGCCAGCGGGGGCTGGCTGCAGCGGCGCCGGTTGCTGGTCGTCCATCGACGAGAAGCGTGAGGTTGAGCAGCCGCTCGCAACGAGTGCCGCCAGGGATACGGCCACCAGGCCGCCTTTCGAAAAATTCATTACAACCTCCGTCGGATCCGGCTGGGGGGAAACCGTCCGCGCAATCTCACCTCCACCAAGATGGAGAAGGTGGCGAAATTTCAACCCGATATGGTTAAAATAGGGTTTGCGGTATGAATTGTTGCAAATTTATCGCACTCACCCGGCGAGCGGCGCACTCGGCACGAACACATATCCGTCCGGTCCGACGATATAGCACTCGCGCAGACCATGCGGCTTGTCGATCGCGCCGGCCAGCACGATGTGGCCATGCTCCAGCGCCGCGGCCTCGATCGCGTCGGGCTCCGCGCCATAGAGACGCAGTTCGATGCCGGCACCGCGCGTCTCCGTACCCGCGATGGAGCCCGTCATGGGATTGTCGAGATAAGAATGGTCCGCATGCAGCATGAACACCGATCCCAGAAGCTCGAGCGCGGCGAAATCCTCGTCGGCATAGACGATGCGGGCGCCAAGCACGTCACCGCAGAAGGCTTCCATCGCCGCCATGTCCGATACCAGCAGATTGACGCCGATGCCGCGCGGCAGCGAGCGGCCGAAATCCTCGGCCTTCATCCAGGGTGTCTTGGTCCGGTTCATCGCCATGGCGTCTTCCTCCTGATGCCGCGATCCTAGCCGAGACCGCCTTGCCGCCCTTGGTCTTCGGCCGGCAAACGCTTGCGCCAGCCGCGTCAGGGCTTATGTCTATGGCCAATTCCAGGAAAGGTGTGTGGCGCTTCCCCGGGAAAACGCGCAGCACTTTCCCCCTGGGAATTGAGTGAAAACAAAGAGTTCACCGAAACCCGCCGGAGCGCAGACCTTGGCCGCCAGAAAGAAAGCCGCCAACCGCTACTACAGCGGCCCGCCCAGCGACCATTTCGACGGCAGCCTGTTCTTCAATCCCGGCGGCCGGATGCCCGGCCCCTTCAAGGATTTGCTGAAATGGCAGTTCAGCGGCCAGCGCTCTAAATGGCCGGCTGCCAGCCCGAGCCCCTTTGCGCAGGCAAAGCCGGCGGCGGCGGTCGAAGGCGCCGATCTGATCGTGACCATGGTCGGCCATTCGACCTTGCTGATCCAGACAGCCGGGCTGAACATCCTTACCGATCCGGTCTGGTCGGAGCGCACATCGCCGTTCTCCTTTGCCGGACCCAGGCGCGTCAATCCGCCGGGTATCGCCCTTGGCGATCTGCCGGCGATCGACCTCGTGCTGGTCAGCCACAACCACTATGACCATCTCGACCTTGCCACGCTGAGGCAGTTGCAGGAGAAGCACGATCCGCTGGTGGTGACGCCGCTCGGCAACGATGCCATCATCGCCGCCGCGGTGCCCGGGATGCGGCTTTCCGCGCATGACTGGGGCGACAGGGTCGATGTCTCCGACGGCACCGCTATCCACGTCGAGCCCGCGCATCACTGGTCGGCGCGCGGGGCGCGCGACCGGCGCATGGCGCTGTGGGCCGGCTTCGTCATCGAGACGCCGGGCGGAAAAATCTATTTCGCCGGTGATACCGGCTTCCACGGCGGCATCAACTACCGGCTGATGGCGGAGAGGCATGGCGGCTTCCGCTTCGCCATCCTGCCGATCGGCGCCTACGAGCCGCGCTGGTTCATGGCGCCGCAGCACCAGAACCCCGAGGAAGCGGTCCAGGGCATGTCGTTGTGCAACGCAGCCTTCGCCGCCGGCTGCCATTGGGGCACGTTCCAGCTCACCGACGAGCCGTTCGGCGAACCGGTGCGGAAGCTGGCCGAGGCGCTGGACGGCCGAGGCATCCCACAGGAGCGCTTTCGCGCCTTGCGGCCCGGCGAGATCTGGGAAGTGCCCCGGATATGATCGCCTCGATGGCTGGAATGACCGTTTACGCTGCCATGGTTTTCGCTGATGGTCATCCGCGGACAGGATAGGGGAATCAGATGAAGTCAATCATGGCAGGTCTTTTGGCGCTGGCGGTCTCTGTGCCGGCGGCTTTCGCGGGCGAGATCAGCGATCGGGCGGCCGAGGCCGAGAAGCTGCTCCAGTCGGGTGATGGCGCCGGTGCGCTGGAGAAATTCAGCAGCGCCCAGGAAGCGCTCTGGCAAGCGATGCCGCTTGGCGTCCTGAACGTCAGGCAAGTCGACACGGCCTCCGGCTTCGGTATCTACAGCGAGCGCGCCAACCACATCTACAAGCCCGGCGAGAAAATCGTGCTGTACATGGAGCCGGTCGGCTATGGCTACGGCAAGGACGGCCTCGGCAACAGCATGATCGCGCTCTCTGTCGACATCACCGTCGTGTCCGCAGCCGGCGAAACGCTCGGCACAATGGAAAAAGTCGGCCGTGTTCAGATCGCCTCTCGCTCGCACAATCGCGAACTGTTCTTCAAACTCGACCTCTCCCTCGACGGCCTGCCGGCCGGCAAATACCGGTGCGACTTCGTCATGCATGACGAGAACTCGAGCAAGACGGCCCCCTTCAGCACGGATATCGAGATCGCCGGCTGAGGCGATGCCGGGAAAACCACCGATGTCCGATGGAGACGGCACCGGCGGGGACGAAATCCGCGTCGGGCGTAATGTCTTCATCAATCAGAACTGCACTTTCTACGACCTCGGCTGCCTCGACATCGCCGACGCTATCTCCCGGCCTCGGGAACCCAAGCACGACAGCCGCGTTTTTCAACCGGTTTCAATGTGTCCGGCTTGCGAGGCGTTCCCATGCTCAAATGGATCATCATTCTCCTGATCATCGCCGCCGCGGCGAGCCTGCTCGGCATGCCGGCGCTGGCGGGCGCGGCCGCCACTGGCGCGCGCATTCTCATCGGCATCGTGCTCATCATCTTCCTGTTGATCTTGCTTGGGGTCTTTGCGGTAACGTAAGTCCCGCACCTTCGCCGTGAAAGCGGCTGCGCACTGGTAATTCCTGCCCGTTTCCGCCATATAGCGCCGAACGGACATGGAAGTTTCGGAGCAATGGCAGGCACGGCCCCTTTCGCCAAGATGAACGGCATCGGCAACGAGATCATCGTTGCCGACATGCGTGGCCGTGCGGATCGGGTGACGGCCGCGGCTGCCATCGCGCTCAACGCCGATGCCTCGACGCGGTTCGACCAGATCATGGCGATCCACGACGCCAGGACGCCGGGCACCGCTTATTTCGTCGACATCCTGAATTCCGACGGGTCGGGCGCGCAGGCCTGCGGCAACGGTATGCGCTGTGTCGTCCAGGCGCTGGCCGCCGAGACCGGCGAGAAGACCTTCACCTTCGAGACCGTGGCCGGGATCTTGAACGCCCGCGAACACGCGGACGGCTCGATCTCGGTCGACATGGGCACGCCGCGCTTCGGCTGGCGCGACATCCCGCTGGCCGAGGAGTTCCGCGACACCCGCATGATCGAATTGCAGGTCGGCCCGATCGACGCGCCGGTGCTGCATTCGCCTTCGGCGGTCTCGATGGGCAACCCGCACGCCATCTTCTGGGTCGACGCCGATGTCTGGACTTATGAACTCGATCGTTTCGGCCCGCTGCTCGAAAACCATCCGATCTTTCCCGAGCGCGCCAACATAACCATCGCGCAGGTGACCTCGCCCGACTCGATGATCATCCGCACCTGGGAGCGTGGCGCCGGCCTGACCAAGGCCTGCGGCTCCGCCTCGTGCGCGGCTGTCGTTGCCGCCGCGCGCACCAGGCGCACGGGCCGCAGCGTCAATCTTTTGACCCCCGGCGGCGGTACGCTGCATGTCGAGTGGCGCGAGGACGACCACGTCATCCTGACCGGCGCGGCCGAGTGGGAATTTTCCGGCAGCTTCGATCCGTCGACCGGACAATGGGCCCGCGACACCGAAAGCGCGGCGTGATGTCCGCCCTTGCCAAGGACGTCGACGTGGCGAAGGAGGCCGGCCGCATCGACGTGGTGACTTTCGGCTGCCGTCTCAACACCTATGAGTCCGAAGTGATGCGGCGCGAGGCCGAAAATGCCGGCCTCGGCGCGCTGGATGGCGGCGCCGTCATCTTCAACACCTGCGCCGTCACCGGCGAAGCGGTGCGCCAGGCCAGGCAGGCGATCCGCAAGGCGCGCCGCGACAACCCGGCCGCGCGCATCATCGTCACCGGCTGCGCCGCGCAGACCGAGCCCGAAAAATTCGCCGCCATGGACGAGGTCGATCTCGTGCTTGGCAATGAAGAGAAGCTGAAGGCCAATTCCTATCGCGCGCTGCCCGATTTTGGCGTCAACGATACCGAGAAGGCGCGCGTCAACGACATCTTTTCGGTGCGTGAGACCGCCGGCCACATGGTCGATGCCATCGAGGGCCGGGCCCGTGCGTTCGTGCAGGTGCAGAATGGCTGCGACCATCGCTGCACCTTCTGCATCATCCCCTATGGCCGCGGCAATTCGCGCTCGGTGCCGATGGGCGCCGTGGTCGAGCAGGTCAAGCGGCTGGCGGGCAACGGCTATGCCGAGATCGTGCTGACGGGTGTCGACATGACGTCTTTCGGCGCCGACCTGCCAGGCGCGCCGAAGCTCGGCAAGCTGGTGAAGACCATCCTGCGTCAGGTGCCCGATGTAAAGCGGCTCAGGCTTTCCTCCATCGATTCGATCGAGGCCGACGGCGATTTGCTCGATGCGCTCGCCACAGAAGCCAGGCTGATGCCGCATCTGCATCTGTCGCTGCAGTCGGGCGACGACATGATCCTGAAGCGCATGAAGCGCCGCCATCTGCGCGATCAGTCGATCCGCTTTTGCGAGGATGTGCGCAAGCTGCGGCCCGGCATTGTCTTCGGCGCCGACATTATCGCGGGTTTCCCGACCGAGACCGAAGCCATGTTCGAGAATTCGCTGGAGATCGTCGAGGAGTGCGGCCTGACCCATCTCCACGTCTTCCCATTTTCGCCGCGCGAGGGCACACCCGCCGCGCGCATGCCGCAGCTGCGTCGAGAGCTGGTCAAGCAGCGTGCCGCCCGGCTGCGCGCCGCCGGCGAAGCGGTCTACCAGCGCCATCTGTCCTCGCTCGCCGGCAGCCGTCAGTCGGTCCTGATCGAGCGCGACGGCCTTGGCCGCACCGAAGGGTTCACGCTTGCCGCACTCGGCACCGGCGCGCCGGGAGAGATCGTCGAGGCTGATATAACCGGCCACGACGGGATCAGGCTGATAGCCACTCCCCTTGCCGCCCGCGCCGCCTGAGAACACAAAAGCATGGCTGGTTTTTTCAAGAAGATATTTTCGTTCGGCAAGAAGGAGGTGGTCGAGGAGCGCATCGACGAGACCGCCCCGCTGCCGCCGATCAAATGGGACCAGCTCGACGCGCTGAAGCCGGCGGCCGAGCAGGCCGTGCCGGAGTTTCTGAAGCGCGAGGAGCCTGTGACGGAAGCCGTGCCGGCGACCGTGTCTGCTCCGGTCGAGGCCGCGCCCGGGCCGCAGCCCGAGGAACCCACACCCGAGGAACCCACACCCGAACCTGCGCCGACCATTCCGCCCGCGCCGGAGCCGACGGTTCCGTCAGAACCGGAGCGGCAGCCGGAGCCTGCGCCGGAAGAGAAACCGGCACCCGCGCCCGAGACACCTGAACCGCCCGCGCCCGAAGAGGTCCCGCCGCCGCCGGTTGCTCCCGAGCCCACGCCCGAACCCCAGCCGCAGGAGATCCCGCCGGCGCCATCGGAGCCGGAGATCGTTCCCTCGCGTCCGGAGAGGCGACCGGAACCCGCGCCCGTCGAAGTGCCGACGCCGCCAGTCGAAGTGCCGGCCGAGATACCCGCACCGGTCGAGGTGCCGCCGGCGTCGCCGGCTGAAGTGCCTCCGTCGGCGGCCGCCGTCGAGCAGCCTTCAAGGGCCGGCGCTGCCCCTCATCCGCCTGCCGGCACCTCCCCGTATAGGGACGAGGCGAAGGAAGGGGCTTCAGCACCGTCCTTGCCCGGTTTGCGGGGAGAGCATGAAGGAAAGCGCGGACCTGCCGTCGAAGCGGCGCTCGAAGCGCCACCAGCTGAAATCGCCCCTCCCATTCGCCAACCTGCACCGGTCGAGACGCAGCCGGTCGTTGCCGAGGTCGCGCCCGAGCCTCAATCGGTCCCGCGGCCCACCCCGGAGCCAAGACCCGTTCCCGGCAAGGTGACGGTCGCCAGGAAGGTCGAGCAGAAGGCCGAGCCACAGAAGGCGCCGGAACCGGCGCCGAGGCAATCCTGGTTCCAGCGCATGCGGGACGGCCTAGCCCGGTCCTCGCGCGAACTGACCGGCAACATCGCCGGCGTCTTCACCAAGCGCAAGCTGGACGAGGAGACGCTGCAGGACCTGGAGGACGTGCTGATCCGCGCCGATCTGGGCGTCGAAACGGCGCTGCGCGTCACCGATTCACTGGCCTCCAGCCGCTACGGCAAGGATGTTTCCGATACCGAAGTGCGCGCCGTCATGGCGGCCGAGGTGGAGAAGGTGCTCGCGCCGGTCGCGAAACCACTCGAGCTTGACCTCTCGCACAAGCCGCATGTCATCCTGGTGGTCGGCGTCAACGGCACCGGCAAGACCACGACCATCGGCAAGCTAGCCGCCAAGCTGACCGATGGCGGCCTGTCGGTGATGCTGGCCGCCGGCGATACGTTCCGCGCCGCCGCGATCGAACAGCTGAAGATCTGGGGCGAACGAACGAAATCGCCCGTCATTGCCTCGAAGCTCGGCGCCGACGCCGCCGGTCTCGCCTACGATGCCTTCGAGCGGGCAAAGGAAGCCGGCTCCGACGTGCTGATCATCGACACCGCCGGCCGGCTGCAGAACAAGACCGAACTGATGGCGGAGTTGGAAAAGATCGTCCGCGTGCTGGGCAAGCTCGATCCCGAAGCGCCGCACACCGTGCTGCAGACGGTCGACGCCACGACCGGCCAGAACGCGCTCAACCAGGTCGAGATCTTCCGCAATATCGCCGGCGTCAACGGCCTGGTGATGACCAAGCTGGACGGCACGGCGCGGGGCGGTATTCTGGTGGCGATCGCGGCAAAACATAAATTGCCGGTCTATTTCATCGGCGTCGGCGAACAGGTCGACGACCTCGAACCGTTTTCCGCAAGCGAATTCGCCAGGGCGATCGCTGGAGTGGCTTGAACAAGGCACGATGCCGGAAGTGAGGCTTCCGGACTGGATCGTGCGTTAGAAGGAAACCATGAACCCACCCATTCTCGAACGCGATCCATCCGACCCGCAGAAAGAGAAGAAGGAAGGCATCAATCCCGTGCTCAAGCTGGCGCTGGAGCTCGGGCCGCTGCTCGTCTTCTTCTTCGCCAATGCGCGCGGCGAGTGGCTGACTCAGAAATTGCCCGTGCTGGCTGAATTCGGCGGCCCGATCTTCGTCGCCACAGGCCTGTTCATGGCCGCGACCGCCATCGCGCTGATCGCCTCATGGCTGCTCACCCGCACCTTGCCGATCATGCCGATGGTGTCGGGGGTCGTCGTTTTCATCTTCGGCGCGCTGACGCTTTATCTGCAGGACGATATCTTCATCAAGATGAAGCCGACCATCGTCAACACGCTGTTCGGCGGCGTGCTGCTTGGCGGCCTGTATTTCGGCCGCTCGCTGCTCGGCTATGTCTTCGAGTCCGCATTCAAGCTCGATGCCGAAGGCTGGCGCAAGCTCACCTTCCGGTGGGGCCTGTTCTTCCTGTTCCTGGCCCTCGTCAACGAAGTCGTCTGGCGGAATTTTTCCACCGACGCCTGGGTTACGTTCAAGGTCTGGGGCATCATGCCGATCACGCTTCTTTTCACCTTCAGCCAGATGCCGCTGATCCTGCGCCACTCGCTGGACGACAAGGCCGGCGGCGAAGAGAAAGTCGGCAAATAAGGCTGTAAAGGGGAGAGCCATGGAATTCGTCACCACCCAGGACGAGCTGCGGACGATCTACAAGACGCCGCGCCCGACCGATGGCTCGATCCGCAAGGAATTGAAGGCGCTGGACGCCCATTGCCGCTCCTTCATCGGCAAGAGCCCATTCGTGCTGATCGGCTCGTCCGATGGCGAAGGCAATGCCGACGTGACCCCGAAAGGCGACAAGCCCGGCTTCGCCGCCATTCTCGACGAGAACACCATCGCCATCCCCGACCGGCCCGGCAACAACCGGCTGGATACGCTGGAAAACATCATCCGCAATCCCTCGGTCGGGCTGCTCTTCCTCATACCAGGCATGAACGAGACGCTGCGCGTCAATGGCGATGCCCGCATCACCGTCGATGCCACCTTGCGCGAGCGCCTTGCGGTCGACGGCAAGGAGCCGCAAAGCGTCATCGTGATCGTGGTCAAGGCCGCTTACATGCATTGCGCCAAGGCTTTCATGCGCTCCGATTTGTGGAAGCCCGACAGCTGGCATGATCGCGCCACGCTGCCGACGCTCGGCCAGATCCTGCGCGACCAGTTGGCACTGGCCGATTCGGCCGAGGCGACCGACCGCTGGCTCGACGGCGAGTACAAACAGACGATGTGGTAGGGTTGTCGGCCCCCGATTCGTCTGAACTGGTCCGCCTTGCTCAACCTCATTGCGATATCCGGCAGCCTGCGGGCGGCCTCCACCAATTCGGCCCTGGTCGCGGCACTGGCGCTGAACACGCCAGCGGGCTGTCGCGTCACCGTCTATGACGGGCTTGGCCGGCTGCCGATCTTCAATCCCGACGACGAGGGCGAGCGGACGCCGCGCGAGGCCTCCGATCTGATCGAGGCCGTCACCGGCGCGGACGGTGTCATCGTCTCCTGTCCCGAATATGCCCATGGCGTGCCTGGCGGCCTTAAGAACGCGCTCGACTGGCTGGTCTCGCGGGACGCCGCCGTCGGCAAGCCGGCGATGCTGGCGCACGCCTCGCCACGCTCGCTCTACGCCCGCGCGGCGCTGGCGGAGATCATGCGCACCATGTCGTTCGCGCTTTGCGAAGAAGCCATGCTCGAGGTCTCGCTCCTCGGCAAGAAGCCGGCGGAGGTTGAAAGTATCCTGCGAGAGCCGGCAAACGTGCGGGCAATTCGCGATGGCCTGTCAGCCTTCGCGGCCTTCATCCGCTCGCGCCAAATTTGAGCGGACTCGCGCCAAATTGAGCGGACGCCATCGTGTCGTCGTCCTGGAAGGACCGGAGGCGTTGGCCAATCGCTACAGCCGATAGACGTACATCACAAAGGTCTCCGCCTCGCCATGCGCCTCCTTGCGCCCCTCATAAAGTGCGCGGGCGGTCAGATTGTCCGGCTCGGTGCCGACCCAGGCCTCTTCGCAGCCATGCTCGCGGCCGAGCGCGAACATCGCGTCGAGCATTCCGCGCGCGATGCCCTGGCGCTGGAAGGCTGGCGAGACGCCGACCTCGTCGACATAGAGTTCGGGCGCCTTGTCCGGATGGCGGTGCATGACCGCCGCGCATTGGCCGACGACAACGTCCTCGGCCAGGGCCACGATCATGAAATGGCCCGATTGCGCGAGATAGCTTGCCAGGCGATCGGGCCGCACCGGCTCGTCGAACACGTCGTCGGCAATCCGCATCACAAGGGCGTCATCTCCGGGATAAAGCCTTCTGATCTCAATCGCCATTGTGTAAATTCTCCCAAGTCGGCTTACAAACTTTGACGTTTACGTAAATCCCAAACACACTAACCGATTGAAAATGCAGGGGTCGAAATAATCGTTTGAATTTATTCCGCACCAGAGCTATTGGGTGCGGGAAATTCGCGGTTCCCCCGCAGCAGTCCGGCCTCTTCCTCGACGCCGTGTTGGCGCGTCACAGACAAAGGGAAATCATCCTCACATGGCACGCAACAAGATAGCGCTTATCGGCTCTGGCATGATCGGCGGCACGCTCGCCCACATGATCGGCCTCAAGGATCTCGGCGACGTGGTCCTGTTCGATATCGCCGAGGGTATCCCGCAAGGCAAGGGGCTCGATATCGCGCAGTCGTCGCCGGTCGATGGTTTCGATTCCCGGCTGACCGGCGTCAACGACTATGCCGGCATCGAGGGCGCCGATGTCTGCATCGTCACCGCCGGCGTGCCGCGCAAACCGGGCATGAGCCGCGACGACCTGCTGGGCATCAACCTGAAGGTCATGGAGCAGGTCGGCGCAGGGCTGAAGAAGTACGCGCCGAAGGCCTTCGTCATCTGCATTACCAATCCGCTCGACGCCATGGTGTGGGCGCTGCAGAAGTTTTCGGGCTTGCCCAAGACCCATGTCGTCGGCATGGCCGGCGTGCTCGACAGCGCGCGCTTCCGCTACTTCCTGGCGGAGGAATTCAAGGTTTCGGTCGAGGACGTCACCGCCTTCGTGCTCGGCGGCCACGGCGATTCCATGGTGCCGATGATCCGCTATTCCACGGTGTCGGGCATTCCGCTTCCCGACCTGATCAAGATGGGCTGGACCTCGAAGGAAAAGCTCGACCAGATCGTGCAGCGCACCCGTGACGGCGGCGCCGAGATCGTCGGCCTCCTGAAGACCGGCTCGGCCTATTACGCGCCGGCGGCCTCGGCGATCCAGATGGCCGAATCCTATCTCAAGGACAAGAAGCGCGTGCTGCCTTGCGCGGCACACCTCTCCGGCCAGTATGGCGTCAAGGGTACCTATGTCGGCGTGCCCGTGGTGATCGGCGCCGGCGGTGTCGAGCGCGTCATCGAGATCGACCTTAACAAGGCCGAGCAGAAGATGTTCGAGGCATCGGTGGCGACCGTGCAGGGCCTGACCGAGGCCTGCGTCAAGATCGCGCCGCAGCTCGCCTCGAAATAACCCGCCCAAACGTCACCCCGGCAAAACGACCTGGAGATAGTTCCCGATGAACATCCATGAATATCAAGGCAAGGCGCTGCTGAAGAGCTTTGGCGCGCCGGTGGCCGAAGGCGTGCCGGTTTTCAAGGCAAGCGAGGCGGAAGCCGCTGCACAGGCGCTGCCCGGCCCACTCTATGTGGTGAAGAGCCAGATCCATGCCGGCGGCCGCGGCAAAGGCAAATTCAAGGAACTCGGCGCCGACGCCAAGGGCGGTGTGCGACTGGCGAAGTCCGTCGCCGAGGTGGTCGCCAACGCCAACGAGATGCTCGGCCATACGCTGGTGACCAAGCAGACCGGCCCGGCCGGCAAGCAGGTCAACCGCCTCTATATCGAGGACGGCGCCGACATCGAGCGCGAGCTCTATCTCTCCATCCTGGTCGACCGCTCGGTCGGCCGCATCGCCTTTGTCGTCTCGACCGAGGGCGGCATGGACATCGAGGGCGTCGCGCACGACACGCCGGAAAAGATCATCACCGTCGCCATCGATCCGGAAAAGGGCGTTACGGCTGAGGACGTCAAGGCGCTCAACGATGCGCTGAAGCTCGACGGCGACGGGGCCAGGGACGGCGGCACGCTGTTCCCGATCCTCTACAAGGCCTTCGTCGAGAAGGACATGAGCCTGCTCGAGGTCAACCCGCTGATCGTCATGAAGGATGGGCATCTGCGCGTGCTCGACGCGAAGGTGTCGTTCGACAACAACGCGCTGTTTCGCCACCCAGATGTGCTCGAACTGCGCGACACGTCAGAAGAGGACGAGAAGGAGATCGAGGCGTCGAAATACGACCTCGCCTATGTCGCGCTCGATGGCAATATCGGCTGCATGGTCAACGGCGCCGGCCTTGCCATGGCGACGATGGACATCATCAAGCTCTACGGCGCCGAACCCGCCAACTTCCTCGATGTCGGCGGCGGCGCTTCCAAGGAGAAGGTGACGGCCGCGTTCAAGATCATCACCAGGGATCCGGCGGTCAAGGGCATCCTGATCAATATCTTCGGCGGCATCATGAAGTGCGACATCATCGCCGAGGGTGTGATTGCCGCGGTCAAGGAAGTCGGGCTCAAGGTGCCGCTGGTCGTGCGCCTGGAAGGCACCAATGCCGAGCTTGGCAAGAAGATCATCAACGACAGCGGCCTGAACGTCGTCTCGGCCGACGATCTCGACGACGCGGCCAAGAAGATCGTGGCGGCGGTGAAGGGCTGAGCCGGTGCCTCCACGCAAGATAAACCTGGTCGAGGCGGCGGATCGGACCATCACTGAGGTCTTCGATCCGCATATCGCCGGCGACGTGAATGACAGCCAGGCCAAGGTCGCCAAGTTCGGCGAGGTCTTCGACTGGCATGCGCATGACAATGAAGACGAAGCCTTCCTCGTGCTGCGCGGCAGGATCGCCATTGATTTTCGCGACGGGCCGATCGAGCTCGGCGAGGGCGACTTCATCGTCGTACCGCGCGGCGTCGAGCATCGGCCGCGTTCGCTGACATCAGAGCCGGTGGTGCTGATGTTCGAACCGGCGACGACACTCAACACCGGCAATGCCAAGAGCGATCTGACGGTCGCCGATCTGAAGCGGCTCTGACCGATGAACGCCTCGCCCTTCTCTTCGCTCTCGGCCGATCACCAGCTCCTGCAGGCTTTGGTCGGTGCTTGGCGCGGCGAGGAGGAGGTGGCGGATACGCAGTGGGCCGATGGCGGCATGGCGACGAGCGAAGTGACAGCGGAAGCGCAGTTCGGCGGTCTGTTCGTGGTGCAGCGCTATAAGCAGCGCCGCGATGGCACGGTCTCCTTCGGCGCGCACAATGTATTCGGCTTCGACCAGCAGAACAGCGTCGTCACCATGCACCAGTTCGATTCGATGGGCTTTGTGCCGTCCTCGCCCGCCACGGGCACATGGAACGGCCGCGAGCTGGTGCTGGAGCGGTCGTCGCCGCGCGGCTTTGCGAAGGTGACGTATGTTTTCGACGATGCCGACACCTACCGCATGCGATTGCATTTCAAACTTGCCGGCAGCGATGACTGGCAAGACATGGTGAGCGGCGTCTACCGGCGCGTCTCGCCTTCCTCGATCAACGGTTTTTAAAAAGGGCGGCCATGTCCATTCTCGTCGACAAGAATACCAAGGTGCTGGTGCAGGGCCTGACCGGCAAGACCGGTACGTTCCATACCGAGCAGGCGCTGGCCTACCACGGGACAAAGATGGTCGGCGGCATCCATCCCAAGAAGGGCGGCGAGACCTGGACGGGCTCGAAAGGCGAGAGCCTGCCGATCTTCGCCACTGTCGCCGAAGGCAAGGAAAAGACAGGCGCCAACGCCTCCGTCATCTACGTGCCGCCGGCGGGCGCCGCGGAAGCCATCATCGAGGCGATCGAGGCGGAGATCCCGCTGATCGTCTGCATCACGGAAGGCATTCCGGTGATGGACATGATCAAGGTCAAGGCGCGGCTCGATCGCTCGGCCTCGCGGCTGATCGGACCGAACTGCCCGGGCGTGCTTACCCCCGACGAATGCAAGATCGGCATCATGCCCGGGAACATCTTCCGCAAGGGCTCGGTCGGCGTTGTTTCGCGCTCGGGAACACTTACCTACGAGGCTGTGTTCCAGACCACCAATGTCGGCCTCGGCCAGACCACCGCCGTCGGCATCGGCGGCGACCCCGTCAAGGGCACCGAGTTCATCGACATGCTCGAGATGTTCCTGGCCGATGATGAGACCAAGTCGATCATCATGATCGGCGAGATCGGCGGTTCGGCCGAGGAAGACGCCGCGCAGTTTCTCAAGGACGAAGCCAGGCGTGGTCGCAAGAAGCCGATGGCCGGCTTCATCGCCGGGCGCACCGCGCCGGCCGGACGCACCATGGGCCATGCGGGCGCGGTCATCTCCGGCGGCAAGGGCGGCGCGGAAGACAAGATCGCGGCGATGGAATCGGCCGGGATAAAAGTTTCGCCGTCGCCGGCACGGCTGGGCACGACGCTGGTCGAGGCGATCAAGGGTTAAGGCAGTAGTGAGTAGCAGGTAGTCAGTAGTGAAGAAGGGAAGAACGGGTGAGTAGCAGCTGAGCCGAAAATTCCATTTTCCGCTCACTACCGGCTACTCATTGTTCCCTCGAAAGGAGACGGAGCCAGGCTCCGCTGAAACGACATGGCAAGACAAGATCAGGCCAACGACCAATTTTCGCTCACCTCTTTCCTCTATGGCGGCAATGCCGATTACATCGACGCGCTCTACGCGGCGTATGAGGACGATCCCGCCTCGGTCAATCCCGAGTGGCAGGAGTTCTTCGCCGGGCTGAAGGACGATGCCGGCGATGTGCGCAGGAACGCCAAGGGCGCTTCATGGGCGAAACCTTCCTGGCCGCTGCAGGCCAATGGCGAGCTGGTGTCGGCGCTGGACGGCAATTGGGGCATCGTCGAAAAGCACCTGGAAAAGAAGGTCAAGGACAAGGCCGTCACCAACGGTGTCGTGCTGTCCGACGCCGATGTGCACCAGGCGACACGTGATTCCGTGCGCGCCATCATGATGATCCGCGCCTTCCGCATGCGCGGCCATCTGCACGCCAATCTCGATCCGCTCGGCATCAACACGCTCGAGGATTACAACGAACTGTCGCCGGAAAATTACGGCTTCACCGAAGCCGACTACGACCGGCCGATCTTCCTCGACAATGTGCTGGGGCTCGAATTCGGCAGCATCCGGCAGATGCTGGAGATCCTCACCCGCACCTATTGTTCGACGCTCGGCGTCGAGTTCATGCATATTTCCGATCCCGAGGAAAAGGCCTGGATCCAGGCGCGCATCGAGGGCGCCGACAAGGAGATCTCGTTCACCGCCACCGGCAAGAAGGCGATCCTGCAGAAGCTGGTCGAGGCGGAAGGCTTCGAGCAGTTCATCGACGTCAAGTACAAGGGCACCAAGCGCTTCGGTCTCGACGGCGGTGAATCGCTGATCCCGGCGCTGGAGCAGATCGTCAAGCGCGGCGGCCAGCTCGGCATGAAGGAGATCGTGCTCGGCATGGCCCATCGCGGCCGCCTCAATGTGCTTTCCCAGGTGATGGCCAAGCCGCACCGCGCCATCTTCCACGAATTCAAGGGCGGCTCGGCGGCCCCCGACGAGGTCGAGGGCTCGGGCGACGTGAAGTACCATCTCGGTGCCTCGTCGGACCGCGAGTTCGACGGCAACAAGGTTCACCTTTCGCTGACGGCGAACCCTTCGCATCTGGAGATCGTCGACCCCGTGGTAATGGGCAAGGCGCGCGCCAAGCAGGACTCCCTGTTCGGCCGCGGCCGCGAGGAGATCGTGCCGCTGGAAGAGCGGGCCAAGGTGCTGCCGCTCTTGCTGCATGGCGACGCCGCCTTTGCCGGCCAGGGCGTGATCGCCGAGATCCTCGGCCTATCGGGCCTGCGTGGCCACCGCGTCGCCGGCACGCTGCACTTCATCATCAACAACCAGATCGGCTTCACCACCAATCCGCGCTTCTCGCGCTCATCGCCCTATCCGTCCGATGTCGCCAAGATGATCGAGGCACCGATCTTTCACGTCAATGGCGACGATCCGGAGGCTGTGGTGCACGCCACCAAGGTGGCGATCGAATTCCGCATGAAGTTCCATAAGCCGGTGGTCGTGGACATGTTCTGCTACCGCCGCTTCGGCCACAATGAGGGCGACGAACCGGCCTTCACGCAGCCGCTCATGTACAGCAACATCCGCGCCCACAAGACGACGGTGCAGATCTATGGCGATCGCCTGATCGCCGAAGGGCACATCACCCAGGCCGAGCTCGATCAGATGAAGGCCGATTGGCGCGCGCATCTGGAAGCCGAATGGGAAGTCGGCCAGCACTACAAGCCCAACAAGGCCGACTGGCTCGACGGCGCCTGGTCAGGCCTGCGCACGGCCGACAACCAGGACGAGACAAGGCGCGGCAAGACCGCGGTACCGGTCAAGACGCTGAAGGAAATCGGCAAGAAGCTGACCGAGGTGCCGAAGGGCTTCGAAGCGCACAAGACGATCATCCGCTTCCTCGAAAACCGGCGTCAGGCGATCGAGTCCGGCGAAGGCATCGACTGGTCGACGGCCGAGGCGCTGGCCTTCGGCGCGATCCTGCTCGACGGCAATCCGATCCGGCTTTCCGGACAGGATTCCGAGCGCGGCACCTTCTCGCAGCGCCATTCCGTGCTCTACGACCAGCGCGACGAGACCCGCTACATCCCGCTCAACAATCTGTCGGCGGCGCAGGCCGGCTACGAAGTCATCAACTCGATGCTGTCGGAAGAAGCGGTGCTGGGCTTCGAATATGGCTACAGCCTGGCCGAGCCGAAGGCGCTGACGCTGTGGGAGGCGCAGTTCGGCGACTTCGCCAACGGCGCCCAGGTGGTATTCGACCAGTTCATCTCGTCGGGCGAACGCAAGTGGCTCAGAATGTCGGGCCTCGTCTGCCTGCTGCCGCATGGCTATGAAGGCCAGGGCCCGGAACATTCTTCCGCCCGGCTGGAGCGCTTCCTGCAGCTTTGCGCCGAAGACAATATGCAAGTCGCCAACTGCACGACGCCGGCCAACTACTTCCACATCTTGCGCCGGCAGCTGAAGCGCGACTTCCGCAAGCCGCTGATCCTGATGACGCCGAAGTCGCTGCTGCGCCACAAGCGGGCGGTGTCGACGCTGCCGGAAATCTCGGGCGAAAGCTCGTTCCACCGGCTGCTGTGGGATGATGCCCAGCTGTTGCCCAACCAGGCGATCAAGCTGACCAAGGATTCCAAGATCCGCCGCGTCGTGCTGTGCTCGGGCAAGGTCTATTACGACCTCTATGAAGAGCGCGAGAAGCGCGGCATCAACGACATCTATCTGCTGCGCGTCGAACAGCTCTATCCGTTCCCGGCCAAGGCGCTGATCACCGAGCTGTCACGCTTCCGCAACGCCGAGATGGTGTGGTGCCAGGAGGAGCCCAAGAACATGGGTGCCTGGTCGTTCATCGATCCGTATCTGGAATGGGTGCTGGCGCATATCGACGCCAAGCATCAGCGGGTGCGCTACACCGGCCGTCCGGCGGCCGCGTCGCCGGCGACCGGGCTGATGTCGAAGCACCTCGCCCAGCTCGCCGCCTTGCTCGAAGACGCGCTCGGCGAATAAGCAGAACAGAACCGAAAGAACGGACAGGCACAATGGCTACCGAAATCCGCGTTCCCACACTCGGCGAATCCGTCACCGAAGCGACCGTTGGCAAATGGTTCAAGAAGGTCGGCGATGCCATTGCCGCCGACGAGCCGCTGGTCGAGCTCGAGACCGACAAGGTGACGATAGAGGTGCCCGCCGCCGCCGCCGGGACGCTCGGTGAAATCACGGTTGGGGAAGGCGAGACGGTCGGCGTCGGCGCCCTGCTCGGGTCGATTTCGGCCGGTGGCGCGGCTGCTCCCGCGACCAAGCCGCAAGCGGTCGCGCAGGCGTCCAGCCCCGACGCGGCATCCACCACCAAGCAGGCCGCGGCCGAGACCGCCAAGGTTGCCGGCGATGCCGGACCGGTCGAGCCGCGCACCATGCCGCCGGCGCCGGCGGCGGCAAAATTGATCGCCGAGAACAATCTGTCGGTCGACCAGCTCTCCGGCTCGGGCAAGCGCGGCCAGGTGCTGAAGGGCGACGTGCTGGATGCCATCTCCAAAGGTGCGCCGTCGCAGCCGGCCGAGACGCCAAAGGCAGCGCCGGCACCGATCGCGGTTCGGGCGCCGTCGTCTGGCGACGATGCATCGCGCGAGGAGCGCGTGCGCATGACCAAGCTGCGCCAGACCATCGCGCGCCGCCTGAAGGAGGCGCAGTCGACCGCCGCCATGCTGACCACCTTCAACGAAGTCGACATGTCGGCGGTGATGGCGCTCAGGACGAAGTACAAGGACGTTTTCGAGGAGAAGCACGGCGTGAAGCTCGGCTTCATGGGCTTCTTCACCAAGGCGGTCACCCACGCGCTGAAGGAAATCCCCTCGGTCAATGCCGAGATCGACGGCACCGACATCATCTTCAAGAACTATGCCCATATCGGTGTCGCGGTCGGCACCGAAAAGGGTCTCGTGGTTCCGGTCGTGCGCGATGCCGACCAGATGTCGATCGCCGAGATCGAGAAGGATATCGGCCGGCTGGGCATCGCAGCGCGCGACGGCAAGCTGTCGGTCGCCGACATGCAAGGCGGCACCTTCACCATCTCCAATGGTGGCGTCTACGGGTCGCTGATGTCGACGCCGATCCTCAATGCGCCGCAGTCGGGCATTCTGGGCATGCACAAGATCCAGGACCGGCCGGTTGTGGTCGGCGGCCAGATCGTGATCCGGCCGATGATGTACCTGGCGCTCAGCTACGATCACCGCATCGTCGACGGCAAGGAAGCCGTGACCTTCCTGGTGCGGGTCAAGGAAAGCCTGGAGGATCCGGAGCGGCTGGTGCTCGATCTGTGAGGCGGTCGGATGGCGGCTTGCGGCAAAGAGCGGCCAATGATGGCTCGCTTGCTCGGAGCCACCAAACCGGTTGTGCTTATGGCCGGGATCGTGATGACTACCGCAGCCGCCCAGGCCGCCTGCCCGATCGAACTCGCCGTCTATGGCGATAGCCAGAGCGGCAGCGAGATCGATTTTACCCCGACCGGCACATCGGCTGTTGTAACCAACACGTTCCGCATGATCCTTGACAACAATGTGGTGCTGAACGGCATCGTCATGTGGACCACGGATGTTGCGCGGCCGAACGGCGCGCTGATGTACAAATGCCCGGAGGGCGACGTGACCGGCGAGGAGCTTGCCGCCTGTACGCTGTGGAACGGCGTCATCTACACGTCCGACGACAAGGGCACTGTCGGGCTTTTGCCGGCCGAGGGAGTGGAGGCGCCGAAGACGCTGATCCTGCCCGATCTCGGGCCGGTGCTTAGGCAGTCCCGGGCGCGTGGCGGCGGCGGATTTTCGAAAGTGCCGTCCGATGTGTTCGCTATGAAGGGATGCCAGGAATGAGCGCGACGCAAAAAGTGCTGCTGGTCACCGGCGGCAGCCGCGGCATCGGCGCCGCCATCTGCCGGCTGGGGTCGGAGGCGGGCTATCGCGTCGCGGTCAATTACGCCTCCAACAAGGCCGCCGCCGATGCGCTGGTCGCCGAAATCAAGGACGGCGGCGGCGAAGCCGTTGCCGTCAGGGGCGATGTCGGCAAGGAAACCGATATCATGGCCATGTTCGGCGCCGTCGACCGCGCCTTTGGCCGGCTCGACGCCTTCGTCAACAATGCCGGCATCGTCGACGTCAAGGCGCGCGTCGACGAGATGGATGTCGCGCGGCTGGAACGCATGATGCGCATCAATGTCGTCGGCTCGTTCCTGTGCGCCCGCGAGGCGGTGAAGCGCATGTCGACGCGGCATGGCGGGTCGGGCGGTGCGATCGTCAACATCTCGTCGGCGGCGGCGACGCTGGGCTCGCCGGGCGAATATGTCGACTATGCCGCATCCAAGGGCGCCATCGACACCTTCACCATCGGCCTCGCCCGCGAGGTGGCTCTGGAAGGCATTCGCGTCAATGCGGTGCGGCCGGGCATCATCGACACCGACATCCACGCCTCCGGTGGCCAGCCGGACCGGATAGAACGGTTCCGCGATCTGCTGCCGATGAAAAGGGCGGGCACGGCGGATGAAGTCGCCGGTGCGGTCCTCTATCTTTTATCCGATGCCGCGTCCTATACGACGGGCGCGATCCTGAATGTCAGCGGCGGCCGCTGAACCCCAAGCAAAAGGGAAACAAACATGGCTTATGACGTGGTTATCATCGGCTCGGGACCCGGCGGCTATGTCTGCGCCATCAAGGCGGCACAGCTTGGGCTGAAGGTGGCGGTGGTCGAGAAGAACGCGACCTTCGGCGGCACCTGCCTCAACATCGGCTGCATCCCGTCCAAGGCGCTGCTTTATGCCTCGGAAATGTTCGCCGAGGCCGGCCATTCCTTCGACACGCTCGGCGTCGAAATTCCGGCACCCAGGCTGAACCTGAAGAAAATGATGGCGCACAAGGACGCGACGGTGTCGTCCAACGTCAATGGCGTCGCCTTCCTGTTCAAGAAGAACAAGATCGATGCCTTCCGCGGCACCGGCAAGGTGGTTGCCGCAGGCAAGGTCTCGGTGACCGGCGAGGATGGCAAGGTCGACGAGATCGAGACCAGGAACATCGTCATCGCCACCGGGTCCGACGTCGCCGGCATTCCCGGCGTCAAGGTCGACTTCGACGAAAAGATCATCGTGTCCTCGACCGGCGCGCTGTCGCTGGAGAAGGTGCCGGGCCATTTGGTGGTGGTGGGCGGCGGTGTCATCGGCCTCGAACTCGGCTCGGTCTGGGCACGGCTTGGCGCCAAGGTCACTGTGGTCGAGTTCCTCGACACCATTTTGGGCGGCATGGACGGCGAGGTGTCGAAACAGTTCCAGCGGCTGCTCTCCAAGCAGGGCTTCGAATTCAAGCTCGGCGCCAAGGTGACCGGCGTCGCCAAGGCCAAGAAGGGCGCGACCGTTACCTTCGAGCCGGTCAAGGGGGGTGCTGCCGAAACCATCGAGGCCGATGCCGTGCTGATCTCGACGGGACGCCGCGCCTTTTCGGACAGCCTCGGGCTGAAGGAGGCCGGCGTCGAGGTCGACGAGCGCGGCCGGGTCAAGACCGACGGGCATCTCAGGACCAATGTTCCCGGGATCTACGCCATCGGCGACGTCATCGCAGGGCCGATGCTCGCCCACAAGGCCGAGGACGAGGGCGTGGCGGTGGCCGAGACCATCGCCGGCCAGGCCGGCCATGTGAACTATGACGTCATTCCGAGCGTCGTCTACACCAGTCCGGAGATCGCCTCGGTCGGCAGGACCGAGGAAGAGCTGAAGAAGGCCGGCATCGACTACAAGGTCGGCAAATTCCCCTTCACGGCCAACGGCCGCGCGCGCGCCATGCTGCATACCGACGGTTTCGTGAAGATCCTGGCCGACAAGCAGAGCGACCGCGTGCTCGGCGTCCATATCGTCGGCTTCGGCGCCGGCGAGATGATCCATGAGGCGGCGGTACTGATGGAGTTCGGCGGCTCGTCGGAAGATTTGGCCCGCACCTGCCACGCCCATCCGACGATGTCGGAAGCGGTGAAGGAAGCGGCGCTGGCCACCTTCTTCAAGCCGATCCACATCTAAGGGTGCCCAACGCTTCGTCGTCCTATGGCGGAGCAAGGAGCGAAGCGACGCGGCGTAGATCCCTGGAGCTGCTCCGCAGCCCAAGGGATCCCTGCCGTGACTTCAGAGCGCTCCTGCGATGCGGAATTCTGCTCCGCTGCATTCCTCGGCCGAGGTCGCGGCATGGATCCTCGGGTCAAGCCCGAGGATGACGAACGGGCGGAGTGGCTTGGCGCCAAGGCCCCCCAACGGTCATCACCCAAAACAAAACGGCCCGCCTTTCAGCAGGCCGTTGGTCTTTGATATCGAGCCCCTTACTGGGCCGGCGCTGGTGCCGGGGCGGGCGCTGGTGCCGGGGCGGGCGCTGGTGCGGGAGCCGGCGCTGGCGCTGGTGCCGGGGCGGGCGCAGGAGCAGGTTCGGCTGGCTTGGCCGGTTCGGCGGGCTTCATCGGTTCAGCCGGTGCGGGCGCCGGAGCCGGTGTGCTGGCCGCTGGCGGCTCGGCGGGTGCCGGGTGCTCGCCACCACTTCTTCCGAAAACATAATACGCGACAATCGCCAGGATAACGACGACCAGTGCAATCAACCAAGGGCTGCCGCCACCGCCGCTCGGCCGAGGGGCATTGGTGGTCGAATTGTACGGGTCGTTTGGGTTTGGTGTGTTCGCCATAAATGTGTCCTCCGGGAAGATGAAAAAGGTCAATCAACATCCATCAACGCGCAACCGTTGAATGGGTTTCACGCTAGCGGAGGAAAACGCCGTAAACGCGGCGTTTGCGTGCCTCCGCTGCCATCCGACTCAATTGACGGCGGTGACAGTATAGCCGGCTTTGCGGAAATCCTCGACCAGTCCCTCTGGACCGGGAAGGTGCAGCGCGCCGACCGCCATGAAGGCGTTGCCCTTGGCCAGGATCGGCCCGGCATGATCGACCATTACCTTGTTGCGGCTGGTGATCATGGTTTCCTCGAAGGCGGCGTAGCCCGCGGGGTCGTCCTGCTCCTCGGGCATGGCGGCGCGGAACAGCGGCCAGAACATCCCGGTGTCGCCACGCTGGTAAAGCACGATCATGGTTTCGTTGATATCGTTGACCTTGTCGCCCAGCTTCAGCGTGTCGACCAGACCTTTCATGTGAAACGCGAGCGGCAGCGAGGCCATGGCGCGCAGCTGGCTCTCGGCCGTTTCCAATCCTTCCACCGGCTTGCCGGCCGCCTTGGCGCTCTCGGCCAGCTTGACGTCGAGCACCGGCGCGCCGCCGGACTGGCGGGCGAGTTCGCAAGCCGGAAGCGCCATCATGGCCGACAGCATCCACGGCTTCATTTTTGCGACCGTCGCCGGCGGGATGCCGCGCGCATCGAGCGCGGCGTTCATGGCCGCCGCTTCGTCCGGCGACAGCAGTGACGAAAGCGTCGTGGAGTCGGTGAACATCATCAGGTCCGGCTCCTTCAGCATCGCCGCCATCATCTTCTGCTTGTCGAGCACGTCGGTGGTCTCGATGATGAGGGTGCCGGCAGCATCGAAGGCCTTCTGCGCATAGGCCGGCAGCGTGGTGACGCGCGGATCGGTCATGTGCATGGTGCCGAACAGGTAGGATGGCTGTTCGCCCGGTTTTTCCAGCTTCCACAGCAGTCCCTTGCCGTTCAGCGTGGCAGCCGCCTCGGCGTCGATTTTGCCGTAGGTGGCGGGATTGTTCTTCTGCAAGGCCGACAGCATGTCGGCGCCGGTACAGGTCGGGATTTCCGCGTGCGCCCTGCCGGCGGCGAACAGCAGGACAGCAAGGAAGGATAGGAAAAACAGCACGTTGAGCGCGACAAGCAGTTTCAGCGAGACGGAAGCCGCACGGTCGACGATGGCAATGACACGTTTCATGGTCCCATTCCTAGGACTGAAAAGCGGCAAAACCGTTAATCGGGGTTATGAA
Organism: Mesorhizobium sp. CO1-1-7; assembly: GCF_020164885.1. Classification (NCBI taxonomy): domain Bacteria; kingdom Pseudomonadati; phylum Pseudomonadota; class Alphaproteobacteria; order Hyphomicrobiales; family Phyllobacteriaceae; genus Mesorhizobium; species Mesorhizobium sp. CO1-1-7. The sequence goes on along the minus strand of NZ_JAIUHA010000004.1, from coordinate 255,585 downwards.
ATTGTCCTAACCGCCCATTCTTCGTCATCCACCGGCGGAGCAAGGAGCATAGCGACGCGGCGCAGACCCGAGGATCCATGCCGCGACTTCAGAGCACCGCCCACGGTGCAGAATTCAGCTCCGCTGCATTCCACGGCTGATGTCACGGCATGGATCCCAGGGTCTCCGCGACGGAGCTTCGCTCCTGCTTCGCCCTAGGATGACGAAGTTGGGAAGGCTTCGGCCAATCGCGAATGTTTATAATGGGCCACCGATACTGCATGGCTTTACCGACGTTCATGCCCTGGGATGGGCCGATTCGTAGATTTCCAGCAGCCTTGCGGTGTCGACGCCGGTGTAAATCTGCGTCGTCGACAGGCTGGCGTGGCCCAGGAGTTCCTGGATGGTGCGCAGATCGCCGCCTCGGCCGAGCAGATGGGTGGCGAAGGAATGGCGCAAGGCATGTGGCGTCGCCGTGTCCGGCAGGTTGAGCGCCGAACGCAGCTTCGCCATGTCACGCTGGATGATGGCCGGGTTGAGCGGGCCGCCGCGCGCACCGCGAAACAGCAGACCCTTCGGATCGAGATGATAGGGGCACAGCCGGCGGTATTCGGCGATCGCCCTGAGCGCCACCGGCAACACCGGCACCAGCCGTGTCTTGCCGCCCTTGCCGGTGACGCGCAGCACGGTGTCGGCTTCCGACGCCAGATCGGCGGCGTTGAGGCCAAGCGCCTCGGAAATGCGCAGGCCCGAGCCGTAGAGCAGCGTCAGCACGGCGGCGTTGCGAGCGGCGATCCAGGGTTCTTCCGCCAGTTGACCCTCGACGGAGACCACGTGCCTGGCATCGCTCGCCGTCAGCGGCTTGGGCAGCGATTTGGGCTGGCGCGGCGCGCGCAAGGCCGCCGCACCTGCCGCATTGGCGAGACCGCGCCGCTCGAGGAACCGCAGCAGCGAGCGGATGCCGGCCAGGCCACGGCCAAGCGTGCGGGCGCCGGCGCCGGCATTGCGGCGGGCGGCGAGGAAGCCGCGCAAATCGGCCGGGCGCAGGTCGGCGATATCGGAAATGCCGGGCGGTCCGCCGAGATGGCCGGTGAGGAAGTGCAGGAACTGGCGCGAATCGCGCTCATAGGCTTCCACTGTCTCGGGTGATAGGCGACGTTCACGCGCGAGCATCTTCAGCCAGCTTTCGCGTGCGGCCTGGAGATCGGCTTTTGCCGGTATGAGGAATTCCTGCATCGGGTCTGTTCCGGTTCGCCGTCATTTTCCGGCAGCCGAGTTAGGAAGCGGTGAAGAGCCCGTTGTTGAAATGACGGCGAGGCGGCGCTAGAGCAGGGACAAAGGATTTTCGCCCATGAGCAAGCCGCAGAACCCCGTCCAGATGGCCGTAATCGGCGCCGCGCACGGCATCAAGGGCGAACTCAGGGTGAAAACCTTCACCGGCGAGCCAATGGCGCTGGCGGATTATGGGCCGCTCTACGCCAGGGATGGACGAGCCTTCCAGATAACCGACATAAGGCCCGCCAACACCGTTGTCGTGGTGCGCTTTAAGGGCGTCAGCGACCGCAATGCGGCCGAGGCGCTCGCCGGTACGGAGCTGTTCGTCGATCGCTCGATGCTGCCCGACGATGGCGAGGAGGACGAATTCTACCATGCCGACCTGATCGGGCTGGAAATCCGGGATGATACCGGCGCCGCCATCGGCAAGGTGGTCGCGGTGCACAATTTCGGCGGCGGCGACATTCTCGATGTGACGCTCGCCGGGCGCAAGGGTGTGCTGATCCCGTTCACGCAGGCCGCCGTGCCTGCCGTGTCGATCGCCGAGGGCTTTGTCCGCGTCGATCCGGTGGCGGCTGGACTGGTCGAGGACGAGGACGCGGACGCGCCGCGCGAGGAGGATTTCGACCCGAAGGGCCGGCCGCGCGGACCGCGCGATGCCGGAGGCAACCGGTGAGTTTTGCCGCGTCGGTGCTGACGCTCTATCCCGAGATGTTTCCGGGCGCGCTTGGCCTGTCGCTGGCCGGGCGGGCACTGGAGGCGGGGACATGGTCTCTGGAGGCGATACAGATACGCGACTTCGCCACCGACCGGCATCGCACCGTCGACGACACGCCGGCCGGCGGCGGCGCCGGCATGGTGATGCGTGCCGATGTCCTGGCGAAGGCAATCGACCATGCTTCGCCGCCGGGCGATGAGCGTCCAAGGCTGCTGATGAGCCCTCGCGGCAAACCACTGACGCAGGCTCGCGTGCGGGAGCTCGCCGCCGGGCCGGGTGCCGTCATCCTGTGCGGCCGCTTCGAAGGCGTCGACCAGCGGGTGATCGATGCACGGGGACTGGAGGAAGTCTCGATCGGCGATTTCATCCTGTCCGGCGGCGAGCCGGCGGCCCTAGTGCTGCTCGACGCCGTGGTGCGGCTGTTGCCCGGGGTGATGGGCAATGCGGTCTCCGGGGAAGAAGAGAGTTTCGAAAACGGCCTGCTCGAACATCCGCACTACACGCGACCGCAGGAATTCGAGGGCCGGGAAATTCCCGAAGTGCTGATCTCCGGCAATCACAAGAAGATCGCCGCCTGGCGCCGCGCGCAGTCGGAGACGCTGACGAAAGAGCGGCGACCCGATCTGTTCGGCGATCAGCCTTTGCCGAAATAGTAAAAAGCCAGGAACAGGCCGACGGCGATGACGAAGCCGCGCACCACGTTCTGCGGTACGCGCTTGGCGATCCAGACGCCGGCATAGCCGCCGAGCGCGCCGCCCGGGATCATGACGATCGCCTCCGGCCAGGCGACGACGCCGCCCGAGACGAAGACGACGATGGCGACGGCCGCGATGACCACGGCCAGCATGTTCTTCAGCGCGTTCAGCCGGTGGTAGTCGCCGGCCTGGGTCAGGCCGAGGGTGGCCAGCATCATCACGCCCATGCCGGCGCCGAAGAAGCCGCCATAGATGGCGGTGACGAATTGCGCCAGCGAACCGGCGAGTGAGCCGACAGCCGCTTCGTGTCCGGGTTTCGGCGCCGGCTTCAGCCAGGGCCCGGCGGCAAACAGTGCCGTCGCGCCCAAAAGCAGCCACGGCACCAGGACGCGAAAGGACGGATTGTCGAGCGCCAGCAGGATCAGGGCGCCGGCTAGCGCGCCGACGGCCGAGATCAGGCAGAGCAGCAGCGCGCCGCGCCAGAAGTGCCTGATGTCGGCCCAGTAAGCGAGGGTCGAGGTGATGTAGCCGGGGAACTGCGTCACCGAGGAGGTGGCGTTGGCAACGATCGGGGGGACGCCGACCAGTGTCATGGCGCCGAAGGTGACGAAGGTGCCGCCGCCGGCGACCGCGTTGGCGGCGCCGGACAGAAAGCCCGCCAGGAAGAGCAGGATGGCGTCGAAGACAGACATGGATGGCCGCCGTGAAGAAGTGTGCTATTCTGGCTTAGAAAGCTTGGTGGACAGACGCAACCCGGCACGGCAGGATTAAGATGGTGCCATGCCGGGAGCCATGCCGGCAAAAAATGCACGGGCAAGGCGTGACAAAGCGCCGAAATAGCTGTATGTGCCCGCCCGTACCGGCAAGAACAACTCTGCCGGACCCGTCAACAATGACGGTGTAGTCGCCCCTGCCCGATGTCTGGGAGACAAATGTCTTGGAGACAAAGGACATAGCCGAGCGGTCAATGGAACTGCAAGGCGAGCGTAGGGCGCTCTGACTGTCGGAAGAACAAGAAGTGGATTTTTAGATGGATCTCATCCGTCAGCTCGAGGCCGAACAGGCCGCCAAGATCGAAGCCAAGCGCAAGCTTCCCGAATTCCAGCCCGGCGACACCGTGCGCGTCCAGGTCCGCGTGACCGAAGGCACCCGCACCCGCGTCCAGGCTTATGAGGGCGTCGTCATCGCCCGCGCCGGTTCCGGCTTCCAGGAAAATTTCACCGTCCGCAAGATCTCCTACGGCGAAGGCGTCGAGCGCGTGTTCCCCGTCTACTCGCCGATGGTCGAAGGCGTCGAGATCGTGCGCCGCGGCAAGGTGCGTCGCGCCAAGCTCTATTACCTGCGCGATCGTCGCGGCAAGTCGGCCCGTATTTCGGAAAACACCGGCGTGCGCGCCCGCAAGCTCAACGATGAGGAGCGCGACGCGCTGAACGCCGAGAAGGCGCGCATCGAGGCCGAGAAGGTCGCAGCCGCCCAGGCGCTGGCCGCCGAGACGGCCGCCAAGGAAGCCGCCGAGAAGAAGGCAGCCGCCGAAGCTGAAGCAGCAGCCAAGGCTGCCGCCGAAGCGACCCCGGCCGAATAAGAGTTCGACGAAGGAATTTGAAAAAGGCGGCTTCGGCCGCCTTTTTTCGTTTCACCGAACTGTGAACGGGTTCAGCCTCGGAGATCGGGATCGGCAATTGACGTCCAATCGTTTTGTGCACTAACTAATCGTGCACAAATCTAATTGGAGAATGGAAGATGGCACTCTACACCACACAGGCCCACGTGACGGGCGGTCGCGCCGGCCATGGCGAAACCAGCGACGGCCTGCTCAAGGTCGATCTGGCGATGCCCAAGGAGCTCGGCGGACCGGGTGGCGCGACCAATCCCGAACAGCTTTTCGCCATCGGCTATGCCGCCTGCTTCGAAAGCGCGATCCGCTTCGTGGCGCGCAAGCAGAAGCTGCCGCTCGAGGATGCAGCGGTAGCGGCCACCGTCAGCCTGCTCCCCAATGGCGAAGGCTTCAAGCTCGGCGTCGCGTTGGCAGCGGAGACGAAAGGCCTTGATCAGGCGGCGGCTGAAGCGCTTGTATCGGCGGCGCATCAGATTTGCCCCTATTCGAATGCCATCAGGGGCAATGTCGAGGTGGCGCTTTCGGTAAAGGCGGCATGACGACAAAGGTCGAAACGAAAGCCAGAGAAGCCCCGGCGGAGGCCGCCGGGGCGCACCCGGTGCCACGGCTCGATCAACAGCTCTGTTTCGCGCTCTATTCGGCGAGCGGATTGATGACCAAGCTCTACCGGCCGTTGCTCGATCCGCTCGGCCTGACCTATCCGCAATATCTGGTGATGCTGGCGCTGTGGGAACGCGCGCCGAGCACGGTGGGCGACCTTGGCGAAGCGCTCGACCTGGATTCAGCGACGCTGACGCCGCTGCTCAAGCGAATGGAAGCGGGCGGCCTCGTCACCCGCCGGCGCGATGCCGACGACGAGCGCCGGGTGCTGGTCGAGCCGACGGCCAAGGGCCAGGCGCTGCGCGCGAACATGAAGGATGTGCAGGCGGCGCTCGATTGCGGCATGCCGCTGGAGCGGGCTGAGCTCAAAACCCTTCACGGCACGCTCACCCGCCTTGTCGCGGGATTGCGCGAAGCCGCGACCGAGCAAGATTGATCGCGGCAAGGATCGTCCTCAAAAACCGCCTCCCGGACGCACTGGAATCCACGTTAACGCGCAAGGTCGCGGTGGACCCGTCTTGCAAGGCGCTTGCGGAAAGCTAAAGTCGGCGCCGGATTTCTCTGCCGCGCAAACATCGCGCGGCCAATCATTTCGGGGAGTGTGTCATGACCAAATCGAAATTGCTGCTGGCCGGCCTGTTGGCCCTGGTCCTGGCGCCCGTTGCCGCCTTCGCGCAGGCGCTGCCCGATCTCGGCGGCAGACAAGTGGTGGTGGTGACTGAAAACGCCTATCCGCCGCTGCAGTTCATCGATGCCAAGACGGGAAAACAGATCGGCTGGGAATATGACGCGATGAACGAGATCGCCAAGCGGCTCAATTTCAAGGTCGAATACCAGAACACATCCTGGGATGCGATGATCCAGGCGGTCTCCGACAACCAGTACAACATCGGCATGACCGGCATCACCATCAAGGACGACCGCAAGCAGAAGGTGGATTTCTCCGACCCCTATATGCGCTCGGAACAGTTCATGCTGGTGCGCGGCGATGAAAGCCGCTTCACCGACGCCAAGACCTTCGGCGCCTTCAAGGACGGACTGATCGGCGCACAGGCCGGCACCACGCCTTTCTACACCGCCGTCTACAGTGTGCTCGACGGCAATGAGCAGAACCCGCGCATCAAACTGTTCGAGACGTTTGGCGCCACCGTCCAGGCACTGAAGTCCGGCGACGTCGATGTCGTGCTGACCGACGGCACCGCCGGCAAGGGTTATGTCGATGCTTCGGATGGCAAGCTGAAGCTGATCGGTGGCCCGCTCGGCAGCGAGGATTTCGGCTTCATCTTCCCCAAGGGCTCCGACCTCGTGAAGCCGGTCAACGCGGCGATCGCAGCGCTGAAGGCGGATGGCACCTTCGATGCGCTGAACAAGAAGTGGTTCCTTGATTACAAGATGGGGCAGTGAGCCAATCTTGTTGAGGGCCCGGTCTGATGGGCAGGGATTTGCGTTGAGTCTGCGTCCCTCTCGCAGTTCTTGCGTCGCCGATCCCTGCTAATGGCAGCCCCCAGCATTTCCAAACCCGACTTCCCCTGGTGGCTCGCCGTTGCCGGTGTCCTTGCGCTGGCGGCCGCCCTCGCCATCGCCGCCAGCGATCTCTATGCGCAGGTCTTCGCCACTGTCGCCAAGGGCATCGGCATCACCGTCTTCGTCACCGTGATCGCCTTTGTCCTGGCGTCGGTGATCGGCCTCGGCATCGCTTTGATGGGACTGTCGGGTTCGGCCTGGCTGCGGCAGATCGCGCGCTTCTATGTCGAGATCATTCGCGGCGTGCCGATCCTGGTGCTGCTGTTCTGGATAGCCTTTGCCGGCGCGCCGGCCTTCGTCGCGGCCTGGAACGCGCTGACCGCGCCATTGCAGAATGCCGGTATCCTCGGTGAATTGCTGGTGCGTGACGTGTCGTTGCTGTGGCGTGCCATCATGGCGCTGACCATCGGCTATTCGGCCTTCATCTCCGAGGTTTTTCGCGCCGGCATCCAGTCGGTCGAGAAAGGACAGATCGAGGCAGCGAAGGCCTTGGGGCTGAGCCGTGCGCAGCGCTTCCGGCTGGTCGTGTTCCCGCAGGCGATCCGCACCATCCTGCCGCCGCTCGGCAATGATTTCGTCGCCCTGGTCAAGGATTCCTCGCTGGTCTCGGTGCTCGGCGTCGCCGACATCACGCAGATGGGCAAAGTGTATGCCGCCGGCTCGTTCCGCTTCTTCGAGACCTATTCGATAACAGCCTATATCTATCTCATCCTCACCGTCGGCCTGTCGCTGGCGCTCAGGGCGCTGGAGCGGCGTTTGCGCCGCCAGCACGAGGAATAGTTTTTGGGCCGGGACAGCGTTACGCTCGGTGCTTGCCGGAGGAGGAGCTGCCAGTGAACATCGACAAGGCCAATGCGGCGCTGGATTCGGTCTACACGGCCGATACGCCCGAAACGCTGGCGCGGGCCTATGCCGCATGGGCCGCGACCTATGATGGCGAAACCGCCTCGCTCGGGTATCTCCTGCCGTTCCTGATCACCGCCTGGGTTACCCGCCACGTGCCTGCGGGAGAAGGGCCGCTGCTCGACGCCGGCTGCGGCACGGGCCTGTCGGGACCGTCGCTGAAGGCGCTCGGCTACAGCGACATTGCCGGACTCGACCTATCGGACGACATGCTCAAGATCGCCGGCAGCCGCAACGCCTACAGCGAGCTGAAGCAGGCAATGCTGGGCGGCCCGCTGCCATGGCCGGACGGGCATTTCCGCGCCTTCTTCTCCACCGGTGTGTTCACCATCAGCCACGCGCCGGCCACCGGCCTGCACGAACTAGTGCGCATCACGAAAAAGGGCGGCCACGCCATCTTCACGGTGCGCGACCAGGTGTTTGAGAGCGGCGGTTTTCAGGCTGTGTTCGATGAGTTGGAACAGGCAGCGAAATGGCGGGCGGTTGAGGCAAGCCCGTGGTTTCGCTGTTACGCCATCGCCGAGCCCGACGCGCTGGTGAAGACTTTTGTGTTCGAGGTGATGTAAGCCGAGTGAAGAAGTGCCGGCGACATGCCGCAATTGCCGAAAAGCCAAAACATTGCTATCTAGCCCGCCATGGAAAAGCTTTTCAGCGATCCGGCCTACAAGGGGTTCGTGCTGCAGGACAGAAAACGCCTGCCGTCGCGCTTTTCCGCGCGCGTGTCCGGCGCCCTGACCAGCCGACTTCGCTGATCCCTGCCGGCCTGCCGCGGGCTTGCGGCATCAGCTCTTTCCCATTCTCATATCTACGGATTTACGCACATGAGCGCACCGCGCACCCTCTACGACAAGATTTTCGACGACCATGTCGTCGACCGCCAGGACGACGGCACCTGCCTGCTCTACATCGACCGCCACCTCGTCCATGAGGTGACCAGCCCGCAGGCCTTCGAAGGCCTGCGCATGAGCGGCCGGAAAGTCCGTCACCCGGAAAAGACGCTGGCCGTGGTCGACCATAACGTCTCGACCTCGCCCGAGCGCAAGTTCGGCATCAAGAACGAGGAAAGCCGCATCCAGGTCGAAGCGCTGGCCAGGAACGCCAGGGATTTCGGCGTCGAATATTATTCGGAGAACGATATCCGCCAGGGCATCGTCCACATCATCGGCCCCGAGCAGGGCTTTACGCTGCCCGGCATGACCATCGTCTGCGGCGACAGCCACACTTCGACGCACGGTGCCTTCGGCGCGCTGGCGCATGGCATCGGCACGTCCGAGGTCGAGCATGTGCTGGCGACGCAAACGCTGATCCAGCGCAAGGCCAAGAACATGCTGGTGCGCGTCGACGGCCAGCTGCCGGAAGGGGTCACCGCCAAGGACATCATCCTTGCCATCATCGGCGAGATCGGCACCGCCGGCGGCACCGGCTATGTCATCGAATATGCCGGCGAGGCGATCCGTGCGCTGTCGATGGAAGGCCGCATGACGATCTGCAACATGTCGATCGAGGGCGGCGCGCGCGCCGGCCTGATCGCGGCCGACGAGACCACCTTCGCCTATGTCAAGGACAAGCCGCGCGCGCCGAAGGGCGCTGCCTGGGACGCGGCGCTCGAATACTGGAAGACGCTGCAGACCGACGAAGGCGCGCATTTCGACAAGGTGATCGTGCTCGACGCGGCCAAGCTGCCGCCGATCGTCTCCTGGGGCTCCTCGCCCGAGGATGTCGTCTCCGTGCAGGGCATCGTGCCGAACCCGGAAGACATCACCGACGAGAACAAGCGCACCTCCAAGCTGCGCGCGCTCGACTATATGGGCCTGACGCCGGGGACGAAGATCACCGACATCACCCTCGACCGCGTCTTCATCGGCTCCTGCACCAACGGCCGTATCGAGGATCTGCGCGCCGTCGCCAAGGTGGTCGAGGGCAAGACAGTCAGCCCGCATGTCGATGCCATGATCGTGCCGGGCTCCGGCCTGGTCAAGGAGCAGGCCGAAGCCGAGGGGCTGGACAAGATCTTCCGCGCCGCCGGGTTCGACTGGCGCGAGCCGGGCTGTTCGATGTGCCTGGCCATGAACGACGACCGGCTGAAGCCGCATGAGCGCTGCGCCTCGACCTCGAACCGCAATTTCGAAGGCCGCCAGGGCTTCAAGGGCCGCACCCACCTGGTGTCGCCGGCCATGGCGGCCGCCGCGGCGATTGCCGGCCACTTCGTCGACATTCGCGACTGGAAATAAGCCAGGCTGGAGTTGACCCGAGCCTTTGCAGGGCTTGGGTCAAGCCTTCCTGTCGCGCCGGATGAGTTCATGGAATTCCTCGCGGCGCCCAGGTTCGTCCGCCGCGACCACGAGCGCCAGCTGCTCTTCGTCGAAGAGCTTGAACCACTCGTCCCATTCGACAAGCTCATAGCCGCCGGCGTTGACGGGCCGTTCCGGCTGGTCCTGGTCCTGATAGGCGTGCTGGCCGAAGACCAGCCTAAGCATGGGCTGCGTCCCAGCCTCTGGCGATATGTCGACGATTGCGGGAAAGCCGGCACGCCCGGCAGCCCATGAACGGATTGCATCGTGGTCGGTCAATGTGATCGTGTCGGCCATGGCCTGCTCCTGGATTGTGAATTCAGGAACGCTTCCGACAGCACCGGGTTCCCGCAAACATACGGCGCCGACAGCCCAGGCTTAACGGCTTGTTTGGGCTTGCCCTCTAAGGTCTTCCGCGACGTCAACAGAGGGGAAGTCACAGTCCTTTGGACACCGGCCTGTTCATTGCGTTGCTCAACCCGACGATCGCGCTGGCGCTCGGCGCGGCCTTCCTCATGCTGTGGTTCCATCAGCGCCATCGCCCCTATCTGGCGGTGCTGGCGCTCAGCTACTGCGTCTCGGCGCCCGGCTTCCTGTTCCAATATTTCACCTTGCCCATCGGTGTGACGCTGACCAAGCTGGTGTCGAACATCTGCTTCACCATCGCTGCCTGCTGCCTGTCCGGCGCCATTATCGCCCGCTACGGCCGGAAGGTGCCCGGCGTCGGGATCGCCGTGCTGGCGGGCGGCGGCCTTGCGGCATTCGCGTGGTTCCTGTTCGTCACCCCGGATCTCACCTGGCGCATCCTGGCGATGAATTTCGGTTTCGGCGGCGTCAGCCTGCTCGTCGCCGCCGAACTGCGCCCGGTGCGCAACAACGGCCCGACAGAAAAGATCCTGTTCGTGCTGTCGCTGCTGTCCAGCGTCAATTTCTTCGTGCGCACCCTGGCGGTCGTCATCGCGCACGGGCCCTTCGCCGGTTATGACGGCTTCTACGGCTCGTCCTACTGGACGACGGCGCTGCTGTCGCACGCGCTGCTGTCGCTGCTGATCGCGCTTTGCCTCTTCACCGCCGCCGCGCTCGACGTGATGAAGGCGCTTAAGACGGAAACCCACACCGATCCGCTTTCGGGGCTGCTCAACCGCCGGGGTTTCGAGGAACGCGCCGCCATGCTGCTGCAGCGTTGCGCCATGGCCAAATTCCCGGTGGCGCTGGTGCTGGCGGACCTCGACCATTTCAAGGCGCTCAACGATATGCACGGGCATGCCGCCGGCGACCGCGTGATCGCGGATTTCGCCGGGAAGCTGCGCTCGGCCACGGGAGCACGAGGTGCCGCGGGGCGCATCGGCGGCGAAGAATTCGCCGTGCTTTTGCCGCTGACCGATCTCGCCGCGGCGCGGCTGTTCGCCGAGGCGGTGCGCACACTCTATTCGGCTGGCGGCGTCGACGGGCTTCCCGCCGGCACCAAGGTTACCGCCAGCTTCGGCGTGGCGGCCCGCAGCGGCGACGAGACGCTGGAACCGTTGATGCGACGGGCCGACGAGGCGCTTTACAAGGCCAAGAAAAACGGTCGCGACAGCGTGCGCCTCTCCTACGAGCGACCGGAGACGGTGTTCGTGCCTGAGCCGCTCAGGGCCAGCTGACCGCCGCGTCCGCGCTTCGCGTTAACGTCTTTTTCGCCCGTCGATGTTTAGCTGTCGGAGGGGGTTTGAGGATAGATGAGCGGCGCCAACTTCATCCTGTTGATCAATCTGGCGGTTGCCAGCCTGCTGGCGGTATCCTTCATGGCTGTCTCGTTCCATGATGCCGGCCGCGCGCCGGCGCGCTGGATGGCGTCCGCTTATGTCCTGGGCGTGGTCTATTCAGCGATCGAATTCAGCATTCCGGCCTTCAACGATGCGCGGCTTCCTGTGGTTACGGCCTTTGCCGTTTTCCTCGGCGCCACCATTGCCTTCAACGGCGGACTTGCCCGCAAATATGGCGTGGCGCCGCCATGGACGCCGATGCTGTTCTTCCTGGCCGCAACCACCATCGCGGTCTATTTCGTGCAGGATCTGCCGCGCCAGTCGCTCACCCGCATCATGGCCTACCAGCTTCCCTACGCCGCCATGCAGTTCGTTGGCCTTGGCATCGTCTGGGCGTCTAGGCAAAGCCGCGGTCGCCTCGATCTGATCCTGATGGCGGTGCTGGCGGCCAGCGGCCTGCAGTTTGCCTCAAAGCCGTTCATCGCGCATGCGCTCGGCGGCTGGGGCGCCAATCCGCAGGCCTATCTGCAAAGCAGCTACGCGCTGGTGTCGCAGTCGCTGGGCACTGTCTTTGCCCTGGCACTGGCGCTGCTGACGCTGGGCATTCTCGTTCGCGATGTGCTTGCCGAAGTGACGTCGAAGTCGGAGGTGGACACGCTGTCGGGCCTGCTCAACCGTGGCGGCTTCACGCGTCATGCGGAGCTGGCCGTACACGACGCCACGCGCCTGGGCGTGCCGGTGGCGATGGTCATTGCCGATCTCGATCATTTCAAGTCCGTCAACGACAGCTTCGGCCATGCCTCCGGCGACCGGGTGATCGAGGCCTTTGCCGGCCTGCTGCGAGAAGCGGCCGAGGGCCATCACGTGGTTGGCCGCATCGGTGGCGAGGAGTTCGCCGTTATCCTGACAGGCGCCAACCTTGCAGCCGCCCGGCTGTTCGCGGAAGGCACCCGCCACGCGTTCGGCGCATTGCCCATCAGCGGGTTGCCGGCCGACAGCCGCTGCACGTCGAGCTTCGGGATTGCCGAGCTCCACGTGAGCGAGGGGTTTTCCGACCTGATGCGGCGCGCGGATGAAGCGCTCTACCTGGCAAAGAATGCCGGGCGCGACTGCGTGCGTGTCTCCACCGGGCCGGCCGATGGGCTGGCCGTGTTCAAAATCGGCCAGGCCCGCATCAACGGCAGGGGCTGAGCTCAGGCATTTCGCCGTCGGACAGGCCGTACATATAGGAGCGGCCCTTGACGAACACCGGCGGGCGATAGCAGTCGCCTTCGCCCGATATGTCGTCGGATTCGTTCTGGTAGATCACCTTGGGCTGGCCGGCGCTGGTGTAGTCGGACAATTGCCTGGCCAGCTTGCCTTCGCCGACGATGATGCGCTTGTAGCCGGCTGCGCTGTCGATGACGAGATTGCCGAACGAATCGGCGTAGACGCGGTCGTGATGGCGCAAGCCGGCTTCGGCCGGCGCGGCCACCGTGACGGCAAGCGCTGCCAGCGTGAGGGCCGCGAGGCTTGTCCGCACTGATTTGGCCCGCGCTGATTTAGAATCCACTGATTTAGCCCGCACTGATCTAGAACGCATGTCGCTCTCCCTTTGTCGGCGCGAGAGAGATCGCGCCCCGATCTGATCCGAATCGGAAATTAACCCTTTCTTAACCTTTGTTAAGGGGAGGAGCGGCCCGACGGCCGTTTCTTAATGAACATGGTTAATTTCGCGGTCGCCGCCGATGTCCCAACGGGACGACATGGCCGCTCGAATCCGGGGTGAACTTGATCTTGGCGCGCCGCGTGGCTAGCGTGCCCAGCCATGAGGGGGCAGCACATGATGTTTGACCGAACGCTTCGGATGTCGTTCGCTATTCCGCTGCTTCTCGCGGCCGGCGCCTGTGTGCCGGAGGATGGCGCGCCCAAGGCCGCCAACACAGCGACACCCGTGGTGGCGCCTGCTGCTCCCGTCCAGCAACAGTCCGCGCGACCGGCGACCAAGATCACCACCGACCTCACTGCCCCGCGCTTCACCACGGGCACGGCCACCTACAGATGCGGCAATGGCGGCATGATCACCATTCAGAACCTCGGCACGTCGCTGCGCGTGGTCGGCCAGGCAGGCGCCACCGAGGAGTTCGCGGCGTCACCGGCAAACCAGAGCAGCCGCTACCAGGCGGTCACGCATGACGCAATCGTGATCGACGGACGCGAGGCGCTGGTGATGAAGAGGGGATCGACGCCGCAGACCTGCACCCGGTGAGCCAAATCTCGACACGGCCGCGCCCCTAGCCAGACATGCTGCACTGCAGCGATATCGAGCCGGCTTCGGCTGTTCGCCCGCTAATCGATTGAAGCCGCATCCGGCTTTTAGTCAGACTAAATTACGTTTTCGAAACGGTTTTCTGGCTTTGACGCGGTGCAAAAAGAGCATTAGAAACCGGCTGTCCGAAGTCGCAACCGGAAGCGGCAATGCCGCATTTCCACCTGAGGCGGCAGACGCCGAACTGGGGCAGCCATGAGCAAACCACCAGCCACCCAAGCCAGACGCGAAAGGCCGCTTTCGCCGCACCTGAGCGTGTACCGGCCGCCGATCACCATGACGATGTCGATCATCCATCGCATCACCGGGGGCGCGCTTTACTTCGGCACGCTGCTGGTTGCCGTCTGGCTGATGGCGGCGGCATCCTCGCAGCCGGCTTTCGATTGGGTGAACTGGGCCTTCGGCACCTGGATCGGGCGGCTGATCCTGTTCGGCTATAGCTGGGCGCTGATGCATCACATGCTGGGCGGTGTCCGCCATCTGATCTGGGACACCGGCGCCGGGCTTGAAAAACACACGGCCTCGAAGATCGCCTGGGCGACGCTTGCCGGCTCGGTTCTGCTCACGCTGCTGATCTGGGTCGCCGGCACCATAGCGCGGGGAGCTTTGTGATGAGTGCGAAGAACACCGACATGCGCACCCCGCTGGCCAGGGTGCGCGGCCTGGGCTCTGCCCGCGAAGGCACCGGGCATTTCTGGCGCCAGCGATTGACGGCGATCGCCAACATCCCGCTGATCCTGTTTTTCACCGGGTTCTTGATCGCGCTCAACGGCGCCGGCTATGCGCAGGTGCGGGCAGCGCTCGCCAACCCGTTCGTGGCGCTGGTGATGGCCCTGGTGCTCATCTCGCCGCTCTATCATATGCGGATCGGCATGCAGGTGATCATCGAGGACTATGTGCATGGCGAAGGCATGAAGCTGGCGCTGATCGCCCTCAACACATTCTTCACCATAGCAGTCGGCGTCGCTTCGCTCTTCGCCCTGCTGAAACTGGCATTCGGAGGCTGAAGTCTTGGCCCAGGACACGAAATCAGCCAACGCGGCAGGCTACACCTTTGTCGATCACAAGTTCGACGTGGTCGTCGTCGGCGCCGGCGGCGCCGGGCTGCGCGCCACGCTTGGCATGGCCGAACAGGGCCTGCGCACCGCCTGCATCACCAAGGTGTTCCCCACCCGCTCGCACACGGTTGCCGCGCAAGGCGGCATCGCCGCGTCGCTGTCCAACATGGGCCCGGATTCCTGGCAGTGGCACATGTACGACACCGTCAAGGGCTCGGACTGGCTGGGCGATGTCGACGCCATGGAATATCTGGTGCGCGAAGCCCCGGCCGCCGTTTACGAACTCGAACATTACGGGGTGCCGTTCTCGCGCACCGAAGAGGGCAAGATCTACCAGCGGCCGTTCGGCGGCCACATGATGAACTATGGCGACGGGCCGCCTGTGCAGCGCACCTGTGCGGCCGCCGACCGCACCGGGCATGCCATCCTGCACACGCTCTACGGCCAGTCGCTGAAGAACAACGCGCAGTTCTTCATCGAGTATTTCGCGCTCGATCTGATCATGGAACCGGACGGAACCTGCACCGGCGTCGTGGCGTGGAATCTGGACGACGGCACCATCCACCGCTTCTCGGCCAAGATGGTGGTGCTGGCGACCGGCGGCTATGGGCGCGCCTATTTTTCGGCGACCTCGGCGCACACCTGCACCGGCGACGGTGGCGGCATGGCGGCGCGGGCGGGGTTCCCGTTGCAGGACATGGAGTTCGTGCAGTTTCACCCGACCGGAATCTATGGCGCCGGCTGCCTGATTACCGAGGGCGCGCGCGGCGAGGGCGGCTATCTCGTCAACTCCGAGGGCGAACGCTTCATGGAGCGCTACGCACCGTCGGCCAAGGACCTCGCCTCGCGCGATGTCGTCTCGCGCTGCATGACGCTGGAAATTCGCGAGGGCCGCGGCGTCGGCAAGGCCAAGGACCACATCTTCCTGCACCTCGATCATCTCGATCCGGCGGTCTTGCACGAAAGGCTTCCAGGCATTTCAGAGTCGGCGAAAATCTTCGCCGGCGTCGACCTGACCAAGGAGCCGATCCCGGTGCTGCCGACGGTGCACTACAATATGGGCGGCGTGCCGACCAATTATTGGGGCGAGGTGCTCAATCCAACCGCGGACAACCCCGACCGGGTCTCGCCCGGCCTGATGGCGGTCGGCGAGGCCGGTTGCGCTTCCGTGCACGGCGCCAACCGGCTTGGCTCGAACTCGCTGATCGACCTGGTGGTGTTCGGCCGCGCCGCGGCGATCCGCGCCGGCCAGGTCATCGACCGCAAGGCGGCGATCCCGTCGCCCAACCAGGCTTCGGTCGACAAGATCATGGATCGCTTCGACCGGCTCCGCCACGCCAACGGCTCGACGCCGACGGCTGTCCTTCGTGAAAAGATGCAAAAGGCGATGCAGGAAGATGCCGCCGTGTTCCGCACGCAGGAATCGCTCGAAAACGGCTGCAAGCGTATTTCGGAAATCTGGACCGAGCTCAAGGATGTCAAAGTCTTCGACCGCTCGATGATCTGGAACTCGGACCTGGTCGAGACTCTGGAACTGGAAAACCTGATGGCCAACGCCATCACCACCGTCTACGGCGCCGAGGCGCGCAAGGAGAGCCGAGGCGCGCATGCTCGGGAAGATTTTTCCGCCCGCGACGACGCCAACTGGCGCAAGCATACGCTCGCCCATCTCAGCGAGGACGGCGCGGTGACGCTGACCTATCGGCCGGTGCACACCGAGCCGCTTTTGGCCGAAAAGGACGGCGGCATCAGTCTGGCCAAGATAGCGCCGAAGGCCAGGGTGTACTGAGGATGGCGACGGCGGCGGGATATTCCGGTACGTCCCTTCCGGTCAAGCTCGGCCTGAAGGATGGGATGATTGCCGCCTTCATCGCCCTGCCGCCGGAACTCGCGGACCTCGCCGAGGCCGTCGATTTCGCCGAGGCCGACCGGCTGGCCGAATGGTCCGACATTTCGGGCGTGGTGCTGAAATACGACGCCGTCCACGCCTTCGCCAGACAGCGCGCCGAGATCGAGGATCGCCTCGGCGCACTCGAGGCGGCGATCAAGCGCGACGGCATGGTCTGGGTCTCCTGGCCAAAGAAGGCCTCGAAAGTGGCCACCGACGTCACCGAGGGCGTTGTCCGTGCTGAAGCGCTCAAGCTCGACCTTGTCGACGTCAAGGTCGCCGCCGTGAACGAAATCTGGTCCGGGCTGAAGCTCGTCATCCGAAAGGACCTGAGGTAATGGTCGAACTCACGCTCCCAAAGAACTCGAAGGTCCAGCAGGGCAAGACCTGGCCGAAGCCGCAGGGTGCCACCAATCTCAGGGAATACCGCATCTATCGCTGGTCGCCGGACGACGACGAGAACCCGCGCATGGACACCTACTTCGTCGATATGGACGATTGCGGGCCGATGGTGCTCGACGCGCTGCTGTGGATCAAGAACAAGATCGACCCGACACTGACCTTGCGCCGCTCCTGCCGCGAAGGCATTTGCGGTTCCTGCGCCATGAACATCGACGGCTCGAACACGCTCGCCTGCACCAAGGGCTGCGACGACATATCGGGCGCGATCAAGATCTATCCGCTTCCGCATATGCCCGTGATCAAGGATCTGGTGCCCGACCTTACCAATTTCTACGCCCAGCACGCCTCCATCGAGCCATGGCTGAAGACGGTGTCGCCAACGCCGGCCAAGGAATGGCTGCAGAGCCACGAGGACCGCGAAAAGCTCGACGGGCTTTACGAGTGCATATTGTGCGCCTGTTGCTCGACCTCGTGCCCGAGCTACTGGTGGAACGGCGACCGCTATCTCGGCCCGGCGACGCTGCTGCAGGCCTATCGCTGGCTGATCGACAGCCGCGACGAGGCCAAGGGGGAACGGCTCGACAATCTCGAAGACCCGTTCCGGCTCTATCGCTGCCACACCATCATGAACTGCGCGCAGACCTGTCCGAAGGGGCTCAATCCCGCGAAGGCGATCGCCGAGATCAAGAAGATGATGGTGGAGAGAAGGGTTTAGGTTCGGCGGAGGACAAGCCGGCCGGCTGATCGAGAATCGGTACTCGCCTGAAATACACGGCGGCCATCCTCACCAACAATGCGCTGAGATCAAGGATCCCTCAGCGCCGTCGAAGCGGCTACCAGGCGCCACGGCACGGCCTGGATATGTGGCGCGCCCATCATTGTTTTCATACACGTTGCTTGCCCAAAACCGAGGTGATTTTCGGGACGACTTACATTAGAGAAACCTCATTAATCAGCTGTCATCTATACACTATGACGTGACGTTACCTTAGTATAGCGTTAAGAGATTCTCGATAGATACTTCGGAAGTCGTCGCTCGAGTACAGAGTATGAGTGGATTTCCTGCGGTTCGTTACTGGCCAATAGGACCGTTGGTTAGCGCCGCGACGGTGGGATCGCTCACCTGGCTCACCTCGCAGGTCTATTTTCAGGAGAAGAGGCTGATCCTGGTCGTCGGCCTAGTGGCTTTGATCGCGCTTGTCTTGCTGGATCGCCTCCAGGGGGCAAGGACGGATCAGCCAGGAAGCGGGTGGTTCAGAGCCTATTTATCGCTCGTTCCGTGCTTTTTCTTCCTTGTCTATGTCTACCTCGAAAATGTTTTCGGCTATTTCGATTGGGCAGCGATGTTCATGCATGTCGGCGCCGGAGTTCTCACCCCCAGTGTCGTTCTTGAGTATTTGATGAATACTGGAAGCACGATCCTGATCATTGCCGTCGGTCTTTTCGGTCTTGGCGCACTGAAGGCGCGCGGCACGCTGACAAGAGGATTGGACGTTGCCTTGATGGCATTCTTCCTGGCGGCAAACCCGATGCTGACACGTCCGATCGCGGCAGCGATCCATCCCAACCCGCTGCATGACTTCCTGTCCAAGCAGTTCGTCGATGTCACCTCTTTGACAAAGCCGGCTGAAACAGCGTCGGCGACCGCCGCGCCAAAGAACCTCATTCATATTTTCATTGAGAGCGCCGAGCGCACCTACATGAACGAGGCGGAGTTCGGCGACGTCATGGGTCCGCTGCTCGAATTCGACAGGCGTGGCGTTTCGGCGACCAACATGGTGCAACTTGCCTATACCAACAACTCCATCTCAGGGATGGTCGCTGCGAACTGTGGAACGCCGCTGCTGATATCGTTCTTCACGACGCGCCAGTATCTGGAGGAGAATTCGCAATTCCTGCCAGGACTGACCTGCCTGGGCGACGTTCTGAAGGCGCGGGGCTATCAGCAGAACTTTATTACCGGTTGGCCGCTCAACTTCACCGGTCAGGGCACATTCTATTCCACCCATGGCTACTCATCGCTTTTTGGGGGATCCGAAGTGGTGGCCGCCATCGCGGGGCGCGGCAACGCTTTTGGCGCCGACGACGCCGAAGTTCTGGATATGAGCTTCGGCGTCTTGCGCCGAGTGCAGCGGGACGGCAAACCGTTCTCGCTCACGATCGCCGTCAGCGGCGGGCATGCGATGGACGGCTACCTGACCGACAAATGCATCGGCAAGACGGGACTTCCTCCGCAGACCCCCAACATTCTCCATGCCGTGAAATGCACGAACATGCTCATCGCGGACTTCATTCACAAAGCCGAAGCCGCGGGTCTGATGAGGAACACTGTCCTGGCCTTGCAAAGCGACCACCTCAGCGCGCCGAGCACGGTAACGGATCGCTTGAACAATTATGAACGCCGCAACTTCTTCTCGCTGTCGGGCGATGGCATTCCTTCCAAAACCTATACCGGGCTTGCGGGCACGATTGACATATTTCCCACCATTCTTGACGCGCTGGGGGTGCCGCTCTCGAATGATCAGGCTGCCCTTGGCGTTTCGCTGCTTGGGGATCGACCGACGCTGAGCCGGGCACTTGGACAGGACCAGTTCGATGACGCTATCTATGCCGAGGATGTGCTCGTCAGGTCATTCTGGCAGTTGAAACCGACACGGACCGCCGTGGCGTCCGAGGCTGAGTCGCGTTAATGCGCGCCTGCGTTTGTTCGCCGCTAGATAGCGCCTACCTGGCCGAGGCCTCAACCCGATCAAGGCGATCGCCGAGACAAGAGTTCTGCTCTGTCGCGCTTCTCGGATGTCTGTCAAAATCATGCTGTCCAAGAATCGGTAGAAAATAACCAATCCAATGAGCGAAGACCTTCCCATCCTCTCTCCCGCCGAAGCCCGCGTGCTTGGCTGCTTGATCGAGAAGAAGGAGCTGACGCCGGACGTCTATCCGCTGACGCTCAACGCGGCACTTGCCGCGGCCAACCAGAAGACGGCGCGCGAGCCTGTCATGACGCTGGAACAGACGGAGGTGCACAGGGCCCTGAAGCTGCTTGAGCAGAAGGGACTTGTGCGGCAGATGTTCGGTTCGCGCGTCGAGCGCTACGAGCATCAGATGGCGCAGCGTTTCTCACTGACCACGCCGCAGACCGCGTTGCTCGGTCTGCTCTTGCTGCGCGGACCGCAGACGGCACATGAACTCCTGGCGCGAGCTGAGCGCATGGCGCGGTTTTCATCGATCGAAGACCTGCGCGGCGAACTCGACATGCTGATCGGCCGCCGGCCGCCATTGGTCCAGGAAATCCCACGCGGGCCGGGCCAGCGCGAGGACCGCTACGTGCATCTGCTCGCCGGTCCAGTGGATGTTGCCGCCCTCTCGGCTCAGCGCAGTGCGCCGGCCGCGCCTGCCTCCGATCTGGAAGCGAGGTTGGAGGCGCTGGAGCAGGAAGTCGCGGCCCTTCGCGCCCGGCTTGATGCGCTGGGCGGTTGAGGCCGCCAATCCGAGACCCCACGAGGGTCCCTTGAAGGGGAGATTGGATGCTGCGACCACTTTCGCCAATCTCCGATGCAGAAACGCCGGCCCTGGAGCCGGCGTTTGTCACTTCAGGGCAAGCCCTTCAGCCAAGCCTGGCGTCGAGCGAAACCTTGATCGCGCCAAGCGCTTGAGAGACCGGGCATTCGGCCTTGGCCTTCTCGGCCAATTCCTTGAACTTCGCCGCATCGATGCCGGGCACCTTGCCGACCAGGGTGATGGCGCTGCCGGTGATGCCGGTGCCGGGAACCAGCGTCACCACGGCCTTGGCGTCGAGTTCTTGCGCCGGCGTGCCGTTTTCGGCGAGGAAATGCGACAGCTGCATGGCGTAGCAGCCGGCATGGGCGGCCGCGATCAGTTCTTCCGGATTGGTGCCGGATTTGCCGCTTTCGTCCTCGAAGCGCGCCTTGAACGAATAGGGCGTACCCTTCAGGGTCCCGCTCTGCGTGTCGAGCGTGCCCTTGCCGTCTTTCAAATTGCCTTTCCAGACGGCGTTTGCGGTGCGGTCCATGAAGTCCTCCTGGGTTGTCGTGAACTTGTCCTGGGTGAGCCAGCGTCCGGCCAACTATAGCGCGGACGTCGGCGAAGACCACTGCGCTGTTTGGACCACGGCACGATGACGGCCCTTTCCGCCGAAAAAATACCCACGCAAAAATGTCGGCTTCCATCCGGGCCGGCCGTCCTGCGGGAGGCCACGGGATTTGTGGCCGGATGGAGGTTGACATGGACAATCTGTTTTTCGCGCTGTGGAAGAGGCCAGGCCGCGGGCCTGGGCGACAGGAGGACTTCTGGCTGGACCCGCCGGCGTCCGGCCTCGGCAGGCTGCTGGTGGCGATTGCCATCATCACGGTCGCGGCATGCCTTCTCGACCATGCGGCAACGGCCGCGGGCAAGGCTGACATGGTTGTCGCCGCAGCCTATGGTTTTTCACAAGAAGGGAGCTCGAAATGAAATATGTCTGCCTGGTCTATGGTGAGGAAAAAGACCTCCATGCCATGACCGCCGAGGGTGCCGGCAAGCTCGATGCCGACTCGCTGGCCTATGACAGGTCATTGGATCAACAAGGCAAGCTGATCATCGCGCAGGCACTGCAATCGGTGAAGACGTCGAAGACCGTACGGCGGCGCAAGGGCAAGCAGCTGATCACCGACGGCCCGTTCGCGGAAACGAAGGAGCAGTTGCTCGGTTTCGTCATGATCGAAGCGAAGGATCTCGACGAGGCGCTGGACATCGCCGGCGAGATTCCGCTGGCCGAAATCGGTACGATCGAAGTGCGCGCGATCTACAACGTGCCGGGGTCATAATTCCCTGTCATGCGTTGCGCTCCCTTATAAACCTGGGCGTTCGGTTGAGCGAAGGTCCTGCCCTTGCCGGGCTCAATTCTTGCGTGTTGAAGCAAGCCATGAGTTCTCCTATCGTCGCCCAAGACTTTGGGGGATTTGGACATGCCTTTCCTGATTGCTGTCCTTGGCGTGCTCGGAGCGGCGGCATTGTGGTGGTACCGGATGAAGGCGATGAACGACGCCGCGCGCGAGGTCGCCGAAGTCGTCGGGCGCGTTCAAGGCAACATCCGGCGCAAGAAGCTGCGCAAGCAGGCCGCGCTTTCGCCGCTGACGGCGATCGATGATCCGGTGGTGGCGGCAGCGACGCTGATCACCGCGATCGTTTCGGAAGACGGCCCTGTTCTGCCGCGGCGCGAGGCCGTCATTCGCGAGGTGATTTCGCAGATCGCAGCCGGGCCGAAGAAGACCGACGAGGCGGTTGTCTATGCCAAGTGGGCCGCGACGCAGATAGACGACACCACCATCGTCATCGACAAGCTGGCGCCCTTCCTGCGCGAACGCCTCGACCCGAACGAACGGGACGATCTCTTGCAAATGCTGAACCGGGTGGCTCAGGGCGGAGAGCAGAGCCTGAAGATACCCGACCAGCGCATGCTGCGGCTGCGCCAGAAGCTTGGTTTTGAAGTGAACTGAGATCGCCGGCCTCGGCGATTGGCGCGAAACTCCCGCTGCATCCTCATCCCATGGCGGAGCAAGGAGCGATGCGACGCGGCGCAGCCCACAGGCCGCGACGTCAAGTCAGCGAGACGATCAGATCGCCTCGCCCTTCAGCAGGCGCGGCGTGCCCGCGGATAGTCCCGATGCTTGGCGGATGAAGAACTCCTTCAGCCGCGGCATACGCTCGACGAGACCGAGGCCGATGTCGCGGACGGTGCGCAGCGGGGTGATGTCGTTGGAAAACAGCCGGTTCAGCACATCGGTCGTGATGCCCATCTGCACCGTGTCGAAACGGCGCCATTGCTGGTAGCGTTCCAGCACGTCGAGCGCGCCGATGTCCTGGCCGAGCCGGTCGGCCTCGACGATCACCTCGGCAAGGGCGGCCACATCCTTGAAGCCGAGATTGAGCCCCTGGCCGGCGATCGGATGGATGCCGTGGGCGGCATCGCCGGCAAGCGCGATGCGCGGTGCCACGAAGGCGCGCGCGATGGTGAGACCAAGCGGCCAGGCGCGCGGCTTGTCGGCGACGCGGATTTCTCCAAGTTTCAGCCCAAAACGTTGTTCAAGTTCGTGTTCGAAGACGAGATCGTCGCCTTCGACGAGCGTTTTCGCATCTTCCGCCCGTTCGACCCAGACGATCGAAGAGCGGTTGGTGCCGTCCTCGTCGGGTATCAGGGGCAGCGTGGCGAACGGGCCGGCGGGCAGGAAATGCTCTTCGGCGCGGCCGTTGTGCGGGCGTTCATGGGCCACGGTGCAGACGATGCCGGACTGACGGTATTCCCACTTGACCGTCTTGATGCCGGCCATGTCGCGCAATTTCGAATTGACGCCATCGGCGGCAACCAGCAACCGCGCCGCCAACGTGGCGCCGTCGGCCAGATGCACTGACATGCCGGCTCCATTGGTCTCAAAACCTTGCACCGCCAAGCCTTCGATGATGTCGATGCCGAGCTGTTCGGCTTTGGCCCGCAAGGCGCCGTTCAACGCCCTGTTGGCGACCATATGCGCGAAAGGCTCACCCGGCGCCACCTCGCCGCCGAAGGTCAGGAAGACCGGGCGCACCGGATCGGCGCTGCGTGAATCGGTGATGATCATCTCGGTGATCGCCTGCGCCTTCGGCGCGATATCGGCCCAGACGCCGAGCTGGTCGAGCATGCGGCAGGCCGCCGCGGCGATGGCGGAAGCGCGGCCATCCCTTTGCCAGGAACCGGCGGGCGCCGCGTCGACCAGCGCCACGGCGAGGCCCGGGCGGGCCTGTTTCAGCGAGACCGCGGCGGCCAGGCCGACATAGCCGGCACCCGCGACGAGAACATCGATCCCGGATCTGGCCTTGGCGTCCGCCTTGCGTTCCATTGTCTTGGCTCCTTGCGCGCCTACGGGGCTTGCGCCCTTGACGGCTCGTCCTTCCTGTCGGAAACCGCCATAGCAATTTTGCGGCGAGGTCACAAAACATGACGGCGGCGATCGACGAGCTTCTGAGCATTCTCGACCTCGAGAAGCTGGAACACAATCTGTATCGTGGTCGCAGCCCCCAGGTGGAGTGGCAGCGCGTGTTCGGCGGCCAGACCATCGCGCAGGCGCTGGTGGCGGCGCAGCGAACGGTGGAGCCCGACCGTTTCGTGCATTCGCTGCATGGCTATTTCATGCGCCCGGGCGACATCAAGGTGCCGATCATCTACGAGGTCGATCGTATCCGCGACGGCGGTTCCTTCACCACGCGGAGGGTGCTGGCAATCCAGCACGGACAGGCGATCTTTTCGCTGGAAGCCTCGTTCCAGGTCGACGAGAAGGGGCTCGAGCACCAGTTCGCGCTACCTGACGACGTGCCGCCGCCGGAAGGGCTGAAGACGCAGCGCCAGCTGCTCGAAACGGCCGACCGGGTGCCGGAGGCGGTTCGCCGTTTCTGGGCGCGCGAGCGGCCGCTGGAGTTGCGGCCGGTCAACCTCCAGCACTATGAAAGCCGCGACAAGCTGCCGCCCCGGCAGAACGTCTGGATCCGCCTTGCCGGGCCGGTTCCCGACGACCGCGCGCTGCAGTCGGTGCTGCTCGCCTACCTCTCCGATATGACGCTGCTCGACACCTCGACCTTCGCCCATGGGCGCGGCCTGTTCGATCCCGACATCCAGGCCGCCAGCCTCGACCATTCGATGTGGTTCCATCGGCCGCATTCGCTCGACGGCTGGCTGCTTTATGCGCAGGACAGCCCCTCGAGTTCGGGATCGCGCGGTTTCAGCCGCGGCACGCTCTATGCCCGTGACGGCACGCTGATCGCCTCGATGGCACAGGAAGGGTTGATCCGGCTCAAGCGTTGAGCATTCGCGAGTCTTGTTTGAGCAAGATTCTTTGCGAAAGCCGATTCCATTTTTCCTGATCATGCTCAAAGCCGGCAAATTAGGCAATTTCACAAAATTGCTTAAATTTTGAGCATGCGGCGTGCCGCACATGCATACAGCAATTGGCGGCGGGCGCTCCATTCCCTTTGTTTCCAATAGGTTAACGCCCTGCTTCGGCACTTGGCACGGAGCTTGAATCCTTGGGGGCACTCTCCGGCTCTTTGGGATCGGTGAAGTCGTGCAAACGCGGGGCACCGCAACAGCAAAGGGTGAACCTATGAAAATCGTGATGGCAATCATCAAGCCGTTCAAGCTGGACGAGGTACGCGAAGCGCTTACCGCCGTCGGCATCCAGGGCCTGACCGTCACCGAAGTCAAAGGCTACGGGCGTCAGAAAGGGCATACGGAAATCTATCGGGGGGCGGAATACGCGGTCTCTTTCCTGCCGAAGATCAAGATCGAGGTCGCGGTCGCGGCCGACATGGTCGACAAGGCCGTCGAAGCCATCACCGCCGCAGCCAAGACCGGCCAGATCGGCGACGGCAAGATCTTCGTTTTCGGCATCGACCAGGCGGTGCGCATCCGCACCGGCGAAACAGACAGCGACGCGCTCTGAGCGGCGAACACGTATTCCAATGGAGAGTTCAATGAATATTCCTTCCACCTTGAAGACGACGGGACGGGCGGCCCTTCTGGGCACGCTCGCTCTCGCAGCGCTGGGCAGCGTCGCCGCCTTCGCGCAGGAAGCCGCACCCGCTGCCGCTGCCGCGGCACCTGCCGCCGCGCCCACCCCGGTGCTCGATACCGGCAACACCGCCTGGATGCTGACCTCCACGGCGCTAGTGCTGATGATGACCATCCCGGGCCTGGCGCTGTTCTACGGCGGCATGGTGCGCAAGAAGAACGTGCTCGCCACCGTCATGCAGAGCTTCGCCATCACCTGCCTGGTGACGGTGCTATGGTTCATGTTCGGCTATTCGCTGGCCTTTTCCGACGGCGGCGGCATGAATGCCTATCTCGGAGGCACCTCGAAATTCTTCCACCACGGCATCACCACCGCCAGCCTGTGGCTGCCGGGTGTGGCCAACATCCCTGAATTCGTCTTCTCGATGTTTCAGATGACCTTCGCCATCATCACGCCGGCGCTGATTGCCGGCGCCTTCGCCGAACGCTTCAAGTTCTCGGCACTGCTGATCTTCATGGCACTGTGGCTGCTGATCGTCTATGTGCCGATCGCGCATTGGGTCTGGGGTGGCGGCTTCCTCGGTACGGCTGGCGTGCTCGACTTCGCCGGCGGCACGGTCGTTCACATCAATGCCGGTGTCGCGGGCCTCGTCTGTGCACTGGTTCTCGGCAAGCGCGAAGGCTATGGCACCACCAACATGGCGCCGCACAACCTCGTCTATTCGGTCATCGGCGCATCGCTGCTGTGGGTCGGCTGGTTCGGCTTCAACGCCGGTTCGGAACTGGCGGCCGACGGCCTTGCCGGTGCCGCCATGCTCAACACCCAGGTTGCCACCGCCGCCGCGGCACTGGCCTGGATGTTCGCCGAATGGATCATCGCCAAGAAGCCTTCCGTGCTCGGCATCATCTCGGGCGCCGTCGCGGGCCTCGTCGCGGTGACGCCGGCTTCCGGTTTCGTCAACCCGACCGGCGCCTTCATCGTCGGCATCGTCGCCGGCGTCGTCTGCTACCTCTCGGCGGTCAAGGTGAAGCACATGTTCGGCTATGACGACTCGCTCGATGCCTTCGGCGTGCATGGCGTCGGCGGCGTGGTCGGCGCCCTGCTGACCGGCGTGCTTGCCGACCCGGCGATCAACAGCCTCTCGTCGGGCGCTTCTCTCGGCAAGCAGATCTACGGTGTCGCCGTCACCATTGTCTGGACGGCGGTTGCCACCTTCGTCATCCTCTACGTCGTCAAGGCGCTGGTCGGCCTGCGTCCGACGACCCAGGAAGAAGTCGAAGGCCTCGACATCTCCCAGCATGGCGAAGTGGTGCCGTAAGGCATCCTTGCCAACGGGCCGGCGGAACCCTCCTCCCGCCGGCCCCATGTTTGCCGCGCAATTCCGGAGGGAAAACCGCGAAGCCCTTCTGCTGGAATTGCTTTGAAAGCATCCCGTCGTGATGCTCCCGCAAGGAGGTCACGCCTTGAGGCCCGGATCGCTCCGGGCCTCTTTTTTTGCAAATTCGTTCTCGCTTCGTCCGAGTCCGCGCAATCACGTTCGCGTGAAGAAGCTTTTCGAGGAAACATCGACCGCTCTGTCGCCGAACTCAGGAGGCGATCGTCGTTCTGACGCTCGTGATTTTGAAACAGGGAAGGAATTTTCTCATGAACCTCAAGAATATCTGCCTCGGGGCACTCGCACTTTCCATGGTCAGCGGCTTTGCATTTGCCGGCGCACTGGACGAGCCGGACAACATGGCGCCGTTCTTCACCGATTCCAGCATGAAGACCATGAAGCCGATGGAGGAATTCAAGGCGGCTTTCATGGCCATGCCGAAGGAGAAGCAGGACGCCATGATGAAGGAATGCCAGGACGCTGCGATGAGCAAGCCGCACGCCGAGTTCTGCGCCAATGTGAAGATGCTCGGCGGCGCCAGCAAGTAGCACGCTGCCCAGCCCAACGAATGGATGGCGGGCCAGGGCGCCCGCCATTTTTCTTATGGTGCGGTCACTGGTAGATGTCGGTGCCAAAAGGACGGCCCCCACGATCTTATAGTTAATGCGCCCTTAACCTTCCCACGCCTAGTCTGGCATCCGAATCTGCCGGAGTGCGTCATGCGCTGCGGCCAGGCAATCACTGACGGGGAAGAGCATGCGTTCAGGGGCTTCAGCACCGCTCGCGCTGACCGATACGGGGCACGGCATCCAGGCATTCGCGCGGCGCCAGGTCGGCCGTCTGGTCGGCACCGGCCTGTTCGCGTTCACGGCCTTCGCCGTCGCCAGCCTCGCGACCTGGAACGTCGCCGATCCAAGCTTCTCGCATGCCACCGCCAACATCGTCACCAACGCCATGGGCTATGCCGGCGCGGTGTTCTCCGACCTCGCCATGCAGTTCTTCGGCCTTGCCGCGGTCGCCGCGCTGGTTCCGGCAGTGATCTGGGGATACCTCCTGTTTTCGGCGCGCGGCGTCGACCGGCTGCCCAGGCGCGGGCTGTTCTGGTTCGGTTTCGCGCTGCTCGCCGCCGCCATCGCCGGCTGCATCGTTCCGCCCAAGACCTGGCCGCTGCCCACCGGCCTCGGCGGCGTCTTCGGCGACATGGTGCTAAAGATCCCCGGTGTCCTCATCGGCGGCTATCCAACCGGGCTGGTGGCCAGCGTGCTCGCCATAGTGCTGGCTGCGCCCGCGCTCTGGCTGTTCGCCCATGGCGCGGCGCTGCTCGGGCGCAAGAACGGCTTCGCCGTGATGGAAGAACCGGCCGCCGCGGACCCGCGCGAGGACGAGCTTCTGTTCGACAATGACGAGGACGAGGGCGACGAGGGCATACTGGCGCTCGGCGCAATCACCCATTGGTGGCTTTCTTTCCGCGCGTGGATGCATCGCCGCGCGGTGCGCCGCAGGCAGGAGCGCGACGAGTTCGAACCGGAGATGGAGCCGCGCGCCAGCGCCTGGCGCCGCGCCGCCGAACGCGTCGAGTCGGCCGAGTACGCCGAGCAGCGCATGAGCCATGACGGCCGCGCCCGTGTCGAACCGGAATTCTTCGCCGCCATGGTCAACGACCGCAGCGTCTCCGTCGACCCGGACGACGACGATGTCTTCAGCCGCGACGA
The DNA here is from genome assembly GCF_020164885.1 of Mesorhizobium sp. CO1-1-7. Classification (NCBI taxonomy): domain Bacteria; kingdom Pseudomonadati; phylum Pseudomonadota; class Alphaproteobacteria; order Hyphomicrobiales; family Phyllobacteriaceae; genus Mesorhizobium; species Mesorhizobium sp. CO1-1-7. Next base: position 226,960 of record NZ_JAIUHA010000004.1, on the reverse strand, counting down.
CGCGGATATGGATTTCGATGACGAGTCCGTCGCGCAGCGGCGTGCTCCCACGGCCAAGGTCCAGCAGTTCCGTTCCGATGCCGCCACCCGGGTGGAGGCGCCGGCGGCGCGACCGGTACCGGGCGCCCGCGTCCAGCGCGAGGCGCAAACCTCGCTGATCGGCTCCGACACGTTCGAAATGCCGTCGCTGCATTTCCTGTCCGAACCGAAGAATGTCGCGCGCGACCCAAGTCTTTCCAAGGACGCGCTGGAACAGAATGCGCGCCTGCTCGAAGGCGTGCTGGAGGATTTCGGCGTCAAGGGCGAGATCATTGCCGTTCGCCCGGGTCCGGTCGTCACCCTTTACGAACTCGAACCCGCACCGGGCATCAAGTCGTCGCGCGTCATCGGCCTTTCCGACGACATCGCCCGTTCGATGAGCGCGATCGCCTGCCGCGTCGCCGTGGTGCCGGGCCGCAACGCCATCGGCATCGAACTGCCCAACGCCAAGCGCGAAACGGTTTACCTCCGCGAGATCATGGCCAGCCGCGACTTCGAGACGACCAAGGCCAAGCTGGCGCTGGCGCTGGGCAAGACCATCAATGGCGAAGCCGTCATCGTCGACATCGCCAAGATGCCGCACGTGCTGGTCGCCGGCACCACCGGTTCGGGCAAGTCGGTCGCCATCAACACCATGATCCTGTCGCTGCTCTACCGCCTCACCCCGCAGGAGTGCCGGCTGATCATGATCGATCCGAAAATGCTCGAACTCTCCGTCTATGACGGCATTCCGCACCTGCTGACGCCCGTGGTCACCGACCCGAAGAAGGCGGTGGTGGCGCTGAAATGGACCGTGCGCGAGATGGAGGACCGCTACCGCAAGATGTCCAAGGTCGGCGTGCGCAACATCGACGGCTTCAACGCACGCGTGCAGCAGGCCGAGAAGAAGGGCGAAAAGATCTCGCGCACTGTGCAGACCGGCTTCGACCGCCAGACAGGCGAGGCGATCTACGAGACCGAGAATCTCGATCTCGAGCCGATGCCCTATATCGTCGTCATCATCGACGAAATGGCCGACCTGATGATGGTCGCCGGCAAGGACATCGAAGGCGCGGTGCAGCGCCTGGCGCAGATGGCGCGCGCGGCCGGCATCCACGTCATCATGGCCACGCAACGTCCGTCGGTCGACGTCATCACCGGCACCATCAAGGCCAACTTCCCGACCCGCATCTCCTTCCAGGTGACGTCCAAGATCGACAGCCGCACCATTCTGGGCGAGCAGGGCGCCGAGCAGCTGCTCGGCATGGGCGACATGCTCTACATGGCCGGCGGCGGCCGCATCCAGCGCGTGCACGGGCCGTTCGTCTCCGATGACGAGGTCGAGAAGATCGTCGGGCACCTGAAGCTGCAGGGCGTGCCGGAATATCTCGACGCCATCACCGAGGACGACGGCGAGGACGCCGACGAGCCGTCCGGCAAGGCCGGTTCGGGCGGCGGTGGCGGTGGCAATTTCGAGGATTCCGACGATCCTTATGATCAGGCGGTTTCGGTGGTGCTGCGCGACGGCAAGGCCTCGACCAGCTACATCCAGCGGCGTCTGGGCATCGGCTATAACAGAGCCGCCTCGATTATCGAGAAGATGGAAAAGGAAGGCATTGTCGGCCCGGCCAACCATGCCGGAAAACGCGAAATCCTGGTGCCGACAGAAGACGACAAGTTCTGACAGTGCAGAGTCCGCGGCAACTTTGAACCTTCTGGCGCGTTCACCGACTGAGCAGCGATCGGCTCGCCAAACTTCAGCCCAACTGGGGGTTCACGACAGCGGCCAAATCAGGAACCGGACGAGAGTGACCGATATGAAAAACGATCTTTCAGCGCTCAGCGATTTTGCCCCGACACGCCGCCAGTTGGTTGGCCTCGGCCTGGTCTTAGCGGGTGCCGCCGCACTTAACGTGGTGCCCGGATTCGAGTTGCTGGCCTCAGCGCAGGCGGCTGTGCCCGCGGCGGCACAGAAGATCGCCGACCATTTCTCGGCGGTCAAATCGATGAGCGGCGAATTCGTCCAGTTCGGCCCCAAGGGCGAGCAGACCGGCGGAAAATTCTTCCTGGAACGGCCGGGCAAGATCCGCTTCAACTATGACGGGTCTTCGAATTTCCGGGTGATTTCCGACGGCAGATCGGTCGCCATACTCAACAAGAAACTGAACACGTCGGACCTTTATCCGCTGTCGAAGACGCCGCTGAAACTGCTGCTCGACGACCGTATCGACCTCTCCGGCAACCGCGTCAAGAGCGTCAAGGAAGAAGACGACCTCACCACCATCCAGCTTTCCGACAAGTCGGTTTTCGGCAATGCGCGGATCACCATGATGTTCGACCCGAAAACCTATGATCTGCGGCAGTGGACGATCACCGACGCGCAGGGCAAGGACACGACGGTGATGATCTTCAACACCAAGGAAGGCGTCAGCTTCGCGCCCGACACGTTCGCCATCGACTATACGGCCAATCGCGAGCTGAACACCAAGACGCGGTAGGCCCGCCGATATAGCCAGGCCCGTTAGCGGAGCGGGCTGGCTTGTTTTTGCGGCGCGCGGCTGGCAGTAGAATGGCGATCTCTTGCCGGACCCTCCGCATGCCCTTTTCGATCGCCACCTGGAACATCAACTCCGTGCGCCTGCGCATGCCGATCGTCGAACGCCTGCTCGATGAGTACGCGCCCGATGTGCTCTGCCTGCAGGAAACCAAGGTCCCGGACGAGCTCTTTCCCGAAAAAGCCTTTCGCAAGGTCGGCTATCCCTACATCGCATTTCATGGCCAGAAGGGCTATCACGGCGTGGCGACGGTGGCGCGGCGGCCGATCGAGGTGGTCGAAAAGCGCCGCTTTTGCGACATCGAGGACAGCCGGCACCTGTCGGTGACGGTACAGGCCGGCGGCAAGACCATCCTGGTGCACAATTTCTACGTGCCCGCGGGTGGCGACGAGCCGGATCCCGAGATCAACAGGAAGTTCAGGCACAAGCTCGATTTCGTCGCCGAGATGAACGCCATCCGGGCCGAGCATGGCGAGGTATCGGCGTCGGTGCTGGTCGGGGACCTCAATATCGCGCCGCTGGAGCATGATGTCTGGTCGCACAAGCAACTGCTCAACGTGGTCAGCCACACGCCGGTCGAGACCGAAAACTTCGAGGCGATGCGGCGCGCCGGCGGCTGGGTCGACCTGATGCGGCACAACGTGCCACCGGAACAGAAGCTCTATACCTGGTGGAGTTATCGCGCGCAGGATTGGGAGGCGTCCAATCGCGGCCGGCGGCTCGACCATGTCTGGTCGTCGCCAAACCTGCTGCCCAGTTTTGCCGGCTATGAGATCCTTAGAGCCGCCCGTGGCTGGGACCGGCCGTCGGACCATGTGCCAGTGATTGCCCGGTTCGCCCTGGATTAAGTTTATGATATTCAGGTGAAGCCGGCCTGCAAACGGCGGCTTCCTGCGCTTCCCAGGTCTACTACGTCGCAGTAGAACTGTGCTCACGTACTTTAGTACGCTTCTCGGAGTCCGCCGTTTTCGCCTCGGCCTGACCTGAATCTCGACACCTGCGGCGTCAAATGCCAGGTCAACCCGAAAATCGTGGCGCCAATTCCTCGATGCGGCGGATCATGTCGTGGAATTCCTCGGAGATGCGCTGATGCAGCTTCACCGCCAATTCCGGGTATTCCTCCAGGATGCGCCGGAACATCTTGCGGCTCAGCCTTATCACTTCCGAGTCGATTTCGGCCGAGGCGCTGGTCAGCCGGTTGGTATCGGCGATCAGCGCCAGCTCGCTAAGCATCGTGCCTGGGCCGACCTTGCCGATCGGGATGCGCTCGCCATCCTGCTCGCGATAGAGCACGATGCGCCCGCTGACCACGACATAGGCCGAGTCGGCCACGTCGTCCTCGCGATAAAGCTTGTGGTCGGCCTGCACCAAAGTGGTCTCGGCACCGAAGGCGAGCAGGCGCAACTGTTCCTGCGTGAAGCCCTCGAAAAGCCTCACGGCGGACAGGATGCGGATGTCGTCATCCAGCGCCATCTAGCTGTGTCCCCGAACGGTCAGTCCAATCCCTCCTCTGCGGTACGATCCCAGAATCCCCCTCCAACAGGATCGTACCCGAAAGCGGCCCCGCCCGAACCGCTCATTTGAATGGTGAAATGTTTAAGGAACCAGCTTGTAGCCGCCGCTTTCTGTCACAAGAATTTCAGCATTGGAAGGATCGCGCTCGATCTTCTGGCGCAGACGGTAGACATGGGTTTCCAGGGTATGCGTGGTGACGCCGGAATTGTATCCCCACACTTCCTCCAGCAGCACGTCGCGGGTCACCACCTTCTGGTCGGCGCGATAGAGATACTTGATGATCGAGGCTTCCTTTTCCGTCAGCCGCACCTTGCCGCCGCGCTGGTCGATGAGCAGTTTCTGGCTGGGCTTGAAGGTGTAGGGGCCGACCGAGAAGGTCGCGTCCTCGCTCTGCTCATGCTGGCGCAGTTGCGCCCGGATACGGGCAAGCAGCACCGCGAAGCGGAACGGCTTGGTCACATAGTCGTTGGCGCCGGCCTCGAGACCCAGAATCGTGTCCGAATCGGTATCGTGGCCGGTCAGCATGATGATGGGCGCCTTGTAGCCGCCCTTGCGCAGGATCTTCACCGCCTCCCGGCCGTCCATGTCGGGCAGACCGACATCCATGATGAGCAGGTCGATGAGCCCGCCGCGCGCAGCGGTGACGCCTTTTGCCGCAGTCGCTTCCTGCAGCACATCGAATTCCTCGTAGAGGGACAGTTGCTCGACCAGTGTGCCGCGCAGGTCGTCATCGTCATCGACGATCAGGATGGTACGTGAGGTCATGGATCAATCCGTTGTTTTGAAAAGTGAATTCAGTTGACCGCTGCGTATTTATGCGGAAGCTGGCCGGCACAATAGCCGATCACAGTGATTTGTTCCGTGGCACGATCATACAAGAAAAAACGCGATCGCAATGCAGCCGGCGCAATTTTGGCAAAAGGGCTGCGCGTGCTGACCGTGCGGGCTCGCCCCGGCCATCCAAGCCAGGGCCTGCTGCAGGCCGGCAAAACGGTGTTTGCGTGCGCGCTGGGGCGTGGCGGCATCTCGGCCGGCAAACGCGAAGGCGACGGCGCCACGCCGCTCGCTTCGATGCGCATACTGGCGGGCTATTTCCGGGGAGATCAGTTTGCCGCCGGGCGCAGAACGCGGCTGGCGATGGCGCCGATCGGGCCGGACCTCGGCTGGTGCGAAGTGCCTGACGACCGCAACTATAACAGGCCGGTCAAGATTCCCTACGGCGCCAGCCACGAACGCATGCGGCGCGACGACCGGCTCTATGACGCCTGCCTGGTGCTCGACTGGAACATCGCGCCGCGCCGGCGCGGGCGCGGCAGCGCCATCTTCTTCCATCTGGCGCGTCCCGGCTTCACGCCGACGGAAGGTTGCGTGGCGGTGACCGCGCGCACGATGGCGCGGCTTTTGCCGCTGCTGTCGGACCGGACAGTGGTAAGGGTGGTGAGATAGGGGGATAGGGAATAGGGGAGTCTTCAGCGGCAGCAGACACGCTCAAACTGCATCATCCTATTCCCCTGCTCGCTTATCCCTTCCTGTTCCGCTGCCAGCCGATGTCGAGAAGGCCCAACCGGCCTGTCTCGCGGTCCATGGCCCGGGCGATGTCCCTGCGGCCGGCCCCGATATCGCGCAACTGGCTATCGGAGAGGTCCTCGACGTTCTGGTGAGGAAGGTTGACCGCGACCCTGGCCTGCCGCAGCCAGGTACGGGCAGCCGACAGCCAGTCTGGCCGGGCGATGTATGCAGGGCGAAGAGCGATGTGAGACATGAGGTGATCCGTATTCCCCGGAGATCAAATCCGGTTTGATGGTGTCTTTGATGCTGCAATCATGCCGTATTGAAAAACCAACGGGAAACGAGTAGTTCTTGTCTGATCATCAAGTTTAATTTGAGGATTAAGGCTCCATGAGCCGCTTCGATCAGGCCGCACGCTGATGGCAGCGCTCCTGCCGGGAACGCGGGCGCTCAGGACGCTGGAGGCGGCGGCCCGGCACCTCAATTTCACCCGCGCCGCCGACGAGCTCGGCCTGACGCCTGCCGCCGTCAGCCACCAGATCAAGGAAATCGAGGATCAGCTCGGTATCGTGCTGTTCACCCGCACCAGCCGCACCATCCGGCTGACGGAGGCGGGCACGGTGCTTTACGAGGCGGCGACCGACACGCTCGACCTGCTTGGCCGCGCCGTGATGCGGGCGCGCAAGATGGCGCGCGGCACCGAATTCCTGAAGGTGACGCTGGATGCGCAGTTCGCGGCGAAATGGCTGATGCGGCGCGTCGAGAATTTCCGCCAGCAGCGGCCGGGCATCGAACTCAGGTTCGACATCGCCTATGGCTTGCGCGATTTCGATCTCGACGACGTCGATGTCGGCATCCGCTTCGGCGCCGGCAAATATCCGGGGCTCAGCGCGCACCGCCTGTTCGACAACATCATCATTCCGGTGTGCAGTCCGGGCCTCCTGACATCGGGGCCGCCCCTGCGCGAGCCGCGCGACCTGTTCAACCACACGCTTGCCCATATCGAATGGGCCCGCCAGGGCGTGACATGGCCGAACTGGCGCATGTGGATGGCGGCGGCCGGCATCAACGATTTCGACGACAGCCGCACCGTGGTCTTCGGCACATCGACGGATGCGGTGCAGGCAGCGCTCGACGGCAATGCCGTCGCGCTCGCCGATTTCGCCATGGTGGCAAACGACCTGTCCGAGGGCCGGCTGGTGCGGCCCTTTGAGCTCAGCATCAGGGTTGCGCCGGAATACGCTTATTTCCTGGTTTATCCCCAGGCCATGGCCGACGATCCCCGCATTGTCGCCTTCCGCGAATGGATCCTCGAGGAAGTTTCCAGGACGCGGACAGCGGACAAGGTGTAGTCCCTCAGGACCGGGCGTTGTGGCCGAAGATCATGCGTCGGTATTTCTTCACGTTCCATTTCAGCTTCTTGTAGAGCAGCGGCTGCATCTTGCCGGCGACGGAAGTCTGGAACGCGCCGTTTTCGCTGCCTTGCTCGACGATCGGCCGCTCGAACCACAGCATCTCAACGCCCAGTTTTTCGTCCATCTGCTCGATCTGGTGGTCGATCACGGTGTAGATCTTGTGTTGATCGATCCAGGCACAGCGCGCTTCGGCGACCGGACGGGTGATGAGATAGGAATCCGCGCACCTGGCATGCAGTGCCGGGTAGAGCCTCTGGCCCCTGCGCAATTTCCAGCTCGGCGTGTAGTAGTTGCTGCCGTTGCCGAGATAGATGACGGCCTTGCGCATCGGGCTGCCGAGTTCGGCCAGCCCTTGCCGGAATTTGGCGACGAAGTCGCGCGCGAGGAAGACGTCATCCTCGAAGACCAGGCAATAGGGCAGGTCGGTTTCGAGGAAGTCGCGCCAGATGCCGACATGCTTCAGCGCCAGCGAGACCTGCGCCGGATGGACAAAATCGGGAGCGACCAATTCAGCACGAATCTCCGGGGTGATATCCGCACGGTCCCAGTCGGTGTAGAAGGTAACCGGCACGCCGCGCCGGTCGAACTCGCGCACGATGTGCCGGCGCCGGTCGTCATAGCCCTGCTTGACGTGGCAGATCCTGGTGAACACCAGGTCGCGGGGAAATCCGGACTCGTCCGCCATCGTCAACGCACCGTCAGCTTGCAGCGGCGCCGAACCAGCCGATCACCGCGCCGATGATCAACAGCACGCCAAGCCAGTGACCGCCGTCAATGATAGTCAGGTCCCAGCCGAAATTCTCGTAGCGATGGTTGACCGACAGCGTCGTGGCGACGAAACCCAGCCAAAGCACGAAACCGAAGATCAGTCCGGCCAGCCAGGTCGGCTCACCACCTGTCATCGCGCCGACGACCAAGGCCATGATGTAGGCCATCAGCAGTTCGGCAATGAAGGAGATGACGAAGGGCAGCGGCGATTTCTTCATCGTCGCCGGATCGAGCCTGGCGGCCTTCAGCCAGGGCTTGCTCAACACCATGTACCAGGCGGCGCCGAACAGCCAGGCCAAGACGGCGGCGGCGATCACCGCCAGCCAATTCACCGCTGAAAAATCCATGCGTTCCCCTCCTGTGCGGTTTTATGGAAACGCCTGTTCGGCGATTGCGTCAAGCAGTCGCCATACCGTGGTGCGTTTGACTTCGGCATCCTCGAGCGCCCTTGTCACCGGCACCTGATAGACGGCAAGCGGCTCCAGCCCCGATCGCGGCAGATAGGAACGGCCGGGATCGCCGACCAGAATGTCGGCGCCACGCCGTTTGAGTGTCGAAAACCACGGCATCAGCCGGTCGGCGAAGGGTTTGTCGTAGAAGACGTCGCCTGCCAGGACCACGTCCCAGCCCGCATCGGTGCCCACACAGTCCGTGCCGAGGAACCCGATGCCGACGCCGTTGGCCTCGCTGTTGAGGCGGATCGCGGTGGCGCAGAACGGGTCGATGTCGGCGGCGGTTACCTCGGCAGCGCCCGCCTTGACGGCGGCGATGGCGACGAGTCCGGAGCCCGAAGCGAAATCGAGCACGCGCTTGCCTCGGACCATATCGGGATTGTCGATGACATAGCGGGCGAGGCCCTGGCCGCCCGCCCAGGCAAACGCCCAAAAGGGCGGCGGCAGGCCGATCTCGACAAGTTCGTCCTCTGTTCGCTGCCAGAGATCATGCGCTTCGTCGGCGAGGTGAAGGCGAATTTCTGGCACATGCGGCGGCGCCATCAGCGCCGTGTTGTCGAGAATGAATTGCTTGGCGCTATCGGGTGTAAGTGCCGTCACGGCGCAGGCATCAGGCCGCCCATGCGGCAGACTTCCTTCCATTCGGCCGGGGTCACCGGCTGCACGGAAAGCCGTCCGAGCCGCACCAGCGCCATCTCGGCCAGTTTCGGATTGGCTTTGACTTCTTCCAGCGTCGGCGGGTTCGGCATGTCCCTGACGGCGCGGATGTCGACACACTCCCAGCGCGGATCATCCGACGTGGTGTCGGGATGGGCCAGCGCGCAGACCTCGGCAATGCCGACCACGTTCAGCCCGTCGTTGGAATGGTAGAAGAAGCCGAGATCGCCGACCTGCATGGCCTTCATGTTGTTGCGGGCGGCGTAGTTGCGCACGCCGTCCCATTGGGTGCCGGCCTTGCCCTTGGCCTTCAACGCCTCGAAGGAGAAAACCGAGGGTTCGGATTTGAACAGCCAGTAGTTCATTTTCTCTCCTCCTTGCGGCCCAGTCGCGGGCGCCGCGAATTAACTAGCCGCCGGCTTGTTGAACGTCCAGTTCCACTGGCGGATTTCGACGCTTTCGAACAGGCCGGCCTTGGCATAGGGGTCGGCGGCCGACAGAGCCTGCGCGCTGGCCAGATCAGGCGCCTCGACCACCACGAGGCTGCCATTGGGCTTGCCGTCGGCGTCGAGGAACGGACCGGCAAAGGCCAATTTCTTGTCGCCATTCAGCCCTTCGAGAAAGGCGACATGCTCGGGCCGCGTGTCGAGGCGCACCTGCAGGCTTCCGGGCTTGTCCTTGCAGATCAGAGCAAACAGCATGGTCTTTCTCCTGGGTGGTTGGATCAGAGTGTGGGGATCAATCGTTGGTTTCGGTCTTCAGCGGCCGGGTCATCAGCGCCGTCACGGCCTGCCCGATGGTGATGGTGCCGTCCAGTATGGCGGCGACCGCGGCTATGATCGGCGCATCGATTTCGCGCTCGGCGGCGATGCGGGCGGCGATCGCCGCGGTCGGCACGCCTTCGGCCAGCGGCAATCCGGAAAGTGCCTTGCCCTGTCCGAGCGCCAGCCCATAGGCGAAATTGCGCGACTGCGCCGACGAGCAGGTAAGCAGCAGGTCGCCAAGCCCGGAAAGCCCCATCAGGGTCTCGGGCCTGGCGCCGAAGGCGGCACCGATGCGGCGCAGTTCGACAAAGCCGCGCGTCACCATGGCCGCCTGTGCGCTGGCGCCGAGCCCGGCCCCGGTGACAGCGCCGGCGGCGATGGCGAAGACGTTCTTCAAGGCGCCGCCGATCTCGACGCCGATCAAGTCGTCGCTCGAATAGCAGCGCAGGTTTTCAGCCGAAAATCGGGCGGCAAGGTTGGCGGCAAGCGCCTCGTCGCCGGCGGCCACCACCACCGCCGTCGGCAGGCCGCGGGCGACATCGCTGGCAAAGCTCGGCCCTGACAGCGCTGCGACCGGGTTTGGCGGCAAGATTTCCGCAGCGATTGCCGACAGCAAGGCGCCGGTGTCGCGCTCGATGCCCTTGGCGCAGAGCACGAGCGGAATGCCGGCCGGCATATGATCCCTGGCGGCGGCCAGCGTGGCCCGCAACGCCTGAGCCGGCGTCACCGTCAGCACGCAATCGGCCCCAGTGAGGGCTGCCTCCATGTCGCTCGTCGCCTTGATGCCGGGCGCGATGGCGATGCCCGGGAGATAGCGTGGGTTCTCGCCCCGGCCGATCGCAGCCACGGTTTCAGGGTCACGCGCGAACAGCCGCACCGTATGGCCGGCGCGCAGCATGGCCAGCGCCAGCGCCGTGCCCCAGGCGCCGCCGCCGAGCACGGCGACATGCCAGCCGCTTTTGCCCGGACCCCCACCCTTCATGGCTCGATCGGTCATGCCTTGGCTCCGCGACGGCCGGAGCCGACCATTGGCGCCGAGACGCTGTCCAGCGGCCAGCGCGAGCGCGGCACGAAATCGAAGCCGTTATCCTGCGCCATGCCTTCTCGCAGGCGTTCGATACCGGCCCAGGCAATCATCGCCGCGTTGTCGGTGCAAAGCTTCAGTGGTGGCGCGACGAAGCTGAAACCGGCGTCAGTGCAAAGCCGCTCCAGCGTTGTCTTGACCGTGCGGTTGGCGGCGACGCCGCCGGCGACGACCAGCGCCGGGTTTTTCGTGCCAGGGAATGTTTCGCGAAAGCGTTCCAGCGCGCGAGAAACACGGTCGGCGAGCGCATCGGCGACGGCCGCCTGGAACGAGGCGCAGATGTCGGCGACATCCTGGTCGCTCAAGGGCTCGATCGCTGTCGCCGCCTGACGCACCGCGGTCTTCAGGCCGGAGAAGGAGAAATCGGGCTGCGCCGAGCCTTTCATCGGCCGCGGGAAGGCAAAACGCGAGGCATTGCCCGACAGCGCTGCCTTCTCGACATTGGGACCGCCGGGATAGGGCAGACCGAGCATCTTGGCGGTCTTGTCGAAGGCTTCGCCGAGCGCGTCATCGATGGTGGTGGCCCAGCGCTGGTAGTCGCCAACGCCGCGCACGGCCAGAATCTGCGTATGGCCGCCGGAGACCAGCAGCAAGAGATAAGGGAATTCGAGCCCGTCGGTCAGCCGCGCCGTCAAGGCATGGCCTTCGAGGTGATTGACGGCGATCAGCGGCTTGCCGGCCGCCGCGGCGATCGCCTTGGCCGTCATCAACCCGACGATCAGTCCGCCGACGAGGCCTGGTCCGGCGGTCGCGGCGATCGCATCGAGCTCGGCCAGCGCCACGCCCGCATCGGCGAGTGCGGCCTCGATAATGCCGTCCAGTGCCTCGACGTGGGCGCGCGCGGCGATCTCCGGCACGACGCCGCCGAAGGCGGCATGTTCCTCGATCTGGGAGAGCACGATGTTGGACATGATTTTCGGCGCGGCATCGCCCTCCAGCGCCACGACGCTGGCGGCGGTCTCATCGCAACTCGTCTCAATGCCCAGAACGCGGATCAATTCGTCGCTGTCTCCAGAGATTGTATGTCAGGGCGTTCCTCGTTAGGAGAGTGCCCGGAAACGCAAAGCCAGCCGGGGGTTATCACGGACCGCGCGCCATGCAAACAATCTTGAAAATCGGAACACGCGGCAGCCCGCTGGCATTGGCGCAGGCGCATGAAACACAGGCGCGGCTGATGGCCGCGCACGGCATGCCGGCGGAGGCGTTCGAGGTCGTCGTCATCTCGACCAGCGGCGACCGCATCCAGGATCGGCCGCTGTCGGAGGCTGGCGGCAAAGGCCTGTTCACCAAGGAAATCGAGGAAGCCCTGCTCGCCGGCGCGATCGACATCGCCGTGCATTCGTCAAAGGACATGCCGACGCAATTGCCGCCCGGCCTGGAACTCTCCGCCTTCCTGCCGCGCGAGGATGCGCGCGATGCCTTTGTGGGCAGGGCGGCGAAGACGATCGCGGAACTGCCGCAAGGGGCGAAAGTCGGCTCCTCGTCGCTGCGGCGGCAGGCGTTGATCCGCCGCATGCGGCCGGACCTCGACGTGGTGATGTTCCGCGGCAATGTGCAGACGCGGCTGCGCAAGCTGGACGAAGAAGTCGCGAGCGGCACCATCCTTGCCTATGCCGGCCTGAAGCGGCTGGGCCTGGAAGATGTTGCCACCGATTTGATGCCGCTGGACAGCTTCCCGCCGGCACCAGGCCAGGGTGCGATCGGCATCGAGACACGGATCGGCGACCGCGATGTCGAGAAGATGCTGGTGGCGATCCACGATGTGGCGACAGGGCAGGCACTCGCCTGCGAGCGCGCTTTCCTGGCGGCGCTCGATGGCTCCTGCCGCACGCCTATCGCCGGCTATGCCGCGATCGAGGCCGGAAAGCTCTCTTTCGCCGGGCTGATCATCTCGCCCGACGGCACGCAGTCGCACGCGGTCGAGCTACAAGGGCTGGCACAGGACGCCGCCCGCATCGGTGATGAAGCGGCGCGGACGGCGCGTGCCAAGGCCGGCGAAAAGTTCTTCCACGGCTGGCTCTGAAGATGCTCCGCGTGCTGGTCACCAGACCGGAGCCGGGTGCGTCGCGCACCGCGCGAAAGCTGGAGGAGATGGGTTTTGAGCCTCTTCTTCTGCCCTTGACGGAGACGATGGCGTTGCCGGTCGATGCCAAGGCGATTCCGGAAGACGTGGCAGCCGTCGCCATCACCAGCGCTAATGCGGTGCGCCATGCCCCCAGAGATCTGATTGCGGTGCTGTCCAATCTGCCTTGTCATGCTGTCGGCAGGAGGACCGCGGAGGCCGCGCGCAAAGCCGGCTTTCTCTCGGTCAATGAGGGACCCGGCGATGCCGAGGCGCTGGCCGACGGCATGGCAATCGCGTTTTCCGGCAAAACAATCGTCTATCTCTGCGGGCGCGTGCGATTTCCCGCCTTCGAGCAGAAGCTGGAAGCAGCTCACGCCCAGGCCCATGCCGTCGAGACTTATGACACGCTTGCGGTGAGCTATTCGGACGAAGAGATTCTTCCTCTGATATCCGGCCAATCCGTCGATGCGGTGCTGCTCTATTCGGCCATGGCCGCTGCCGAAATGCAGACACTGGCCAGGCGACCTGCCCTGCGGCAGGCCTTTGAAAAGACCCGTTTTTTCGCTCTTTCCGCGCGCATTGCCGCCGCTTTCCGCGACGGCACCGGCAAAGCAATGCACGTTGCCGCGCGGCCCGACGAGGAGGCGCTGCTGGCACATTTGCGGGCACGGCCCTGACCGGCGTCATCACACCGCCCCTTTTCACCGCTTGGTGATGTGCTAGACCCTTTCTGAACCATCACGCGCCGCCAGGCGTTGAGACGAAGCGAATTTGCGGAGCCCCTGCATGGTCAAGACGCCGAAGATGCGACACTCGAAAGGCCGCCGCGAGCCGGTGACCATCGATCTCGATCCGGGCGCCGTCTCACGCATCGTCGACGAGGATGCCGCCAAGAATACCGCCCAGACCGACGAGGCGAAGGCCGAGGAAGCGGCGAACGCCTCGCGGCCAGAGCCGCCGGACGAGCCGGTACATGCCGATCAGGCGGATCTCGAACCTTGGGAACATGGCGATGCCGCCGCCGGGCAGCCTGGCACCGACGCGTCACCGCAAGCCGAGGCCAAATCCACTGAGCCGGAAATGCCTTACCCCGGTTCGGATACAGCCCCCAACCGCGCCAAGGCTTCCGACTACAATTTTGAGGATGCAACCGCCAAAACCGCGGAGACCAAGGCGGCTTCCGGTAAAACCGACGCAAGGAGCGAACCGATGGCCACGCAGCCGAAGCGGGGCGGCCTCAATGGCATCGCCGCCGGCATCATCGGTGGTGTCATCGCCCTGGTCGGCGCCGGTGGCCTGCAATTTGCCGGCCTGCTCGGTGCGCCGGGTGCCGCTCCCGGTGTTTCGCTCGACGGCGTCAATGGCGAGATCGCCTCGTTGAAGAGCGAAATCGCGGATATGAGGGAAGCTGGCGGCAGCGGCGGTGCATCGGCCAAGGTCGACGGCCTGTCGTCGGCGCTGGATCAGGTCAAGAGCGATGTCGCGGCGCTGAAATCAGCGGTCGAACAGGGTGGCGCGGGCGACAATGCCGGGCTTGCCGCGCTGGGCGACAAAGTCAAGCAGATCGAAACCACGGTGGCGGCCCTCGGCAAGGCCGGCAGCGCGGCGCCTGTCGATCTCGGCCCGCTCAACGAAAAGCTGGCGGGTCTCGATGCGCTGGTGAAGTCGACGGGCGAGGCGGCGAAGGCACAGGAAGGCCGTCTCTCCGCGCTGGAGCAGTCGGTGTCGCAGCTTTCCGGCAAGGTCGATGCGCAGGCGTCGCAGCCAAAGATCGCACTCGCCATCGCGGCCTCGGCGCTGAAGGCGGCGCTCGACCGCGGCGCGCCGTTTTCAGCCGAACTCGATACGCTGGCCGCGATTTCGCCTAATGCACCTGAACTCGCGACCTTGCGGCCCTATGCCGAAAAGGGCGTGCCGACCCGTACCGAGATCGCATCGCAGATGGATGCCGCCGCCAATGCCATGGTCGCCGCCGCGACGCCGGTCGATCAGAATGCCGGCTTCCTTCAGAACCTGATGTCGAGCGCTGAATCGCTGGTCAAGGTCCGGCCGATCGGTGCCGTCGAAGGCCCCGGCGCACCGGAAACCGTGGCGCGCATGGAGGTTGCGGTCACGCAGGGCGACTATGCCAAGGCACTCAGCGAATATGACACGCTGCCGGAAGCCGCGAAGGCCGCGGGCGCCGATTTTGCCGGCAAACTGAAGGCGCGCATCGAGGTCGAAACCCAGGTCGACGCGCTGATCTCCGGCGCGATGAAGGCATGAGGGCAACACGATGATCCGCCTGCTCGCCTTCCTCATCGTCGTCTTCGCGCTCGGGCTGGGCTTTGCCTGGCTGGCTGATCGGCCGGGCGACATGGTCGTTGCCTTCAACGGCTATCAGTACCAGGTGAGCCTCATGGTGGCGGCGGTTGCCGTCGTCGCTGTCGTCGCTGCGGTGATGATTGTCTGGTGGCTCATCAAGTCGCTGTGGAACAGTCCCTACACCATCTCGCGCTATTTTCGCGTGCGCCGCCGCGACCGTGGCTATCAGGCGCTGTCGACCGGCATGATCGCCGCCGGCGCCGGCGACGGGGCGCTCGCCCGCAAGAAGACCAAGGAAGCAGCCAAGCTGATCCGCTCCGACCAGGAGCCGCTGATCCATCTGCTCGAGGCACAGGCATCGCTGCTCGAAGGCGACCATGAAGGCGCGCGCCAAAAATTCGAGAGCATGCTCGACGATCCCGAGATGCGGCTGCTTGGCCTGCGTGGGCTTTACCTGGAAGCCGAACGCCTGGGCGACCGCAACGCCGCCCGGCACTATGCCGGCCGTGCCGCCGCAGTGGCGCCGCAACTGGCCTGGGCGGCGGAATCGACGTTGGAGGAGCTGACCGCGCGCGGCGACTGGGACGGCGCGCTGAAACTGGTCGACGCGCAGAAGTCGACGCGGCAGATCGAGCGTGACGCCGCCAACCGCCGCCGCGCGGTGCTGTTGACCGCCAAGGCGCAGTCGCTCGCCGACAGCGATCCCGCTTCTGCCAGGACAGCGGCGATCGAGGCCAACAGATTGGAGCCGGATTTTGCCCCCGCCGCCGTTGCCGCCGCCGCGGCGCTGTTCAGGCAGAACGACGTGCGCAAGGGTTCGAGGATCCTCGAAGCAGCGTGGAAGGCCGACCCGCATCCCGAGATTGCCGAGCTCTACACCCATGCGAGGCCGGGTGACGCCGTGCTCGATCGGCTCAACCGGGCAAAGAAGCTGCAGGAGATGAAGAAGAACCACGCTGAATCGTCAATGACGGTGGCGCGTGCCGCGCTCGACGCGCAGGATTTTTCAACCGCCCGCCGCGAGGCGGAGGCCGCGATCCGGATGGACCGACGCGAGGGCGCCTATCTGCTGCTCGCCGACATCGAGGAGGCCGAGACCGGTGACCAGGGCAAGGTGCGGCAGCTGCTGTCCAAGGCGGTGCGAGCCCCGCGCGATCCGGCCTGGGTCGCCGACGGCGTCATCTCCGAGCGCTGGGCGCCGGTCTCGCCGGTCACCGGCCGGCTCGACGCCTTCGAGTGGCGCGCGCCGATGGAGCGGCTTGGCCGTCTGATCGACAGCCACGATGAGCCGGACGCCCCGGCAGTGGCCATCGAGGCGCCGGGCAGGCCGGAAAGGCCGGTCGAGGTGATCGATCACGCCGCACCGGGCGACGAGGCGACGCGCAAGGACGCCGAAAGCCGCGAGGATCATGTCACACCGGTCACGGCCGCCGCCTTTGCCGCGGTGCCAGCCGACGCCGAGGCGGTCGAGCCGGCGGAAGAACTGGCGCGGCTGCCGGACGATCCAGGCGTCGATCCGGACGACGAGGCGGAAAAGTCGACACGCCGGTTCCGGCTGTTTTGATTTGGGCAGGCCGTTGGGCCGTTTGGGAATGAATTGATGTTCGAGCGCGTTCTGTCGTTTCTCAGGGATTTGCCGGCTGGCTCCGGCAGCCATGCCAGCACGGACGATCCGCGCGTCGCGGCCTCGGCGCTGCTCTATCACGTGATGAATGCCGACGGCGTGCGCCAGGATGTCGAATGGGAGCGGTTCAAGGCGGTGCTGGCGCAAAGCTATTCGATCAGCGGCGCCGAACTCGAAGCACTCGCCGCCGCCGGCGAGCGGGCCGACAACGAGGCAATCGACCTCTACGCCTTCACCAGCGTGCTCAAGCGCCACCTCGACGCGGAGGGGCGCAAGGCGTTCATCGGCCTGATGTGGGAGATCGTTTATGCCGATGGCGAGCTGCATGAGCTGGAGGACAACACGGTGTGGCGTGTCGCCGAGCTGATCGGCGTCGAACGCCACGACCGCGTCGAGGCGCGCCGCAAGGCGGCGGCGCACGCTCCGGGCGCCACTGGAACATCCTCGGACGAATAGGATTTTCGCCGTCCATGCCGCGCCAGACGAGGTCGAAACCAAAAGTCCTGATCGTGCTGCATCAGGAGAATTCGAGCCCCGGGCGCGTCGGCCACATGCTGCTCGAAGAGGGCTTCGATCTCGACATCCGCCGCCCGCCGCTCGGCGACGCCTTGCCGGAAACGCTGGATGGCCACGCCGGCACAGTCGTCTTCGGCGGTCCGATGAGCGCCAATGACGAAGACGAGTTCGTTCGTCGCGAGACCAACTGGCTGCAGATTCCACTCAGGGAGAACCGGCCACTGCTCGGCATCTGTCTTGGGGCGCAGATGCTGGCCAATCATCTCGGCGGCAAGGTCGAGGGCCATGGCGAAGGGCTGGTCGAGATCGGCTGGTATCCCCTGAAAGCGACCGAGGCCGGCAAGAAACTGATGCACTGGCCAGAGATGGTCTACCAGTTCCATCGTGAAGGCTTTTCGCTGCCGAGCGACGCGACGCTGCTGGCCACGAACGAGACCTATCCCAACCAGGCCTTCCGCTATGGCGATAATGCCTGGGGCATCCAGTTCCACGGCGAACTGACCCGAGTGATGATGCAGCGCTGGGTGGTGCGCGGCGCCCACCGCTTCGAGCTGCCCGGTGCGCAGCCCGGCCGCGACCATCTCGGCGGCCGGCTGATCTGGGACATGCATTTGAAGCGCTGGCTCGACGAGTTTTTGCGCACGATTTTTGGCGAGCCTGTGGCGCGGTAGTGCCGGGCCGGTGCTCTGAACCGCCGACGCCTAAAAACTAGTCCGAAAACGTTACGCTCACGCCGCGCTGCCGAAAATAAGCCTGCATCAACTTGCGGCCCGAGCGGTTGCTCTGCGCCAATTTGGCAGGATCGAACACCGCCTGTTTTATCCCCTCTCGCGCCAGCGCTGCCTTGAGCGTCGCGATATGGGCGTCGATGTCGGCATTGTCCGCCCTGAGCGACGCGTAGATATTTTCGGTCGCTTCGGCCACGGTCGGTTCGCTCACTTGTGTTGTCCTTTGGTTGGTTCGGCGGCGGCTTAGCATAGATTCGCTGCCCCGTCAGTTTCGTCCTTTGAGGTGCCTCACCTTGCGCAGCGCCGGGAACAGATAGGCCCACAGGCCGGCAACCGCGACGGCGCCGATGCCGCCGATGACCACCGCCGGAACCGTGCCGATCAGCGCCGCCATGGTGCCGGCGCGAAATTCGCCGACCTCGTTGGAGGCACCGACGAAGACCTGGTTGACGGCGTTGACGCGGCCGCGCACCTCGTCGGGCGTCCACAGCTGGATCAGCGTCTCCCTGATGTAGACACTGAACATGTCGGTGGCTCCGAGCAGGGCAAGTGCCACAATCGAGAGCCAGGTGAGCGTCGACAGGCCGAACAGCACGGTGCAGGCGCCGAACGCCGCCACGAAGCTCAGCATGATCTTGCCGGCACGGTCGCGGATCGGATGGCCCGCAAGCCAGACGGCGACGCAGATGGCGCCGATCCCAGGCGCCGAACGCAGCAGGCCGAGGCCCCAGGGGCCAAGTTGGAGGATGTCACGCGCATAGACCGGCAGCAGCGCCGAGGCGCCGGACAGAAGCACGGCGAAGAGGTCGAGCGAGATGGCGCCAAGCACGATCTTCTCGCTCCAGATGTAGCGGAAGCCGGCAAACAGCGTCTCCATTGTCGGCTTGTCGGTGGCGGTCTGTTGCGCGGGCTTGGGAATGGTGAAGATCAGCAACGCGGCGGCGAGCATCAGGACTGCGGCCGTCGCATAGGCCACTTCCGCCGACACGCCATAGAGCAAGCCGCCGGCGACCGGGCCGACAATCGTCGCGGTCTGCCAGGCGGAGGAGTTCCAGGCGATGGCATTGGCGAAATCGCGCTGCGGCACGAGATTGGCGAACAGGGAGGACGAAGCCGGCCCGTAGAAGGCGCGGGCAATGCCGAACATGACCAGCACGGCGAAGATCGGGAGCGGGGTTGTAAGGCCGCGCAGGGTCAAAAACAGCAGAGCCAGCGCGCAGGCGCCTTCGACCAAGGTCGCCAAGGTCATGATGAGCCGGCGGCCGAAACGGTCGGCGACGACACCTGTAACCAGCACCAGAAGCAGCGACGGCAGGAACTGGACGATGCCGACAATGCCAAGATCGAACGGATCGCGCGTCAGATCATAGACCTGCCAGCCGACGGCCACCGAAACGATCATGGTCGCGAAAGTGGTGAGAAAGCGCGCCGTCCAGTAGCTGAGGAAGGCTCTGTGCCGGAAAGCGGCATAGCGCTGCTCCGGCAAGGTTTGTTCTGGTATCATGAAGTGAGGCCCCGTTGCGGTGGGCATCGGCTCGCGGGGCACTTCCCGAATGGGCGCTGTTCGACCAATGGAACTTGGTAAAGTTCGGGGCGGATATGCTTTAAAATCAGATCCGGATCAAGGGACTTTCGATCCGCACCACCGATAGCACGCGGAAGTTACTGCCGCAGCGCAGCTGAAATCGCGTCCAGCCCGCCTTTCAACTCGGCCTCCCTCGGCCAGCCGAAGCCGACGCGGAAGAAGCGCTTTTCCATTTCGAACCAGTGGCCGGGCCCGACATAGGTGCCGTGATCTTCCAGCAGCCTGACATAGAAGCGATCGAGGTCGAAGCCGGGTTCGACATCGAGGCGCGGGAAACCGACGACACCGCCTTCGGGCCGCACCCAGTCGACCAGCGGCTCGCGGTCGATCCAGGCCTGGACGATGTCCCGGCGCCTGGCCATTTCGGGCTGCAGCTTTGCCAGGAAAGCGTCCCGGCCTTCCAGCATGCCGCGCGCTATGCCTTCGTCGATGACGCTGCCGCAGATGCCGATCTGCTCCTTGGCGGCCAGAAATGTCTCCTGAAGGGCCGCATCCCTGGTGATCAGCCAGCCGATGCGGATGCCGGGAATGCCGAAGGCTTTCGACAGCGACGAGACGCTGATGGCTTTTTTGCTCAGCGAGGCCGCCAAAGGCAGGCGCCTGCCATAGGAGAGATCGCGATAGGTTTCGTCGACCAGCAGATAGCAGCCGCTGGTCTCGGCGAGCGCGACCAGCGCGTCCAATTCGGCACGGCTCATCATGGTGCCGGTCGGATTGTGCGGGCAAGTAACGCTGATCAGCTTCGTGTTCGGCCGCATCGCGGCCCTGACGCGCTCGACGTCGATGGCGAAGCCTTCGTCGAAGGCGAGGTCGACAAAGCTGATGGCGCAGCCGATCGCCCGCGGCGTTTCGATGTTGGTGGCGTAGTTGGGCCTGATGACGACGAGGTGATCGCTGGCGGAGAGCAGCGAGGTGGAGATGATGAACAACGCGCCGGCCGCACCGGCCGTGACCAGCACATCGTCGGGCGCGATGCCGGCATC
Source organism: Mesorhizobium sp. CO1-1-7 (assembly GCF_020164885.1). NCBI lineage: Bacteria > Pseudomonadati > Pseudomonadota > Alphaproteobacteria > Hyphomicrobiales > Phyllobacteriaceae > Mesorhizobium > Mesorhizobium sp. CO1-1-7. The sequence goes on along the minus strand of NZ_JAIUHA010000004.1, from coordinate 206,418 downwards.
CTGCGCGGCGATCAGCGCGCGCAATTCCTTGTCGCCGCGATGCTCGCCATAGAAGAGGGTCAGATCAGGCAGCGAGAGGCCGATGTCGGAGAGTTTCTGATCGGCGATCGAACTTTCGGAGAGGTTGTAACGGATGCGGTCGTAACCGTACTCCTCCGGCGCTTCTCTCTCGATCACCATCCTGGTGTAATTCATGGCTTCCCCCAGATCGTCTTGTCCCAGGGTATCCAAGCCACAAAAGCACGAAGCCTGCCAAGGCGAATTCGCCGGCAGGCTTCTATTCCAGTCGTCCTAACAATTGGCTCAGCGTCCAAATCGCCTCAGGCCGAGACTTTGGCCTTTCGGCCCTTGCCTTTGACGGCGGCGACCACGGCGGCCTTGCGGCCGAGGCCGATCGACTTCGCCAGTTCGGAGCGCGAAGCCGCGTAGTTGGGGGCAACCATCGGATAGTCGGAAGGCAGGCCCCATTTGGCGCGATAGGCGTCCGGCGTCAGGCCGAAATGCACGCCGAGATGACGCTTCAGCGATTTGAATTTCTTGCCGTCCTCGAGGCAGATGATGAAATCCGGCGTCACCGACTTCTTCGGGTTGACGGCCGGGACCAGCGGTGCCGCCACCGGGGCGACCGGCTGGCCGAGCCCGCTGATCGAGGCGCTGACGCTGGCGATCAGCTCGGGAAGGCCGGACGCAGGCAGGCGATTCTTCTCGACATAGGCCGATACGATATGGGCCGTCAGCTCGAGAAGGTCGAGTGTCTTGCTGGGGTGGCTGTTTTCGTCGGTCAATCTATTTCCTCCATCCATGGCGCATAACCTCGAAAATGGGGCCGTTTTCAAAAAGGATGATGCGCAAAATTAAAGTGGGTCGTCTTCGTGTGTCGCGCGCGACGCGATGTAGTGAGGCTGACTTCCTAGTCGGCAAATCTGCACAATGCAATCTATCGCCGGGACATAACACGGCATTTTGAACAACTATACTAAGTTGTAACAATATCAGACGATCAGGGCCTTGTCGCGCCACAGACGAAATCCGCCTTCAAAGGCGCGTGTGTTGTCACCGCGCCTGGAGTCGGGGGGCAATTCGTCCAGCTTGTCGACATTGCCGCCGCCGATGACGACATAGTCTGGCTGCAGGGCGGCGCGCAGCCGGTTGACGACGTCGAAGACATGACCGCGCCACTTCTTCTTGCCGCGCTTTACGAGGCCACGTTCACCGACATAGTCCTCGAAACTCTGGCCTTTTCTGTAGGGAAGGTGGGCGAGTTCCATCGGCTGGCCGACATTGTCGAGGACCATCGCGGCACCGAGGCCGGTTCCGAGGCCGAGGAACAGCATGCGCCCGCCCTCATAGCTGCCGAGGGCCTGCATCAGCGCGTCATTGACCACCTTGACCGGCTTGCCGAACTCAGCGGTGAAATCGAAGCCGGCCCAGCCCTTGCCGAGATTCATGGGATCGAGCACCGGCTTGTTTTGACGCACGGGGCCCGGATAGCCCATCGAAATGACGTCATAGGACAGGCCGTCGGCGAGCTTCTTCACCTTGTCGATCATCTGCCTTGGCGTCAGGTCAGGCCCGGAATCGGTGCGGCGCTCGGTGCCACCGTCGCTGGTCAGGATCTTGACGTGCGACCCGCCAATATCGATCGAAAGGACTACCTGCCCGGTGTCCGACGCAGCCTTCTTAACCACCTTGGCCATCTCGTCCCCTCCACTCATGCGACCGGGTCGATCCAGCCATTGGGCGGCCCGAAGCCGGCCATGGCGTCCGCTGGCCCCCACGTCCTCGGTTCGTAAAGATGCGGCGGCGTGGTGTCGCCGAGCACCGGACCGACGATGCGCCAGGCGAGTTCGGCGGCGTCCTGGCGGGTGAAGAGCTGGCCGTTGCCGTTCATGGCGTCGCCGATCAGCCGTTCATAGGGCGGCATGTCGCCCTTCGAATCGTCGAGCGCGGTGAGTTCCACCTGCTCGCCGATCATGTCGTCGCCGGGCGCCTTGCGCTGGGCGCCGATGGCGATCATCACCTGCGGGTCGATGCGGAAGCGGACGTAATTCTGGTCGGCGGGCTTGATCGGGTCGAAGACGTCGAGCGGCGGCCGTTTCAGCCGCACCACCACCTCGGTGACATGCACCGGCATGTTCTTGCCGGCGCGGATGAAGAACGGCACGTCCTGCCAGCGCCAGGTGTCGACGAAGAAGCGCACCGCCGCGAAGGTCTCCACCGGCGAGTTCGGCGCCACGCCGGGCTCGGCGAGATAGCCGGTGAACTGGCCGCGCACGACATCGTCTTTCGTCAATGTCCGGATGGCGCGCAACACCTGCACCTTCTCGTCGATCAGGTCGTCGGCGGAGCGGCCGACCGGCGGCTCCATGGCCAGGAGCAGCAGGATGTTGAGCAGATGGTTCTCGATGACGTCGCGGATGGCGCCGACATCGTCATAGAACCGCCCGCGCCCCTCGACGCCGAAATCCTCCGCCATGGTGATCTGCACGCTCTCGACGTAATTGCGGTTCCAGATCGGCTCCAGCAGGGAGTTGGCGAAGCGGAAATAGAGCAGGTTCTGGATCGCCTCCTTGCCGAGATAATGGTCGATGCGGAAGATCGACTGCTCGTCGAACACCAGGTGCAGCACTCGGTTCAGCCAGCGCGCCGACTGGAGATCGTGGCCGAACGGCTTTTCGACCATCAGTCGCGCGCCATGCGCGGTGCCGGATTGCTCCAGCCCTTGCACGACGGTCTCGAACATGGACGGCGGCACCGCCATGTAATGCAGCGGCCGCTGGGCGCTGCCGAGTGCCGTCTTCAGCTTCTCGAAGGTCGTGGGATCGCGATAGTCGCCGCTGACATAGCGCAGCAGCGACGCGAACTTGGCGAAGACCTTCTCATCGACGGCGCCCAGGGCATGGACGATGCCGTCGCGGGCGCGGTCCTGCAACTGCTTCAAATCCCAGGCGTCGAAGGCGACGCCGATCACCGGTTCGGTGAGCGTGCCCTTGGCGACCATCTGGTAAAGCGCTGGAAATATCTTCTTGTGGGCGAGGTCGCCGGTCGCTCCGAAGAGCACCAGCGTATCGGACCGTTCCTGGCTCATGCGTGCGTCTCCCCTGTCGCCGTCACTTGCCGCCCTTCGGCTTTTCGATGTGCCCGCCAAAGGCATAGCGCATGGCAGACAACAGCTTGTCGGCGAATTCGGATTCGCCTTGCGAGGAGAAGCGGTCGAACAGGGCCGACGACAGCACCGGTGCCGGCACGCCGGTGTCGATCGCCGCCTTCAGCGTCCAGCGGCCCTCGCCGGAATCCGAGACCCGGCCGCCGAATTGCGCCAGACCCGGATCGCTCTTCAGCGCACCGGCGGTGAGATCGAGCAGCCAGGAGCCGATGACGCTGCCATGCCGCCACACCTCGGCCACCTGCGGAAGGTCGATGTCGAACTGGTAGTATTGCGGGTTTTCCAGCGGGCTTGTCTCGGCGTCCGCCGTCCGCTGCCGTTTGCCGGCATTGGCCGACTTCAGGATGTTCATGCCTTCGGCATAGGCGGCCATGACGCCGTATTCGATGCCGTTGTGCACCATCTTGACGAAATGGCCGGCGCCGCTCGGTCCGCAATGCAGGTAGCCATAGGGCGCGGTGCCGGCGGTCTTGTCCGGGGTGGGCGCTCCGGCATCAGCGCCAGGCGCCAGCGTGGCAAAGACCGAATCGAGGTGCTGCACGGCCACGTCGGGACCGCCGATCATCAGGCAGTAGCCGCGCTCCAGCCCCCAGACGCCGCCACTGGTGCCGACATCGACAAGATGCATGCCCTTGGTGGCCAGTTTCGCGGCCTGGTCGACGGCGTCGTGATAGTAGGAATTGCCGCCGTCGATGACGATGTCGCCGGGCTCCATCAGCGCCGCGACCTGATCGATGATCCTGCCGGTGATCGCCGCCGGCAGCATCAGCCAGACACAGCGCGGCTTGGCCAGCTTGCCGACGAATTCCTCCAGGGATGCCGCCCCCAAGGCGCCGTCGCTCACAAGCGCCGCGACGCTGGCCGGGTTGATGTCATAGACGACGCATTCGTGGCCGTCGCGCATCAGCCGCCGCACCATGTTGGCGCCCATCCGGCCCAGTCCCATCATTCCGATCTGCATGGTTTCGTCCCTGTTTCCTAGAGATTTCTGGGGTTGTCGAGGAAGGATCTACTGGCTGTCCTGCGCGCCTGACATGATGGAGAAGTCGACATTCTCCCAATCGCCGGTTCCGGGCCAGAAAAAAGTGAAGATCAGCGTGCTTCCGTTGGGGAGGCTGGCCGTGGGCAGATCGACAAGATGAAGGCCGAAAGCGTTTTCCGCTGTCCGGCTGTCGTGGGCGGTTGCCCAATTGTCCGTGCTCCAGTGGATGGTGGCCGCCGTCAGCAGCTCGACGCGCAATGTCTTGCCCTCGGGCAGTGCGCGGATCTTGTTGTTGAAGCGCCATACCCTGAACGACGATACGGTCTTGTCCTGGATGTAGCGCTTCACGCCTTGCGGCGGCATGTCGAAGACGGCGCCGTCGCGTAGCGAGCGCACCAGCTTGATGTGTTCGGAATGCGCCCAGACCAGTGGCATGGCGCTGCCCGATGGCTTGCCATGCAGCAGCTCGCGCTCGGGAATATCGGCGCCGTCCCACACCTGTTCGGGCAGCAGGCCGCCAGGCCCGGCCGACCGTTCCAGCGCATCGAGCAAGCAGGCCGCCTTGTCCTTGCGCCCGGCGGCCAGCTCGTAATGCGCCCGTTCGCCGGCCAGCAGGGGCCAGGGCCGGCCCTGGCCGGTGCCGTCGAAGGGCGTGCCATCCTCATGCTCGCCATAGCCGTCGCTGTTATAGCGGTACCAGAGCGGCCCTTGCGGCAGTTCGCAGCGCAGCTGCGCGTCGATAACCTTGACGGTATCGACGATGCGCGGATCGTCGGCGGCTCTCAGGCCAAAGCGCACCAGGGCCAGCGCGTCCGGGCTGACGATTTCCTCGGCCGGCCGGTCGGTGTCGCCGGGTGGCCGGTTCTTGATCGGCACATAGCCGTCCTTCGGCGAGCCGGCATCGGGGTCGTCTGGCGGCGCAATGCGGACGTAATAGCCGCCGACACCGACGGTCTTGCAGATGGCGGTGCCGGTGACATAGGTCCAGCGTTCGACCTGGTCGTTCCAGCAGTCGGCGGTTTCGCGCAGGTAGGCCGCCTCCGCCGCTTTGCCGCAGGCATCGAGCAGGTCGGCGCCGGCAAGCAGTGCCGCGATCTCGACGGCCAGCGTGAACGGGCTGTAGCCGGCGTCTTCTTCCCAGCGGTCCTCGCCAGTGACCGGACCATTGCGCACGACATAGGAGGCGGCGCGCTCGATCATCGGCAGGAAGGCCTTCAGCCTGGCACGCGGCAAGTGGCCAGCGCGATGCAGGGCATCCGCCAGCAGCAAGGGAAAGGCGCATTCGTCCATCTGAATGCCCGGCCAATAGGCCGTGCCGTCGAGCCAGGCGTTCTGCGGCCAATGGCCGTTCGGCTGCTGGATGGAGCGGAGATATTCCAGGATCCGCAGTGCCGAGGCGGCATCGCCGGCGGCGAGAAAGCCGCCCGCTGTTTCGACCAGGTCGCGTGGCCAGACAAGATGGTAGCCGCCGAGATCATCGTCGCCCTTGTTGAACCCCCATGGGATCGACAGGCTGGCCACCGCCGCGCCGGGCATTGCCGACGACCGGTGGGTTGCCAGCACCGCGGTGGAGACGCGGTAGCTGTTCACTCCGGGGACCGCGTGGCGGTCCAGTGGCAGCAGCCCCGCCTGCCATTCGCGCCATTGTTCGACGTAGGATTTCGCCGCCGGTTCAAAACCCCGCTTCAGGCTGGCGAAGGCGTTTTCGGCGGCTTCGTCCGATGTCGTCCCAAAACCTAGCGCCAGCTCGGTTTTTGTGTTGGCGGCGGTGAAGCCGATCTCGCCGGTCAGCGCGACATTGCCGTCCTCGGCACGCCGGCAAGCCGTATCGAGCTTGCCGGCGCTGTTGAGTTGCTGCCAGCCGTCGGAGAAGCCGACATAGCCGGCCGAGCAATCCCGCCAGGGCAGGGACGAGGCCAGCGCCAGGCAGGTGCCGCGCCCCGAGGCAAACAGGACGGGTTTTCCCTGGTACTCGCCGATCCAGGCGGTGTTGCCCATGCCGGCATTGACCAGATGCGGCGCCAGAAGCGCGTAGACGCGGTAGTCGGCCGCGGAGCCCTTGAGCGGACTGAAGGTGATTTCCTGCAGCAAGGTCGGACGCGCCGGATCGGCCACGATGCGCTTCTCGATCCGGTAGGCGCCGTCGTCGGCTGTATTGACCAGCCTGTAGGCGGGCACGCCGTCCTCGAACGGCTCGATGCCGTGCGAGGCATCGCGCTTCTCCTCGGAGAAATAGCCATCCATGCCGGTGACGATCAGGCCGAGGTCGCGCGTGCAGGCGCTGTCGACGCGCGGATAGTACACCTCGTTCAGGATGCCGTGGCTGATGGTGAACCAGACGCGGCTGGACGGCGAAAGCGCCGAGCCGACTCCGCTCTTGGCGCTTGAGGTCCAGCGCGCGGGAATTCCCTGCGCGCCCGGCGGCACAATCGGCGTCACTGCCATGCTTGTTCGCTCTCCTGGCCCGCATGCCTAGCCATCAAACGAAGCCATTTCAATCAGCGCACCGCAAGTTGATCGGCGGCGCACATCGGATTGCAGTTGACAGCCCGCCGGCCTTCTGCACTTTTGTCTGACAATAGATAAAAAACAGGATCGCAATCGCGAAATTCGTCGACAATCAAACTGATCAGCAACTCTCGGGAGGAGTATCACATGAAGAAACTATTGGTTCTCAGCACGCTTGCGGCGGTGCTCGCGGCCGGTACGGCTTTTGCCGACACCAGCGGCAAGAAGATCGCGTTCTCCAACAATTATGCCGGCAATTCGTGGCGGCAGGCGATGCTCGACAGCTATGGCATCGTCACCAAGAAGGCCGTCGACGACAAGATCGTCGGCGCGGCTGATGTCTTCACCACCGCCGACAAGGAGGTGCCGACCCAGGCCGCCCAGGTGCAGAACCTGATCCTGCAGGGCTATGACGCCATCGTCATCAACGCCGCCTCGCCGGATGCGCTCAACGGCGCCATCAAGCAGGCCTGCGATGCCGGCATCACCGTCGTCTCCTTCGACGGCACCGTCACCGAGCCCTGCGCCTACCGCGTCGTCGTCGACTTCAAGGACATGGGCAAGCAGGAAGTCGAGCAGATGGCCAAGTTCCAGCCCAAGGGCGGCAATCTGCTTGAAATCCGGGGGCTTGCCGGCACCTCGATCGATGATGCCATCCATGCAGGCATCCTCGAAGGCGTGGCCGCGCATCCCGAATTCAAGATCGTCGGTTCTGTCACCGGCGACTGGGACCAGACCACGGCTCAGAAGGCGGTGGCGACCATCCTGCCGTCGCTGCCCGACGTCGTCGGCATCGTCGACCAGGGCGGTGACGGCTATGGCGCCGCGCAAGCCTTCGCCGCCGCCGGCAAGCCGCGCCCGACCATCATCATGGGCAACCGGCAGGACGAATTGAAGTGGTGGAAGGAACAGAAGGACAAGGACGGCTACCAGACCTGGTCGGCTTCGATCGCGCCGGGCGTATCGACGCTCGCCTTCTGGGTGGCGCAGCAAGTGCTCGATGGCCGCAAGGACATTCCGCACGATCTGCTGGTGCCGTATCTGGCCTTCACCCAGGACGATTTCGAGGCGGCCCTGCCCAAGATCAAGGAGGGCGGTGTCGCCACCCACGAATACACGCAGGAAGATGCCATCGCGGCGATCAAAGCCAATATCAAGTGAAAGTCGCAGACGCGTTGCCGCGGGCATCACCGAGCGGATATCGTTGAGCATGGCTGCAGGCGACACGGACATCATCAGACTGGGCGGCGCCGAAAACCAATTCGGCGCCGCCAGTGTTGATATCGTAAGACTTGACGGTGCCGAAAAGCATTTTGGCGCCGTCAGGGCGCTGGGCGGGGTGGATTTTCATGTCGGGCCCGGCGAGTGCGTCGGCCTCGTCGGCCATAACGGCGCCGGCAAGTCGACGCTGATGCACATGGTGGCCGGGACCTCGACGCCCGACAGCGGCACGATCACCGTGCATGGCGGCATCGAGGACAACTACTCGGTGTCGCGGGCGCAGCAGCGCGGCATACGCTGCGTGTTCCAGGAACTGTCGCTGTGCCCCAATCTCAGCGTCGCCGAAAACACGCGTATCAACCATGCGTCGCTTTCCGGCTTCGGCTGGCGGCGCAAGGCGGCAGAGCTGATCGCCGCCAAGCTGGACGAAATCTTTCCGGACCATGGCATCTCGGCCTGGGACATTGTCGGCGATCTGTCGATCGGCCGGCGCCAGATGGTCGAGGTGGCGCGTGCCTTCACCGTGACGCACGACCGGCTCGACCTGGTTATCCTCGACGAACCGACCTCGTCGCTCGACGCGCACACATCGGGCCAGTTGCTGGCCTTCGTGCGCCGCTTCGTCGCTGGTGGCAAAAGCTGCATCCTGATCTCGCACGTGCTGGGCGAGGTGCTGCGGAACGCCGACCGGATCGTGGTGATGCGCGACGGCAAGGTGGTGGCGTCGGACGCGGCTGGTGCCTTTGATCGCGACCGGCTGGTAGCCGTGATGGGCGGAGCCGAGGCGCGTGCGAAGACCGCCGCGCAGGCCGCCGCCGCCAAGACAGGCGCCAATCCGCTGCGCGTGCGGGCGCGGCCGGCCGGACAGGCGGATGGCAAGGACATCGTCGCGCGCGCGGGCGAGATCATCGGCCTTGCCGGGCTGGCCGGTCACGGACAGACCGACTTGCTGCTGCGCATCTTTGATGCCGCCGCACGCGCCAAGACCGGCATCGAGGTGACGGCGCCGGTGGCCCTGGTGGCAGGCGACCGCCAGTCCGATGGCATTTTCCCGCAATGGTCGATTGCCGAAAACATCGGCATCCGCTCGCTGGCGCGCTTGCGCAACGGGCTGTTGATTTCACCCCAGCGTGAGGCCGAATTGGCCGCGTTCTGGCAGAAGAAGATCGGCATCCGCACGCCTGACATGAACAACAATATTTTCTCGCTGTCGGGCGGCAACCAGCAGAAAGCGCTGTTCGCCAGGGCGCTCGGCTCCGATGCCCAGATCGTGCTGATGGACGACCCGATGCGCGGCGTCGACATCGGTACCAAGCTGGAGGTCTACGATCTCGTGCGCGAGGAGGCGGGCCGCGGACGCACCTTCCTCTGGTACACGACCGAAACCGAAGAGCTCGACAATTGCGACCACATCTATGTCTTCAAGAACGGCCGCATCGTCGCCAATCTGACGCGCGACGAGCTGACCGAAGAGAAGATCATCCAGTCCTCCTTCGGCGATGCGGCCTGAGATGACGGCGACGCCAATCGACAATGGCTTCAAGGGATCGGCGGCACGCAATGCGGCGGCGCGGGCGCGGCTGTTGCGCGGCCTGCTGCCCGCGCTATCGCTGGCGCTGGTGTTGCTCGCGATCGCCTGGCTCAATCCGCGCGCCATCAGCTATTTCGGCTTCAGCCTGATGTTGAACCTGGCGATTCCGATCGCGCTGGCGACGATCGCGCAGATGTTCGTCATCGCCGGCAACGAGCTTGATCTCTCGATCGGCACCTTTGTCGGTTTTGTCGGTTGCGTCACCGCGACCTGGCTTAAGGATGCGCCGCTCATCGGCATCCTCATTCTCGCCGGATCGATCGGCATTTATGCGCTGCTCGGCGCGCTGATCCATCTGCGCAACCTGCCCTCCATCGTGGTGACGCTCGGCATGAGCTTCGTCTGGCAGGGCCTCGCCATTCTCGTCCTGCCAAAACCGGGCGGCAAGGCGCCGGACTGGCTGCTGGCGATCATGTCGTTCAAGCCGCCTTTCATTCCGTTTCCGATCATCGCCGCGCTGCTGATCGCGGCCGTCGTGCATTTCGGCCTGATGCGTACCTCCTACGGGGTGATCCTGCGCGGCTCGGGCGGCAATCCCGCGGCGCTCAAGCGCGCCGGCTGGTCGCTGCTCAAGACCAAGATCGTGCTGTTTGCGCTGGCCGGCCTGTTCGGCGTTCTGTCGGGCATGGCGCTGATCGGCATCACCACCTCGGCCGATGCCAATATCGGCAATGGTTACACGCTGCTGGCCATCGCCGGCGTCATCCTCGGCGGCGGCGAGTTCGTCGGCGGCCGGGTCTCGCCGATCGGCGCCGTCATCGGCGCGCTGACGCTGGCGCTGGCCGCCTCGCCGCTGCTCACCTTCATGCACATTCCGCCCGACTGGCAGGTGGCCGCCAACGGCGCCATCCTGATCATCGTGCTTGCGGCGCGGGTGCTGATCAGCCGCAGGGAAAGGTGAGCGATGGCTTCGCTGAAAACCCTGCTCACAAAACCCTGGATCTGGTCGTTTGTCGGTGCGCTGCTGGTGTGGTTGGCGACGATCGCCTTCACCGGGGGCTATGGCGGCGGCGGCATGGTCACGGCGGCATTGTCGCTTGCCGTGTTTACCGTCATCGTCGGCGTCGGCCAGATGTTCGTCATTACGCTTGGACCTGGCAATGTCGACCTGTCGCTGCCGGCCAATATCGGCCTCGCCAGCGCGGTCGCCATGAAGGTGATGGGCGGCAGCGATGCCATGATCCTGGTCGGATTGCTGGCGGCGCTCGCCTGTGGCGCCGCGATCGGGACCATCAACTATCTCTTGATCTGGGCGCTGCGCATTCCGCCGATCATCGCCACGCTGTCGGCGAGCTTCATCATCCAGTCGGTCGACATCAGCTATGGGCGCGGACTGCAGATCAAGCCGCCGCCTGGCTTCGCCGATTTCACCAACTGGCAGGTGCTGGGCGTGCCCGTGCTGGCGATCCTCACTGTGCTGTTCACCATCGGTGCGGCCATCGCCTTACAGCGCATGATCTATGGCCGCTCGGTGCTGGCGATCGGCCAGAACATCCGCGCCGCCTGGCTCGCCGGCGTCAATGTCGGGCGGATCCGTTTTCTCACCTATACGCTGTCGGGCGCGCTCGGCGGCATCGATGGCGCGCTGCTCGCCGGTTATTTCCGCGGCGCCAATGTCGACATCGGCAACGAATACCTGCTCGCTTCGATCGCCGTGGTCGTCATCGGCGGCACGTCGGTGGCGGGCGGCAAGGCGAATGTGCCGGGCGTCTGGGGCGCGGCGCTGTTCCTGGTGCTGCTGCTCACCATGCTCAACACATTCGGCGTCAGCGCCGGGGTGCGTCTCCTGCTGACCGGGCTTATCATCGTAGGGGTGATTACGGCTGCGGGCGGCGAGAAGGCGGTGCGCTGACCGCAACGTCTCCGGCGCGACCGCAGCCTATCCGCCAACCATTGGACCAGCCGGTTCCCATTCGCGGCGTGGCCTTGTAAACCGGTCCCCGATCTCAGTCGGTCTTGGGAGGCCCCCACTTGTCCAGTTCTGTCAGCGTCGCGAACGAGGGTGGCGTCGCCATCGTCACCATCGACAATCCGCCGGTAAACGCGCTGAGTTTCCACGTCCGCGAACCGCTGATGCAGGCTCTGGTCGCTTTGCGCGATGACGCATCGGTCGCGGCCATCGTCATCGCTTGCGCCGGCCGGACCTTCGTTGCCGGCGCCGACATCACCGAATTCGGCAAGCCGATGCAGCAGCCGGAATTGCGCGCCATCGTGGCGGTGCTGGAAGCCATTGCCAAGCCGACGGTCGCCGCCATCCACGGTACCGCGCTCGGCGGCGGGCTGGAATTGGCGCTCGGCTGCCATTTCCGGGTTGCCGATCAAGGCGCAAGGCTCGGCCTGCCCGAGGTGAAGCTCGGCATCCTGCCCGGTGGCGGCGGCACGGTGCGGCTGCCGCGCCTGGTTGGCGCCACCAAGGCATTGAAGATGATCGTTTCCGGTACACCGATCGGTGCCGATGAGGCATACGGCGCCGGCCTGGTGGACGCCGTTTTCGAAGGCGATCTGACCACCCACGCCGTGAATTTCGCCCGCGAAATGGCCCGCAAGGGCGGTCCGTTCCCGCCGGTGCGCGACCGCGACGACGTCCTGAAGGAGACCGACCTTGCCGCCTTCGATGCGGAGGCCGCGGATCTTGCCCGCAAAGCGCGTGGCCTCGAAGCGCCAATCGCCTGTGCGCAGGCGGTGCGCAATGCCGTCACGCTGCCCTTCGACGAGGCGCTGGCGGAGGAGCGGGCGCTGTTCGTCAAGCTTGTCGCCAGCGACCAGTCGCGCGCCCAACGGCACCTGTTTTTCGCCGAACGCGAGGCGGCCAAGCTTCCCGGCAAGGACGTCGTCAAGCGCAGGATCGCCCGCGTCGGCGTCATCGGCGCCGGCACGATGGGCGGCGGCATTGCCATGGCCTTCGCCAATGGCGGCTTTCCCGTCACCTTGCTGGAAACCAGCCAGGAGGCGCTGCGGCGCGGGTTGGCGACGATCGAGAAGAATTACACCGTCTCGGTTGCACGCGGCTCCTTGAGCGAGGATGCCAAGCGGCAGCGGCTCGCCCAGTTCAAAGGCACGATCGATCATGCCGATCTCGCCGATTGCGACCTGATCGTCGAGGCAGCGTTCGAGGACATGGCGGTCAAGAAAGAAATCTTCGGGAAGCTCGACGCGGTGGCGAGGCCGGGCGCCATCCTCGCCACCAACACCTCTTATCTCGACATCGACGAAATCGCCGCCTCGACCTCGCGGCCGCAGGATGTGCTCGGCCTGCATTTCTTCTCGCCGGCCAACGTCATGAAACTGCTGGAGATCGTGCGCGCCGAAAAAACGGCGCCTGATGCGCTGGCGACCGTGATCGACCTTGCGCGCCGGATCGGCAAGGTGGCTGTCGTCGTCGGCGTCTGCCACGGCTTCGTCGGCAACCGTATGCTGGCCGCGCGCGGCTCGGAATCCGAAGCGCTGCTGCTCGAAGGCGCAACCCCCAGCCAGATCGACAAGGCGTTCACCGATTTTGGCTGGCCGATGGGTCCTTTCCAGATGGGCGACCTTGCCGGCCTCGACATCGGCTGGCGTAACCGCAAGGCGCGGGGCCTCACGGCCCCCATCGCCGACACGCTCTGCCAACAGGGGCGCTTCGGCCAGAAAACCGGCCGTGGCTTCTATCTCTACGAGAACGGTTCGCGCACGCCGGTGCCCGATCCCGAGGTCGAGGCGCTGATCCGCGACAAGGCGGCGGAAAAGGGCATCGTGCCGCGCACGATAGACGCCGACGAAATCATCGAGCGCACACTCTATCCCCTGGTCAACGAAGGCGCGAAGATTTTGGAGGAGGGAATCGCGGCCCGTGCGTCCGACATCGATGTCGTCTGGGTCAATGGCTATGGCTTTCCCATCGGCAAGGGCGGCCCGATGTTCTGGGCCGGCCTCGAAGGCGCGGCCAGGATCGTCGGGCGACTCAGGTATTGGCATGAGCGGACGGGCAAGGATGTCTTCAAACCGGCGCCCTTGCTCGAGCGGATGGCCGAAACCGGCTCATGGGAAGCCTGATCCAGCGTAGTCAGCGGCCTGTGGGAATCACCGGATCCGCGCGTCGATGATCTCGACGAAGCGGGCGAAAAGGCCGGCCTGCGACTTGATGTTGAGCTTGCGGTAGATGTTGCGGCGATGAACCTTCACGGTTCCCGGCACGATGCGCATGGCCCTGGCGATCGATTCCGTCGAATGGCCCTGCAGCACCAGATCGACGACGTGTTTTTCGCGCGGCGTCAGCGACAGGCTTTTCCAGATATGGGCGCGGTCGAACTCGTTGACCTCGGTGATTTCCTCGTCCTGCTTCGTCTCGGCCGGTTCCTCGATGGAAAGGGTTGGCCAGCGCAGCCTGATGAAGCTGATCACCGCCGGCGCCATGTCGCGCAGCAGCCTGGCATCGGCGGTGCCGAACGGACCGGAAGCGCTGAGCCGCATCAGCGACAGCACCAGCGCGTCCTTGCCCGGCAGCGGCACGAAGAAGCCGACTTCCTCGGCCAGCCTGGTCTGGCTGTAATAGGAGCGAAAATATTCGCTGGCGTAGAAGCGATCAGGAGCCAGTTCGCGCATACGCCAGAACCCTTCCTTGCGCTCGACCGCCGCGTGATGGAAGGGGTCGAGCAGATAGGGGCCTTCCTGATAGAGCGCGACGAAGACGTGGCTTTCGGCCGGCGTGAAGGTCTCGAACAGCAGTGGCGGGCGCGCGGCACCCCGATAGCCGAAGATCACGCAATGGTCGAAGCCGACATGCTGCCGCAGCCAATCCACCATCGCTTGGCCGAAGACATCCCCGCTCGTCTCCCGCGTCGCCGCGACAAGCGTGGCGAGCCGGCGGTATTCGTCGCTGCGGGAAGCGCTCAATCCAATACCCCCTTAAACGGGAAAATAGATCAGATATACCACCTGCGAGGTATATACTAGCTGCCATTAGCTCTGGTAGCGTCTTGAAATCGCATCGTCCTGGAGCCCGCAGCCTTGACCGCAGTGCCCGACATCGAATTTCGCGGCGTCGCCAAGCGCTATGGCGCGGTGACCGCGGTCAGCGGCATCGACCTTGCCGTGCCGCCCTCCGCCTTCGTTGCGCTGCTTGGACCGTCCGGCTGCGGCAAGACCACCTGCCTGCGCATGATCGGCGGGTTCGAACAGCCGAGCGAAGGCCAGGTGTTCATCCGTGGCCGGGACATGGCCGGCACGCCGCCCTACCGACGGCCGGTCAACATGGTGTTCCAGCAATACGCGCTGTTTCCGCATCTCGATGTCGAAGCCAACGTTTCCTACGGGCTGCGCCAGGCAAGGCCACGGCTGTCGTCGCGCGATATCGGCCGGCGGGCCGGCGAAGCGCTCGAAATGGTGCGGCTCGCCGGCTATGGCGGCCGCAAGATCCACGAACTGTCCGGCGGCCAGCAGCAGCGTGTCGCGCTGGCGCGCGCATTGGTCAACAAGCCGGCGGTGCTGCTGCTCGACGAACCGCTGGCGGCGCTGGACAAGAAGCTGCGCACCGACATGCAGATCGAGCTGCAGAACCTGCAGCGCGAGATCGGCATCACCTTCGTGCTGGTGACCCACGACCAGGAGGAAGCGCTGTCGATGAGCGATTTCGTCTGCGTCATGAATGGCGGGCGCATCGTCCAGCTCGGCCAGCCGAGCGAGATCTATGACGAGCCGGCCGACCTGTTCGTCGCCGATTTCGTCGGCAAGACCAATCTGTTGAGCGGCACCGTCGCCGGGCACACGGGCGACCTGGTGGACGTGGCGCTGGCGGACGGCACTGTGGTCGCGGCGCGCAAGCGAACCGCGCTTCGACAAGGCGAGACCGTCTCGGTCAGTCTGCGTCCCGAATCACTCAGCCTTGGCGCTCCCGAAAGCGGTCCGCTCAAGGGCATCGTCCGCAACCGGATATTCCTCGGCTCGACCGCGGAATACGCGATCGAAGTGCAGGGCATCGGCACTTTGCTCGCCAAGGCCGATCACCTGATCGGCCAAGGCAATCTCTTCAAGCCGGGTGAACCCGTCGCCATCGGCTATGCCACGGGAACGCCGCTGGCGTTTCCGGAAACCAAGAACAACGGGACCAACCAGAGGGTAAACAAACATGTCGAAATCATATCGTGACGGACTGCCGATAAGCCCCGAGAATTTCGTCGACCAGCTGATGCGCCTGAAGCGCGGCTCGATCGGCCGCCGCGACTTCCTTGGCCTCACCGGCCTTGGCATCGCAACGGCGGTGATGGCGCGCGAGATCGGCATCATGCCGACCCCTGCCTTCGCCGCCGAAAGCCTTGGCGACCGCATGTCGATCGCCACCTGGCCGAATTACCATGACCCGCAGACCTTCGAGAACTTCAAAAAGGACACCGGTGTCGCCGTCGAGGTCAACGTGTTCGGCTCCAATGAGGAGATGCTGGCCAAGCTGCAGGCCGGCGCCTCGGGCTGGAGCCTGTTCGTGCCGACCAATTATACGATCTCGACCTACAAGAAGCTCGGCATTATCGAGCCGCTGGAGATGGCGAAGCTGCCGAATTTCGACGGTACGCAGGAAGATCCGCGCTTCACCTCCGAGGGCACGATCGACAAGGTGATCTACGCCGTGCCGAAGAACTGGGGCACCACGGGCTTTGCAGTGAACACCAAGAAGCTGACCAAGCCGATGACGAGCTGGAAGGAGTTCTGGGATACCGCCATGGCCGAGGGCGATGGCCGCACCATGGTGCACGACTACCAGCTCACCACCATCGGCAACGCGCTGAAATATTACGGCTATTCGTTCAATTCGCTGAAGCAGGACGAGCTCGCCAAAGCAGAGGAACTGCTGCTGAAGGTCAAGCCGCATCTGTTCGCCGTCTCGTCCGACTACCAGCCGGGTATGCGTGCGGGCGACGCGTGGATGACGATGTGCTGGACCAATGACGGTGCGCAGCTGCATCGCGACATTCCCGAGATCGCCTATGTGCTGGGCAAGGAGGGCGGCGAGATCTGGACCGATTTTTATGCCATCCCGAAGGACGCGCCCAACAAGCCCGCCGGTTATGCGCTGCTCAACTATCTGATGAACCCCCAGGTCGCGGTGAAGGAGCACCTCGCCAACGGCGCGCCTTCGACGGATGCGCGCGTCAACAAGCTGCTGCCCAAGGAAGTGCTCGACAATCCGATCCTCTATCCGGCGGCGGAGCTGTTGACGCCGCTCGAATTCGGCGCGGCGGCAACGCTGACCGACCCGGGCCGTGCCGAACTGATGGCGCGCTTCAAATCGGCTTGAGACTGGCCTGGATAAAGACAATCGACCGGCGGGCCCATGCTCGCCGGCACTGGGGCGGTTTCGATGCACGGCAACAGATTTCGGCGTAATTTCCTGACCGCCTCGCTGCTCGCGCCGGCGACGGCATGGCTGGTGGTCTTCCTGGTGCTGCCATTCATCGCCATCGCCGTGTTCAGCGTCGGCGAGCGGGCGCCGGAGGGCGGCTACCAGGCAGCCTTCACGCTGGCGCAGTATGCCAATCTCCCGGCACGGGCGACCGCGTTCTGGAACACGATGGTGCTGGCGCCAGTGGGCGCGCTCGCCTGCCTGCTCGTCGCCTATCCCGTCGCTTATTACCTCGCCCTGCGGGCGCCGCAGCGCTGGCGGCTGATCCTGCTCGCGCTGGTCGTCATTCCGTTCTGGACCAGCCTTCTGATGCGGACCTATGCGTGGATGTACATTCTGGGTGGACGCGGCATCCCTGCGCTGCTCGCCTTTGCCGGCATCGAGGATGTCAGGTTGATCAACACGCCGGGCGCGGTCCTGCTCGGCATCGTCTACGGCTATCTGCCGCTGATGATCCTGCCGATCTATGTCAGCCTCGAACGGCTCGACCGAAGGCTGCTGGAGGCCTCCGCCGATCTCGGCGCGAGGCCGTTGTCGACCTTTCTCGGCGTGACCCTGAAGCTGTCGCTGCCGGGCGTGATGACCGGCTTCTCGCTGGTCATGATCCTGCTGCTCGGCGAATACCTGATCCCGACGCTGCTTGGCGGCGGCAAGGTGTTCTTCATCGGCAACGCGCTGGTCGACCTCTTCCTGCAGTCGCGCAACTGGCCGTTCGGGTCGGCCATCGCGATCACGCTGGTGCTGGTCTCGGTGGTGGTGCTGATTATCGCCAACCGCATTTCGAACCGCGTTGCGGGCGCTCGCCGGGTGGACCTCATCTGATGCGCGCCTTCGTCATTGCCGTCTTTGCGTTCCTCTATCTGCCGATCGTGCTGGTCGTGCTGTTTTCCTTCAACGCCGGCCACCACGCCAGCGAGTTCACCGGTTTCTCGGTGCAGTGGTATGGCAAGGCCCTGTCCAACCCGTTCCTGGTCGAGGCGCTGAAGAACAGCCTGTTCATCGCCAGCACCAGCGCCCTGCTGGCGGCGGTGTTCGGCACCGCGGCGGCGCTTGGCCTGGCGCGTGTCGGCGCCAGAACCCGCGCCGTCTTCGACGGGCTGCTTGGCGCGGCGATCGTCGTTCCGGGCGTCGTCATCGGCATCTCGACGCTGGTCGCGCTCGTTCAGCTGTTCGCGGTCGTCAATCCGTTCCTCGCCTCGGTCTGGCCGGGCGACCAGCCGCCGCGCCTGTCGCTCGGCTACGGCTCGATCATCGCCGCGCATGGCCTGTTCTCGATGGCGCTGGTGACGATGATCGTCGGCACGCGGCTCGGCAGCCTCGATCGTAATCTGGTCGAGGCCTCCAGCGATCTATACGCCACGCCGTTGACGACCTTCCGCTCGATCGTCCTGCCGCAGATCATGCCGGCGGTGGTCGCCGGTTTCCTGCTCGCTTTCACCTTCTCCTTCGACGACTTCATCGTCGCCTTCTTCGTCGCCGGCGCGCAGACGACGCTGCCGATCTATGTCTTTGCCTCTATCCGGCGCGGCGTAACGCCGGAGATCAACGCCATCGCGACGATCGTGCTCGTCGCCTCCGTCCTGCTCGTGGTGCTTGCCCAATGGCAACTGCGCCAGCGCAAGCCGTCAAACTGAAAGCCGCTCCATGATCCTCAAAGACCGCATCGCCGTGGTGACAGGCGCCGGCTCCGGCATCGGACGTGCCGGCGCCATGATCATGGCCAGGGAAGGCGCGGTGGTCGTCATCGCCGACAGGGACGGGGCCGCCGGCGAGGCAGCGGCTGCGGATATCCGGGCGGCGGGCGGCCGGGCCGAGGCGATCGCGACCGACGTCTCGAACGACAATGCGATCGACCAACTCATCGTCGGCACGCTCGACAGACATCAGCGCATCGACATCCTGCATAATCATGCCGGCATCCAGGTCGGCGGAACGCTGACCGAGGTCGAGACCGCCGGCATGGACGCATCCTGGCGGGTCAATGTGCGGGCGCAATTCCTCGCGGCGAGGATCGTGATGCCGTCGATGATCGCGCAAGGCGGTGGCGTCATCCTCAACACGGCTTCGAATTCGGGTGTGTTCTACGACCGCGAGATGATCGCCTATGCGACGTCGAAACATGCCGTGGTGGCGATGACCAGACAGATGTCGCTCGACTATGCCCGGCACAATGTGCGCGTCAACGCGCTCTGCCCGGGCTGGGTCGACACCCCATTCAACGAGCCGTTCATCGCCCAGATGGGCGGACGCGAGGCGATCGAAACCTATGTCCGCACCAAGATCCCGATGGGGCGCTGGGCGGTGGCCGAAGAGATCGCCGAGGCGATCCTGTTCCTGGTCTCGGACCGTTCATCCTTCATGACCGGGCAAGCGCTGGTGATCGATGGCGGCGAGAGCATCGGCTGACGCTGCTTTCATCGATCGACCTTTCCCAGTTCAGCCCCGCTTTTTCTGTCGTTTCGCGGGATGCCGGACGGCACAAGACCATGGTCTGGCGGGCATGGGACTTCAGTGCCAAGCCAGGTCAAAGCGGTATATTTCCTTATCTTTTCAAGTGGTTGTTGATCCGACGCAGCGCGCGCTCTCGGATTGAGACCGCATTTGTCTAAAGTTTACCGGGTATGATTAGCGATTTCTCATACGCAGGTGGTTCAGCGGTGGGCGAGTGCGGCGATTCCCGAGGAGATTAGCATGACAAACCGGAAAACACTGTTCGCGGCCGTGGCCGCATTGGCGCTTCTGGCGTCTCCGGCGCTCGCCGGCAATGGGCATGGCAATGGCGGCGGCAATGCTGGAGGCAATGGCGGCGGCAACGGCAATGGCGGCGGCAATGGCGGCACCCATGGGAATGGCAACGGCAACAGCGGTGCTTCGCACGGCAAGTCGTCGGCACCGGGACGGGCAGCCAAGACGGACACCGACACAACGGCCGACGCCACGGTCGATACGAACACAAAGGTCTCGTCCGTGCCCAAGGAGAAGAATATCCACGCCAAGCTTGGCCGGCTGAACTCGCTGCAGCGCAACGTCAACGCCTATATGAACTCCAAGAGCAAGAAGTTCGCCGCCGTTCAGGCATTCGTGACGCAGTCCGCGAAAGCCAAGAACGCGCAGACCGCGGCTGCGGCGGCCGCTGCCACGGCTGCCGCGGCCCAGGCTCAACTGGATACGCTGAATTCGCAGTTGAGCGCACTGACGTCGCTGTCTCAGGCCGAAATCGACGCCATGACAGCCGAACAGCAGGCGGCCCTGCCCGGCCAGATATCGGCACTGCAGGCTGACATCACTGCCCAGCAGGCGGTGGTCGACGCCGACAATACTGCGGCCGATGAGGCTGCGGCCGCGGCTGCGGCGGCAGCGGTCGGCACCGATGATGCATCGCTCGATTCGGCGCTGACCGACATGGCCAACAAGCCGGTCGACGCCGAGGTCACGGCCTGGGCCCAAGGTGTTCTTGCCGGCAAGATCGACCAGACGGCGGCCAAGCTTCAGG
This sequence comes from Mesorhizobium sp. CO1-1-7, assembly GCF_020164885.1. Lineage (NCBI taxonomy): Bacteria > Pseudomonadati > Pseudomonadota > Alphaproteobacteria > Hyphomicrobiales > Phyllobacteriaceae > Mesorhizobium > Mesorhizobium sp. CO1-1-7. The sequence goes on along the minus strand of NZ_JAIUHA010000004.1, from coordinate 186,085 downwards.
CGGGAACGACGCCGTAGCGGTTCGTCGCTGAAAAGGCCGTAGTCACCAGAGGAGATGCCGCTGGGCTTGGCCTGGCGGCATCGTTTTCCTCCTGGAGCCGTTCCCGTTCAACGACAACGCAGAACCGCTTCTCGCTTCGACCCGATTGTCGGCGAAAAAAGCCGAGCGCGGCTTGTCGACTGGCTGGTGGCCAACAAGACCGGTGGTGAGCGCATCAGGGCGGGCCTGCCGAGAGGCTTGAAATGCGGCGACAAGACCGGGACCGGCGAGCGCGGCAGTACCAATGATGCCGCCGTCATCTGGCCGGCCTCGGGCAATCCGGTTCTGATGTCGATCTATCTGACCGGCACCGAGCAGAGCCTGAACGGCGCGGCTCTGCCGCGCCGCCGGTTTCACACACATCCAGCCGTTCCGGGTCATGCATCAACGTCTTCCGGCTGAAGCAATCGTTGCGCGAGCACCTCAATACACTCGACCATCTCGACAACCGGCGATATGAAATGGGTGCCGATCTGTTTCGCATCCACCTGCGCCTCTCCCGCAGCCGGCGGCCGCAGGCGGCCAGGCACGGGGCCGCACTGTTCGGCGTGATCAGCCGGCCGGATTGAAGAGGATGAATTGACGCGTAAAGCCAGCCCGACCATCGCGCTGTTTTCCAAGGCGGGCTCTGGCGCCGCGCTGAACTGCATTGGCATCGCACAGGCCTTGCGCGCCCGGGGCGCCCAGCCTTCATCCACCACGGCGGCAATAAAAGCTTTTGCGAGGCGCTGCGCTTCGGCGTGCCGTCGCTGATCATGCTCTATTGCTGGGACGACAATGCGCAACGCGCCGGAGAGACCGGCGATCATATCGGCCGCGACGGCTGGACCGAAGGGGGATTGAAGAGAGCCATTCTCGGCCTGCTGGCCGATGACGCCACGCCCGCCCGCCTCAGGGACAATGCAGCAGCCGAGATGGCGCTGAAATCCGGAACGGACGTGGCCGCGCAAGCCATTCTCTCCCCGATACGGACATGAACGAAATGCTTGATAAGAACACGAATACCGCAATCAACGACCCCAAGGCCTGGCTCACGCAGCACGGCATCACCGAGGTCGAGTGCCTGGTGCCCGACATGAACGGCGTGTTGCGCGGCAAGGCGCTGCCGACCGCCAAACTCCTCAAGGCGCTGGAAGACCGCGCGCTCTACCTGCCGAGCAGCGCCTTCCTGGTCAGCATCGACGGTCGCTATTCCGGCTCTATCGACGAGGATTTTGCTTATTCGGACCCCGACATGCGCATGGTGCCCGATGTCTCGACGCTGTGCCTGGCGCCGGGTGCGGGGGCGGGCAAGGCCTATGTCTTCGCCGACGCCTTCCACATGGACGGCAGGCCATGGATGGCCTCGCCACGCCATGTGCTGCGCGCCGTGCTCGATCTCTATCGCCAGCGCGGCTGGGGCGCGGTGGTGGCGCCGGAACTTGAATTCTATCTGACCGCACCGAATCCCGATCCGGACAAGCCCCTCACCGCCCCGGTCGGCGCCAATGGCCGCGCCGAGGGTGTGCAGCATCCCTATGACATGGCCGCGCTGGAAGAATTCGAGCCGGTGATCCGGCGCATCTACGACTATTCAGCGGCGGCCGGTCTGCCGCTCGATACGCTGATCCATGAATCGGGCACGGCGCAGCTGGAAATCAACCTGCTGCATGGTGACGCCCTGCCGCTGGCCGACCAGGTGCTTTTGTTCAAGCGGTTTACGCGCCAGGCCGCGCAGCAATGCGGCATGCATGCGACCTTCATGGCCAAGCCGATCGCGGCCCAGGCCGGCAGCTCGATGCATCTGCACATGTCGGTCGTCGACGAGGCCGGCAATGCGCTTTTCGCCAGCGGCGACGATGCCGACACCGGGATGTTCGGCCACTTCATCGGCGGATTGCAGAAATATGTTCCGGAAATCATGCCGCTGTTCGCGCCAAACGTGAACTCTTTCCGCCGCATAAGGCCCAACCACAGCGCACCCGCCAATATCGAGTGGTCGCATGACAACCGCTCCTGCGGCCTCCGCGTGCCGGCGGGGGGACGCGCAGCGCGGCGGGTGGAGAACCGGCTGCCTGGGGCGGATTGCAATCCCTATCTGGCGATCGCCGGGTCGCTGCTTGCCGGCTATCTGGGCGTCGAGCAGAAATTGGCGCGCTCGGCCGAGGCGTCGGGCAATGCCTACAAGATCAGGAGCACGCTGCCTAAGACCATGGAGGAGGCGCTGGATCGTTTCGAGGCTTGTGCCCCGGTGCGAGAGCTGCTCGGCGAGGACTTCTTCCAGACCTATCTGCGCGTCAAGACCGTCGAACTCGACCTGTTCCAAAGCGTGGTGACGAGCTGGGAACGCGACCATCTCTTGCTGAAGGTGTGATCATGGCATCTTCAACGGGTTTCAATTCCGGTCTCGACATCGGCAAATCCTACTACGTCGCCACCGCCAATCCGGCGCCGGACCATCCGGCGCTCGTCGGCGATGCCGAAACCGACCTGGTCGTCGTCGGCGGCGGCTGCACCGGGCTGTCGGCCGCCCTTCACGCCGCCGAACGCGGGCTGAAGGTGGTGCTGCTCGAAGGCGGCAAGATCGGCTGGGGCGCATCGGGCCGAAATGGCGGCCAGATGATCCCCGGCCTGCGCAAGGGCGCCAAGGGCCTGGTCAAGCTCTATGGAGCCGAGCGCGCCAAGGTACTGTTCGATCTCGCTTTCGAGGCGCGCGGCCTGGTGCTCGACATCATCGAACGCAATGCCATCGAGTGCGATCTCAGGCTGACCGGCCATCTGGTCGGCGCGGTCAACGGATCCGACCTCAAGGATCTGGAAGAAGAGGCCAAGTGCCTCGAGAGCGTGATGAAATTCCGCGATGTCGAGATACTCTCGGCGGCGGCGGCTCGGGCCAAGGTCGACACGCCTTATCATGGCGCTATGTATGAGCCGCTCGGCGGCCACATGCATCCGCTCAACTACACGCTTGGGCTTGCCCGAGCGGCTGTCGCGGCCGGCGTGGTCATCCACGAAAACTCGCTGGCCGTGAAGCTGGAGCGCGAACCCTCGATCCGGGTCTCGACGGCAAAGGGATCGGTGCGGGCCAGACATGTCGTGCTGGCGGGCGACGCGCTGCTCAACGGGCTGGAGCCGCGCGTCAACAGTCGCATCATGCCGGTCGGTAACTACATTGTCGCCACCGAGCCGCTGGAGGGCGCGCGCAACGTCATCCCGGCCAATGTCGCGGTGTCCGACACACGCTTCGTCGTCAACTATTACCGGATGTCCGCCGATGGACGCCTGCTGTTCGGCGGCGGCGAGCGCTACACGCCGTCACCGCCGGCCGACATTGCCGGCTTCGTGCGGCCGCACATGGAGAGCACCTTTCCGCAACTCAAGGGCTGCCGCATCGACCATGCCTGGGGCGGGCTGGTGTCGGTAACGACGTCGCGGCTGCCGCATGTCGGGCACTATGGCGAGGTCTATTTCGCGCACGGCTATTCAGGCAAGGGCGTCATCCTGTCGACGCTCTCGGGCAAGCTTTTGGCCGAGGCGATCACCGGCGATGCCTCACGGCTCGACCTGTTCTCGACGCTGACACCAATGCCGTTCCCGGGCGGCACGGCGCTGCGCGGGCCGCTCTATGTGCTGGGCATGCTGTGGTACGCGATGCGGGACCGGATCAAGCATTGAGGGCGCTATTTAGACGCTGGCGGGCCAACGCCAGGGAAGCCTAACAGGCCTCTATCAGACGACAAAGAAATCCTCGACACGCTGTCTGGCCTCAAGCAGCGCAGGCAAGATCTCCCGCTCCATATCCGCGACGGAAAACCGTGCCGACTGGGTCGAGACATTGATCGCCGCGACCGTGCGCCCAGCGCGGTCGCGGATCGGCACGGCGATGGAGCGCAGGCCGAGTTCCAGCTCTTCGTCGACGATGGCGAAGCCATCCGTTCTGGCTTTGGCAATGGCCTTTGCCAGCAACGGTCTTTCAACAATTGTCTTCGGCGTCCGCCGCTCGACCGTTGCCTTACGGAAGAAGGCGTCCAATTCCGCCGGTGTCAGCCCCGCCAGCAGCATCCGTCCCATCGAGGTGCAATAAGCGGGTAGCCTGGTGCCGACATCGAGCGATACGCTCAGGATCCGCCGGCCGGGAATGCGGGCGACATAGACGACATCTTGGCCCGACAGGATCGCTGCAGAGCAGGCCTCGTTCAGTTGCGCGGCGACCGCGCGCATGATCGGCGCGGCGAAGCTCCACAGCGAGGCGCCGCCGAGCCAGGTGCGGGCAACGGTCAGCAGGCGCGGGGACAGGGAGAATAGACGCCCGGATTGCGTCGCATAGCCGGTAGCGGTGAGCGTCAGCAGGAATCGCCGGGCGCCGGCACGGGTCAGGCCGGCTTGTTCGGCCATTTCGGTCAGGGTCATGCCGGAGGGATGGCGGGCCAATATCTCCATCACGCCGAGTCCGCGCTCGAGCGAGCCGACGTGATCACGGGAAACGGTCTCGTCGTCCATCTCATCTCTCGGTCCGGGCGATCTCGCCACGATTGACACCCCGGCTCAACGGAGTTTAGAAAGTATCGCATTCAATACATATGTTCGCAATACGAACTTTTTGGACTCTGGGAGTCTCCGCGATGGTCAAGTTCCTGCCGCTCAAACAGGCCGTGGCGGAGAACCTGAACGATGGCGACACCGCTGCCTTCGAAGGTTTCACCCACCTGATCCCGACGGCTGCGGCGCATGAGGCGATCCGCCAGGGATATCGCGACCTGACCCTGATCCGCATGACGCCGGACCTGATCTACGACCAGATGATCGGCATGGGCATGGCCCAGAAAATCGTCTTCTCCTATGTCGGCAATCCCGGTGTCGGCCTGCTGCGGCGCGCCCGCGATGCGATCGAGAACGGTTTTCCCCGCTCGATCGCGGTCGAGGAACACAGCCATGCCGGCATGGCCAATGGCTATGAGGCGGGTGCGGCCGGCCTGCCCTGCGCGGTGTTCCGCGGCTATCGCGGCACGGGGCTGGCTGATGTCAATCCGAACATCAAAGCGGTGACCTGTCCGTTCACCGGCGAGATGCTGGCGGCCGTGCCTTCCATCCGGCCCGATGTCACTTTCATCCATGCGCAGAAAGCCGACCGGAAAGGCAATGTGCTGGTCGAAGGCATCATCGGCGTCCAGAAGGAGGCGGTATTGGCGGCGAGGCGCGCGGTGGTGACGGTGGAGGAGGTGGTCGACAATTTTGACGATCTTCACCCCAATCTGACTGTGCTGCCCCGCTGGACGATCGCGGCGATCTCGGTCGTGCCCGGCGGCTCGCACCCCTCCTATGCCCATGGCTATTATGCGCGCGACAATGCCGCCTATATCGAATGGGACGAGGTCGCGGCCGACCGCGAGAAATTCCGGGCCTGGATGCAGGCAAACGTGATCGAGAAAAGTCCCGACGATTTCGCGGCCCGGGTCTCGCATCTGCGGAACGCGGCATGAGCGACAATCAGCTGGGCTTCACCCCCAACGAGATGATGACGATCGCCGCGAGCCGGGCGCTGAGGAATGACGATGTCTGCTTCGTCGGCATCGGCGCGCCGTCCGCGGCATGCAACGTCGCGCGGCTGACGCATGCGCCCGAGATCACCTTGATCTATGAGAGCGGCACGATCGGTACGGCGCCCGACGTGCTGCCGCTGTCGATCGGCGATGGCGAATTGTGCGAAACCGCCGTCACCACCGTCGCGGTGCCGGAGATGTTCCGCTACTGGCTGCAGGGCGGCCGCATTTCCATCGGGTTCCTCGGTGCGGCGCAGCTCGACAAGTTCGGCAACATCAACACCACTATGATAGGCGACTATTTCCATCCCAAGACCCGACTGCCCGGCGGCGGCGGCGCGCCGGAGATCGCGACGTCGTCGGAGGAGATCTACATCACCATGGCGCAGACCAAGCGCGGCATGGTCGAGAAGATCGACTTTGTCACCTCCTTCGGCCATGGCGAGGGCGGCGATCACCGACAGCGGTTAGGCATCGAGACCGCTGGCCCCACGCTGCTGATCACCGATCTTGCCATCTGGAAGCCCGATCCGGTGACCAAGGAATTCACGGTCGTATCGCTGCATCCCAGGGTAACCCGTCAGCAGGTGCAGGAGAGCTGTGGCTGGGTGGTTAAGTTCGCCGAGGCGCTTGACGAAACACCCGCGCCAAGCGAACTCGAACTGACGACATTGCGCGACCTGCAGGCCCGCACCAAGGCGGCGCATGAGGGAACCGGAAAAACAAAGGCTGCATAAAATGGCCGAGGCCTACATCTGCGACTACATCCGCACGCCGATCGGCCGCTTCGGCGGTTCGCTGTCTTCGGTTCGTGCCGACGATCTTGCCGCCATCCCGCTAAAGGCTTTGCTCGAGCGGAATCCCGGCATCGACTGGCAGCGGATCGACGACGTCGTCTATGGCTGCGCCAACCAGGCCGGCGAGGACAACCGCAATGTGGCGCGCATGGCGTTGCTGCTAGCTGGGCTGCCGAAGGAGATACCAGGCTCGACGGTCAATCGCTTGTGCGGCTCGGGCATGGATGCGCTGACCATCGCGGCGCGTGCCATCAAGGCCGGCGAGGCGGAACTGATGATCGCGGGTGGCGTCGAATCGATGAGCCGCGCGCCTTTCGTCATGCCCAAGGCCGACACCGCCTTCTCCCGCAATGCCGAGATCTATGACACCACCATCGGCTGGCGCTTCGTCAACCCGCTGATGAAGAAGCAATACGGCGTCGATTCGATGCCGGAGACCGGCGAGAATGTGGCGGAAGACTTCGCTGTTTCCCGCTCGGACCAGGATGCTTTTGCCGCGCGCAGCCAGGACAAGGCGGTCGCGGCACAAGCCAATGGCCGGCTGGCGAAGGAGATCACCCCGGTGACCATCCCACAGCGCAAGGGCGATGCGGTCACTATCAGCAAGGACGAACATCCTCGCGCCGGCACAACCGTCGAGGCGCTGGCCAAATTGCCGACGCCGTTCCGGCAAGGTGGCACGGTGACGGCCGGCAATGCGTCGGGTGTCAATGACGGCGCTGCGGCGCTCATTGTTGCCTCGGAAGCGGCGGTGAAGACATACGGGCTGACGCCGATCGCCCGTATTCTTGGCGGGGCCGCCGCCGGGGTCGCGCCGCGCGTCATGGGCATCGGTCCGGCGCCGGCGACGCAGAAACTTTGTGCGCGGCTTGGCCTGACGCCGCAACAATTCGATGTCATCGAACTCAACGAAGCCTTTGCCTCGCAAGGCATCGCCGTGCTGCGCCAACTCGGCATTGCCGAGGATGCGCCGCACGTGAACCCGAATGGCGGTGCCATCGCACTTGGCCATCCCCTGGGCATGTCGGGCGCGCGCATCTCCGGCACGGCGGCGCTGGAGCTGCGCGAGCGCGGCGGCCGCTATGCGCTGGCCACCATGTGCATCGGCGTCGGCCAGGGCATTGCCATCGCGCTCGAACGGGCCTGAGCAATCGCTCTTCCTGGCAGGCCAGGAGAGTGGATATGCTCGATCCTGCCAAATTTGACCATGTGGACAAAAGTCCGGACCCGTTCCATAGTTCCCCGTCTGATTTCAGGAACGGCCGGCTCGACACGGCTGTCAAACAGAGGGGCACTTCAATGGAAGACCGGAAGAACAGATCTCATTCGATGCGCGAAGGGCTGTCGCGACGCAACGTGCTGGAGCTGGGCGCGCTTGGCCTGGCCGCGACGATGCTGCCGGGTGCGGCCTTCGCGGCGGGCAAAAAACTGAAGGTGGCGGCGATCTTCGCCACGCCGATCGAGGAACCCTGGGACAACCAGATCCACGTCGCCCTGCAGAAGGCCGAGAAGGAACTGGGCATAGAATATAAATGGTCGGAGAAGGTCCAGACCGCCGACTTCAGCCGCGTCATGCGCGAATATGCGCAGGGCGGCTACCAGCTGGTGCTGGGCGACGCCTTCGCCGCCGAGCGTGAATCGCGCCGCACGGCCAAGCAGTTCCCCAAGACAGCCTGGCTGTTCGGCTCCGGCGCCGGGCCGGCCGAGCCGAATTTCGGCGTGTTCGACAACTGGATCCACGAGCCCGCCTATCTCTCCGGCATGATCGCCGGCAAGATGTCGAAATCGGGCACGGTCGGCGCGGTGGCGGCGATGGGCATTCCGGAAGTGAACCGGCTGGTCAACGCCTTCTTCGCCGGCGCCAAGGAGGTCAACCCGAACGTCAAGAAGAAGGTCGCCTTCATCGGCTCCTTTTTCGATCCGCCGAAGGCCAAGGAAGCCGCGGTGGCGCAGATCGATGCCGGCGTCGATGTCATCTATGCCGAACGCTTCGGCGTCATCGAGGCGGCGGTGGAAAAGAAGATCTTCGCCATCTCCAACATGTCCGACCAGTCGAGCCTCGGCCCCGATACCGTCATCACCGGTCCGGTCTGGGACATGTATCCGACGGTCGAGCAGGCGATCAAGCTGGTCAAGGCGGGGGTCTACACCGCGCAGGACTATGGCGATTTCTCGCGCATGGCCAAGGGCGGTTCGTATCTGGCGCCCTTCCACAAGTTCGACAAGACTTTGCCCGCCGAGGTCAAGGATCTGGTCGAGAAGAAGAAGGCCGAGATCCTGGAAGGCAATTTCCGCGTCGATGTCGACGAGAACACGCCGGTTTCGGATTGACGCCATGATTGAGGGGCTGGCGCGTGGCGCCCCCCTCTGGCCTGCCGGCCATCTCCCCCTCAAGGGGGGAGATCAGATGTCACTTCGGCTTTCGCCAATCGCCGACCTTGAAACATAAGCGAAGTCGGCGAAGCTGCCAATCTCCCCACTTGAGGGGGAGATGTCCGGCAGGACAGAGGGGGGGTACAGCGCCGCCCTCCGCAGCTAAGGCCGGATCGGAAAAATCAGGAGCATTCTTGTCCGCCCCTCTCATCGAAATGCGCGGCATCACCAAGAGCTTCGGCGTCGTCAAGGCAAACGAGGCTGTGGATCTCAGCGTGGCGCCGGGGGAAATCCTCGGGCTGCTCGGCGAGAACGGCGCCGGCAAGACGACATTGATGAACGTGCTGTTCGGTGCCTACGCGCCGGATGCCGGTGAGATCCTGATCCAGGGCCAGCCAGTCAGGATCACCAGCTCGGCCGATGCGCTGGCCGCGGGCATCGGCATGGTGCATCAGCATTTTCATCTGGCACCACGGCTCACCGTGCTGGAAAATCTGCTCATTGGTATTCCGGGCAAATCGGGACGGATCGACCGCAGCGGCGGGCTGGCGCGGCTTGCTGAAATCAGCAGCCGGCACGGGCTGACGCTCGATCCCAATCTGCCGGTCTCGGCGCTGTCGGTCGGCGAGCAACAGCGGCTGGAGATCGTCAAGGCGTTGTTTCGCGGTGCCAAGCTCTTGATCCTTGACGAGCCGACGGCGGTGCTGGCACCGAGCGAGGTCGACGGACTGTTTTCGGCCCTGCGCTCGATGGCGGCGCAAGGCCTGGGCATCATCTTCATCTCGCACAAGCTCAACGAGGTGCGGGCGCTGACGCATCGCTGCACCGTGCTGCGGCATGGCCGCGTCGCCGGCCGCGTCGACGACCCCGCCAACACGACGTCGGCTGCAATGGCTGAACTGATGTGCGGCCATGAGATCGTGCCGCCGGCAAGGGGATCGTCGACGCCTGGCGCCGATGTGCTGACGCTCGACGGCATTTCAACCTCGAAGCATTCCGGCCGGGCGTTGCGCGACGTGTCGCTTGCGGTTCGTGCAGGCGAAATCCTCGGCATCGCCGGCGTCTCCGGCAATGGCCAGCGGGCGCTGGCGGAGATTATCTCGGGCACGCGCGCGCCCGACAGCGGTCAAATGACGATAGCCGGCAAACAGGTCGTGCAATTCTCGCCGCGCGAAGTGCAGGCACTCGGCCTTGGCCGCATCCCGGAAGACCGCATGACGACGGGGCTGGTTACCAATTTGCCGCTCGCCGATTCGATGGTGCTGCCGCGCATCGGCACTTCAGCCTTCTCCGCGAAGGGCTTGCTGAAGCCGGATGCGATCCGCGCTTTCGCCGAGGAACAGATCAAGGCCTACGACATCAGATGTCCCGGGCCGATGACGCGCGCCGGCGCGCTGTCCGGTGGCAATCTGCAGAAGGCCCTTCTGGCGCGCGAGCTTGCTTTCGATCCGAAGGTGCTGATCGTCTCACAGCCGACACGCGGCCTCGACATCGGTGCGGCGCGCTTCATCCATGAAAAATTCCTCGACATGCGCGCCAAGGGCTGCGGCATCATCGTCATCGGCGAGGATCTGGAGGAACTGCTGGTGCTGTGCGACCGCATCGCGGTGATGTATGAGGGCCGCATCGCCGGCACGCTTCCCAGCGCCGATGCGACGATCGCACGGCTGGGGCTGCTGATGACCGGGGCGGAGGGCCATGGCTGATGTTCCGCCTCGAAGTCCGCAGCTCGACGCCTGCCTGGTTCAACCTGGCTTTGCCGCTGCTGGCGATCGGTGCCGCGCTCGTGCTGTGCAGCGGCCTGATCGCGCTGGCCGGCGCCGGTGTGCTCGAATCCTATGGCGTGATGTTCACGGCCTCGCTTGGCGACAGCTATGCGATCACCGAAACGCTGGTTCGTGCCGCGCCCATGATCTTCACCGGGCTGGCGGTGGCTGTCGCCTTCCGCGCAAAGTTCTGGAACATCGGCGCGGAAGGGCAATTGCTGGCCGGCGCGGTGGCGAGCTGTTTCGTTGGTGCGATCCCGATGCCCGGACCGCTTGCCATGCTTTTCATGGCGCTGGCGGGGGCGGCCGCGGGCGCGGCGGTCGCGCTGGTGCCTGCGACGCTGCGGGTAAAGTTCAAGGTCGACGATGTCGTGAGCTCCTTGCTGCTCAACTCGGTCATCTATTATGCCCTGATGGCACTGATCGAGGGACCGTGGAAGGACAGCTTCAGCGGCTATCCGATCTCGCCGCCGATCGAGGATTCGGCGAACTTTCCGGTGCTGATCGAAGGCACGCGGCTGCATCTCGGTGTCGTCGCGGCGCTGATCGCGGCCCCGTTGATCTGGTTCCTGATCGTGCGCACGACGCTGGGCTTCCGGATCAGGGTCACCGGCGAAAACCCGGAAGCGGCACGCTATGGCGGCATCCATGTCGAGCGCGTGCTGCTGTCGACGGCGCTGCTGTCGGGCGCGTTGGCGGGGCTGGCCGGCGTCGGCGAGGTCGGCGGCGTGCATTTCCAGGTGATGAGCGATATTTCGCCGGGCTACGGCTATTCCGGCATAGTCGTCGCCATGCTGGCGCGGCTCAACCCGCTCGGCGTCGTGCCGGCGGCGATCTTCCTTGCAGCCGTGATGACCGGCGCCGAGGCGATGTCGCGGGCGACCGGCGTGCCGGCCTTCCTCAGCGACGTCATCCAGGGCACGGCGCTGCTCGCCATGCTGGTGGCGCTGCTGTTCACGGCCTATCGCATCCGCCGCGTCGGAGCCGTCGGATGAGCGCGGTGTTCGAGCAGATTTTTCAGGTCGGCTTTCTCGCCGCCATCATCCGCATCGCCACGCCGCTGGCCTTTGCCACGCTCGGCGAAATGTTCTCCGAACGGGCCGGCGTGCTCAATCTCGGCATCGAAGGCATCATGCTGCTTTGCGCCATGACCGGCTTCACCGCCACCAGCCTCAGTGGAAGCCTGTGGCTGGGTGTCCTGATGGCGGTGCTGACCGGCATGCTGATGGGCGCGCTGCATGCGCTGTTCACGGTGGTGCTCGGCCTCAGCCAGCATGTCTGCGGTATCGGCGTCACCCTGTTCTCGTCGGGGCTGGCCTATTTCCTCTACCGGCTGATCTTCGGCCAGCAATCGGTGCCGCCGAGCATCAAGGGTTTTCAGACGCTTCCGATCCCGGTTCTCTCGGACATTCCCGTCCTGGGACCTGCGGTGTTCAACCAGTTCGCGCTGGTCTACATGGCCATTCTGGCCATTCCTCTGGCGGCCTTCATCCTTTACCGCACCCCGTGGGGGTTGTCGGTGCGCATGGTCGGCGAGAACCCGCGCGCGGCCGACTCCGCCGGCGTCAGCGTCATCGCCACGCGCTTCCAGGCCGTCATTCTCGGCGGCGCCCTGATGGGGCTCGCTGGTGCTTTCCTGTCGATGGCGCAGTTCAACGCCTTCACCTTCGGCGTCGTTTCCGGCCGCGGCTGGGTGGCGATCGCGCTGGTCGTCTTCGGCCGTTGGGATCCCTGGCGCTCGGCAGGGGCCGCGCTGCTGTTCGCCTTCGTCGATGCCTTGCAATTGCGCATGCAGGCGAGTGGGCTTGGACACATCCCCTACGAGGCGTTCCTGATGCTGCCGTTCATCTTCACCATCGTCGCCATGGCCGTCATGTCGCGCAACGCTGTGGCGCCATCGGCGCTGCTCAAGCCGTTTCGAAGGGAAGAGCGTTAGACGAGTAGGATTTGGTGTCCTTGCTATCCCTCCGGAGGGACTCCGGAGGAGGAGAGGAAGGGCGTCAAGCTGTCCCGGAATGAAGAAGCTGGACCTTGGGACGCCTCACATCGATACCCCCGCGCTCTTCCGATCGATTGCCTGGGACCCAGCTCACAGCAACTTCACACCAATTTTCGGCGGTCAACGAGAAAATAATTCTGTCAGTTGCCCAAAAATAGCAATCGACAAAGTCTACAAGTTTTATAGATTAAGCGAGACGGAGGTCGACATGTCCTATTTCCAGAACGCCCAGACCGACAGCAACGGCCAGCGAGTGGCCAATGCCCAGGGCTTTCGCCCGGCCTATGCCGGCGCTTTCGCCTATCTCGTCTTTGCCCTTGCGTTCGTGTTCACCGGGGCAGTCGTGCTGGGCCTTATTCCCTAAGGCGCGGGATCGACAGGGGCTGCTGCCCCACAGCTTTCAGGCAATCGGAGTTGAATGAGCCGGATCCCGGGGCGTTTTCGCGCGCCTGAGGATTCGCATTTCACAGCATCAGTGATTCCAGTGATGGAGGAGATGACAATGCCGATCGAATTCACGCATGTACCCGGCAAGACCGCCGACGCGGCGGTTCCCTTTTTCTATGACTTCGCCGAGACCTCGACCAAGCTCGGGCTGATCGAGGACGGCGGTTTCCAGAAGATCGTCGTCGACGATTCGGCCGGGCTGCTGACCAACATGGATCTGGCCTCGCAGGTGCTCAACCGCACCGCTTCGCTGCAAGTGGTGCTCACCCACTGGGCCGGCGTGATCGAACCCACGGTCGCTGCCCGCCAGCTGGCGTCCATCGACAGGGAGAGCGGCGGACGGCTGACGCTCAGGATGATCAGCGAGCCCTTGAACGACGACGATGCCGAGACACGGCCGGTCGGACATGGCATCGTCTGGCAGCGCATCGACGAATATCTGGTGCTGTTGAAGCGGCTATGGTCGAACGACCGGCCCTTCGATCACGAAGGCGCGTTCTACAGCATCAAAAGTGGTTATGTGCCGCGCAAGGGCCCGCATGGCGCCGACCTCGTGGTCCGCATGGGCGGGCAATCCGGAACGGCGCTGAAGGTGGCCGGCCGGCATGCCGATGTCTTCGAACTGGCGCCGGGGCCGATCGACGATATCAGGCAATTGATGGAGCGGGCACGTGGCGCCGCGGCCGAACATGGCCGTGCGGGCAAACTGCGCTTCGCGCTTCCGGTCAGGATCCACCAGGGTGTTTCCGCCGCCGGCCACAAGGCGGTCGACCTATCCGGCCCGCCGGCCCAGGTCGCGCTGTCGCTGCTCGCCTATGCCGGGCTCGGGATCGATGAGTTCATGATCGTCGGCGTCGACACGCCGCGCGAGATCGCGACGGCCGGCCGGGAAACATTGGCGCTGCTGCGCAACTCCCTGGCGCGCCGGGAGGCCAGCGAGTTCCAGCCTGGAGCTTATGCGCCTCGCCCAGGATTGGAGACGCGAGCAGCGGGGTGAAGCCCATCAATCGTCTGCTGCTTCAGGCTGTCGCCAAGCCGCGACAGGCCTTCAATGACGGCGTCCGAATCGGCCAGCACGCCGAAGACGCCGTCCTCGACCGTCACCATGTGCAACGCCGCTTCATGCGCTTGTCTGTCGCCGCTGGCGCAGGCGTCCGAAATCGTCAGGCACTGGAAATTGCGGTCACAGGCCTCGCGCAGCGTGGTGTGGACGCAGACATCCGTCGTGCATCCGGAAAACATCAGATGCGTGATGCCTTGCGCCCGCAGCACAAGCTCGAAATCCGTATAGGTGAAGGCGCTGTTGCAGGTCTTGTCGATGATGATGTCGTGCGGCGCGACGTCGATCTCCGGGACGATCTGGAACCCAGCGCCTGAGCGCAGCAGGACGTCGGTGCCGTCGAGGCCGGAACGCTTGCGGCGCCATTTCTCGTAGGACGTCATGTCGGCCATGTCGGCGCGGTAACCCTGTCTTGTGTGGATGACCGTGACGCCGGCTTTGCGCGCGGCCGCGATCAGGCGGTTCACGGCGGGCAGGATCGCCCGCAGCGGCGAGGGGTCATACCCCTTCCTGGCGAAATAGCCCGATGTCGACAGGAAATCCTGTTGCAGGTCGATGACGACGAGCGCGGTGTTTTCGGCAACCAGCCTGCCGTCATAGGGGTAGTCGAAGGGTGTCGCCTTGATCATCCGGAGCTCCTTGCCGCCGGCTCACCCTAGCGTGTCCGCATCGATGCGGCGACATCGGATGCCGACATCGTGTGGCCCGGGACCGAGATCGCCGGCGCGGATCGGCCGGCTGCGCGGGTGAGGGCCCGTACGCGGCAACAATGGCACCGGCCCCGGAGCGTTTCAGGTTTTGCGGTGCATTCCCATCTTAAATCTTGACTAGTAATATCAAGTTTCATAGTCAACCGGGGACCTGCCTCCGCAGACAGGATCGGAATGCGGCGGCGGGGCTGGAGAAATGCCGTGACCATGGCCGAAGCCGATAGCCAGACCGCATTCGATATCGATGCCGTGCGTTTCGCCGTCGGCGAACGGACGCTGCTCGGTCCGGTCTCGCTCGAATTGCGGCGCGCGCGCGTCTACGGGCTGATCGGCCATAACGGTTCGGGCAAATCGACGCTGATCAAGCTTTTGGCGCGCCAGCAGCCGGCAAGCTCCGGCGCCATCACTTTCGCCGCACGGCCGCTATCGCAATGGGGCGCGCGCGAGCTGGCGCGGGCTCTTGCCTATCTGCCGCAGACGACGCCGGCGGCGACGGGCTTGACCGTGCGCGAGCTGGCAACGCTCGGACGCTATCCATGGCATGGCGCGCTTGGCCGTTTCGGCGCCGAGGACAGGCGCCATGTCGAGCAGGCCCTTATGCTGACCGACATGGAAGGGTTCACTGAGCGGCTGGTGGATGAATTATCCGGCGGCGAGCGCCAGCGCGCTTGGCTGGCCATGCTGGTGGCGCAGAATGCCGGCGTCATGCTGCTCGACGAGCCAATCTCGGCGCTCGACATCGCGCATCAGGTCGAGGTGCTGGGCCTGGTCAGGGAGCTCAGCCGCAAGCGCGACCTGTGCGTCGTCGTGGTGCTGCACGACCCCAACATGGCGGCGCGCTACTGCGATGAGCTGATCGCGCTGAAGGACGGCAGGCTGCTGACGCGCGGCACACCGGGCGAGATCATGCTGAGCGATGTGCTCAAGGACATTTTCGGCGTCGAGATGGGTGTGTTCGCGCATCCCGTCACTGGCCAACCCGTCGGCTATGTGCAGTGAAGTCGTCGCCGGCGGTTGCAGGAACCGGCAAGCGGCTGGCCGCCGTGAGAACAAGGAAGAAGCTCATGTCGAGACATGGTTTGTTGGCGGCGTTGGTCGCATCGCTGGTTCTGGGGGCAACCGGCGCCACGGCCCAGGAGCAACCGGCCGGCTCTTCTCCAGCGGTTGAGGCCCCTGCCGCGCCGGCACAAGCTGCACCGGCTGTCATGGCGCCCGTGCAGCCAGCCGGCCAGCCGAGCGCGACAACGCCGGCCGAGGTCGCGCCTGCCGGGACGATGGACCTGAACCTGCCGCATGACCTGTCGCCATGGGGCATGTTCAAGGCCGCCGACATCATCGTGAAGGCGGTGATGACTGGATTGGCTTTCGCGTCGCTCGTTACCTGGACGATATGGCTGGCCAAATCGCTGGAGATTTTCGGCGGCAAGCTGCGCCTCCGCCGTGCCGCCCGCGCGATCGGCGATGCCGCCACGCTGAAGCAGGCGAGCCGCGCGCTCGACCGCGGTGGCGGTCCCGGCGCGCTCCTGGTGCGGGCAGCGGAAGAAGAGGCCGCGCTTTCGGCCGATGCGCTCGACCATGTCGGCGGCGACGGACTGAAGGAACGGGTCAGCTCGCGCCTGTCGCGCATCGAGGCGGCTGCGTCGCGGCGCATGTCGCGCGGCACCGGCCTGCTGGCGACGATTGGTTCCACCGCGCCTTTCGTCGGCCTGTTCGGCACCGTCTGGGGCATCATGAACGCCTTCATCGGCATCTCGCAGGCTCAGACCACCAATCTCGCCGTGGTCGCGCCGGGCATCGCCGAAGCGCTGCTGGCCACCGCGATGGGTCTCGTCGCGGCAATCCCAGCGGTGGTGATCTACAACGTCTTCGCCCGCTCGATAGCCGGCTACCGGCAGATCCTCGCCGACGCCTCGGCCGGCGTCGAACGGCTGGTCAGCCGCGACCTCGATTTCCGCACGATAGCGCCGGCGACAGCCTTGGCGGCGGAGTAGCGGGAGCGACGCCATGGGGAGCAGAATTCGACAGACCCTGGACGACGACCTCGAGGAAAGCCACGAGATCAACGTCACGCCCTTCATCGATGTCATCCTTGTGCTCCTGATCATCTTCATGGTCGCCGCACCGCTGGCGACGGTGGATGTCAATGTCGACCTGCCCGGTTCGACCGCGACGCCGGCGCCGCGACCGGAGACGCCGCTGTTCCTGACGCTGAAGAACGATCTCAGCCTGGCGATCGGCAACGACACGGTGCCGCGCCCGGCTTTTGCCGCCACGCTCGACAGCCGCACCAAGGGTGACAAGCAGACGCGGATATTCCTGCGAGCCGACAAGGCGGTCGCCTATGGCGAGCTGATGGAGGCGATGAACCTGCTGCGGGCCGCCGGCTATCTGAAGATCGCGCTGGTCGGCCTGGAGGCCGCGCCGGCAGGTGATATCGCCGCACCGGCGCCAGGCAAAGCGGCCGCTCCATGACGCCATCCGCCGCCTCGCCCACGGTGGTGCTGTCGCGCTTCGACTGGCGCGACCTTGGCCTATGGGCATGCGCGGCGGTGCTGATGCTTGGGGCTCATGTCGCGGTCGCGTATGCCGTGCAGAATTTCAATCCAGTCGACCTGTCGGATGGCGGACCGCCGCCGGCCCTAGTGGTCGAGATGGCGCCGATGATGGTGACGCCGTCGGTGCCCGAACAGGCCGCGATGCCCGACGCGGCCATTCCCGACCGGGCCGAGCCAGTCGAACAGACCGAGAAGGCCGCCGAGGCCGAGCCTGACAAGATGGTCGAGCAAGCGGAGCCTGTTACCGAGGCCGTGATGGTGCCGCCGAACGAGCCTACGGAGATGACGAAGGCCGAACCGGTCGAACAGCCGCCGCTGGAACAGGTCGTCCCCGATATTGTCGAGACCGTCGCGCTGGAGGCTGTCGTTCCGCTGCCGCGGGCAAAGCCGACGGAACGGCGCAAGGAAAAGAAACCGGGCGAAGCCAAGGTTAAAAAGCCGGTCGACAAGCCCAAGCCAAGGCCGAAGAAGGAAAAGGCCGAGCCACCGAAGACGGCAAGTGCCGCGGGAGCCGAGGCCAAGCCTGCCGCCAAGGCGGCGGCGCCGAAATCGGCGGCCGGGTTCTCGGGTGTCAGCCCGGCCAAATGGGAATCGCGGCTGACGGCGTGGATCAATCGCCACAAGCGCTATCCGAGCGCCGCGAAATCCCGGCGCGCGCAGGGCAATGTGAACGTGACTTTTACAATGGACCCATCCGGCCGGGTCCTGTCGGCCCGGGTCGCCCGTTCGTCCGGCGATGCCGAACTCGACCGAGCAGCACTTGCGGTGCTGCAGGGCGCGACCGTGCCGGCGCCACCGGCGGAACTCGGCCCGCGCGTCAGCCGTACAGCGCCATTCGTGTTCAGTTTGCGGGACTAATGCCCCTCAAATCCGTGCCAGCCGTCCCGCAAGCCCGACAATTGCATCGCGCTACGCTGTTCTTGGCTGAGCGTGGTTGTCTTTCGGGTGTGCCTTGGGGTGCATCGGATTGCCGCTGAGCTGCGCGTGTCGTGCCGGCCGTGCGCCGCGCAAGACGTCGAAGGCTTCGGCATAGGCCATACCGAGCAGATAGGAGATCATGGGGAAGCGGCTCGCTTCGGCCATCTGCACCAGCTCATTGGTCATCGTCGCGATATATTGGAGACTGTCGAGCTCTGACTGACGTAAGGCCTGATTTGACATGTTCTGCTCCTGTCATCGAATGAACTTTAGGGAATGCGTACTGGCTGCACTAGATGTACTACGCCGGCTAATTGATCGATCGACCGGCCGAATGCGGATCAAGTTCCGGGATTGAGAGGGTCAACGCATAGATGGGCGCGTCGGTGAGGCGGTCGAGGCCCAGAAGGCGCTTGATCGCCGAATGGCTCAGCGCCGCCGTGGGGCAGGCCGACAAGCCGTGCCTGGTTGCCGCCAACATCATGTTCTGGCCAATGTTCACTTTCTTGGTCATTTTCGTCCCTTTCCCCGACCCCCAGGGATCTGTTGAAAGATCCCGGAAAGGGATCCGCGGGAAGAAAGGTAAGGTCGGAAGAGTTACTGGTTTGTTAAAACTGTAGTAAATCAGCCATGAGCTAAAATATCTTTCTTGGCTAGAAAGTCTAAAAAATCGATTTTACTCAGATATGGAGTAGGCAATCGCTGGCATACGCTTTTTCGGGATATTCTTGTTCTTATTCAGCGTAAGCAAGCGGCTAACCCAGCCCGTCCCGAGCGAGGCTGACGACGAGCTGGTCGAGGCTGGGATCATCGAGCCTGACGACATGCGCCATGCGGATCGCATGCCTGGGCCGGATATTGGACCTATCCTGCCGCATGATGACCGACACGAATGCCGGCCCGGCTTCGGTCAGAAGCATGGCCTTGCCTGTCAGCACCGGTTCGGAGATAGGCGCCCATTGCACCGAGATCAGCGACGGCTCGCCTGTCTGGCGGCGGTTGACGCCGCTGAAATAGATCCAGTTAAGGCGCGAGATCGCCACGCCATAATGATTGCCGCGTGCCCGCGCCCGTGTCGAGCCACGATGCTCCGACCATCCGGTGACCCTGCGGAACGTGACCAGCTCGGCCTCACGCCGCACGAAGGTCACCGACCGCATCAGCAGATCGGAGCGGGTCGGGATTGAAAAATAGGTGAAATAGATGCCGCCAGCGATCGACGGGGCGGGTGGGCGGATCATCTGGGTGAACAGGCTTTCGGAAATCGGCGGCAGGCCGAGAGCCGTGGGCGAGGGGGTGCCGGGGTCCCGGTACAGCTCGGCTTCGTCGACGCGGAAATAATCGCAGATCAGCTTGGCGGTGGCCTTGTTGGGCACGGTCTGCCCTTGCAGGTAACGCTCGAATTGTGTGCGGTTGATGCCAAGCTCGCGGCATACCGCGCTGACAGAAGCATGGTCCTTGCAGAGCCGCCTGAGATTTGCAGCAAGATTCTGGCGAATGGACACTAGTTTGCTTTCGCAGGCGGATACTTCATTTCGACTCGGAATCCGTATAGCGCTTTCGGTCACCCCCGCCGAATCGCCCTGTCACAACACACAGAAAAAACTGATTTGAGAACGCCAGTCTAATGGGACGGCTTCCAAAAAAAATAGCGCCGGGGGGACACCGGCCACCGCCATAAGTCCAATTGACAACCATTTCGCCTTGGAAACGGCGAAATGCCATTTGGCCATTTTTGGGGGGATCGGGGCTACGCCTTGCATCGCGCCGTGGCGGATGCCGGTCGCGCCTTGCAGGAAGGGCCAAAAGCGCGACGATTATTCCGCTGGTGGAGCTGAGGAGGATCGAACTCCTGACCTCGTCATTGCGAACGACGCGCTCTCCCAGCTGAGCTACAGCCCCGTCCAGCGGATGGCGCATTTATCGGGCGCCGCGGTTTCCTGTCAAGGCGGCGCTTCACCGAAAACCGGCTGCCGGTCGCGTGGCGGAACCCTGCCCTTGCCGGTTTGGCGCGTAATGGCTACATGTCGGCAACAATTGGAGTCCGGCATGCTCGCCCTCATACAAACCATCGTCATGGCGCTCGACCTCTATTGGTGGGTGATCATCGCCTCGGCGATCTTTTCCTGGCTCTACGCCTTCAATGTCGTCAACTCGCGCAACCAGTTCGTCGGCAGCATCGGGAACATGCTCTACCGCCTGACCGAGCCGGCGCTGCGGCCGATCCGCCGCTTCATGCCCGACCTTGGCGGTATCGACATCTCACCGATCATCCTGTTGCTGATCCTGTTCTTCCTCAGGCAGTTCATTCTCACCACGGTCGCGCCGCTGCTGCTGGCCTGACGATCGCATGAGCGCGCCGTTCCGCATGCGCGAGAACGGCGTCGATCTGTTCGTGCGGCTGACGCCGAAGTCTTCCGTGGACCGCCTCGACGTCGTAGAAACATTGGCGGACGGACGAAGTCACGTGAAGGCGCGGGTCCGAGCCGTGCCGGAAAATGGCGCCGCCAATCAAGCGCTGGAGAGGCTGGTCGCCAAGGCGCTGGGTGTTCCGGCATCGGCCGTTTCGGTCGTCGCCGGCGGTACGGCCCGCCTCAAGACGTTGCGGATATTGGGTGATCGGAGGCGCTGGTAACAGGTGTCGAAGCGCTTTTCCAAAATTGAGATGCAGGCGGGACATCGCCCCCTCTGCCCTGCCGGACCCGGTCCTGCGCTGTCGCTCCGGGTGGTCGTCGTTCGGAAAGCCAAGCAATTGGCTTCCCGTCCGCCGCGCGTGCCACTCCTTATCCCCGGTTGGGGAGAAATTGGCGGTTTCGGCGCCAGCTCGTCAATCGCCCAGCGGCAAACGGGGGTCGTCGACCTTCAGCGTGTTCACGCTCTGCTTGATGCGGCGCAGGTTCTCCAGCACCTTCGGTCCGCGTGTCTCGGCGACCGAGGTCACGATCATGTCGACGATCGCCAGCAACGCGTAACGTGACGATGTCGGCTTGTAGATGTTGCCGTCCTCGAACGGCTGCAGGTGGATGACAGTGTCGGCGACTTTGGCCAGTGCGGAGTCGGGCGCGGTGACCGCCACCGTGGCGGCGCCATATTGTTGGGCGACCTGCACCGCCTCGATGACCGAGCGCGCATAGCCGGAGACCGAGAAGGCGACCACCGTGGTGTCTGGCGTGGCAACGGCGGCATACATGCGCTGCAACTGTCCGTCGATCTGTGCCAGAACCGGCAGGCCGAGCCTGAACAGCCGGTTCTGCATTTCGGTCGCCATCATCGAGGAAATGCCACCCGAACCTATGCACAGCACATTGCCTGATGCCGCAAGCCGCGCGGCGACGTCGACCAGCGTCGTCATGTCGAGGTTCTCGCTGGCGCGCTGGATGGCTGTAACAGCCGCTTCGGTGATGGCCGAGGCAATGCGCTGTTCGCGGGCGTCGCGGCTCAGTGGCTCCGGCGACAGATACTGGCCGCCGATGGCGATGGCCTGGGCCAGGTAGAACTTGAAGTCGCGCAACCCCTCGCAGCCGAGATTGCGGCAGAAGCGGGTGACCGTCGGTTCGCTGACGCCGACCCGCGCGGCGATCTCGGAGATCGCGGCCTTGGAGGCGAAGTCGAGGTCGGACAGGACGAGGCTCGCCAGCCGGCGATCCGACTTGGTGCCGTCCTGCGACATCAGCTGCAGCCGCGTGATGATATCGGCCGGGGTCTTCATATCCGCGTTTCCGTCGTCATCTCAGCGGCAGGCCCGTCGCCGTGTCGAACAGATGGATGTTGCCGGGGTCGACCGAGACCGGCAGCAGGTCGCCCGGCCGCACCGGCACCCGTTCGCGGAACACGGCGCGCACCGTATCAGTGCCAATGGCGCCGTAGACATGGGTTTCGGAACCGGTCGGCTCGACCACGTCAACCTTGAGCGTCATGGCATCGGTGGCTTCACCGACGATGAAATGCTCCGGCCGGATGCCCGCCTCGACGGCACTGCCTGCCGGCACCGGGTCGCCGGCAAGGGCAAGCCGGCCGCCGCCGACCGACTCGAACCAGGTCGTCCCGGGCGTCGTCTTCAGTGCCCCAGACACAAAACTCATCGACGGCGAGCCGAGGAAGCCAGCGACGAACTTGTTGGCCGGCCTGTCATAGAGCTCCAGCGGCGGCCCGACCTGCTGGATCCTGCCGCGGTCCATCACGACGATGCGGTCGGCCATGGTCATGGCCTCGATCTGGTCGTGGGTGACGTAAACTATGGTGGATTTCAGCCGTTGGTGCAGCGCCTTGATCTCGGTGCGCATCTGTACGCGCAACTGCGCGTCGAGATTGCTGAGCGGCTCGTCGAACAGGAACACCGAGGGTTCGCGCACGATGGCGCGGCCCATGGCGACACGCTGGCGCTGGCCGCCCGAGAGTTGGCGGGGATACCGGTCGAGATAGGAGAACAGGTTGAGGACGCCGGACGCCTTCTTGACCTTCTGGTCGATGGCGGCGCGGCTCTCGCCCCGGATTTTCGGACCGAAGCCGATATTGTCGGAAGCCTTCAGGTGCGGGAACAGCGCGTAGGATTGGAACACCATGGCGATGTTGCGCTGCTGTGGCGGCAGGTCGTTGGCGCGCGTGCCACCGATCAGGAGGTCGCCGGAACTGATGGTCTCCAGGCCCGCCAGCATGCGCAGCAAGGTCGACTTGCCGCAGCCGGACGGGCCGACGAGCACGACGAACTCGCCGCTCTTGATGTCGAGGCTGATCTCCTCGAGGATCTTGTGCTGGCCGAAGGATTTCGAGAGGTTGCGAAACTCGACGTCGGTCATGGTCACGCTCCCAGTATGTCGTCGATGAACGGCAGGCAGCCGGCGGTCAATCCCGCATCCACGGGCATCACCACGCCTGTTATGCCCGAGGCGCGGTCGGAGGCAAGGAAAGTCACCGCTTCGGCGACTTCGGAGGCGTTGACGATGCGGCCGAGCGGATAGAGCCGCTGCAGCTTGCCGATTATGTTAGGGTTCTTGGCAAGGCGATGGTCCCAAGCGGCGGTGCGAATCGATCCGGGGCAGACGACATTGGCGCGCACGCCGCTACGGCCGAGCTCGACGGCGATCGACTTGGCATAGGCGTTGATGCCGGCCTTGGCGGCGGCGTAGGCCGGATTGCCGAAATGCGCGATGGCGTTGACGGAAGAAATGAAGACGACGCTGCCCGAACCGCGTGCAGCCATCGCCTTAACCAGCGGGTCGGCGAAAGTCATCACACCGGTCAGGTTGAGGTCGAGCTCATGTTCGATCGTGTCCGCCGTCAGCGCATCGAGCGTTTCGGCGCGCGTCCAGCCGGCATTGTTGACCAGGATATCTGGCACGCCGTCCCGGTCGAGAACGGCGGCGATCCCCGCCTCGATGGAAGCCCGGTCGAGAAGGTCGAAGACATGCCGCGAGGCAAGGTGCGGGCTCGCCAGTGCCTCCTCTGATTGGTCGCAGCCGACCACCCGCGCGCCCCTGCCGGCCAGCAGTGCGACGATCGCCGAGCCAAGGCCGCCACCGGCGCCGGTAACGACGGCGGTCCTGCCTTCGAATTCGGCTCTCGAAACCACGGCGCTTGCTCCTCCCGCAGGTCAGGCAGATGCCGGAGAGGCTAAAGAACAGGATGTAATTAAGCAACATATTAATCCGCTTGCGCGCGGCGAATTCATCGATAATGTAGGAAAGTCACATAAATCTTGTGCCGGCACCGGCACAAGGAGCGCGAATGCGCGAAACAATGGGAGAGATCGGATGAACCTTGCGAAATGGACTGCCGGCCTGATCGCCGGAATGGGCATTCTGGCCTTCGCGGCGCAGGCAGAGGCTGGCGAAGTGCGGGTTACCGTCGCCGAATACAGCGCCAAGACCGGTCCGTATTTCGAGCAGGTCAAGAAGGAGTTCGAGGCGAAGAACCCTGGCATCACGGTCAAGTTCGAGGTGGTGCCGTGGGATGTGCTCTTGCAGAAGCTGACCACCGACATCACCGCCGGCACCAACGCCGATCTCTCCATCATAGGCACGCGCTGGCTGATCGACTTCGTCCAGCAGGACGTCGCCGAGCCGCTCGACAGCTACATCACGCCCGAATTCAAGGGTCGCTTCATCGACACCTTCCTGTCGCCCTCGATCATGGGCGGCAAGACCTACGGCCTGCCGATCGCCGCCTCGGCGCGCGCCATGTATTACAACAAGGAGCTGTTCGAGAAGGCCGGCATCGCCAAGCCACCGGCAACCTGGACCGAATTGCAGGAGGATGCTCGCAAGATCAAGGCGCAGGGTGCCTTCGGTTTCGGCCTTCAGGGCAAGGAGATCGAGACCGACGTCTATTACTACTACGCGATGTGGTCGCAGGGCACCGAGATCCTCAACAAGGACGGCACGTCGGGCCTGAGCACGCCGGGCGCGCTCGAAGCGGCCAAGCTCTACAAGTCGATGATCGACGAGGGGCTGACGGAGCCCGGCGTCACCTCCAACAATCGCGAGGACGTGCAGAACCTGTTCAAGCAGGGCAAGGTCGGCATGATGATCACGGCGCCCTTCCTGTCCAACCAGATCAAGGACGAGGCGCCGAGCCTCAAATAT
Source organism: Mesorhizobium sp. CO1-1-7 (assembly GCF_020164885.1). Lineage (NCBI taxonomy): Bacteria > Pseudomonadati > Pseudomonadota > Alphaproteobacteria > Hyphomicrobiales > Phyllobacteriaceae > Mesorhizobium > Mesorhizobium sp. CO1-1-7. The sequence goes on along the minus strand of NZ_JAIUHA010000004.1, from coordinate 161,321 downwards.
GGCGTTGCCGCCATTCCGGCCGGTCCGACCGGTGCGCGCGGCACCTATGGCGTCACCGACTCCATGATCATGTTCAAGAACTCCAAGAACAAGGACGAGGCCTGGAAGCTGATGGACTTCCTGTTCACCACGGAACAGCGCGCCAAGTTCACGCAGGGCGAAGGCTTCCTGCCGGTGAACAAGGAAGAGGCCAAGATGGACTATTACGTCAACAACGCCGACCTGGCCGCCTTTACCGCCCTGCTGCCGGATGCCCGTTTCGCGCCGGTCATCCCAGGCTGGGAAGAAGTTGCCCAGATCACGTCGGATGCCATGCAGAAGATCTATCTCGGCGGCGATCCCGAGGCAGGCTTGAAGGAAGCGGCGGCCAAGGCCAACGCAGTGCTGAAGAAGTAGGGGCCGCGCCCAACAAATAGGGCGTATCTCCCTGCGCCCGTGGCGCGCCCCCGACTCAGGTGGGGCGCGCCACATTTCCAAACAGACATTTGGCTGCGCTCCACGTAAATAACGAAGACTGACAAGCAACCACTTTGGACGAATTGTCGACGTCAGCGCCGCCCCTCATTGCCCTGCCGGGCATTTCTCCCCGTATAGAGACGGGGAGAAAGGGCGGCCGGCATCTCGGAGCCCTTTCTGGACGCTGGTGACTGGCGAAAGCGGTGATGAAAGCTCCCCTCTCCCCGTCTCTATACGGGAGAGGATGCCGGCAGGCAGGTGAGGGGCGGCGCCGACGCCGGGGAAGAGTTTGAACCGAGCGCCTGGGAAGAACAGGTCAACTGGCCAACCAGTGCTACTGATGCCTCGCAACGCGGTGTAAAATCAGCCGATGCAAAATCGCTTCCTGCCCTACCTCTTGACCTTGCCCAGTCTGTTCCTGGCGGCGGTGGTCATCTTCTGGCCGGTCTGGGACCTGATCCAGATCGCCACGCATGACGTCAATCGCTTTGGTCAGCTGCGCGAGTTCAGCGGTCTTGCCAATTTCGCCGCGCTGGCCGCGGATCCCGACTTCGTCGCCGCGCTCTGGCGCACGGGGCTGTGGACGGTGCTGGTGGTCGGCGGCGCGCTGCTGCTCTCGGTCCCGGTGGCGATGATCCTCAACACCGATTTCTATGGGCGTGGCCTTGCCCGCGTCATCATCATGCTGCCCTGGGCAGTGTCGCTGACCATGACGGCCGTGGTCTGGCGCTGGGCGCTGAGCGGTGAAAGCGGCATGCTGAATTCGGCGCTGATCGGACTTGGCCTGATCGACCACAACATCCAGTGGCTTGCGAGCGCCGAGACGGCGTTTCCGATGCAGGTGCTGATCGGCATATTGGTGACGGTGCCGTTCACCACGACGATCTTTCTCGGCGGCCTGTCGTCGATCCCGGACGATCTCTACGAGGCGGCGGCGCTCGAAGGGGCAACGCCGCTCCAGCAGTTCCGCGAGATCACCTTTCCGCTCCTGAAACCCTTCATCAACATCGCCATCGTGCTCAACACCATCTACGTCTTCAACTCGTTCCCGATCATCTGGGTGATGACGCAGGGCGGGCCGGCCAACTCGACCGACATACTGGTCACCCACCTCTACAAGCTGGCATTCCGTATCGGCAAGCTCGGCGAGGCCTCGGCGGTCTCGCTGGTGATGTTCGCCATATTGCTGATCTTCACCATGATCTATGTGCGCCTTGCGATGCGGGAGCAGCGCGCATGAAGGCCAAGCTGAAGCGCACCATCATCGCCTGGCTGCTGCTGGCGCCCTTGATCGTGGTGACGATCTTTCCCTTCGCGGTGATGTTCCTGACAGCGGTCAAGCCGCGTACCGAAGTGCTGACGCCGACCTGGTGGCCGAGCGAGTTCCGGTGGTCGAATTTTGCCGACATGTGGGTGGCGACCGGATTCGGCCAGGCGCTGGCCAATTCGCTCTACGTGTCTGTCATCGCCACCGTTGGCGCCATCCTCATCTCCGTCCCGGCGGCCTATGCCATGTCGCGCTTCCGCTTTGCCGGATATGGAGCGTTCCGCCAGTTCCTGCTGATCTCACAGATGATCTCGCCGATCGTGCTGGTGCTCGGCCTGTTCCGGCTGATGGCTGCCTGGGGACTGGTCGAATCGACCACCGCGCTCGGCTTCATCTACATGGCCTTCAACGTCGCCTTCACCGTATGGATGCTGCAGAGCTATTTCGACACCATTCCGCGCGACCTTGAGGAGGCCGCCTGGATGGAAGGCGCCGGCCGCTGGCTGACGCTGCGAAAAGTGTTCCTGCCGCTCTGCCTGCCGGCGATCGCGGTGACGGCGATCTTCACCTTCATCAATGCCTGGAACGAATTCGTCGTGGCGCTCACCATGCTGCGCAGCCAGGAGAGCTATACGCTGCCGATCCAGGTGTTCTCGCTGGTTGCCGGGCGCTACACGATCGAATGGCACCATGTCATGGCGGCGACGCTGCTGGCGACGCTGCCGGTGGCGATCCTGTTCATCTGGCTGCAGCGCTATCTTGTCCGGGGCTTGGCGCTCGGGGCTGTCAAATAGCAATCCCAGCAATTCCAGGAAAAGTGCCCAGCGGTTATCCGTCCGGAATTGCGAAAACAAGAAGTCCACGGAGTTTTCATGCGTATCTTCACCGCCTCGCTGGCGACGGAAACCAACACCTTCTCGCCTGTGCCAACCGACCGGGCCTCTTTCGAGATGGCGTTCTATGCCGGGCCGGGCAAGCATCCGGGAACGCCGACCCTGTGCTCCTCGCCGATCGTGGCGCTGCGCCGCCGCGCGGCCGCCGAAGGCCTGACCGTGATCGAGGGCACCGCCACCTGGGCCGAGCCCGGCGGCCTCGTGCAGCGGCAGACCTATGAGGCGCTCCGCGACGAGATCCTCGGCCAGCTCGAGGCCGCCTTGCCGGTCGATGCCGTCATTCTGGGCCTGCACGGTGCCATGGTGGCGCAAGGCTATGACGACTGCGAGGGCGACCTGCTGGAGCGCGTGCGTGGCATTGTCGGGCCAAGCGTGGTGATTGCCTGCGAGTTCGATCCGCACAGCCATCTGACGCCGAAGCGCGTGGCGGCGTCCGACATCATGGCCTATTTCCTCGAATTCCCGCACACCGATTTCTACGAGCGCGGCGAGCATGTGGTCGCGCTTGGCCTGGCCGCGGCGCGCGGCGAGATCAAGCCGGTCATCTCAACTTTCGACTGCCGCATGATCCAGGTGCTGCCGACCAGCCGCGAACCGATGCGCTCCTTCGTCGACCGCATCAAGGCGCTGCACGGCAAGGACGGCGTGCTGTCGGTCTCGGTCATCCACGGCTTCATGGCCGCCGACGTGCCCGAAATGGGCACGCGCATCCTTGTCGTTACCGACAATGACAAGGCCAGGGGCGATGCGCTGGCGGAGCGGCTTGGACGCGAGCTCTATGGCATGCGCGAAACGACCGCGATGACGATGCTGAGTACGGCCGACGGCATCGATCGGGCGCTGGCCGTGCGCAAGCAAAGACCGGGCAAGCCGGTGGTCATTGCCGATATCTGGGACAACCCCGGCGGAGGCGTTCCCGGCGACGGCACCTTCGTGCTACGCCAGATGCTGGCGCGGGGCCTGGACAAGTTCGGCGTGGCGACGATCTGGGATCCGATCGCGGTGACTTTCTGCCAGGCGGCCGGCGAGGGCGCCGTCATCGACCTGCGTTTCGGCGGCAAGGCCGGCCCGCAGGCGGGCGAACCGATCGATGCACGCGTCAAGGTACTGAAAGCGGTTGCCGAGGGCTGGCAGAGTTTTGGCCCGAGCCGGGTGACATTGGGACCATCAGCGGTGGTGCGCATCGAGGGCACCGAAGTCGATGTGATCCTGAACACCAACCGCACCCAGACCTTCGAGCCGGATGTCTTCTCCAACATCGGCGTCGATCCGTTGTCGAAAGACATTTTGCTGATCAAGTCGACAAACCATTTCTACGCCGGCTTCGAGCCGATCGCCGCCGAGATCATCTATGTCGCGGCGCCGAGTTCCTATCCCAGCAATCCGGCGGCGACGAATTACACGAAGCTGACGCGGCCGGTGTGGCCAAGGGTAAGGGATCCTTGGGTCGGCAGCCAAGGACAACGAGGTTAACGTCGGCGCCGACTTCGGCGATTGCCTACACCAATCCGCGCTTGACCATCATCGCTTCCGGCGACGGCATTTTGCCGCGAAACGCCGTGTAGAGCTCTTCCGGATCCTTCGAGCCGCCGGCGGCGTAGATGTTCTTCCTCAGCCGCTCGGCCAGCGCCGGGTTGAAGGGGTCTCCGGTTTCCTCGAAGGCGGCGAAAGCATCGGCGTCCAGCACCTCCGACCACATGTAGGAATAGTAGCCGGCCGAATAGCCCTCGCCGGCGAAGACATGGCCAAAATGCGGGGTGCGATGGCGCATGGCGATCGTATCCGGCATATGCAGCGTCGCAAGTGTTTCGGCCTCGAAACGAAGCGGCTCTTCCGGCGCGTCGGGCCGTGCATGGTAGGCCATGTCCATCAAGGCAGAGGCGGTGAACTCGACGGTGGCGAAGCCGGCGCCGAAGGTGCGCGTGGCCAGCATCTTGTCGAGCAGCGCCTTCGGCATCGGCTTGCCGGTCTTGACATGCAGCGCGTGCTTTTCCAGAACCGCCGGCACCGTCAGCCAGTGCTCGTAGAGCTGCGAGGGCAGTTCGACAAAGTCGCGGCTGACCGAGGTGCCTGACACCGACGGCCAGGTGACGTCGGTCAGCATGCCATGCAGCGCATGGCCGAATTCGTGGAACAAGGTCTTCGCTTCGTCGACCGACAGCAAAGCCGGTTCGCCCGCTGGCGGCTTGGCGAAGTTCATGATGTTGTAGATCACCGGCTTCGAGCCATGGCCAAGCTTGTAACCGGACTTCAGCGCGCTCATCCAGGCGCCGGAGCGTTTTGACGGCCGCGCGAAATAGTCGGCGAGGAACAGGCCGCGCTCACTGCCGTCGGCATTTTTGACCACGAAGACGCGCGCGTCCGGATGCCAGGCGGCGATGCCTTTCTTCTCCTCGAACGTGACGCCGAACAACCGTGTCGCGACGTCGAAGCAGGCGTCAATGACGCGGTCGAGCTGCAGATAGGGTTTCAGCTCCGCTTCGTCGAAAGCGAACTTCTCGGCGCGCAGCTTCTCCTGGTAGAAGCGCCAGTCCCAGGCGGCGAATTTTTCGTTACTGCCGGCCTCGGCCGCCAGACGCTCCAGCTCTTTCTGGTCGGCGGCGGCTTTTTCCAGTGCCCTTTCCCAAACCGGGTCGAGCAGCGCGTGCACCGCCTTCGGTGTCTTGGCCATGGTGTCGTCGAGCTTGAGCGCGGCGAAGGAGGCGTAGCCGAGCAGCTTCGCCTTTTCGGCGCGCAGCTTCAGCATGTCGCGCACCACGGATGTGTTGTCGGACGCACCGCCGTTCTGGCCGCGCATGGTAAAGGCGCGATAGGCGATCTCGCGCAGGTCGCGGCGTTCGGAGAAGGTCGTGAACGGCTCATAGATCGAGCGCGACAGGGTGACGGCGTAGCGGCCCTTCTGGCCGCGCATCTCGGCGGCTTCGGCCATCGAGCTTTTCACGAAATCCGGCAGGCCGATGAGATCGGCCTCGTCGAGGAACAGCGCCCAGTCGCGCTCGTCGGCCAGCACGTTCTGACCGAAAGTCGTGCCGAGCGACGACAGCTCCTCGTTGATTTTGGCCAGCCGCGTCTTGCCGTCGGCGTCGAGCTTGGCGCCGGAACGGACGAAGCCTTTCCAGGTCTTCTCCAGGACGCGCAGCGTCTCGCGATCGAGGTCAAGGCTCTCGCGGCGCTGGTAGAGATCGTCGATGCGGGCAAACAGCTTCTCGTTCATCGAGATGGCCGAGAAGTGCCGCGACATCTTCGGCGAAATGTCACGCTCCAGGGCCTGGATGGTTTCGTTGGTGTGAGCGCCGGCGCGGCACCAGAAGATCGATGAGACATGATCCAGCGCCTCGCCGCCGAGTTCAAGCGCGGCAAGCGTGTTCTCGACGCTCGGCGTATCCTTGTTGCTTGATATCGCGTCGATCTCGGCCTCATGCGCCTTCAGCGCGGCGTCGAAGACGGGAGAAAAATCACCGTCGCCAATATGGGCGAAATCGGGCAGGCCGAGCGGCCCTCGCCACGCGGTCAACGGATGGGCGGCGAGATCGACGGCTTTCGGAGAGGGCATGGAGGGTCTTTCGCTGGCGTCAGGAAGGAGGGTGTCACCGATGTAGGGCGCGGTCCGCGGGCCCGCAATATGCCAGTTGGCCGCTCCGCCTCAGTAGCCCTCGCAGTTTTCAGCGATTGCCGCCTGCGAACTGGCGGTGATGCGGTTGTCGCTCACCGCGAAGGTCTCCTGCATCAACATATCATTGTCGGGGAAGTCGTAGCAGGCGATCACGGTGGTGACCCCACCTTCGGTCTTCTCGATGCGGTGGCGGATCGCAGCTCCCGCAACCGCACCTTTCCATTCGTCGAGCGAGGCGATGAATTCCTGCTTGCTCTGGACAACGCCGAGGTCGTCGAGCTTGATGCGGACATCGTCGGCGAGCAGGTCCGCCAGCTCGGTGCGATCGGCGACCAGCAGCGCCGAATACCAGCGGCTTATGATGGCGCGGTCATCGGCGCGAGCGGCAACGATCGCCATCATCAGCGCGGCCGCCGTGAAAACGACCGGCCGGACGCTCATCGCCTGCCGCGCCGTACCGTTCATTCCAGCACCGGACGCTCGAAATCGCCGGTCTCCTTGTTCATCACCCAGAGCTCGCCGGTCGAAATGTCGAACCAGGCTCCGTGCAGCGACAGCCGCCCCTTGCCCTCGAGGATCGAGACGCAGGGAAAGGTCCTGAGATTGGCGAGGGAGTAGCGGATCGAGATGCGCTCCAGGGCCGTCTGGCGTTCCGTCGCCGTCATGAAGGTGCTGGCCGACACCGTCTCGGCGGCCGGCGCGATCAGGCTCATCCACTTGCCGATGAAGTCGCCGGGTGAGAGCGGCGCGGCGTTGGTGTCGAGCGCGGCCCGGATGCCGCCGCAGCGGCCGTGGCCCATGACCACGATATTCTTGACCTTGAGGCTCTGCACCGCGAATTCGAGCGCGGCCGAGGTCGAATGGAACTCGCCGTCCGGCTCGTAAGGCGGCACCAGATTGCCGACATTGCGCAAGACGAAGAGTTCGCCCGGACCGGCGTCGAAGATCGCCTCGGGCGCGGATCGCGAGTCGCAACAGGCGACGATCATGGTCTCGGGCGCCTGGCCTTCGCGGGCGAGCTCGCGATAGCGGCCGCTCTCGGTGAGGTAGCGGCCGTTCATGAAATTGCGGTAGCCGGCGAGGAGGTGTTCGGGAAGATGAGGCATGGGCGGCTAAGGCCTTTCCGGGTTGGAGGCGGCAGCTCGTTGCGGTCGAGGAAAGCCTCTAACGGCAAAAGCCCGTTACGAGCAATGCAGAATTGTAGGGGCTAGCTATAAATGCCATGCGCCAGAGCGGGACGCCCGCCGACATTGTCACGCCCAAATGGCGACCGGTATGCCAAAACCGTCAGCGCGAGGCGGGTCGGGAAACGGCTTCGCGTCGCCGCTGGCGATGCGGCCGGCAATCAGCATCATGGCCGCCGCATCGAGGAAATCGTCGGCGGCCGCACCACGTGGCGGCAGCTGGTCGAGGAAATCCATGTCATAGCCGTGCCGGCAAAGCAGCGCCTAGCGCTCCGCCATGCCGGCCAGATTGACGCTGCCCTTGATCTTCTTCGGCAACCGCATGGCCTGATCGCCGTTCAGGCGACAGAAGGCGACTTCCGGATGCGATTCGAAGATGCGGCCGCGCAGTTCGGGCCGCGCGATCAGCAATGTGTCGATCTCGCGGATTTTCGAAAAGATGCCGAAGGCCTGGATGGAAACGCCGCGCGGCGGGTTGGATGTGGCCTTGGCCGCTTCGCTTGCCCTGATATGCGCCGCGTACCAGGCTTCGATCGTGGTGAAGCCGCTGGTGTCGGCATAGAGCGCGGCACGGGACGGAATCGAGAAGACGCTGGACTGGCGAGCGCCAAGCAGCGGCCGCACCAGCGCTTCCGGCCCGCGTCCGCCCTTTTGCGAAAATTCCGGTAGACCGATCGGCATGTCGACGGCGACGATCGCGTCATCGGGGATCGCCGCCAGCAGGGCGGCGAACGAAGAGAAGACATCGACCGAAGGCGCCGTATCTGGGTCACGACGTGTCGAACCGGGTTCGCTCCGCACGGCGATCCAGCCGGCCTTGCAGCCATCGGCGCCGACGAGCACGACCTTGGCCGGGGTCACGCCCGGCGATCCCGCCCCGGATGCGTGAGGTGGCGAAGCTGGACCATGGCCATCGGGTGCGACAGGCTCTGCGCGTCGGTTTCGAGCTGCAACTCGTCGCCGCCGCGTTTTGCGGTGCGCGCCAGGATTTCGTAGACCGCCGCCGTCGTCGACTGCAGCGCCTTGATCGCCGGCTGGCCGGACAGGATGCGCGCCAGGTAGACCGCTGCCGTCAAGTCGCCAAGGCCGTTCGGCGGCTTGTCGATCAGGCGGTGTTCGGCCAGCAGCGCCTGGGTGCCGTCGAGCAGCAGATTGCCTGTGCCGCCTGACATCATCGACGGAGCCGAGGTGACCAGCATGGTCGACGGTCCGGCATGGAGTGCGGCCGAGATCACCGATTTCAGATCGGGCAGCGGCGCGCCGGCCATCCATTCTAGCTCATAGCGGTTGGGCGTGGCGATGTCGGCGATCGGCATCAGCCGGTCGCGCATGGCGGCGGCGGTGGGCTCGGGCACGTAGAGGCCGCCGGAATCACCCATCACCGGATCGCAGATATAGACGGCATCGGGCGTCCTCGCCTTGACCGCGGCGACCAGCGAGGCGACCGCCTCGGCCTGGCCGGCCTCGCCGAGATAGCCCGACAGCACGGCCCCGACCTCGCCCAGCCACGGCGCGCGCTCCAGATCGGCCATCAGCGCCTTGAACTGGTCGAGCGGCGGCACGATGCGGGTCGCGCGGCCATGGCCGGGATGCCAGGGCAGGGTGACCGTAGGCACGGCCCAGACCGGAAAGCCCAGTGTCTCCAGCGCGAAGACGGCCGCGCGGTTGCCAACGGAGCCACGCGCGACATGGCTGGAAATGACGATGACCGCGTGCGGCGCGTCGGTTTTTTCGGCGCTCATTGTTTCTTGATTCCTAGCTGCCCCGGGTGAGGAAAAGCACGAGCCAGACCATCAGGCCCAGCGCCAGAAGCAGGCCGAGTATCCTGCCAACACGCGTGCCCCAGACTTCGATCGGATCCGTGCGATCGGCATCGGCCGCGGAGACGTGGTCGCGCACGCCTTTCGTCGTCCGTGCCACGAAAGAATTGCCGGCCGGATCGGTCTCCTGCGCGACGCGCTGGAGGATACGGCGCGATTCGCTGTCGCTGTCCTGGCGTTTCGCCATGATGATATCCCGTTCTGATCGAACCTTATCGCGTTCACCGGGCCAATCACAGGGCCTTGCGCGGGCACAATTCATGCCGAGCCTGCTTCAGAGGCCGAGGCCGTTTTCTTGCGCGCCGATTGTGGTAATGCTTCGGATGCAACTTCTATCGAGGGATCCCTTCATGCTTGCCCAGCGCCTTGCTCGACCATCGACATTTCGCACGTTGCCCGCCTTCCTGATGATGGCAATCGTGCTGCCGCTGCTTGCCGGCTGCGGCTACAACACGATCCCGACGGCGGAAGAAAACGCCAGGGCGGCATGGAGCGAGGTGTTGAACCAGTATCAGCGCCGCGCCGACCTCATTCCCAATCTGGTCGAGACGGTCAAGGGCTATGCCTCGCATGAAAAGGACACGCTCGACGCGGTTGTCCAAGCGCGCGCCAAGGCGACGCAGATCACGGTGACGCCCGAAACGCTGAAGGATCCGGAAGCCCTCAAGAAGTTTCAGGATGCCCAGGCCGGGCTGACCAGCGCGCTGTCGCGGCTGATCGCGGTGTCGGAAGCCTATCCCGACCTCAAGGCCAACCAGAATTTCCTGGCGCTGCAGGCGCAGCTCGAAGGCACGGAGAACCGCATCGCGGTGGCGCGGCGCGACTACATCCAGGCGGTCAGGGACTACAATTTGACGCTGAAGACCTTCCCGTCGGTGCTGTGGGCGACATTCTGGTTCCGCGGCAACGAGCCCTTCGCCAACTTCACCGTCGACGAAGACAAGATGCAGCCGCCGAAGGTCGATTTCGGCACGAAGCAGGGCGGGTGAACGGCGACTGTCCTCGGAACGAATTCCCGAAAAGACGGACCGCCGGCGTGCAAACACCCCCCTCTGTCCTGCCGGACATCTCCTCCTCAAGGGGGGCGCTACGGAACGCCCACCTTTCCTTTCTTGGCCTTCTTGCCGGCATCCTCTTCCTCCCGTTCGCCGCCTTCGCCGCCGATCTTCCGGCGCTGACCGGCCGCGTGGTCGACAATGCCGGCATCATCGATGCCGGCACACGTGCGGCGCTGACCCAAAAACTCGCCGACTTCGAAACCAAGGGCTCGGACCAGATCGTCGTCGCCACCATTCCCAGCCTCGGCGGCGAGGAGATCGAGCCCTACGCCAACCGGCTGTTCCGCTTCTGGAAGCTCGGCCAGGCCAAGGAGAACAACGGCGTCCTGCTTTTGGTCGCGCCAAACGACCGCAAGATGCGCATCGAGGTCGGGTACGGGTTGGAAGGCACGCTGACCGACCTGCACACCAAGCTGATCATCGAGAACGACATGGTGCCGGCCTTCCGCGCCGGCGATTTCCCGGGCGGCATCTCCAAGGCCGTCGACGACATGATCATGGTGCTGGAGGGCAATCCGGAAGAACTGGAAGCGCGCGGCAAGCGCAACGAGCAGGCACCATTCAATTCCGACGACCTGTTCTTCGCCATTTTTATCGGCATCTGGGCGATCATTTTCTTCGGCAGCATCGCGGCCTCGGTCCTGCCGCCGATCTTCGGCCAGAAACTCGGGCCCGGACGCTATCGCTGGCTCGGCATGACCTTCGAGCCGCACCGGCGATCATCGTCCGGCGGCTGGTCGTCCGGCGGCGGCGGTTGGTCCTCCGGCGGAGGGTCCTCCGGTGGCGGTTTTTCGGGCGGCGGCGGTTCGTCCGGCGGCGGCGGCTCCTCGGGAGGCTGGTAAGGCCATGGCCAGAGCTGCCGTCCCTTCAATGCCCGGCCAATGCGCTTCGCGGCTGCGCCTGGCCTTGATCATCCTGGCGTCTCTGCTGCTTGCCTCGATCGCCGCCGTGGCCGCCGACCTTCCGGCTCTCACCGGCCGCGTGGTCGACAATGCCGGCATCATCGATGCCGGCACACGTGCCGCGCTGACGCAGAAGCTGGCGGACTTCGAAACCAAGGGCTCCGACCAGATCGTCGTCGCCACCATTCCCAGCCTCGGCGGCGAGGAGATCGAGCCCTACGCCAACCGGCTGTTCCGCTTCTGGAAGCTCGGCCAGGCCAAGGAGAATAACGGTGTCCTGCTTTTGGTCGCGCCAAACGACCGCAAGATGCGCATCGAAGTCGGCTATGGGCTGGAAGGCACGCTGACCGACCTGCACACCAAGTTGATCATCGAGAACGACATGGTGCCGGCCTTCCGCGCCGGCGATTTCTCCGGCGGCATCTCCAAGGCCGTCGACGACATGATCATGGTGCTGAACGGCAATCCGGAGGAGTTGGAGGCGCGCGGCCGGCGCAATCCCGCCGACAGCAGCACCCCCATGGATCCGGTCGTCGCGGTGTTCCTGATCCTGTGGGCGACGATGTTCTTCGGTGGCCTGGCAATGGCCTTCCTGCCGCCGATGTTCGGCACAAAGCTGTCGCCGGGCGTGTATCGATGGCTGGGTATGACGTTTCGTTATGGCCAGGGTGCGGGCGGATCATCCGGAACCAGCGGCTGGACGACAAGGTCGTCGGGCGGCGGCTGGTCCTCGGGTGGTTCCGGCAGTGGCTGGTCGGCCGGGTCAAGCAGTGGCGGCGGGTTTTCCGGTGGCGGCGGCTCGTCCGGCGGTGGCGGTTCTTCAGGAAGCTGGTGAGACAAGATCATGGCGACACGACCGATCAGCCCGCAGGATCATGAGCGCATCGCCGCTGCGATCCGCGCCGCCGAAGCGCAAACCGACGGCGAGATCTACTGCGTCGTGGCGCATGCCAGCGACGGCTACTTCGCTCCCGCAGCCTTGATGGCGACCCTCGGCATGCTGGTCGTCAGCCTCGCGGTCGCCTATGGGCTGGAGGCCTGGTGGCTCACCATCCGCCTGCCACATTTCGTCATCGCTCAGTTGCTGGCCATGGCCTGCGTGCTGGCCCTGTTGTGGACGCTGCCCGGCCTGCGCATCCATATGGTGCCGCGTCGGCTGCGCTATCAGGCTGCGCACGCCAATGCGGTCAAGCAGTTCCTCGCCCGCAACGTCCACCGCACCACGGCGCGCACCGGCGTGCTGATCTTCGTCTCGATCGCCGAGCGCTACGCCGAAGTGGTCGCCGATTCGGGCATCGCTGCCAAGGTCGGCCAGCATGTCTGGGACGGCGTGGTGCGCGATCTGACCGCGCATGCCGGCCACGATCGGCTTGCCGACGGTTTCGTCAAGGCGATCGAGGGGGTCGGGGCCGTGCTGGCCGAGCACTTTCCGGTTACTTCGGGCGATACCAACGAGCTCGACGACCATCTGGTCGAAATCTGAAAAGCCCTACCTGCAAACGCTACTCAGCCGGACGCCTGACGCGGCTTTCTGCGCTTCCGATGCCCACGGACCTAAAAGTCCGCTGGGTTTCGGTACTCGAAAGCCGCGCCATCCGCCTCGGCTGAGCGCGTTTTCAGGCAGGCTTTGGCCAATGTCGGCAGTGTCATGATCGTCTGTGCGAAAGCGGACCATCGGCCGCCGGGACTCTTGCAATCGGGCGATGCGGGTTTATGGTTAACAAATCATGAATACGCTGACGATCGACATTCGGAAGGCAGACCCGCGCGATGCCGGCGCCATCGCCGAAGTGCACCTCGAGGCTTGGCGCGGCGCGTATAGCGGAATCATTCCGCACCGCACGCTGACATCTATGATCAACCGTCGCGGAAGCGACTGGTGGGCCAACGCCATCCGCCGCGCCGCCACGGTCCTCGTTGTCGAGATCGGCGGCACGATCGCCGGCTATGCGACGATCGGTAAGAACCGCGCCAAGGAGCTCAAGCAGCAGGGCGAGATCTACGAATTGTACCTGCGCCCGGAATATCAGGGCATCGGGCTCGGCAGGCGGCTGTTTTCGGCGGCCAGGGCACGTCTCGCCGACCATGGGCTGAAAGGCATGGTGGTGTGGGCGCTGGAAGACAATCAGAACGCACTTGCCTTCTATGCCGGGGCCGGCGGCCGCGACATCGCCGAAGGGGTCGAGATTTTCGAGCAGAAGGCGCTGAAGAAGGTCGCCTTCGTCTGGGAGTGACCGCCTGGGGATAATCGCGGAAGGTGTGGTCCCGGGCTCACGCACATCACGACCTTGAAACATCTTGTGCCGATGATTGAACGGGTCGACCGCCATCGCGTCTCGCCGGACGCCTGTAAGCACCATTCGCCGCATTGCACCATTTTGCGCCGCCCGCTATCTCCTGCCGACCGAGAGAGGGACAAAAGACATGCGCATCGAAGCTATAGCCACCGGAAAGAATCCGCCTGAGGACGTCAATGTCATCATCGAGGTGCCGATCGGCGGCGAGCCGATCAAGTACGAGATGGACAAGGAGGCCGGCACGCTGTTCGTCGACCGCTTCCTGCACACCTCGATGCGCTACCCCGGCAATTACGGTTTCGTGCCGCACACGCTGTCGGGCGACGGCGACCCGATTGACGTGCTGATCTGCAACACGCGCGCCTTGGTGCCGGGCTGCGTGATCAACGTGCGGCCGATCGGCGTGCTGATCATGGAAGACAATGCCGGCCAGGATGAAAAGATCATCGCGGTGCCGTCACCGAAGCTGACACTGCGCTACGAGAACGTCACCGAATACACGCAGCTGCCCGACATCACGCGCCAGCAAGTGCAGCACTTCTTCGAGCACTACAAGGATCTGGAACCCGGCAAATGGGTCAAGATCGAGGGCTGGCATGATTCCAAATACGCCAAGAGGATGATCATGGACGCGATCGACCGGGCGAAGGCGAACAAGTAGCTCGAGCGGTCAGTTATCGACCCGGCCGAAAGCCGGCACGTCGCCAATCACCACGCGCTTGTCCTTGCCGCAGGCGAAGCCTTTCGCCTTCTCGTCGGCGATCTTGCGCGCCTGGTCGTTGGCGGCGGGGTTGCCGGTGGCCAACACCAGGCCGACGGTGCAGCCGTCCCGGGCGTCCATCTGGGCGACCTTGGCGACGAGCAGCACCTCGGTCTTCTTGGTCTCGTCCTCGCCATTGCTGATCGAGCGGCGGTGGATGACCGCGAACGGCACGGCTTTGTCGCCATTGGTTTCGACGCGCCACTCGACCTTGGCTCCGGACGAATTCAAGGCGGAAAAACTTTCCCAGGTGGACGTCATGTCGCCGCCGGGCGGAAAACCATAGAACAGCGATTCGCGGGCGTCGTCATATCCGACCAGCACGGGATAGCCGCGATAGCCGGAGCAGGCGAGGTCGGCCCAGTCGCCGTCGCCCTGCCCGGCCTGCGCATAGGTCACGCAGTCCTTCTTCCAGTCGAGGTCGGTGTAGGTGCTGGATATGTCGCCGGCCTGTGCCGCCTGGCAAAGGCCGGCGAAGGTGAGCGGGATCAACAGGCTGCGCATGGCGGAGATCTCAGTTGGAGGTCGTCCCAGCGTATCGCCAATCGCTATTTCTTCAAGCTGGCTTCGATCAGCAGGTCGGCGTTGCGGGCAACCGACTGCGCGGGTCCGCCGAGGCCGAACAGTTGGCCGCTGATATAGGCGCCTTCGATAAGCAGCAGCAACCCGTCGCCCAGCGTGTCGGGGTCTTGCGCGCCCATCGCAGCCGCCATGGCGCGCAGGCGGCGGCGCAATTCCTGCTTGTTGGCCTCGCTGACGACGCGAGCCGGATGGCTGTGGTCGGGATATTCGACCGCCGCATTGGTCATGCCGCAGCCGCGATAGTCCGCCACCTGCGTTCGCTTGCCGATGCGGGTCAGGAAAGCCTTGATCTGAGCGCGCGGGTCGCCGGGATTGGCGGCGACGGCCTCGTCGAAACGCTCCCAATATTCAAGATCGTATTGCCTGAGGTAGGAGGCGGCCAGCTCGTCCTTGGAGGGAAAGCTGCGATAGAGGCTGGGCTTGGTGACGCCGGCACGCTTGACGATTTCGTCGACGCCGATCGCCCGAATACCGCGCCGGTAGAACAGGTCATAGGCCACGTCGAGAATCTTCTTGGCGGCCTTCGGTGGCGCCGACGCATGACCGTCGCTGATGGTCAGTTCAATATTTTTGTCGCTTGGCATCATGGGACTCGATTGACAATGTTACCGATCGGTACGTATACATGCTCCCATCTTGCAACGTACCGGTCAGTAACATGATAGCTCAATCCCGTCCCTTTGGCCAGCGCTACGCTTTCGTGGTGGTGGGCGTCATCTTCCTCTGCCTGCTGATCGCGGCCGGCCTGCGCTCGGCGCCTTCCGTCATGATGCTGCCGCTCGAAAACAGCTTCGGCTGGCGGCGCGACGTCATTTCGCTGGCCGCGGGCGTCGGCATCCTGCTCTATGGGCTGACCGGTCCGTTCGCCGCCGCGCTCATGGAGCGCATCGGGCTGCGCCGCACGCTGCTGGCGTCGCTGGTGGTGATGTCGGCTTCGACCACGCTCAGCCTGCTGATGACCAAGCCATGGCATCTGTTCATCACCTGGGGCGTTTTTTCCGGCATCGGATCCGGCGCTGTCGCCAGCGTCCTTGGCGCCACCATCGTCAACCGCTGGTTCAAGACCAATCGCGGTCTTGTCATGGGGCTGATGTCGGCCTCCAGCGCCACCGGCATGCTGATTTTCCTGCCGCTCATCGCCTCGCTCGCCCAGTCAGGCGGCTGGCAGCCTGTCGTCATCGCTGTCGCGATCGCCACCGCGGCGTTGATCCCTCTGGTCTGGTTGCTGGTGCCGGAGCGCCCGGCCTCGATCGGAATGGTGCGTTATGGGGCCGAGGCGGATGATGTGCCGCCGACTTCGCCCGCATCACAAGGTAATTTCCTGGCGCATACGCTCAGCACGCTGCGCCGCGCCGCCGGCACGCGGGTTTTCTGGTACCTGTTCGCCACTTTCTTCGTCTGTGGCTTCACCACCAACGGGCTGGTCGGCACGCATTTGATCGCCTTCTGCGGCGACATGGGTATCGGCGAGGTGCAGGCCGCCGGCCTGTTGTCGATGATGGGCATTTTCGACCTGATCGGCACCACGCTGTCCGGCTGGCTCACCGACCGCTACGACCCGCGCAAGCTGCTCGGCGTCTACTATGCCATTCGTGGCCTGTCGCTGATCTATTTGCCCTATTCCGGCTTCTCGGCAACCAGCCTGATCATCTTCGCGGTGCTCTATGGTCTCGACTGGATCGCCACCGTGCCGCCGACTTTAAGGCTCGCCAACGAAGCCTTCGGCGACCGCAGCGGGCCGATCGTGTTCGGCTGGATCGTGGCCGGCCATCAGGTGGGTGCCGCCACCGCTGCTGCCTTCGGCGGCACCATGCGCGAACTGCAGGGCAACTACGAACTGGCGTTCCTGATTGCCGGCATGACGGCGATCGCGGCGGCTTGTATTTCGCTCCTGATCAACACCAGCCGGCCGGCCTTCGATCCCGAACCGCAGGCGGCTTGAGGCGCGTCGATAATTCAGGTGAGGCCGGCCTGCAAACGGCGGATTCCTGCGCTTCTCCGTTCTACTGCGTCGCAGTAGAATTGAGCTCACGTACAAAATGTACGCTCCGCTCGGATTCTCGAAAACCACTATTTTCGGCCCGGCCTGACCTGAATCTCAACACACCTCGGCGTGTAAGAACGGGCGCGGACGATCAGTCGGGGTAGCAGACCATTGGAATGTTGGGCCAGACCGCCGCGTCGCAGTTGGCGCTCGCCTGTCTCTGCTTGAAGGCGGCACTGACCGGCCCCGTCACCACGGGGTCGACGCCGTCGGGCGCGTCGGCAAAGGCCTGTTGTGCGGAAGGCGCATCAGCCGGCAGGACAGGGCGCGTTTCCTCCAGCGTCGCGGCCGACTGCGCGGCGTTGGCCGCCAGCAGCATCGCAAAGGCGGCGGAAGCGATAAGCGGCCAAAATCGGTTGAGTCTATCGGTCATCACGTTCGAACTGTCCGGGCCCTGAAAAGGTTCCCGCCTTGGTTAACAAAATCATTTCACACGCAGATGCTTAAGATTTGATGAGTATTTGGTGTCGCGCGTCCCCTTTCGCAACTGCGAAAAACCCTGTATGAGCCGCGCAACCGAAAGAGGCAGCGCCCTTGGCCTGCTGCCTGCAACGCTTCCGAGACCAGAATCATGAACCTCCGTAATATCGCGATCATCGCGCACGTCGACCATGGAAAGACCACCCTGGTCGACCAGCTTTTGAAACAGTCCGGCTCCTTCCGCGACAACCAGCGCGTCGCCGAGCGCGCCATGGATTCCAACGATCTCGAAAAGGAACGCGGCATCACCATCCTGGCCAAGGCGACCTCGGTCGACTGGAAGGACACGCGCATCAACATCGTCGACACGCCCGGCCACGCCGATTTCGGCGGTGAGGTCGAGCGCATCCTGTCGATGGTGGATTCGGCCATCGTGCTGGTCGATGCCGCCGAAGGCCCGATGCCGCAGACCAAGTTCGTGGTCGGCAAGGCGCTCAAGGTCGGCTTGAGGCCGATCGTCGTCATCAACAAGATCGACCGGCCGGACGCGCGCCATGTCGAGGTGGTCAACGAGGTGTTCGACCTGTTCGCCGCGCTCGACGCCACCGACGAGCAGCTCGACTTCCCGATCCTTTATGGTTCGGGCCGCGACGGCTGGGTGTCGGAAAATCCGGAAGGCCCGAAGGACCAGCAGCTTGCGCCGCTGTTCGACCTCGTCATCAAGCATGTGCCAGCGCCGACCGTTCATCCCGGCCCGTTCCGCATGATCGGCACTATCCTGGAAGCAAATCCGTTCCTCGGCCGCATCATCACCGGCCGCATCGAGAGCGGCACGCTGAAGTCCAACCAGGCGGTCAAGGTGCTGCACAATGACGGCACCCAGATCGAGACCGGCCGCATTTCAAAGATTCTCGCTTTCCGCGGCCTTGAGCGTCAGCCGATCGAAGAAGCGCAGGCGGGTGACATCGTCGCCATCGCCGGCCTGTCCAAGGGCACCGTCGCCGACACGTTCTGCGACCTGGCGGTGACCGAGGCGCTGCATGCACAGCCTATCGATCCGCCGACCGTGACCATGTCCTTCCTCGTCAACGACAGCCCGTTGGCCGGCACCGAAGGCGACAAGGTGACCAGTCGCGTCATCCGTGACCGTCTGCTGCGCGAGGCCGAAGGCAATGTCGCGCTGAAAATCGAAGAATCGCCCGACAAGGATTCGTTCTTCGTTTCCGGCCGCGGCGAATTGCAGCTCGCCGTCCTGATCGAGACCATGCGCCGCGAAGGTTTCGAGATCGCCGTCTCGCGTCCGCGCGTCGTCATGCAGAAGGGCGAGAATGGCGAATTGCTGGAGCCGGTCGAGGAAGTCGTCATCGACGTCGACGAGGAGCATGCCGGCGTCGTCGTGCAGAAGATGTCGGAGCGCAAGGCCGAAATGGTCGAGCTGCGTCCCTCGGGCGGCAACCGCCAGCGCATCGTTTTCCATGCGCCGACGCGCGGCCTGATCGGCTACCAATCGGAACTGTTGACCGATACGCGCGGCACCGCCGTGATGAACCGGCTGTTCCATGCCTACGAGCCCTACAAGGGCGAGTTGCCTGGCCGCACCAACGGCGTGCTGATCTCCAACGAACAGGGCGAGTCGGTGGCTTACGCCATGTGGAACCTTGAAGATCGCGGTCCGATGGTCATCGATCCCGGCGTCAAGGTCTATCAGGGCATGATCATCGGTATCCACAGCCGGGACAACGATCTCGAAGTGAACGTGCTGAAGGGCAAGAAGCTGACCAACATCCGCGCCGCCGGCAAGGACGAGGCGGTCAAGCTCACCCCGCCGATCCGCATGACGCTGGAGCGCGCGCTGGCCTGGATCCAGGACGACGAACTGGTCGAGGTGACGCCGAAGACCATTCGCCTGCGCAAACTCTATCTCGACCCGAACGAGCGCAAGCGTTTCGAGAAGTCGTCGAAGGCGGTCGGCGCGGCGTAAAGTTTCCCTTTCCGAGAGTTTGAGAGGGCGGAGCACTTGTTCTCCGCCCTCTTTCGTTCATCCACCAGCGGCCGAGATGATGGTCCGCAGGTCGGGCTCGCTGGCGAGATCGATGCGGATTGTCGCTCCCTCTCGGACCGGTTTGCGCAGGGCCTTTGCTCCATCCGGCTCGATGGTCAGCAGCCTCCGCTCGTCCAGCGCCCGAAGGCGCGACCGCGAGATGCCGAGTTCGTTGGCAAGCAGCCGGTCGAGCCTCAACGATACCGGTATTTCCAGACCAAGCCGAAGATCCAGCACCGTCGCGCCTTGCTTAATCCTGCCGATCACCTGCTTGCGCACGACGGCGTCAGGGAACTCTTCGACGCGTCCCACCTGGTTGCGCAGGGCGACGATGTCGAAGGCATGGCTCCGGACCAGTGCCGGATCATTGCTTTCGAGCGCCGCCAGCAGTGCCGGCGCGATATCGCGCCGGTTGCAGCGCTCGAAAATGCCGAAATTCCAGGAATTGTCGCAGTCGACGCAGCGATAGATCAGCCACGCGTCGATGCGCTTGCCGTTGGCGTTGACGCGGAATTTCTCGCTGCAGCGGTAGGCTTTCACGAAGCCACAGCGATTGCAGTTGATCAGGGGTCGTGGTGCGATTTCTGGCGCGATCGCCCAGTGGACGCGCAGGGCGCAAGACATGCCGGTAAGTCCTTCCCGTTGGGAAGTTCATCCGGTCGGCGCTATCGAGATGCCCATGCGGGCGCGGCGTGGCGGGTGGCTGCGGAGATTGTGACATCAGGTGTCGCTGGCGGTAAGCCGAGCGACAGCGGTTCAGCAGTGCCAAACCGGTCTCGAACCGCCGCCCAAAGGAACACATGAAATACAAACAGGCACCGCTGATGCGGCGCCATGCAGGTGTGTCGGGGGAGTTGACGAGACCGGTGGTTACTGGGGCAAAGTGAAGCTCGAAATTGTTTCGCGGCGGCCCTTCTAGCGGCGTGACGCTGGGGCTGCAAGGGGCTCCGCAAGTCACGCCGTAGGGGTCGGCGCCCATGGCCCATATTGTCTTGCCTTTGCCAGAGACGCAGCTGTCGGGTTATTGTGGTTGGTGAAGCCCTGACGCGGAGACCCTCGCCATGCACCTCGCCTCGCTGCTGATTTTCGCCGCCGCCTTGTTCGTGGCCGCCGGTTCGCCTGGCCCATCGATCGCGGCGCTTGTCGCGCGCGTTATCTCGAAGGGGTTTCGCGATGTGTTTCCGTTCCTGCTTGCCATGTGGATTGGCGAAGGCATCTGGCTGTCGCTGGCGGTGTTTGGGCTGGCCGTGGTGGCGCAGACCTTCCATTTCGCTTTCGTCGTTGTGAAATGGATCGGCGTTCTCTACCTGGCCTATCTCGCCTGGAAGATGTGGACGGCGCCTGTCGACGCCAAGGAGGGCGAGATGCCGCGTGAGGATTCGGCCGGCAAGCTTTTTTTCGCCGGCATGGCCGTCACGCTCGGCAATCCCAAGATCATGATGTTTTACCTGGCGCTGTTGCCGACCATCATCGACCTCGCTTCGGTCAGTCTCGTCGGCTGGGTCGAACTGACGGCGACCATGGCGGTGGTGCTGATCGCCATCGATCTCGCCTGGGTGCTCGCCGCCTCGCAGGCGCGCAAGCTCCTCAGGAGCAAGCGCGCCATGAAGATCGCCAACCGCGTCAGCGCCACGACGATGGCCGGTGCGGCGGCGGCCATCGCGGCGCGGTAAGGCTATCTGGGCAAGACGCCGGCCGCAGGCATGGCGGCCGCCTTCGGCGCCTGCGGTCCGCCGGAATAGAATTTCGAGGCCGGGTTCTCCTGCATGAAATCGTAGGCGACCATGCCGAGCGGCCGCTTTTGCCGTTCCGATGCCGCCTGGTGCCAGGGGATCACCTGGCGCAGCGCCTCGAGCGCCGCGGTTGGCGCCTCGCCGAATTTCCGCTGCGGGTTCTGCGCCTTGCGGATTTCCATCCAATAGCTTGCCGTCAACAGGTCCTGCGCCAAGAGATGGAAGGATATGTCGACAGCCTCGCGGGCGCGTTGCGTCTTGATGCGGGTCTGCCCTTCCAGGTCTTCGACGGTGGCGACGATCGCCTGGCCATTCGGCGTCACCGGCGTGCCGAGGTCGGCCAGTTCCTGCCAGAGATCGGTCGGCAGATAGCCGTCGAAGGTCGGGATGTCCTTGCGCTCGTCGGGCTTCAGCGCATCGGTCGGCTTTATCACGGTGAAGAAGGGATTGCGGAAGCGCTCGATGCGCTGCGCCACCGCGACGCCGAGATTGGTGAGAGAGATGGTGAAAGCCTCGACCTGATTGGCCATGGGATAGGGATCCCAGTTGGCGTTGGAGAAGATATAGCCGGACTTGCCGCCGCTCAGCGGCCCGCCCTTGATGTAATATTTCATGAATTGCGGCGTGCTCAGCTCCGGCGAGCTCTGCGGCGTCAGGCCCGGCAGCACGGCCGGATTGTGATCCGACGAATTGATGGAGAGCAGCACGGATTGGCGCAGATCCGCCCAGGCCTGCCAGGCCGAGCCCTGGCGCTGGCTGGAGGCGCGCATGCTTTCCGGATCCTGGATGATGCGGGCCTGATCCTCGTCGAAGAGATAGCTGCCCTTGATCATGTCCATGACCCGCGCGGCATCCCATGTCAGCCATGGGTAAGGCCGCATGGATTGCACGGGTGCGGAAATCGGCGTCACGCTGGAATTCATGCCGTTCAGCCCCATGGCGTAGCTGAGGTCGGTCCACTCCAGCAGTTTTCGGGCGTCCTCCAGCAAAAGCACGGCCTGTGCCTGTGCGTAGGCGTTGGTGCTGATCAGCGCGGCCTGGTCGGCGGCGAAAGGCTCGAGAGGCTTCAGACCGGCCTGCGAAAGGGCCTGTGTGGCCGGCATGCGGATGCCATCGAGATAGGCTTCGCCTTCGCTGACCATGGCCGCGCCGATATTGCCGAGCGTCGCGAGGTCGCCTTCGCCGAGCGTGCCGCGCGATTGCACGACCGGCGTCACCCGCTTGTTCAGCATGTCGACCAGCATATGCGTCAGCTGCGGGCTGGCAGGCTCGTAGGACATGGTGTTGGCGCGGATCGCCATGATGGCGCGCACCAGCGCTTCTTCCTGCAGCTCCGGCCCGTAGCCTCTGTTGACGCCGCCCTTGAAGCGGGCGAGCTGCTGATCCTTGAGCAGCTTGCTGTTTTCCGGCGTCGTCGGATCGCCCGAGAAGATCACCGTCTCGCGCTGGTCGCCGGCGCCACGGTTGAACCAGTAGATGGTGACACCTTCGGCAGCACCTTCGAGCAGCAGGCCATAAGCGTCCGCCGAACGTTGCAGCGCCTCGGGGCTGAGCTCGACCTTGGCGCCGTTGCGAGCGATGTCGATGACCTGTTCGACGGTCAGGTCATGGCCAGTCAGCGTTATCGTCTTGGCCGCGGCTGTCTCGAAAATGGGCTGGTAGGCTGTCACCGCCTCGAAGGCGTGGGCGGGTGGAGTGGCAAGCGCCAGCGTCATGGTCAGGGCGCGGAGAAAAACCCCGGGTTTGGCAATTGCATCAAGCATAGGGGGACTCCCATTCACGAAGCGTTGGCCTCGGGCATCAAGTTCACCCCTCGGAAATTTTGTTTCCCGGAAAACTAGCCGGCGGCATTCGCCTGTCAACGCTTGATGCGAAGTAGGACCGATGGTGGAACGCGCGTGGCCCTATCGCGCCATGGCGTGGTATTCGTCGTTCGGCCGCATGTCGATCGCGGCCGCGACACGGTTCGACATGTTGAAGAAGGCCGCGGTCGAGGCGATATCCCAGATGTCGCGATCGCTGAAGCCGGCCTGGCGCAGGGCCGCGCGATCGGCCTCGACGATCCTGGCCGGCTCCTCGGTCAGCTTGACGGCGAAGTCGAGCATTGCCGTTTGCTTCGGCGAAAGGTCGGCGGCGCGGAAATTCATCACCATCATCTCACCAAGCAGGGGATCGCCCGAGAGCTGGCGCACCGCCGCGCCATGCGCGGTCAAGCAGTAGTAGCAGTGGTTGATGGAGGAGACGGCGACCGCGATCATCTCGCGTTCCAGCTTCGACAGGCCGGACTCGCCCAGCATCAAATCATTGTACATGTCGGTGAAGGCGCGCAGCTTCTTGTCGTCGAAGGCATAGGCCTTGAGCACGTTGGGGACGAGGCCGAGCTTTTCCTCGCATTTGGCGAAATAGGCTTTTGTCGGCTCGCTCAGCTCTCCGGCGGCCAGGTCTAGCGCGGTGATTTTGCCGTTCATCGTGTCATTTCTCCTCGTCATGCGAAGCCTTGCCGCCGAATTCCGAGAATTCTTGGCAAGCCGTCAAACCTTTGTCGCCAAACAGCGGTCATCTGCTACCATAGTCGCAAAAGCATGCGACGGGAGGGAAGAAGCGTCATGGCCAGCGTAAAATCCGCAGCTAAGTCGAAGAAGAAGGCACCTGCGGCAAAGGCCGATGACAGACCGGCCAGGCTCGCCGATTACCTGCTCGCCCGCGCGCCGGCGGAGGATATCGCCGCCTATGACGTGGCCGACCTCGAGCGTGCCGCCGATCTCGCCGGCCAGGCGGTCGCCGCCCACAAAAAGGGTGAGTGCGTCGTCGCCGTCGACGCCGATTCGGGCGTGGTTCGCGAAGGCCGTCCGGTGACCGTCATCACGGTGGTCAACGACAACATGCCATTCCTGTTCGATTCCATCCTCGGCGAGGTTACAGAAACCGCCGGCGAACCGACCCTGGTCACCCATCCGGTGATTACGGTCCGCCATGGCAAGACGGGTGTCGACGAAATCCTCGGCGATGGCAATTTCGCCAGGGATGACGGCAGCCACGACCGGCTCAGCGTGATCCATGTCCATATTCCCCGGCTGACGCCCGAACAAGCAAATGGCCTGGCCGAGCGGCTGCGCAAGATGCTCGGCCAGGTCCATGCCGCCGTCAACGACTGGCGGCCGATGCTGGCCCGGCTCGATCAGGCCATCTCCGAATTCCGCTATTCGGCGGTGCCGCTCGACAAGAAGAGCGTCGCCGAGGCGATCGCCTTCCTGGAGTGGCTGCGCGACGACAATTTCACTTTCCTCGGCATGCGTGAATTCAAGTACACAGGCGGCGAGGAAAGCGGCAATCTGGAGCGCGCCGAAAAACCCGGCCTCGGCATCCTGACCGACCCGGACGTGCTGGTGCTGAGACGCGGCACCGAGGCGGTGACGACGACGCCGGAAATCCGCGCTTTCCTGCACGGACCGGAGCCGCTGATCGTCACCAAGGCCAATGCCAAGTCGCTGGTGCACCGGCGCATCTATCTCGATTACATCGGCGTCAAGACCTACAGCGCCAAAGGTGCGTTGGCGGGCGAACTGCGCATCGTCGGCCTGTTCACCTCGACCGCATACACGCGCTCGGTGATGAAGATCCCGTATCTCAGGTCCAAGGCCGAAACCATTATCGCCAAGTCGGGGTTCGACCGCCACGACCACTCCGGCAAGGCGCTGATCAACGTGCTGGAAAGCTATCCGCGCGACGAGCTGTTCCAGGTTCCGGTGCCGATCCTGCGCAAGCATGCCGCTGCCATTCTGGGCCTGGTCGAGCGGCCGCGCGTGCGGGCGCTGGTGCGCGTCGACCAGTTCGACCGTTTCGTCTCGATCCTCGTCTTCGTGCCGCGCGACCGCTACGACAGCGTCGTGCGCGAGAAGATCGGCACCTATCTGAAAACCGCGTTCGAGGGCCGGCTGTCGGCCTATTACCCGGCTTTCCCGGAAGGCGGGCTGGCGCGCGTGCACTTCATCATCGGCCGCTCCGGCGGCAAGACGCCGAAGGTCGAGCAGGCAACGATAGAGGCGGCGATCCGCGACATCGTGCGCACCTGGGAAGATGCGCTTGCCGATGCGGCCGAAGCCAGCGGCAGCGACCCGGCGTTGAAAGCCATCGCCGCGCGGCTGCCAGAGAGCTACCGGGATACGTTCAGCGCTGGCGTGGCGCTGGCCGATGCCGGACGAATAGCCAAGATCAGCGCCGGCAATCCGATCGCCATCGATTATTACCGCCATGCCGAGCAGAAGCCGCACCAGGCGGCGCTGAAGATCTATCACCATGGCAGCCCGGTGGCACTGTCGCGGCGCGTTCCGGTGCTAGAGAACATCGGCTTCCGCGTCATCAGCGAGCGGACTTTCGAAGTCGGCGACGACCAGTCGGGCCTGGTCTTCATCCACGACATGGAACTGGAGAACAGCTACGGCAAGCCGATCGACCTCGCCGACGGCGGTGCGCTGTTCGAGGACGCTTTCCTGTCGGTGTGGCGGGGCGACGTCGACAATGACGGCTATAACGGCCTCGCCCAGACCGCCGGCCTGTGGTCGGGCGAGATCACCATCCTGCGTGCCTATGGCCGTTACCTGCAGCAGGTCGGCATCCCGCAGAGCCAGGATTTCATCGCCGCCGCACTCAACCGCTATCCCGAGATCGCGCGCGGCCTGCACGCGCTGTTCATCGCCCGGCTCGGCCCGACGGCCGAAACCGAAGGCGTGGTGGCGGCAAAGCACCTCAAGGCCAAGATCAAGGATGCGCTGGAGGATGTGCCTAACATTGACGACGACACCATCATCCGCCGCTACCTCAATTTGATCGAAGCCTCGCTGCGCACCAATCATTTCGTTGCCGATACGAAAGAGAAAGGCCAGTCGCTGGCGATCAAGCTCGAGTCGCAGGCGGTCGAGGGATTGCCGGCGCCGCGGCCATGGCGCGAAATTTTCGTCTACGGCTCGGAGGTCGAAGGCCTGCACCTGCGCTTCGGCCCGGTTGCGCGTGGCGGCTTGCGCTGGTCCGACCGCGCCCAGGACTATCGCACCGAGGTGCTCGGCCTGGTCAAGGCGCAACAGGTCAAGAACGCCGTCATCGTGCCGGTCGGCGCCAAGGGCGGCTTCTATCCCAAGAAACTGCCGATGAGCGCCGGACGCGACGCGATCTTCGAGGCCGGCACATCGGCTTACAAGAACTTCGTTTCCAGCCTGCTCTCGATCACGGACAATATCGGCCTGGACGGCGTCATTCCACCGGCAGGTGTCGTGCGCCGCGACCAGGACGATCCTTATTTCGTCGTCGCCGCCGACAAGGGCACGGCAACCTTCTCCGACACCGCCAACGCCATCTCCGAAAAGCACGGCTTCTGGCTCGACGATGCCTTCGCCAGCGGTGGTTCGGCCGGCTACGACCACAAGAAGATGGGCATCACCGCCAAGGGCGCCTGGGAAGCGGTCAAGCGGCATTTCCGCGAGATGAACCGAGACATCCAGACCTCGCCCTTCTCTGTCGTGGGCGTCGGCGACATGTCGGGCGACGTGTTCGGCAACGGCATGCTGTTGTCGCCGAAAACGCGGCTGATCGCCGCTTTCGACCATCGCGACATCTTCATCGATCCCGATCCCGACATGGCGGTCTCGATGGCAGAGCGCGAGCGCATGTTCGCGTTGCCGCGTTCGAGCTGGCAGGACTATGACAAGACCAAGCTGTCGGACGGCGGCGTCATCGTTTCGCGCAGCCAGAAATCGATCACCTTGCCGGCTGCCGCAGCAGCGGCGATCGGACTAGCCAAGACGACCGCCACGCCGGTCGAGATCATGACCGCCATCCTCAAGGCGCCGGTCGACCTCTTGTGGTTCGGCGGCATCGGCACGTATCTCAGGGCATCGACCGAGACCAATGCCGAGGTCGGCGACCGCGCCAACGATGCCGTCCGCATCACGGCGCTTGACGTGCGCGCCAAGGTGATCGGCGAGGGTGCCAATCTGGGTGTGACGCAGCGGGCGCGCATCGAGTTCGGCATGAATGGCGGCCGCTGCAACTCCGACGCGATCGACAATTCGGGCGGCGTCAACTGCTCCGACGTCGAGGTCAACATCAAGATCGCGCTGGCGTCGGCAATGCGCAAGGGATCGCTGACGCGGCCGGCGCGCAACAAGCTGCTGGCCGAGATGACCGACGAGGTCGGCGGGCTGGTGCTGTCCAACAACTACCAGCAGACGCTGGCGCTTTCGATCGCCCGCAAGCGCGGCCTCGCCGACATCGCGCATCAGAGCCGCTTCATGACGGCGCTGGAGGCACGCGGCCTGCTCGATCGTGTCGTGGAAACACTGCCGTCGCCGGCAGCCCTTGCCGAGCGCGAGGCGCGCGGCGAGCCGTTGACCCGGGCCGAGCTCGGCGTGCTGCTCGCCTATGCCAAGATCGTGCTGTTTTCCGACATCGTCGCCAGCGACGTGCCTGACGATGCGCATTTCGACCGCGACCTGATGGGCTATTTCCCGGACCGGATGGCGAAGAAATACGCTTCCGAGATCCACGGCCACCGGCTGCGCCGCGAGATCATCGCGCGTGTCGTCGCCAACGATCTGGTCAATCGCGGCGGGCCGTCCTTCGTCAACCGGCTGCAGGAGGCGACGGGGCGCACCGCAGCCGATGTGGTGCGCACCTTCGCCGTGGTGCGCGATGGCTTTGCGCTGCCCGCGCTCTATCGCGAGATCGACGCGCTCGACAACCTGGTCGACGGCCAGGTGCAACTCGATCTCTATCAGATGGTGAGCCGGCTTATCTATATGAGCAGCGGCTGGTACCTGAAGAACGATGCCGGCACGGCACCGCTCGGCCAGCGCATCGCCGAACTGCAGGATGCGCGCAAGGCGCTGGAGCCCAAGCTCGTTTCGCTGCTGCCGGCTTTTTCGCGCGAGCGGATCGAGGAGAAGCGGCACGGGCTGTTCAAGGCGGGCGCACCGGAAAAGCTGGCCGAGCAGCTGGCGATGAGCGAGGCGGCGGAGCTCATCCCGGACGTCGCGCTGACGGCCCGCACCGCCGGCGCCGATATCGTCGCGGCGGCCAAGGCGTTCTTCGCCGTCAGCGATGCCTTCCGCATCCCGCGCGTCGAGGATGCGGCGCGCTCGATCACGCCATCGGACTATTATGACCAGCTCGCTCTGTCCCGCGCCACCGACACGATCGGCGCGGCGCGGCGCGGCATCGCTATCGCCGCGCTTACCGGCCATGCCGAGGCGGCCAATCCGGTGGCGGCCTGGCTCGAAGCCGGTGGCGAGCGGGTGGCGCGCATCCGCGAACGGCTGCAGGCGTTGACGGAGGGCGGCGACATCACCGTGTCGCGGCTGTCGGTTGCGTCTGGGCTGATGAGCGATCTGACGGGCATGTGAGCCAGCGGTTGTCCGTTTGCATGATCATTCGAAACATGCAGACATGGCGCCCGAAATGGGGCGGAGCGGACGCCGGGGGAATCACTATGGCGGTAGAGACAGTGCAGCGGGCATCCGGGCGCGGCATCTGGGGGTGGATGTTCTTCGACTGGGCGGCGCAGCCGTTCTTCACGGTCGTCACCACCTTCATCTTCGGCCCCTATTTCGTTTCGCGCATGGCGGGCGATCCAATCACTGGCCAGGCCGTCTGGGGTTATGGCATCGCCGCGGCCGGACTGGTCATCGCGGTGCTATCGCCGATCCTCGGATCGATCGCCGACCAGACCGGGCCGCGCAAGCCGTGGATCGCGTTTTTCGCGGCGATCAAGATCACCAGTCTCACCTTGCTCTGGTTCGCCGCGCCGGGTTCCAACCTGTTCCTGGTCGTGGCGCTGTTCTCGCTGGCGTCGGTGGCGGCGGAGTTCTCCACTGTCTTCAACGATTCCATGATGCCGCGGCTGGTGCCGAAGAGCGAGATCGGCCGCATCTCCAACATGGCCTGGGGCCTCGGTTATCTCGGCGGCATGATCGCACTGATCTTCGTCGTCACCTGCCTGGCCGGCTCGCCGGAGACCGGCAAGACGATCATCGGCATCACCCCGCTGTTCGGGCTCGATCCGCAACTGGGCGAGGATGCTCGCGCCACCGGGCCGCTGTCGGCGGGCTGGTATTTCCTGTTCATCCTGCCGATGTTTTTCTTTACGCCCGACGCCATCAAGGGCATCCCGATCGGGCCGGCGGTGCGCGAGGGCCTGTCGGAGCTGAAATCGACACTGGCCGAGGTGCGCAAGCGCGGCGGCATCTTCCGCTTTCTCGTCGCCCGCATGATCTACCAGGATGGCGTCAATGCCTTGCTGGCGCTGGGCGGCACCTTCGCGGCGGGCATGTTCCACTGGTCGATCACCGAGATCGGGATGTTCGGCATCATCCTCAATATCGTCGCCATCTTCGGCTGCTGGGTCGCCGCCCGCCTGGACACCGCGCTGGGCTCCAAGGCGGTGGTGATGATCTCGCTGGTCATGCTGTCCATCGCCACTATCGGCGTGGTCTCGACCGGGCCTGGATTCACGCTGCTCGGGCTGATCCAGCTTTCGACCTCCGATTCAGGCGGCCTGTTCGGTACGGCGGCCGAAAAGGCCTACATCATGTACGGCCTGCTGATCGGCCTGGCCTTCGGGCCGGTGCAGGCCTCGTCGCGCTCCTACATGGCGCGCAGCGTGACCGCAGCCGAATCCGGTCGCTATTTCGGCATCTATGCGCTGGCCGGTCGGGCGACCAGTTTCCTGGCGCCGTTCATGGTGGCGACGATTACCGCCACCAGCGGCTCGGCCCGGCTTGGCATGGCGGCGATTATTTTGTTCCTGGCCATCGGCATGGCGATCCTGGTTCGCACGCCATATCCGGCGGATCGGCCGGAGTAGATGCTTCGATAATTCACCCCACTGGCCGCCGAGCGGCAGGTTAGTGCCGGAAATGCCGTACGCCGGTGAACACCATGGCGATGCCGTGTTCGTCGGCGGCGGCGATGACATCGTCGTCGCGCATCGAACCGCCCGGCTGGATCACGGCGGTGGCACCGGCTTCGATGGCCGACAGCAGGCCGTCGGCGAAGGGGAAGAAGGCATCCGAAGCGACCACCGAGCCCTTGGTCAACGGCTCGGCCATGCCTGCCGTCTCCGCTGCGTCGATCGCCTTGCGCGCGGCGATGCGCGAAGAATCGACCCGGCTCATCTGGCCGGCGCCGATGCCGACCGTGGCGCCGTCCTTGGCGTAGATTACGGCGTTCGACTTGACGTGCTTGGCGACGCGGAAGGCGAATTTGAGATCGGCCATTTCAGCCGGCGTCGGCGCGCGCTTCGTTACCACCTTCAGGTCGAGGTCGTCGACCACGGCATTGTCGCGGCCTTGGACCAGCAGGCCGCCTGAAACCGACTTGACCGTCGTGCCGGCCGTGCGCGGGTCCGGCAGGCCGCTGGTGACCAGCAGGCGCAAATTCTTCTTGGCAGCTATGATTGCCGCGGCCTCGTCGGTGGCGTCGGGCGCGATGATCACCTCGGTGAAGGTTTTCACGATTTCCTCGGCCGCCTCCGCGTCAAGGGTGCGGTTCAAGGCGACGATGCCGCCGAAGGCCGAGACCGGGTCGCAGGCGAGCGCCTTTGCGTAGGCCGCTTTCAGCGATGTGCCTTCGGCCACGCCGCACGGGTTGGCGTGCTTGATGATGGCGACGGCGGCCGAGCGATTGGGATCGAATTCGCCGGCCAATTCGAAAGCGGCGTCGGTATCGTTGATGTTGTTGTAGGATAGCTGCTTGCCCTGCAGCTGCCGCGCCGTGGCGACGCCCGGCCGTTTGTCGCCATTGACGTAGAAGCCGGCGCCCTGGTGCGGGTTCTCGCCGTAGCGCATCACCTCGGCCAGCCTGCCGCCGAAAGCGCGCCAGGTTGGATGCTCGATCTCCAGCGCCTCGGCGAACCAGCCCGAGATCGCCGCATCGTAGGTGGCGGTGCGGGCGAAGGCCTTCGCCGCCAGCTTCTTGCGGAAATCCAACGACAGAGAGCCGATGTTCATCTCCAGCGCGTTGAGCACAGCGGCGTAATCGCCGGGATCGGTGACGATGGCGACATAGGCGTGGTTCTTGGCCGAGGCGCGGATCATCGCCGGGCCGCCAATGTCGATGTTCTCGACGATCGCCGCGTAGTCGGCGCCGGAGCGGCGGACGTCCTCGAACGGGTAAAGATTGGAGACGACGAGATCGATCGGCTCGATGCCGTATTTGCGCATCGCCAATGCGTGCTCGGGGTCGTCGCGCACGCCAAGCAGCGCGCCATGCACGGACGGGTGCAGCGTCTTGACGCGGCCATCCATGATCTCGGGGAAGCCGGTGAGCTCGGAGACGTCGCGCACCGCCATGCCGGCCTCGGCGATCGCTTTTGCCGTGCCGCCGGTGGAGACCAGCTCGACGCCGGCCGCGGCCAGTGCCCTGGCAAAGTCGATCAAGCCCGTCTTGTCGAAAACGGAGAGCAGCGCACGGCGGACCGGAACGAGGTCCGGGGCGGGAATGTTCTTGGCAGGAACGGCCATGGCTGGCGGCCTTTCATGTCTGGAGGAGCGTGCCCGCGCCGTAGCACATGAGGCTCGGAAATCAAGCGTTGGCTTTTTCGCGGCATGCCATTGCCGCCGCAAGCTCAATTGTTTTCGGGATAACCGGCGACCTTTGTGCGGGTCAGCTGCCAGTGGACATCGGCAATTTCCGACGCCTTGAAGGCGAGCACGATCTGGCGGCTGCGGCGCGGACCGCCAAGACCGGCGAAATAGATCGATTCCTCAACTTCGGGCACCACTTCGCTGGAGGTGAACACCCAGGTATCGGCCTGATCGCCGGTCAGGACCAGCCGCTCCTGCTCGTCCTGCAGCAGATTGATGTCGGGGTGGATGTGAAAGCGCACGGTGATGAAATCGCGGCCATTGTTGCGGATCGCTGTGCTGCCCGGCCGCTGGAACCGGTCCCGGCCCGCCAGCACATTGCCGTCCGAGGAGAGTTTCAGCTCGCGCTCATGCAGGAAGCCGAAACGCTGGAGATAGCCGTCATGACGGGCGATGAAGCCGTGGACGCCCTTCTGGTCGATGCGCTTGCACTGCACTTGCTGCGGGCCGCCGATCAACGGTGAACCCAACTGGTCGTTTACCCGCAGCGCGTGGGTGAAACGCGCCGAAGACGTGTCGTTGATGGTGGCCGTCGAATGCGCGGCGGTGGCGCGGGCCAGCGGCCGGAACTCGGCGGCGCCGTAGGTGTCGATGCCGGCATTGACGATGTAGTGCTGGCGGCCCGACGACAGTTCAAAGGCAAGGCAGCCGGCATGCGCTGCATTGGACACGTCGACCGGTGGCGGCAGGCCGGTATCGGCGATGACGGTGGTGCCGCCCATCGCCAGCCGCTCATAGCCCGAATGCGGCGCATGCAGCAGCGGTGCGCCGGCGGTGTCGTCATGGCGCAGGATGGTGGCGATGCGGTCATGGATGGTGGCGCCCATGCCGTTGAATCGGGCGAGGCTGCCGTCCTGGTGGCGGAAGAAACGCAGTGCCGGCAGCATGCGGTCGATGGCGCCGATCAGCGCCTGCGGCGGCGCTTCGGCCTGGTTGGCATAGGTCTGGCGCAGCGGCAGGAGGTCGGCGAGGATTTCCAGCACCGCCATTGGATTGCGCGAGATGTGACCGCCGTCGGCAAGGATCTGGCGATTGAGTTCCCCCGCGAGGTTGCGGGTGGCGCCGCGCAGCGCCGAAGCCGGCGCCGGCAGGGACAGCGCCGCGAAGGCCAGCGCGATGCGGGCGCGCAGCCGGTCCTTGCCGTCGGGCATTTCGCGCGCCATCGACCTGAGATAGCGGATCTGCATGGCCAGCGATTTCAGGAAAGCGCGGTAGAAGGGGAACTCAGCACCCTGCAGCACGATGGAGGAGTGCTGCAGCCAGGCAATGATGCGTTTGGCGGTCGTGCCTGGCTCCCAGGCAACGCCCGAAATATGATTGCCATGCATGGCGATCCAGTCCGAAACCAGGGCACGGGCGTTGGCGGCGGCAAGCTCGGTGCCGGCGGCGCGCATATGGCGCAGCCAGCGGAAGCCATGCAGCGTTTTCTGCCAACCGTGATTGGGGACATTGATCTGGAAAGGGGATTTGCCGCCGGTCTCGACCAGGTGGCCGGACAGGGGATAACGGCCGTAGTAGATCTCGAGCGCGATCTGCGGATCGGCGAGGCGCAGGTCCGGCGGTGCGATCAGGACACGTTCGGGCGTGCGGCCCGAATAGCGCCAGCGATAGATCGGCCCGGCGCGCAGGCGCCGGCGCGTCTTGCGCCAGAACTCCTTCGCGACCAGCGTCCACAGACGCGTCGTGTTGCCGGCAGCAAGTGCCAAAACCCCTCCTGGTCGTCCTCTATCCCAAGCACAAGCTTATATGATTCAAGAACTTATGCGAAGGCGGATTTCGCCTCGGTAAGGCGCGCAACGGGGCCGTGGCCGGGTCGCCCCTAAAAAAGTCACGTCTTTTCCGGGCCATACAGCCGGTTTCCTGCGACTTATGTCTTCTTGCGGCGGCGGCCAAACGCGCTGGGCCAGCAGTTTTCGCGGTCCCGAAAGGGCCGCAGAACGCGGAAGGCATCGCCGATATAGACCCTCGTCGCGACCGTTCGATCGAATCGGTAGCCGCCGCAATTGCCTCGCGAACAGGATGCGCGGCTGAAACGGCGTGAGCAGATGGAGGTCGGTTTCCTATCCATAGGAAGGGGCCGAATGATAAGGTATTCTCCGGCCAAGGTCGAACCGATCCAGGTGATTGAAATGTCGGTATCAACGGATGAGCAGGCATTTCCGGACACCCCGCCGGTTGCCCTCACAGCTGACGGCAAGCTGCTGTCGACAATGCCGAACAGGCTCGGATACCTTTCCGCGACCGACCCGTCCGTCGGCATTGAAGCCATCCGGCATCTTTATGCGACCCAAGGCTATGTCTGGCTGAAGGGCCTTTTGCCCCGCAGGGAAGTGATCGATTTTCGTGGCTGGGTGCTTTCCCATCTTGCCGAGAGCGGGCTTTTGGAACCCGGGACGGATCCCTCGCTCGGCATCGCTTCGGATCGTGCCATCGACCGTCAGCTCGCCGAGCGCCGGCTGATGTCGGTGGTCCGGTCAACCGGTTATGAAGGCTTCTGCGCGCAGCCGCGCCTGTCGCGCTTGATGGATGGTTTCGTGGGCGGCCTATCCTATCTGCACAAACGCAAGATCATGCGCTTCACCTTGCCTGGAACGGCCACCGCGACGCCGGCGCATTACGATCTCGTTTATCTGCGCGGAGGCACCAACCGGGTGGTGACGACCTGGATACCGATCGGCGACACGACCATCGACATGGGCGGCCTGGTCTACCTGGAGGGATCACACGCCGTCGGCGCCGCCCTGGAGAGACAGTTCAACAAGGACAATTCCGCTCTCAGTCCGCAGGAGCGCATCAGTGCCTATAATCGCAACATGAGTGAGGGCGGCTGGGTGTCGAAGGACCTGCCCGATATGGCGGAGCGGTTCGACACGCGCTGGCTGATGGCGGATTTCGAAGCGGGCGACATCGTCCTTCACTCGCCCTACATGATCCATGCCTCGACGACCAACCAGAGCCTCGATGGGCTGATCCGGCTGTCGACGGATATCCGCTACCAGAATGTCGACGACGAAATCGATGCCCGCTGGGGCAGTCATTGGAGCCTTGATGACATGCTTTAGAGCGTTCAGCGCTCGATGGGATCGCCGCCCGCTCTAACTCTTTGTCTTCACGCAATTCCGGACGGAAAACCGTTACACGCTTTTCCTGGGATTGCTTTAGCCGGCACGCCGCATGCGGGCCGCGTAGAAGCCGTCGAGGCCGGAAATCGCGGGTGCGCCCAGCACCATGTCGGCGGGCGTGGTGCGCAGCGCGCCATCGGATGTGAGGAACGGGTCGAGACAGGCAAATTCACCCGGCCGGATCGGATCGGTGGTCACCCCCGGATTGTCGACCAGGAAGGCGCGGTAGAGTTCCTCGCCTTCCCGCGGATCGAGCGAACAATTGGAAAAGACGATCCGGCCGCCGGGCCTGACCAGCATCACGGCGCGGGCGAGCAGCCTGCGTTGCAGGTCGGCGAGTTTTTCGACGTCCGCCGCCGTCTTGGTCCACGGCACGTCGGGATGTCGCCGAACGGTACCGGTCGAGGAACATGGCGCGTCGAGAAGCACGGCGTCGAACAACTCCGCCGGCTCGTATTTGAGCAGATCGGCCTGGACGATTTCGGCGGAGAGGCCGAGGCGCGCAAGGTTCTGCGTCAACCGCGCCAGCCGGTTCTTCGAAGTGTCGACGGCGGTGACCTTGGCACCGGCGAGAATGAGCTGCGCGGTCTTGCCGCCGGGCGCGGCGCAGAGATCGGCGACGCGCAATCCGCTGACATCGCCGAACAGTCTTGCCGGCAAGCTGGCGGCCGCGTCCTGGACCCACCATGCACCCTCCGCGAAGCCCGGCAATTCGGTGACGGCGCCGGCAAGCTTCTCCACCCGAACCGTGCCCGTCGGCAGGACAATGCCGCCAAGCTTTTCGGCCCAGAGTTCGGGATCGGCCTTGACCGAGAAATCGACCGGCGCCTCGTGGCGGTGGGCAGCCAGGATCCGCCGGGCCTTCTCGGCGCCGTAAGCGGCCTTCAGCCGGTCGGAAAACCATTTCGGCGCTTCGTCGGTGGCGGCAAGCGCGGCCGGAAGCTCGGATTCCTTGGCCCGCGCGAGCGTGCGCAGCACACCGTTGACCAGGCCGGAAAAGCGCTGCGTGCGAGGATCGGACTTGGCGTGGGTCACCGCGAGGTCGACGGCGGCGCTGTCGGGAATATCGAGGAACAGGATCTGCGCCGCCGCCACATACAGGATATGGGACAAGGCGGTTGCGTTGGGCGGCAGCGGGTTTTCCAGGCGCCGCGCCAGGAGCCCCGCTATGGTCATGCGGTAGCGCAGCGCGGTGACCAGTATGGCGCGTACCAGGCCACGGTCGCGCAGATCGAGCGCCTTGTATTGCGGATGGCCGTTCTCGTGATCGGTCAGGCCGTCGAGCGGCGTGCGGGCGTCGATGACGGCGGCCAGCAGTCGCGCCGCCGCCTTGCGCGCGGCAAGGCCGGCAACGAATTCGCCGCCGGCATTGTGATCCTGATCGCCTGGAACCGTGCGTCGAGGTGCCCTGCCCGCGACGCTCACGACCACCGGCCCTTGGGCCCGGTCGGATTGCGACCCCACGGATTGGATTTTGGGCTGGCTGGCCCGGTCGCCGGTTCTGGCGCGGCTGGCTTGCCCCACGGTCCGGTCATCTCCGGCTCGTCAGCCTGGGTTGACATCGGCGCTTGGCGCTGCGTGGCTGGCGGAGCGCCTTCGCCCATCCGCTGTGCCATCGCCTGCAGCGCGGCGATGCGGTTGTCGGTGCTCGGATGGGTGGAGAACAGACTGTCCATGCGCTCGCCATGCAGGGGGTTGATGATGAAGAGATGCGCCATCGCCGGATTGCGCTCGGCATCGGGATTGGGAATGCGTTCGGCCCCGCGGGCGATCTTGTCAAGCGCGGAGGCCAGCCACAGCGGGTGTCCACAGATTTCGGCGCCGCGCCGGTCGGCCTCGTACTCGCGAGTACGGCTGACCGCCATCTGCACGATCATGGCGGCGAAGGGCGCCACGATCATCGCCGCCAGCACGCCGACAAAGCCGAACGGATTGTTGTTTTCGCGGCTGCCGCCGAGGAAAAAGGCGAAATTGCCGAGCATCGAGATGGCGCCGGCAAAGGTGGCGACGATGGTCATGGTCAGCGTGTCGCGGTGCTGGACGTGGGCGAGCTCATGCGCCATCACGGCGGCGACCTCCTCATGGGTCAGCCGCTGCAGCAGGCCGGTGGAGGCGGCGACCGCCGCGTTCTGCGGATTGCGTCCGGTGGCAAAGGCATTCGGTTGCGGATTGTCGATCAGATAGGTCCTGGGCATCGGCAGGCCGGCCTGCTTGGCCAGCGCCTGGACGATGGCGTAATATTCCGGCGCGTTTTTCTCGTCGACCTCGACGGCGCGATTCATCGACAGCACCATCTTGTCGGCGTTCCAGTAGCTGAACAAATTGGTGCCGGCGGCAATGACCAACGCGATCATCATGCCGCCCGAACCGCCGATCAAAAAGCCGACGCCCATGAACAGCGCCGTCATGGCGGCGAGAAGCATGGCGGTGCGAATGGTATTCATCGTCTGCTCCTGTCCGGATGGTGGTGAAAAAGGCTCGATCCTCGTGAGGTCATCGCTATATGATGGGAAACGCCCGTTCCCGTTTCAATCCACTGGAAATATCGCATGAACGACGAAACCAGTAAAACGCCGCCCGGCCCGGACGATGGCACGCCGCCACGGGAGCTGACGCCCGCCGCCCGCCGCGCGCTGCAGGAAGCCGAGGCAAGGCGGCAGGACTACCGCCGCAAGGAAGCAGCACTTCCGCGGGAGATCGGCGGCCGTGGCGGCAAGGAGCCCGGCCGCTATGGTGACTGGGAGGTCAAAGGCCTGACCAGTGATTTCTAGCGACTGATCTCAAGCAGCGTTGCGCTGCGGCTCGAGCGCAACCCAGCCTCGCTCGTCGACGGTGATGCCGATTGCGTCATAACCTGATATCGCGGCGTGCTGTGTTGCCAGGGGGTGCTGGTGCGTGGCGTTGATCACCATGACCGAAGCGCCCGCCGCCTCCGCCGCCGCGATGCCGGCCGGGGCGTCCTCGAACACCAGGCAATCGCGCGCGTCGAAGCCAAGGCGTCTTGCGCCGAGCTGGAAGCAATCTGGCGCCGGCTTGCCGCTGGAAACGTCCTCCGCCGCGACGAGGACCGCAGGGACGGGAATGCCGGCGACCTTCATGCGTGCACGCGCCAACGAGCGTGGCGCCGAGGTTACGATCGCCCAGCGCTCCGGCGGCAGGGAATTGAGGAATGCCACGGCGCCGGCGATCTGGACGATGCCGTCGAGATCGTCGGCCTCGGCCTTCAGCAGCAGATCCGCTTCGTGTCCCGGGTCGACGCCCGGAAGCGCCAGGGCGGTGATGGTCTCGATCGCCCGTACGCCGTGGATCGTCGGCAGGAAGGCCGCGACATCGAGGTCGTGGCGCCGCGCCCAATCGCCCCAGACCCGCTCCGCCGAGGCGATGGAATTGATGAGCGTGCCGTCCATATCGAAGAGGAAGGCGGCGAATTTTCTGCCAGCAAACATGATTTTCCTTGAAGTGTGGGGAGGGGTCGAGGGAGGACGCAACCGTAACGCCAAGGCGCTGACATGGAAAGGCGCGCGAGCGCATTTGGGGAAAGGCGCGGGAGCGCATTTGGGACGCGATCCAGGGAACCACCGTCACCTTGCAACGTTTCAAACGTACAATTCCCCGCGAACCAGGGACGACGCCCATGCTGATACGCCTCGGCTATGAGATTGCCATCGAATGCGCCGAGGCCACTCCGGTGATTTCGCTGCTCGAGATTCACAAGGACAGGCAGGCCGACATCAAGCGGCAGACGCGTGTCCTGACCTCGCCTTCGGTGCCGACCAGACTCTATCATGACCTGCACGGCAATGCCTGCCGCCGCTTCACGGCGCCGGCCGGCGGCTTTCGCATCCTTTATGACGCGGTCGTGGAGGACAGCGGCGAGACGGATGAGGTCAATACGCTGGCCCGGGAAATGCCCGTCGCCGAGCTGCCTGACGAGGTGCTGTTCTATCTCTTGGGCAGCCGCTATTGCGAGACGGATCATCTGAGTAACCTTGCCTGGCAGCTCTTCGGCCATCTTCCTTCCGGCTGGGCGCGGGTGCAGGCGATCGTCGACTATGTCCATAACCGCCTGTCCTTTGGCTACGGCTATGCCCGTTCGACCCGCACCGCCGCGCAAGCGCACGAGGAACGTGTCGGGGTGTGCCGAGACTTTGCCCATCTGGCGATCACGCTCTGCCGCTGCATGAACATTCCGGCGCGCTACGTGAACGGCTACCTCGGCGATATCGGCGTGCCGGCGGATCCCGCGCCGATGGATTTCTCGGCCTGGATGGAAGCCTTCCTGGACGGCAAGTGGTATACATTCGACCCGCGCCACAACCGGCCGAGGACCGGTCGCGTCGTCATTGCGCGCGGCCGCGACGCCACCGACGTTCCCTTGCTGCACAGTTTCGGCCCGCACCGGCTGAGCTTGTTCAAGGTATGGACCTACGAACAGGAAGGCAGGCTGTTCAATCCACCCTATCACGGCATCGACAGGACGGTCAGCGCGCGGATGCTGGCCTAGCTGCGTTGATATTCAGGTGAGGCCGGGCTGCAAATGGCTTGACCTGACCTGAATCTCAACACACCTGGCCGGGTTTGTGCCTCGACATGCTTCGCAATCCTGGGACAGTTGGCCCGCTTCGGGACAGAGATGCTGTGCCGCAACAAGACGTCGCCGGACACCGGACCAGCACTTCGCTATGGGCATGGTAAGCGTCCGGTAAAGGTGCGCGCGGATACACGCTGACGTTTACCGACCGTTCACCTTCTTACCCCGTGAAAATCCAATAAAAGCAATGTTCTGCTGGTGAATTCCCGATCGCGGATCGGGTCGCCTCCCGTTCCGGCTGGAATCCTGCATTGCCCCCGATGCGGCGACGAGGCCGAGGCAAGTGGAGGCTGTTGGATGCGGAATTACGGGGGTCTTGTTCACGCGGTCGGCGGCTTCGCCAGAGACCGCAGTGGAAATTTCGCGGTCCTGTTCGGCTTTGCTGCCTCGGTCTTGGCGCTGGCCGCAGGCTTCTCGGTCAATATCACGCAGCTCTACAACGCCAGATCGAGCCTGCAGGGCGTGATCGACGCGGCAGTGACATCGACGGCACGTGACCTGACCACCGGCGCCATCAAGGAGGCCGACGCAAACAAATCCGTGCAGGCCTTTCTCGACGCCAACGGCACGGGGGGCATTCTGCACGCTGGCCAGATCGTGCTCGACAAGCTGATCGTCGACAGGACCGCCAACACGGTCCAGGCGGATGCCCACGTCGATGTCGGCCTCTATTTCCCGTTGTTCAGCACCGGTGACATGCAGCGCGTCGGCGCTTCCACCACAGCGCTCTATTCCGACAAGCAGATAGAGGTAGCCATGATGCTCGACATAACGGGATCGATGGCCAGGCGGGGCAACGTCAACAAGATCGGCGATCTGAAAGTCGCCGCGACGAACGCCGTCAAGACGATGCTCGAGAACCAAGACCCGAAGAACCCCCGCGTCCGTGTCGCGATTGTGCCCTATGCATCTGGCGTGAACGCCGGAAAACTGGCCGAAAACGTCTATGCCGAGAAGCAAGGGAGTTCTGAACTACCACCCGTCGCCGGCAGTTCGCTTCTCGTTGCCAAGACGGGCAAAAATCTGCTGCCGTCCTTCAGCGACTACGTCTCCATTGTTGGGGCGGCCATGCCACACCCGGATAGTTGCGCTACCGAGCGCAAGAATAAGAACGGCGATGCCGACTTGAGCGCCGATGGCCCTGACACGGTTCGCATAGACAGGAACGGCAAGAAATATTATGCCCTGGTAAATCGGGACGATCATCTCAGCGACCAGGGAATGAACAAGTGTCCTGACGCGCAAGTGATCCCGCTGACCGCGGATTCGGAGGCATTGCTTGATTCGATCGACGACTTCCAGGCCGATGGTTATACGGCCGGCGCGATCGCCATTCAGTGGACCTATTACATGCTGTCGCCGCAATGGCGCGCTGCGATCGAGAATGCCGGTCTCGGCAACGGCGCTTCGAACGCCGATGCGAAGAAGGTCGCCAAGGTTGCGATCCTGATGACCGATGGCCAGTTCAATACCGCCTTCGCGGGTGTTGCTGGGAGATACAACAGCCAGGGCAATCTTGCGCGCGGCAATGCTGAAACGCTGTGCGACAATATGAAAAATGACGACATCGAGATTTTCACCATCGGCTTCGACCTCAACGATAAGGATATGTCGGCAACCGAGAGGGATCAGGCAAAGGCGGTGCTAAAGGATTGTTCTTCGAAAGACGCCTCCGCCGCCGAGAGACATTATTTCGAGGTGTCCACCGGGCTGGAATTGGATAATGCCTTTCAGGAAATCATCCGCAACACCGAAAAGGTCGTACTGACCCAATAGACCGTAAAAAGGAAAAGGCCGCCGCTTCTTTCGAAGCCGGCGGCCTTCCGTGTTTCCGTCCATGGCGCGGCTCAATGGTGGTGACGCTTACGTCACCGACCGCGCATCTCGCGCCTTAACGGGAAGACTGCTTCCCGAAAGTGCAATCCGCTGAGCCCACGTTCTGGAAAACGAAATCACTCGACATCGGATCACCTCCTTTCGATTTGTTGAACACACACTCATGATGGGGTGCGTTGCAGCAAATGACAAGATGCCGGGTGGAAAAAGCGTGACGTGCTTGCGATCCGCGGCCCAAAAGGACAACATCGCGTCATCGACTGCGGGGAAGGGCATGGACGCCACCGAAAGAGCTGCGCGCATCGTTCGAACGGTAGTCGAGGCGATCAAGCCCGGCTTCGCGGTCAGGCTGTGGACCGGCGAGCGGATCGGCCCCGCCACCGGCCCCGTGCTGATCATCAACGACCACGATATTGTCTGGCAGATCGTTCGCCGACCGTCCCTGTCGACTCTTATCGAGATGTGGATTTCCAAGGCAGTCGACATCGAGGACGGATCGCTGTTCGATTTCTATGCCCTGCCTTCGACGGGCAAGCTGCGGTCGAAGCTGAAGGCATTGCCGAAACGGGCGCTTCTGCGTGACTTGCCGGCGGTGCTGTTTTCGAGAAAGCAGATGGCGTCGCGAGTTGATCTCGCCGGGCGCAACCCGTTCGTCAGCGGCTCCAGCAAGGAGGCGATCCAGCATCACTATGATATCTCGAACGCCTTTTACGGGCTCTTTCTCGACGAGCGCATGGTCTATAGCTGCGGGTATTTCCAGGATTTCGCAAACGGCATCGACGAAGCGCAGGTCGACAAGCTCGACCATATCTGCCGCAAGCTTCGGCTGAAGCCCGGCGAAAGATTGCTCGACATCGGCTGCGGCTGGGGCGCGATGCTGATCCACGCCGCGAAAAACTATGGTGTCGTCGGACACGGCGTCTCGCTGTCGCAAGCCCAGACCTCACTAGCGCGCGAGCGCATTCGCGCCGAGGGTCTGGAGGACAAAATCACCATCGAGATAAAGTCCTATGCGGAGCTCACCGGCACCTTCGACAAGATATCGTCCATCGGCATGTTCGAGCATCTGGGCCTGGCAAACCATGCCGCTTATTTCTCCGCTGTCCACCGGCTGCTGAAACCGGGCGGCATCTATCTGCATCACGCCATCACAAGGCGCAGCAAGGGCGACATCAAGAAGACCCTGCGCAAGGGGCCGGAATACAAGGCGCTGATCAAATACATCTTCCCGGGTGGCGAACTCGACACGATCGGCATGACATCAGGCAATCTCGAAGCACACGGCTTCCTCGTCTATGACGTCGAGAATTTGCGCGAGCACTATGCCCGCACCTGCAGGCTGTGGGCCGAGCGTCTGCAGGCGCGGTTCGACGAGGCGATCGCCGAGGTCGGCGAAGCCAAGGCGCGGCTGTGGCTGCTTTACCTGAGCGGCTGCTCCATCACCTTCGAACGCGCCTCGGCGCAGATATTCCAGACTGTCGCCACCAAACGCGCGCGAGGCCCGAGCGGCCTGCCACCGACGCGGGCGGATCTTTATCGATAGGCTTGGGCCGGAAGGTCAGACGAACCGCATCGGCGCGCCGGTCTCGACACGACCGGGCCGGTCGACGGTGCAGTAGACGCCGAGGTTGTGGGCGTTGTGGCGGACCAGATTGCGCAGGATGGCGGGGTCATGGTCGAAACCATCCTGGGCGATGATGGTGAAGCCGCAGCGGCGGCACGGCTCCGAGATGGTCAGGACGAGGTCGCCGATGGCGAGCTTCTTGCCGATCCATTCGGTTTCAGGAAACGAGCCGTCGACCGAGGCCATGTCGACGACGATGTTGGGACG
This sequence comes from Mesorhizobium sp. CO1-1-7, assembly GCF_020164885.1. NCBI lineage: Bacteria > Pseudomonadati > Pseudomonadota > Alphaproteobacteria > Hyphomicrobiales > Phyllobacteriaceae > Mesorhizobium > Mesorhizobium sp. CO1-1-7. The sequence goes on along the minus strand of NZ_JAIUHA010000004.1, from coordinate 118,237 downwards.
GAAGCGGCGCGGATCGGCGACCCCCTCCGGATGGAGCGCCTCCAGCCGTGCCAGCGAGGCGGTGGTCAGGAGATGGATCGGCGCCTTGCGGTAGCGCTCCGCGGTCAGCGGCCCGGCATAGCCGGCCGCGTTCTCCCCGCGGAACGGCCGGATCGAGGCGCGGAAGCCGAGATAGGCCGACACGACGCGGTCGCATTCGGCGCCGGGGGCGGCGAGCCAGTCGCCATCGGGGACGGCGATTTCCAGTTCGCTGTCGCGGCTCAGCCGGGTGCGGATGCGCGGCACCTTGTTCCACTTGGCGTCACGATCGGGCCGGGCGATCTCATTGTCCGAAGCATCGACAAGGCCGAACAGGCGGTCGCCCTCGATCCCAGCCGGTCCAACCAGGATGGTGTCCCGGCGCTCGCCGGCGAGCGAACTTGCCGGATAGCGCCACAACTGAGTGACGGTGCCCAATACCGCGTCCTCCCGCATCAGCCCTTCTTGTTCTGCCTGTTGGCAACGAGGTCGTCGACCACGGCCGGATCGGCAAGCGTCGAGGTGTCGCCGAGCGCGGAAAAATCATCCTCGGCGATCTTGCGCAGGATGCGCCGCATGATCTTGCCCGAACGCGTCTTGGGCAGGCCGGGCGCGAACTGGATCTTGTCCGGCGTGGCGATGGCGCCAATCTCCTTGCGGACATGGGCGACAAGCTCCTTGCGCAGATCCTCGCTCGGCTGCCCGCCGGCCATCAGGGTGACGTAGCAATAGATGCCTTGGCCCTTGATATCATGGGGATAGCCGACGACGGCGGCCTCGGAAACCTTGTCATGGCTGACCAGGGCCGATTCGACCTCGGCCGTGCCCATGCGGTGGCCGGAGACGTTGATGACGTCGTCGACGCGGCCGGTGATCCAGTAGTAGCCATCGGCGTCGCGGCGGCAGCCGTCACCGGTGAAGTATTTTCCTTTGTAGGCGGAGAAATAGGTCTGCACGAAACGGTCGTGATCGCCATAGACGGTGCGCATCTGGCCGGGCCAGGAATCGGTGATGCAGAGGTTGCCGTCGGCCGCACCGTCCACCACCTTGCCCTCGCTATCGACCAGCTGCGGCTTGATGCCGAAGAAGGGCCGTGTCGCCGAACCCGCCTTGAGGTCGGTGGCGCCCGGCAGCGGCGTGATCAGGATGCCGCCGGTCTCGGTCTGCCACCATGTATCGACGATCGGGACCCTGCCGTCGCCGACGACGTTGAAATACCACTCCCAGGCTTCCGGGTTGATCGGCTCGCCGACCGAGCCCAGCACGCGCAGCGACTTGCGAGAGGTCTTCTTCACATGCGCGTCGCCGGCACCCATTAGCGCGCGCAGCGCCGTCGGCGCGGTGTAGAAGATGTTGACCTTGTGCTTGTCAATGACTTCCCAGAAGCGCGACTGAGAGGGGTAGTTCGGCACGCCCTCGAACATCAGCGTGGTGGCGCCGTTGGCGAGCGGCCCGTAGACGATGTAGCTGTGGCCGGTCACCCAGCCGACATCTGCGGTGCACCAATAGATGTCGCCGTCATGATAGTCGAAGACATATTGGTGCGTCATCGACACATAGACGAGGTAGCCGGCGGTGGTGTGCAGCACGCCTTTCGGCTTGCCGGTCGAGCCCGACGTGTAGAGGATGAACAGCGGATCCTCCGCCTTCATCTTCTCCGGCTTGCAATCAACCTTCACCGTCGCGACTTCGTCGTGATACCAGACATCGCGTCCCGGCGCCCAGCCGATCTTGCCGCCGGTGCGGCGCACGACCACAACGGTCTTGACCTTGACATGGTGCTTGGCGGCGATGTCGATCGCCTTGTCGGTGTTTTCCTTGAGCTGAATGGGCTTGCCGCCGCGCAGACCCTCATCGGCGGTGATGACGAAGGTCGATTCGCAATCGACGATGCGGCCGGCCAAGGCGTCCGGCGAAAAGCCGCCGAAGACGACCGAATGGATAGCGCCGATACGCGTGCAGGCCAGCATCGCGTAGGCCGCCTCCGGGATCATCGGCATGTAGATGGTGACGCGGTCGCCTTTCTTGACGCCGTGCTTCTTCATCACATTGGCGAGCCGGCAGACGTGCCCGTAGAGTTCGTTGTAGGTGATTTTCTTGTCGTCGTAGGGGTTGTCGCCTTCCCAGATGATGGCGGTCTGGTCGCCGCGCTTCTTCAGGTGGCGGTCGATGCAATTGTACGAGACATTGGTCTGGCCATCCTCGAACCACTTGATCGAGACCTTGCCGTCGAAGGAGGTGTTCTTGACCTTGGAGAAGGGCTTGAACCAGTCGATGCGCTTGCCGTGCTTGCCCCAGAACTTGTCCGGGTTCTTCACGCTGTCGGCATACCATTTGAGGTAGGTGTCATTGTCGATCAGGGCGTTCTTCTTCCACGCCGGCTGGACGCGATGGACATGAACCTCGGACATTCTTGGCTTTCCTCCCGAACCAGTCCGCCGGCTTGAAACGCCCGCGGGATCGCGGCGACGCAGCCGCGAATTCGGCGGCATTATTACCAGTTCCGTCGCGACGGCAACATTAGACGTTGGATTCGCGCGGCGGGATGCCGCAGGGGCGCTTTCCGGAACTGTCAGCACTCGACGCGGTTCGCTGCTAACCGCATGTTTTTACTCGAAAAGTTCCCTTTGAGATCAACAAAAATCAATAGACAGTTAAGTAACGGCGCGCACAATTGGCAGCTGGGAGGAAAGGAGAATCAACCAGGGGACCACCCAAGGGGACCATAATGCGCGACCATCTTGAAATGGACCTGATGCTCAAAGGCTACGGCCTGACCACGGCCAAGATTCTTTATCATTTCCCCGACCACCCGCATCTCCTGCAGAGCTTCGTCTGGCAGGACTACGACATCGCTCCGAAGTTTCCGGTGCTGATCCGGTTCATCGAATTCTGGAAAGCCAAGCTCGACGGGCCCCTGCATTCGGTGCTCTACACGCACCAGAAGCTTATCGCGCCGAATGAATGGCGCAAGGTGGATGGGGAGTTCGTGCTGCATTGAGCGGTGATACAGCTGATCTTCCCGCAAGGGGGGGAGATTGGCAGCTTCAACGCCAGCGCGGCTCAAACCGCCGGCGGGTTCAGCCGGGCGAAGCCCTCCTGGCGGCGATAGGGGAAGTACGGGTAGGGCGCGGTGACTTCGCTTGCGGCGTCGAGCTTCTTCACCTGCTCCGGTGTCAGCGCCCAGCCGACGGCGCCAAGGTTTTGGCGCAGCTGCTCTTCGTTGCGAGCGCCGATGATAACGGAGGAAACGGTCGGGCGCCGCAGCAGCCAGTTGATGGCGATCTGCGGCACGGTCTTGCCGGTTTCCTGCGCCACCGCGTCGAGCTCATCCATGACCCGATAGAGATGCTCGTCCCCGACCGGCGGCCCGAAATCAGCCGTCTCGTGCAGCCGGCTCTTTTCCGGCAGAGGCTGGCCACGGCGGATCTTGCCGGTCAGGCGGCCCCAGCCGAGCGGGCTCCACACCAGCGCGCCGACGCCCTGGTCGAGGCCGAGCGGCATCAGCTCCCATTCGTAGTCGCGGCCGAGCAGCGAATAGTAGACCTGATGCGCGGCGTAGCGGGGATAGCCGTGCTTCTCCGCCAGGCCGAGCGACTTCATCACCTGCCAGCCGGAGAAGTTGGAGGCGCCGACATAGCGCAGCTTGCCGGAGCGAACGAGGTCATCCAGCGTCGACAGCACTTCCTCGATCGGCGTGCCCGCATCGAAGGCGTGCAGTTGCAGCAGGTCGATATAATCGGTGCCGAGGCGCTTCAGCGCGGCGTCGACCGACTTGATCAGCCGCGAGCGCGAGGAGCCGTAGTCGCCCGGCCCGTCGCCCATCGGCAGCGCTGTCTTGGTCGAGATCAGCACCGCATCGCGACGGCCCTTGATCGCTTCGCCGAGCACCTCCTCCGAGGCGCCGTTCGAATAGACGTCCGCCGTGTCGAACAGGTTGACGCCGGCCTCGAGACAGATGTCGATCAGCCGCCGCGCTTCCTGCGCATCGCTGTTGCCCCAGGCGCCGAACAGCGGGCCGGAGCCGCCGAAGGTGCCCGCGCCGAATGAAAGCGCCGGGACTTTCAGGCCCGATGCGCCGAGACGTCGATAGTCCATTTTCTTGCTCCTGGTGGTTTGTGAAGAGGTCGAGAGGATTCGGGTGTCGGCTGGCGTCACGACCGGACGGAGACAGGCGCACCTGATGTGGTGCCACCATCAAGGTGCAGCGCCAGTCCAGCCACGGCGAGCGCCGCGAGCGGCAGCAGGGCGGCGACCCAGGTGAGCGAACCCAGTCCAAGGCCATGGGCGATGACCGCGCCGCCAAGCCAGGCGCCGGCCGCATTGCCGAGATTGAAGGCGGCGATGTTGAACGATGAGGCCAGGCTCTGGCCGGCGCCTTGCGCCTTTTCCAGCATCCACATCTGCAGCGGCGCCACTGTGGCGAAGGCGGCGGCGCCGAGCAGGCCGACATAGATCACGGCCATGACCTGGCTGTGGATGGCGAAGCTCATCGTGGCAAGCACCAGCGCCAGCACCACGAGGCTGCCGAGCACCGCCGGCACCAGCCAGCGATCGGCGATCTTGCCGCCGGCGAGATTGCCGGCGATGAGGCCGCCGCCAAAGACGAGCAGGATCGGCGATACGGCGGCTTCGCTGAAGCCGCTGATCTCGGTGAGCAACGGGGCGATGTAGGTGAAGACGGCGAAGACGCCGGCATAGCCGAGCACCGTGGTGGCGAGGCCGAGCAGGACGGGCGTGCGGCGCAGAACGGCGAGATCGGCGCGCAGATCGCTCTTCTCAGGCGCTGCCTGGCCGCGCGGCACCAGGGCGAGGATGACGGCGAAGGCCGCCAGGCCGACGGCGGTCACCGCCCAGAAGGTCGCACGCCAGCCAAAGGCTTGGCCGAGCCAGGTGCCGAAGGGCACGCCTAGGATGTTGGCGATGGTCAGGCCGGTGAACATCAGCGCGATCGCCGAAGCCTTCCTGTTGGGCGCGACCAGACCAGTGGCGACGACCGAGCCGACGCCAAAGAAGGTGCCGTGGGCGAAGGCGGTGATGATGCGGGCACCCATCAGCGTCCAGTAATCGGGCGCCAGCGCACAAGCGAGGTTGCCAATCGTGAAGATCGCCATCAGCGCCAGCAGCACGGTTTTGCGCGGCCAGTTGCCCGTGGCAATGGTCAACAAGGGTGCACCGATGACGACACCGAGCGCATAGGCAGAGATCAATTGGCCGGCGGCGGAGATCGACACGCCGAGGTCTTTGCTGACATCGATAAGCAGGCCCATGATGACGAATTCGGTAACACCGATGCCAAAAGCACCGGCGGCGAGGGCATAAAGAGCAAGAGGCATGGCGATCGTCCCATCTGTCGGCGAAGGACGCTCAGTCCGCGCCCCGGCCCTGAAGATCATGATCCGCGATGTTGTGAACCAGACTTGCTCAAGGCACACTTCTTGTGAAATAGATTCACAGATGGCCAGGCCCGACATCAACCGTTCCGGCGAGATCGAAGTCTTCGTGCGCGTCGTCGAGGCGGGTAGTTTTTCGGCCGCGGCGCGGCAGCTGCGGATGACGCCATCGGCGGTGAGCAAGCTGATAGCACGGCTCGAAACCCGGCTTGGGGCGCGGCTTGTCAGCCGCTCGACGCGCAAGCTCCAGCTCACGCCGGAAGGGACGGCGTTCTACGACAGCGGCGTGCGCGTGCTCGCCGACATGGACAAGGCCGAGCGTGAAGCCGCGGCGGGAGCCGCGCCGCGCGGCAGGCTGAGGGTTAACAGCTACGTACCGTTCGGCCAACACCGGCTGATGGAACTGCTGCCGCGCTTTCTGGAGCGCTATCCCGAAATTTTCGTCGAGGCTGTGCTGACCGACAGCGTGATCGACCTGCTGGAAGAGCGGGCCGATGTCGCGATCCGCGCCGGCCCGCTGCGCGAATCAAGGCTGGTGGCGCGCAAGCTGGGTCAAAGCCGAATGGTGGTGGTCGCGGCACCTTCCTATCTCGAAGCACATGGCACGCCGCGCACGCTGTCCGATCTCGGGCGTCACAACATGCTCGCCTTCAGTTTCGCGCGGCATATCGACGGCTGGCCTTTTATCGATACGGCAGGCGCGCCGGTGATCACCCCGGTTGTCGGAAACCTGGCATTGACCGATGGCGAGGCGATGCGCCAAACGACCGTCGCCGGGGCCGGCATTGCCCGACTGGCGCGCTGGCATGTCGAACCCGACATTGCCGCCGGCCGGCTGGTGCCGCTGCTGGAACATTTCAACCCCGGCGACGAAGAGCCGACGCATGCCGTCTATGTCGGCCAGGGCAAACACCTGCCGGCACGTGTGCGGGTCTTTCTCGACTTTCTTGCCGAGACCGTTCGGCTGTAATCGAAGCCGCGCGTCGATGAGACGCGCGGCGTAGAAGGACCGGCTTGCCAGCGGTACGCGCTATGCCTTCGGCACGAAAGGCCCCGGACGACGGCCGGCGCCCTGGCGTTCGACCATCCAGCCGGGATATTCGGCGGGTAATGCGCTCACTTCGTCAAGCCTGGCGAGATCGTCGGCATCGAGCTTGAGGCTGGTGGCGGCAAGGTTCTGCTCGAGCTGGTCCATGCGGCTGGCGCCGATGATCACGCTCATCACGAAAGGCTTTGCCAGGACATAGCCGAGCGCCACGGTCGCGACGCCGACATCATGCTTCTCGGCGACCTCCCGCATGACGGCGACCGCCGCCCAGGCGCGGTCCTCGTTGACCGGCGGGAAGTTGAAGGACGCGCGGCGGCCCTCGCCATTGCCCGGCGCGCCGGGCCCATATTTGCCGGACAGCAGCCCGCCAGCCATCGGCGACCACACCATCAGGCCGAGCTTCTCCTCGTTGATCAGCGGCACGATCTCGCGTTCGAGGTCGCGGCCGGCGATCGAATAATAGGACTGGATGGTTTCGAAGCGGGCAAAGCCCTTGCGGTCGGCGATGCCGAGCGCCTTGGCGATGCGCCAGGCCTGCCAGTTGGAGACACCGACATAGCGGACCTTGCCGCTGGAGACGAGATCATCAAGTGCCCGCAGCGTCTCGTCGATCGGCGTCACCGCATCGGTGCCGTGCAACTGATAGAGATCGATATGGTCGAGCTGCAGCCGCTCCAAGCTGGCGTCGACCGAATCCATGATATGGCCGCGCGAGGAGCCGCGCTGGTTTGGTCCCTCACCCATGGCGCCGTGGACCTTGGTGGCGATGACCACGTTTGACCGGGCAACACCGAGATCCCTAAGCGACTGACCAAGCAGGCGTTCGGACTCGCCGACGGAATAGACGTCAGCCGTGTCGAAGAAGTTGACGCCGGCGGCGATCGAGCGGCCGACGATCTCGTTGACGCCCTTCTGGTCGAGGCTGGCGATCAGGCCCCATTGGGCGTTCTGGCCGGCGGCGCCGAAGGTCATGGTGCCGAGGCAAAGTTCGGAGACGAATAGCCCCGTGTTTCCAAGCTGATTGTAACGCATCGTGAGACTCCAGGAGGATGTGCGGTGACATCAGGCAAATAGGAACGGCACGTTTCGTTTCAAGCACTGGTATAATGGTGCTTGTGGATCAGGCCCAGCGATATGCAGGGCAAGCTGGAAATTCGGACTACCGGCTTCCAAAAATCGCCGAACCGACCCTGACGCTGGTGGCGCCAAAGGCGATCGCGGTCTCGTAGTCGCCGGACATGCCCATCGACAGTTTGGCGACCCCGGCTTCCTTGCCGAGTTTCTCCAACAAGGCGAAGTGGGGGCCGGGGTTCTCGTCCGCCGGCGGGATGCACATCAGGCCTTCGATGCCGAGGCCGTGCACTTCCCGGCAGCGTCTGACGAAGGCGACCGCCTCGCTCGGTTCGATCCCGGCTTTCTGCGGTTCGGAACCGGTGTTCACCTGGACATAGAGTTTTGGCGCACGGCCTTGCCGGACAATTTCCTTGGCGAGCTCCGCGGCGATCTTGTCGCGGTCGACCGTCTCGATGACCTCGAACAGAGCCACCGCTTCCCTCGCCTTGTTCGACTGCAGCGGACCGATCAGGTGCAGTTCGATGCCAGGGAAAGCTTCCTTCAGGTCAGGCCATTTGCCTTGCGCTTCCTGCACGCGGTTTTCGCCGAAGACGCGCTGGCCGGCCTCGATGACCGGGCCTATGTCGGCGGCGTCGAAGGTCTTGGAGACTGCCACCAGCGTCACCGCGCCGGCTTTACGGCCGGCCTCCCGCTCGGCGGCGGCGATCTTCGCCTTGACCGCGAAAAACTGCTGAACGGTGTCGCCCATATGCAAATCCCGCTGTTTTGACCCGCGTTTTTGTCAGCCGCCATGCCCATATGGTTGACGGGTTTGCCAAACCATGGTGAACACCCGGACCACATTTCATGAACTGCCGGGCTCTTGCCCGCAGTCCGTATGCTTTTAAGTGAAAAACGTCCCATGGCAACCGAACGATACAACCCGCGCGCGTCAGAACCCAAATGGCAGAAGGCCTGGGCCGAGAAGAAGCTTTTCGAAGCGCACAATGACGATCCGCGTCCGAAATACTACGTGCTGGAAATGTTCCCCTATCCGTCGGGGCGCATCCATATCGGCCATACCCGCAATTACACGATGGGCGACGTGGTGGCCCGCTACAAGCGCGCCAAGGGTTTCAACGTGCTGCATCCGATGGGCTGGGATGCCTTCGGCATGCCGGCTGAGAACGCCGCTATGCAGAACAAGGTGCATCCCAAGGAATGGACCTACCAGAACATCGCCGCCATGCGCGAGCAGCTCAAGGTAATGGGCCTGTCGCTGGACTGGGCGCGCGAATTCGCCACCTGCGACGTCGATTACTACCACCGCCAGCAGATGCTGTTCCTCGACTTCGTCGAGAAGGGGCTGGTGACGCGCAAATCCTCCAAGGTCAACTGGGATCCGGAGGACATGACGGTGCTCGCCAACGAGCAGGTCATCGACGGGCGCGGCTGGCGCTCCGGTGCGCTGGTTGAACAGCGCGAGCTGACGCAATGGTTCTTCAAGATCACCGACTTTGCCCAGGATTTGCTGGATTCATTGGACGGTCTCGACGAGTGGCCCGAAAAAGTGAAGCTGATGCAGCAGAACTGGATCGGCCGTTCGGAGGGCCTGCTGATCCGCTGGCCGCTGGCCTCGGAAATCTCCGGCGAGCATGAGCTGGAAGTCTACACGACAAGGCCGGATACCATTTTCGGCGCCTCGTTCATGGCAATCGCCGCCGATCATCCGCTGGCCAAGAAGGCCGCGGAGACCAATCCGGCCCTGGCGAAGTTCATCGACGAAGTGCGCCATATGGGCACTTCGGTGGCGGCGCTCGAGACGGCCGAGAAGAAGGGCTTCGACACCGGCATCCGCGTCGTCCATCCCTTCGACGATAGCTGGACGCTGCCTGTCTACGTCGCCAATTTCGTGCTGATGGAGTACGGCACCGGCGCCATCTTCGGCTGTCCGGCGCATGACCAGCGCGACCTCGACTTCGCCAACAAATACAGCCTGCCGGTGGTGCCGGTGGTGATGCCTGATGGCGCCGATGCCAAGACGTTCCAGATCGTCGACGAGGCCTATGTCGACGATGGCGCGATGATCAATTCGCGGTTCCTCGACGGCATGACGCCGGACAGCGCTTTCGATGAAGTCGCCAGGCTGCTGGAGCAAAAGACCATCGGCAACCGGCCAATGGCCGAGCGCAAGGTGAATTTCCGCCTGCGCGACTGGGGCATTTCGCGCCAGCGCTACTGGGGCTGCCCGATCCCGATGATCCATTGCGAGGATTGCGGCGTGGTGCCGGTGCCGAAGGCCGATCTGCCGGTCAAGCTGCCCGACGATGTCGATTTCGACCGGCCAGGCAATCCGCTCGACCGTCACCCGACCTGGCGGCATGTGAAGTGCCCGCAATGCGGCAAGGACGCGCGGCGCGAAACCGACACGATGGACACGTTCGTGGATTCGTCCTGGTATTTCGCCCGCTTCACCGCGCCCTGGGCACATGAGCCGACCGATCCCAAGGCAGCGAACGAGTGGCTGGCGGTCGACCAATATATCGGCGGCATCGAGCATGCGATCCTGCATCTGCTCTATTCGCGCTTCTTCACCCGCGCCATGCGCGAGACCGGCCATGTTGCCCTGGCCGAGCCGTTCAAGGGCCTGTTCACGCAAGGCATGGTGGTTCACGAAACCTACCGTGTCGGCTCGGCGTCGAATGGGCGCTGGCTGGCGCCGACCGAGGTTCGTCTGGAGGACGTCGACGGCAAGCGCCGCGCCATCGACGTCGCCACCGGCGAGGCGGTCACCATCGGCCCGCTCGAGAAGATGTCGAAGTCGAAGAAGAACACGGTGAGCCCGGAAGACATCACCGATGGCTACGGCGCCGACACGGCGCGCTGGTTCATGCTGTCGGATTCGCCGCCCGAGCGCGACGTCGAGTGGACCGACGACGGTGCCGCCGGCGCGCATCGCTTCATGCAGCGCATCTGGCGGTTGGTGTCGACGGCGGCCGAGACGCTGGCAGGGGTCACGCCCAAGGCGGCCAATGACGGCGAGGCCGGGGCGGTTTCCAAGGCCGCGCACAAGATCCTGAAGGCGGTCGGCGAAGACATCGAGAAGCTCGCCTTTAACCGCGCCATTGCTCGCATCTATGAACTTGCCAACGCGTTGACAGCCCCGCTCAACGAAGTGGCGGAAGGCAAGGCCGTTCCGGCGCTGAAAAGCGCCTGCCGCGAGGCGGTCGAGATCATGGTGCATCTGATCGCGCCCGTGATGCCCCATCTGGCTGAAGAGTGCTGGGAGACGCTGGGCGGCGTCGATCTGGTGGCCGAACGGCCGTGGCCGGTCTTCGATCCGGCACTGGTCGTCGACAACGAAGTCACCTATCCGGTGCAGGTCAACGGCAAGAAGCGAGGGGATTTGACAATTGCCCGCGACGCGGACCAAGGTGCGGTCGAAAAAGCGGTCTTGGCTCTCGACTTCGTGCAGAAAGCACTTGAAGGTAAGGCTCCGCGCAAGGTGATCATCGTGCCGCAGAGGATCGTCAATGTCGTTGCCTGATCGGGAAAAGACAGAGCTGGGCCGTCTGCTGCGCCGCATCGCGCTTGCCGGCCTCGTCGGTTCGCTGGCGCTCATTTCAGCCTGCCAGGTGCGGCCGCTCTATTCGAGCGCGCCGTTGTCGACGGGCTCGACCGCCAATGCCGAGATGGCATCGATCGCGGTCAAGCCGGTCCGGACGCGCTATGCCCAGCAGGTGCGTAACAATCTGATCTTCGGGTTCGGGCGCGGCGCGGGCGAGCCCGCCTCGCCGCTTTATTCGCTCGACCTCGGCGTGAGCGAAGGCGTTGAATCCTCGGCGCTGGTACAGAATGGAACCGATCAGGACGAGCCGACCGCCGGTTCGGTGACGCTGACCGCGGGCTACACGCTGACCGATGTGAAAACCGGCGCGGTGATCGCCGTCGGCAAGCGGGCGATCACTTCGTCCTTCGACAGGCCACGTCAGGAGTTTGCCTCCTACCGGGCGCAGATCGACGCCGAGAACCGCGCCGCGCGCGAACTGGCTGAAGCCCTGCAACTGTCGATCGCCCAGGATCTGGCCCGGCACGGCAAGGCGGCCAGCTAGCGCGTTCGCCGTCTCAAAAGAGGGCCGAACGCCCTCTCTCATTCTCTCGATATCCTGATCCTGTGTCCGGGCGATGGAAACGCGCCGGCAGCCGGGCTTTTGGCGCCATGTGAATCCTATCCGCGGGTTTCACGTGACCAAGGTTCGCCCTGCTTTCCAGCTCAGCGCTTCGCCGCGAAAGATGCGTCTCGATCGCTCCAGCGACGCCGACGGGAAGCAACTGTTAACCACTCGCTCCCTATTGCTCGGCAGTCGTTTCACAGTGAGTCTTGAGCATGGAAGCCAGGCGTTTTTCTCGGATCAATTCGTTGCACACAGCTGCGCCCGATGAGCCCCAAGGAGAGCGTTCCGGCGGCCCGCGCGGCAAGGTCGATGTCCGCCAGTCCGGCGCTTCTTTCCCGCAGGGTGGCGACACCGAAAGCCCGGCGTGGCAAGAGTATTTTTTCCTTGCGCCCAATGTGCGTTTTACACGCACGCCGGACTATGAGCCAAAGCACCGCCAACCGCAGGACGACGTTGCCGAGCAGGACGCACGGCAGGCGCTCCCGACGCAGCAGGTCGGTCCTGGCACCGTCATGCATCGCGGACCGGCACCGGCCGGGCCCGCTCAGCCGGCGCGTAGCGGCGAGACGGCGAAAGGCGTTGCGCCGGCGGCTCTAAAGGTGCCAGCAACAGCACGAGCGGCCACGCGCCCGGCGCCCGTTGTCGGGAATGGCGCGCCGGTCAAAGCAGCCTCCGCTGAAAAAGCGCGGCGGCCCTATCTTTCGGATCACGCCTTCTTCGAGGGCTTGGCGCCGCTTCTGGTCGACGTGACGCCCGCCCGCCAAGTCAGCCCGGTCCCGCGTGCACCGATGCCGGCTCCGCCGGTTGCCGCCGCCCGGGCCGATGTCTCCGGACCGGCGGTGGCCGATGTCACCGCCTTGTTCCGTGTCATCGAATGCCTTCCTGGCCAGGTTCCACCTGCCCTGCCGGACGTCTTTCCGGCCAACTCCAACAAGGTGGTGGTCGAGCCGGCCGTCCCGGCGGGCAGAGCCGCCCGGCTGGGTCGGACAACGGCCGCGACGGCGCCTGCCGCAGCCAGCGCCGCCCCGGCGCCACTTTTGCAACGCGTGGAGGAAACCGTTCCCGCCGTGCGTTCGCCGTCGCTGCCCATGGCTGGCAAGGTTGTGCAGCCGGTGACGGGCGAAGGCTACGCGCTTCCCTCGGAGGAGCTGCTGCAGCAGCCGCCGGAAGGGCAGGGCTTCTACATGTCGCAGGAGCGGCTTGAGCAGAATGCCGATCTCCTGGAAAGCGTGCTGGAGGATTTCGGCGTGCGCGGCGAGATCATCCATGTTCGCCCCGGCCCGGTCGTTACCCTTTATGAGTTCGAGCCGGCGCCGGGCGTCAAATCTTCCCGCGTGATTGGTCTCGCCGACGACATCGCTCGCTCCATGTCGGCCGTCTCGGCGCGCGTCGCCGTGGTGCCCGGCCGCAACGTCATCGGCATCGAGCTGCCGAACGAGACACGCGAGACCGTCTATTTCCGTGAACTGATCGAATCGCAGGGCTTCCGCAAGACCAGCTGCAAGCTGGCGCTTTGCCTTGGCAAGACGATCGGCGGCGAACCTGTCATCGCCGAGCTGGCGAAAATGCCGCATCTGCTCGTCGCCGGCACCACCGGGTCCGGCAAGTCGGTCGCCATCAACACCATGATCCTGTCGCTGCTCTACCGGTTGAAGCCGGAAGAATGCCGGCTGATCATGGTCGACCCGAAGATGCTCGAGCTGTCAGTTTACGACGGTATCCCGCACCTTCTCACGCCCGTCGTCACCGATCCCAAGAAGGCGGTTACCGCGCTCAAATGGGCGGTGCGCGAGATGGAAGACCGCTATCGCAAGATGGCGCGGCTCGGCGTGCGCAACATCGACGGCTACAACGAGCGTGCCGCCACTGCCCGCGACAAGGGCGAGACGGTCGTCATGACCGTGCAGGCCGGCTTCGAGAAGGGCACCGGCGAGCCGCAGCAGGAGATCGACCTCGCGCCGATGCCCTACATCGTCGTCATCGTCGACGAGATGGCCGACCTGATGATGGTCGCCGGCAAGGAGATCGAAGGCGCCATCCAGCGCCTGGCGCAGATGGCGCGCGCCGCCGGCATCCACCTGATCATGGCAACGCAGCGGCCTTCAGTCGACGTGATCACCGGCACGATCAAGGCCAACTTCCCGACCCGCATCTCCTTCCAGGTCACCTCCAAGATCGACAGCCGCACCATTTTGGGCGAGCAGGGTGCCGAGCAGCTGCTCGGCCAGGGCGACATGCTGCACATGATGGGCGGCGGGCGCATCGCCCGCGTGCACGGCCCCTTTGTGTCCGACGCCGAGGTCGAGCATGTCGTGGCGCATTTGAAGGCGCAGGGCCGCCCCGAATATCTGGAGACCGTAACGGCCGACGAGGATGAAGAGGAAGAGGAAGACGACCAGGGAGCGGTCTTCGACAAGGGAGCCGTTGCCGCCGAGGACGGCGATTCCAGCTATGACGAGGCGGTCAAGGTGGTGTTGCGCGACAAGAAATGTTCGACGTCCTACATCCAGCGCCGCCTTGGCATCGGCTACAACCGCGCCGCTTCACTGGTCGAGCGGATGGAGAAGGAGGGTCTGGTCGGCGCACCGAACCATGTCGGCAAGCGCGAGATCATGGCGGGCAAGCGCCCACCGGTAACCATCCCTGGGGATGACGGCACGGATCGATCGGCCCCTTGATCCGCAACGCATAAAAAAGGCCGGTTGCCCGGCCTTTTTTCGTATCGGGCATAAGCTCGCTCAGCCGATTTTCTGGCCGGTCTTTGCCCAGTCGGCGAGGAAGGCGGCAAGGCCCTTGTCGGTCAGCGGGTGATTGACCAGCGCCTTCAGGGTCGCGGGTGGCGCGGTGACGATATCGGCGCCGATGAGCGCCGCCTGCTTCACGTGGTTCACTGTGCGCACGGAAGCGGTCAGGATCTCGGTCTGGAAATCGTAATTGTCGTAGATCTGACGGATCTCCTGGATCACTTCCATGCCGTCAGAACCGGTATCGTCGATGCGGCCGACGAAGGGCGAGATGAAGGAGGCGCCTGCCTTGGCGGCGAGCAGCGCCTGGTTGGCCGAGAAGCACAGCGTGACGTTGACCATGCGGTTCATCTCGGTGCGGATCGTCTTGCAGGCCTTCAATCCGTCCAGCGTCAACGGCACCTTGATGGCGACATTCGGCGCGATCTTGGCCAACACCTCGGCCTCGGCCATCATCTGCTTGTATTCGGTCGCCACGACTTCCGCGGAAACCGGGCCTTCGACGATGTCGCAGATCTGCTTGGTGACCTCGGCGATTTTGCCGCCCGATTTCAGGATCAGCGACGGGTTGGTGGTGACGCCGTCGAGCAACCCCAGATCGATCAGTTCACGGATTTCCTTGATATCGGCTGTGTCGGCAAAAAATTTCATGGCGGTCTCCTGACGATTTCGTGGTGCCTGCGAAGGCACGTTCAGCGTTGCCCTTTGATCTAGAGCAAAGTCGGGGCAAGGTCACGCCTCATGATCGAAGATTCGCCCTTTGCCGCAGCCGCACCGGTGCTGGTGCCGATGCCGGCCGAACGCCCCTACACCTATGCCGTGCCGGCCGGCATGCGGGTGGTGCCGGGCTCGATCGTGCGCGTGCCGCTCGGGCCGCGTCAGGTCGCGGGCATCGTCTGGGACGGCGTGGTCGAGCAGGTCGATGCCAGGAAATTGCGCCCGATCGAACAGGTTTTCGACTGTCCGCCGATCGATCGCGCCATGCGCCGCTTCGTCGACTGGGTGGCGCAATACACGCTGTCGGCTCCGGGCATGGTGGCGCGCATGCTGCTGCGTGCGCCGGAAGCTTTCGATCCCGAACCCTGGATCGAAGGACTGCAGCGGACGCTCGTCATGCCCGATCGGATGACGGATGCGAGGACGCGGGTGCTGGAGACAGCCGAAGGCGGGCTGGCCTGGACGCGCTCGGGGCTGGCGCATGCCGCCGGCGTGTCGTCGACGGTGATCGAGGGGCTGAAAGCGCAAGGCGTGTTCGAAACGGTGATGATCCCGCCGCGCCCTGTGGTGGCCGCACCCGACCCAAGCTATGCCGTGCCGGATCTGATGCCGGACCAGAACGACGCCGCGTCGATGCTGCGCGCCAATGTCGCGGCCGGTGCGTTCAATGTAGCGCTGCTCGACGGCGTCACCGGGTCCGGCAAGACGGAGGTCTATTTCGAGGCGGTGGCGGCCGCGCTCGATCAGGGAAAACAGGTGCTGATCCTGCTGCCCGAAATCGCGCTGACCCATGCTTTCCTCGAACGCTTCCAGCAGCGCTTCGGCGCCAAGCCGGGGGAATGGCATTCCGATCTGCCGCCCAGGATGCGCGAAAAAGTCTGGCGGCAAGTGGCGGAAGGGGGCGTGCGTGTCGTCGCCGGCGCACGCTCGGCGCTGTTCCTGCCGTTCAAGGAACTTGGCCTGATCGTGGTCGACGAGGAGCACGACCCGGCCTACAAGCAGGAAGACCGTGTCTTCTACAATGCGCGCGACATGGCTGTCGTGCGTGGGCATATTGGCAGCTTTCCGGTGGTCCTGGCGTCGGCGACGCCGTCGGTCGAAAGCCGGGTCAACGCAAGCCAGGGCCGCTATGCCAGGGCTGTTCTTTCCGCCCGCTTCGCTGAGGCGGCACTTCCCGATCTCAAGTCGATCGACATGCGCCGCGCGCCGCCGGCCCGTGGCGGCTTCCTGTCGCCGGTGCTGATCGACCATATGCGCAAGACGCTGGAGAAGCAGGAACAGTCGCTGCTGTTCCTCAACCGGCGCGGCTATGCGCCGCTGACGCTGTGCCGGGTCTGCGGCCATCGCTTCGGCTGCCCGGTGTGCTCGGCCTGGCTGGTCGAACACCGCTTTCGCGGCCAGTTGGTGTGTCATCACTGCGGTCACAATGAGCGCCGTCCGGAAGCCTGCCCCGAATGCGGCACGCTCGACCATCTGGTCGCTTGCGGGCCGGGGGTCGAGCGCATCGCCGAAGAGGTCGTCACGCATTTCCCGGACGCGCGTACCATCGTGCTGTCGTCGGATATAATGGGGGGTGTACGACGGTTGCGGCTGGAACTGGAGGCTATCGCCAACGGCGAGGCCGATATCGTCATCGGCACGCAACTGGTCGCCAAGGGTCACAATTTCCCGAACATGACGCTGGTCGGCGTCGTCGATGCCGATCTGGGCCTTGCCAATGGCGATCCGCGCGCCGCCGAGCGCACCTTCCAGCTGCTCAGCCAGGTGACCGGCCGTGCCGGCCGCACCGGCAAGAAGAGCCTTGGCCTGCTGCAGACCTTCCAGCCCGACCATCCGGTGATGCGGGCGATCGTCTCCGGCGATGCCGAGTCTTTCTACCAGCGCGAGATTTCAGAGCGCGAACGCGCTGCCTTGCCGCCCTTCGGCCGGCTGGCAGGCGTCATCGTCAGCGCGGTGACGCGGGCGGAAGCGGAAGGCCATGCACGCGGCCTGCGCCGCTCCGCACCGGAGGCGCCGGATCTGTTCGTGCTCGGGCCGGCGGAAGCGCCATTATCGTTGCTCGGCGGTCGCCACCGCTTCCGCCTGCTGATCCAGGGCGAACGGCGCGCCGACATGCAGAGCTTCATCCGCACCATGCTGGCCAACGGGCCGAAACAGCGCGGCTCGGTTCGGGTGCAGGTGGACATCGACCCGCAGAGCTTTTTGTAGGAACACAAATTCAGCTACAGCTGCCTCGACGAGAGAAACGGAAGATCTCATGAAAACCCTCGGCCTGCTCGGCGGCATGAGCTGGGAATCGACCGCCATCTACTACCGCCTGCTCAACGAGATCGTGCGCGAGCGGCTGGGCGGTCTGCATTCGGCGAGGCTGCTGCTCTGGTCGTTCGATTTCGCCGAGATCGCCGAACGGCAGCATGATGGCGACTGGGACGGTGCCGGTGCGCTGCTGATCGATGCCGCACACAAACTTGAGGCCGGCGGTGCGGAGGGCCTGCTTCTGTGCACCAACACCATGCACAGACTGGCCGACCAGGTGCAGGCGGCTGTGTCGATCCCGCTGATCCATATCGCCGACGCCACCGCGGCCACGGTCAGGCAGGCCGGCCTGCGGCGGCCGGCGCTGCTGGCAACGCGGTTCACCATGGAGCAGGACTTCTACAAGGGCCGGCTTGCCGACAAATATGGCCTGTCGCCAGTGGTGCCGGATTCGGCCGGGCGCGACATGGTGCATCGCGTCATCTACGAGGAACTCTGTCAGGGCATCGTCACCGAAGCCTCGAAGGCGGCCTATGTCGCCGAGGCAAACCGCTTGCGCCGCGACGAAGCCGCCGACAGCCTGATCATGGGCTGCACCGAGATCACCATGCTCATCGGCCAGGATGATTTCGACATCCCGGTTTTCGACACGACGCGCATCCATGCCGGGGCGGCGGTGGAATTCGCACTCGGTTGATGCGCGTCTCCTAAAGTGGCTGAAGGCATCTGGCGCCGGCTCTTTCCTTCGCTAGAATGTCAGCGACTTTCAAAACAGGCATTTCGAGGGGACACGATGGATTTTTCGCTTCCATGGCCGACGAGCCAGGGCGAATGGCTGGCCTGGTCGAGCGCGGTCTTCACCGTGCTGCTCGGTCTTCTGTTTTTCCTGGCGCCGGGGCTGGCGTTCCGTATCCTGCGCCTGCAGGCGAAACCCGAGAAGGCGGGGGCGATCGCCGAGGGGCGCGGCCGCATGTCGGGCTTCTATCTCGGAGTCGGCCTGTGCTGCATCCTGCTCGCGCAGCCCCTGGTCTACATGGCTCTCGGATTTTCCTGGCTGTTCACCGCATTCGGCCGGCTGCTGTCGATGATGTCGGATGGCGCCAATACACCTTTCAATTGGGTTTCCATTGTGGTGGAATTGGCGCTCGCGGCCTTGCCGCTTGCCTTTGCCTTCGGCTTTGTGCCCTGAATCCTGGGGTATTCAGGCGCGCAGGACGCTGATCTTTCGCCGGATGCGACAATAGTGCCTGAAAACCATGCGGAACGACGCATTGCGGTCTTAAAATGCCTGTGCTAGACGGCAATCGACTTTCGGCCGGGGATAGCGGAAGCCGCGCCTCCGTGCTTGGAAAAATGCAGTAAGGTCAAAGATTTAGCCAGAGTTTTTGCTCGCGCCAACAATCTGCGGCCTGTCAGACAAGAGAAAAGACGGTCCGTGGCTCAATCGTCATCGCCAATCTCAGGTGTCGCAGAACGCTATGCCGGTTCGCTGTTCGAACTGGCATCGCAGGCAAATTCCGTGGCCAAGGTCGAGGCCGACCTCACCAGTTTCGAGGCCATGCTCGCGGGCAGTGCCGACCTGACCCGGCTGATCAACAGCCCGGTATTCTCCAGCGAGGACCAGGCCAAGGCCATCGGGGCGATCGCCGACAAGGCCGGCATCACCGGCCTGACCGGCAATTTCCTGCGCGTCGTCGCCAAGAACCGCCGCCTGTTCGCGGTGCCCGGCATGATCAAGGCATTCCGCCAGATCGCCGCTGAACACCGTGGCGAGGCCGCCGCCGACGTGACGTCGGCTCATGAGCTGACCGCGGCCCAGCAGACCGAACTCAAGGCGGCGCTGAAGGGCGTTGCCGGCAAGGACGTGACCATTTCCGTCACCGTCGATCCGTCGCTGCTCGGCGGGCTGGTGGTCAAGATGGGCTCGCGCCAGATCGATACGTCGCTCAAAACCAAACTCAATTCGCTCAAGCTTGCACTGAAAGAGGTCGGCTGATGGACATCCGCGCCGCGGAAATTTCCGCAATTCTGAAAGACCAGATCAAGAATTTCGGCAAGGAGGCCGAGGTCTCCGAAGTCGGACAGGTGCTGTCCGTCGGTGACGGTATCGCCCGCGTCTATGGCCTCGACAATGTCCAGGCCGGCGAAATGGTCGAATTCCCCGGCGGCATCCGCGGCATGGCGCTCAACCTCGAAGCCGACAATGTCGGCGTCGTTATCTTCGGCGCCGACCGCGACATCAAGGAAGGCGACATCGTCAAGCGCACCGGCGCCATCGTCGACGTTCCCGTCGGCCCCGGCCTGCTCGGCCGCGTCGTCGACGCGCTCGGCAACCCGATCGACGGCAAGGGCCCGATCAAGGCGACCGAACGCAAGCGTGTCGACGTTAAGGCGCCGGGCATCATTCCGCGCAAATCGGTCAACGAGCCGATGTCGACCGGCCTCAAGGCCATCGACGCGCTGATCCCGGTCGGCCGCGGCCAGCGCGAGCTGGTCATCGGTGACCGCCAGACCGGCAAGACCGCCATCATCCTCGATACAATGCTCAACCAGAAGTCGGTGCACGACAACGGCCCGGAAAAGGAAAAGCTCTACTGCGTCTACGTCGCCGTCGGCCAGAAGCGTTCGACCGTCGCGCAGTTCGTCAAGGTTCTGGAAGAGCGCGGCGCGCTCGAATACTCGATCATCATCGCCGCCACCGCTTCCGACCCGGCGCCGATGCAGTTCCTGGCGCCGTTCGCCGGCTGCACCATGGGCGAATATTTCCGCGACAACGGCATGCATGCGCTGATCAGCTATGACGATCTGTCGAAGCAGGCCGTCGCCTATCGCCAGATGTCGCTGTTGCTGCGCCGCCCGCCGGGCCGCGAAGCCTATCCCGGCGACGTCTTCTACCTGCACTCGCGCCTGCTCGAGCGCGCTGCCAAGCTCAACGACGATCTGGGCGGCGGATCGCTGACCGCCCTGCCGATCATCGAGACGCAGGCCAACGACGTGTCGGCCTATATCCCGACCAACGTGATCTCGATCACCGACGGCCAGATCTTCCTCGAAACCAACCTGTTCTTCCAGGGCATCCGTCCGGCCGTCAACGTCGGCCTGTCGGTCAGCCGCGTGGGCTCGGCCGCGCAGATCAAGGCGATGAAGCAGGTTGCCGGCTCGATCAAGGGCGAGCTCGCGCAGTACCGCGAAATGGCTGCCTTCGCGCAGTTCGGTTCGGATCTCGACGCCGCCACGCAGCGCCTGCTCAACCGCGGATCGCGCCTGACCGAACTCCTGAAGCAGCCGCAGTTCTCGCCGCTGAAGACGGAAGAGCAGGTCGCGGTGATCTTCGCCGGCGTCAACGGCTATCTCGACAAGCTGCCGGTCAACCAGGTCGGCAAGTTCGAGCACGGCCTGCTCAGCCACATGCGTGCGGCGGGCAAGGACGTTCTCGACGCCATCCGCAAGGAAAAGGCGCTTTCGGACGATCTGCGCGCCAAGCTCAAGGCCGAGATCGACGCCTTCGCCAAGACCTTCGCCTAAGCGAAGCGCCAGTCCGGATGAGACAAGACGGGATCAGGTTTGAAGCATGCCTTCATTAAAAGACCTTCGTAACCGTATCGCCTCGGTCAAGGCGACGCAGAAGATCACCAAGGCGATGCAGATGGTCGCCGCGGCGAAGCTGCGCCGTGCGCAAGAGGCGGCGGAAGCGGCGCGCCCCTATTCGGAGCGCATGGGTTCCGTGCTGGCCAACATCACCCAGGCGATCGGCGGTGGCGGCGATGCCCCGGCGCTGATGACGGGCACCGGCAAGGACGCCGTGCATCTGCTCGTGGTCTGCACCGCCGAGCGCGGCCTGTGCGGCGGCTTCAATTCGCAGATCGCCCGTCTTGCCCGCGACCACATCCGCCGGCTTCTGGCCGATGGCAAGCAGGTCAAGATCATCTGCGTCGGCAAGAAGGGTTTCGACATCCTGCGCCGCGACTATGCATCGATGATCATCGACCGTGTCGATCTGCGCGAGGTCAAGACGCTCGGCTTCGTCAATGCCGACGCGATCGCCAAGAAGGTCATCCATCTCTTCAACGAGGGCGCCTTCGACATCTGCACGCTGTTCTATTCGCAGTTCAGGTCGGTGATCAGCCAGATCCCGACCGCGCAGCAGATCATCCCGGCCAGCACCGCTTCGGCTCCGGCCGCGGCGGTGGATGGCGGCAGCGCCGTCTATGAATATGAGCCGGAGCCGGGCGAAATCCTCTCCGACCTCATCCCGCGCAACATCTCCGTGCAGGTTTTCCGGGCGCTGCTCGAAAACGCCGCCGGCGAAATGGGCGCCAAGATGAGCGCCATGGACAATGCGACGCGCAACGCCGGCGAGATGATCAACAAGCTATCGATCACCTACAACCGCCAGCGGCAGGCGCAGATCACCAAGGAACTGATCGAAATCATTTCGGGCGCCGAGGCGCTCTAGGCGCGGTCCGCGGGTGACTGTCCCGCGAACCGGACCGCGTGAGAAACAAAGGACGAAAAGGGTAAAGACGATGGCGAAAGCAGCGACCCCCCAGAAGGCAACTCCGAAGGCGGCAGCCCCCAAGGCAGCAGCCCCAGTGAAAGCGGCCAGGGCTCCGGCAGCGGCGGCAAAGGCTGCTCCGGCCAAGGCAGCAGCGGCGCCGGCCAAGGCCGTGGCCGCCAAGACGCAGGCCGTGGCCACGAAAGCCACCGGCGTTGTCGGCAAGGTTCGCCAGGTCATCGGCGCCGTTGTCGACGTGCAGTTCGGCGATCACCTGCCGGCGATCCTGAACGCGCTCGAGACGACCAATGTCGGCAACCGCCTGGTGCTCGAAGTTGCCCAGCATTTGGGTGAAAACACCGTGCGCTGCATTGCCATGGACTCCACCGAAGGCCTGGTGCGCGGCCAGGAAGTGCGCGACACCGGCGCTCCGATCACCGTGCCGGTCGGCCCGGGCATGCTCGGCCGCATCATCAACGTCATCGGCGAGCCGGTCGACGAAGAAGGCCCGGTCGACGCAATCGAAATGCGCTCGATCCATCAGCCGGCTCCGACCTATGTCGAGCAGTCGACGGAAGCCCAGATCCTGATCACCGGCATCAAGGTGCTCGACCTCTTGGCGCCTTACGCCAAGGGCGGCAAGATCGGCCTGTTCGGCGGCGCCGGCGTCGGCAAGACCGTGCTGATCCAGGAACTGATCAACAACATCGCCAAGGCACATGGCGGCTATTCGGTGTTCGCCGGCGTCGGCGAGCGCACCCGCGAAGGCAACGATCTCTATCACGAGTTCATCGAATCCGGCGTCAACAAGAAGGGCGGCGGTGAAGGCTCCAAGGCAGCGCTGGTGTACGGCCAGATGAACGAGCCGCCGGGCGCGCGCGCCCGTGTCGGCCTGACCGGCCTGACGGTCGCCGAATATTTCCGCGACCAGGGCCAGGACGTGCTGTTCTTCGTCGACAACATCTTCCGCTTCACGCAGGCGGGTTCCGAAGTGTCGGCTCTGCTCGGCCGCATCCCGTCGGCCGTGGGCTACCAGCCGACGCTCGCCACCGACATGGGCGCGCTGCAGGAACGCATCACCACCACCACCAAGGGCTCGATCACCTCGGTGCAGGCGATCTACGTGCCGGCCGACGACTTGACCGATCCGGCGCCGGCGACCTCGTTCGCCCACCTTGACGCGACGACGACGCTGAACCGTTCGATCGCCGAGAAGGGCATCTATCCGGCCGTCGATCCGCTGGACTCGACCTCGCGCATGCTCGACCCGCTGGTCGTCGGCGACGAGCATTATGGCGTCGCCCGCCAGGTGCAGTCGATCCTCCAGCGCTACAAGTCGCTGCAGGACATCATCGCCATCCTGGGCATGGACGAGCTCTCGGAAGAGGACAAGCAGACCGTGGCCCGCGCCCGCAAGATCGAGCGCTTCCTGTCGCAGCCCTTCTTCGTCGCCGAAGTGTTCACCGGCGCGCCGGGCAAGCTGGTCGACCTCGCCGACACCATCAAGGGCTTCAAGGGCCTTTGCAACGGCGATTACGACCACCTGCCGGAAGCCGCCTTCTACATGGTCGGCGGCATCGAGGAAGCGGTCGAGAAGGCACAGCGCCTCGCGGCAGAAGCGGCGTAAATAAAGCGAATAGGGAGTAGTCAGTAGTCAGTAGTGAATAGCAGCTGGGCGAGTCGGATAGTTGTTCTCTCGCCCTACTTCCTACTCACTATTCCCTACTCACTAAATTGACATGGCTGAAGCTTTCAAGTTCGAACTGGTTTCCCCGGAACGCCTGCTGGTTTCCGCCGAGGTCGAATCCGTCGTTATTCCAGGCGCCGAAGGCGAGATGACCGTCATGGCTCATCACGCACCGGTCATGACCACGATCAAGCCGGGTGTCGTCACGGTGAAGAGCGCCTCGGGCAGCGAAGAACGCTATGTCGTGTTCGGCGGCTTCGCCGACATCGTCCCGGCCGGCTGCACGCTGCTGGCGGAATCGGCTGTCGCGGTGAAGGATGTCGACCGCGCCGATCTCGCCCGCCGCATCCAGGAAGCCAGGGAAGATGCTGCCGACGCCAAGGACGACCAGGCGCGCGGCAAGGCCGAACAATTCCTTAGCCAGCTCACCACGCTGGAAGGCGCGATCCTGCCGGCCTGAAACGCGTCGCGGGACAACGGATTGAAAGCGGGGCATTGCCCCGCTTTTTTGTTTGTCGGGACATTATGGCGTGAGAGTTGATGTGGCGGCGGTGCCGGAGTTGCGCGACATCGGCAGGACAGAGGGGGCGCTGCGCCGCCGACATCAAGGTTCTGTACCGCTCGCGCCTTACTGTCCTTCGGCTTCTATGCCGAGCGCGGCGAAGGCCAAAGTCGGGCCGTCTCGTCGCAGGTGGACGAGATGGACGGCCACGAGTTCGATCAGCGTCTGGCGCTCGGCGTGATCCCGGGCGAAGCCGGCCATGTCAAACACCGCTGTCGCGGTTTCATTCGCCGGCAGCTGCTGGTCCAAAAGCGCGGTCATCGGCGCATCGAGCGGATCGGTGAAATGGCCTTCCGGCAACGTCTTTCCGCGCGCCGCGCAGGCGGCGATCCAGGCAGCCACCACCAGCGTGAGATGGACCAGCTCGGTGCCGGCTTCGAGGCACTCGACAGCCGAGGCGATAATGCGCTGCGGCAGTTTCTGGCTGCCGTCATTGGCGATCTGCGCCGTGCGGTGGGCAAGTGCCGTGTTCGAAAAGCGCTCGGCAAGCTCGGCGGTATAGGCTGATGGGTCGAGGCCGGCATCGTCCGGCAATGTTGTTATGGCCTCTTGCCATAGCGCGTCGACGAACAGCCGGATCGCCGGATCGGCGAAGGCACTGTCGACCGTCGCGTGGCCGCAGAGCAGGCCGAGATAGGCGATGCCCGAATGCGCGCCGTTGAGCAGCCTCAGCTTCATGTCCTCGAAGGGAGCGACATCCCCAACCATGGTGACGCCGAATTTTTCCCAGGCCGGACGGCCCGTCGGGAAATCGTCCTCGATCACCCACTGGCGGAAGGGTTCCGTCATCACGGGCCAGGCGTCGTCGATACCAAGTTCGCCCGCTATCCGCGCCCTGTCGGCGTCGGTCGTGGCTGGCACAATGCGGTCGACCATGCTTGAGGGAAATGCGACGTGACTGGCGATGTGGTCGGCCATTCCGGCATTGCCCGCCGAACTGGCACTTGCATCGCGCAGCGTGGCGAATTCGATCAGCAGCCGGTGCAAGGTGGCGCCGTTGGCCGGCAGGTTATCGCAACAAAGCACGGTAAAGGGCGGGGTGCCAGCGCCCCGCCTCCGGGCGAGCGCTTCGGTCAGAAAACCATGCGCCGTCTTCGGTGTTCGCGGATTGGCCAGGTCGTGGACGATGTCGGCATGCGCTGCGTCCAATCCGCCGCCGGCCGCCCGCAAATAGGCTTTCTCGGTGATCGTCAGCGTCACGATGCGGGTACGCGGATCGGCCAGCACCGCCAGCACCGCTTCCGGGTCTTCCGGCGCCACCAGCAGCGAGCCGATCGAGCCGATGACATGCAGCTTCTCGCCGCCGCTGCCGCGCACAGCCAAGGTGTAGAGCCCGTCCTGCGGCGCCAGCGCGTCGCGCGTTTCCGCGCTGCGCAGCGACACGCCTGATATGCCCCAGTCCGTTTCTCCGGCCGCCAGGCATTCATCGATATAAGCGGCCTGGTGGGCGCGGTGAAAGGCGCCGACGCCCAGATGCACGATGCCCGGCGTGATTGCGCCACGATCATATCGAGGCGCGGCGACCTTGGCCGGCAATGCCTGCGCCATGCGGTTGGAAAGGCGGCGGTCTGTCATCGGTTCGGCACTCATCTCGTGGAACGATTTGCGGGGTAACACTGACGGCGTCCGCCGACAATGCTCAGCTTTGCCTAGGAGTCATCATACAACAATCCGATTTTTGTATGTTGACATTATTTCTGACCGATCCTACCCATGGAGCCGGAGGATGGCCGTGGCACTGACCAATGCGGATTTGCTGTTTTCAGCCGAGGCGCGTCAGCTGTCGATTGCCCGCGCCCTCTACGCCGGCATCAAGGACCTGCCCATCATCAGCCCGCACGGCCATACCGACCCGCGCTGGTATGCGCTGAACGAGCCGTTCCCCGATCCCGCGCAACTGCTCATCGTGCCGGACCACTATATTTTTCGCATGCTGTTCAGCCAGGGCGTGCGGCTGGAGGCTCTCGGCGTGCCGACCCTTGATGGTGCGCCCGTCGAGACCGACGGCAGAGCTATCTGGCGGCTGTTCGCCGAACACTATTATCTCTTCCGCGGCACGCCGACCCGGTTGTGGTTCGACCATGTCCTTGCGCATCTGTTCGGCATCGAAGAGCCGTTGAGCGCCGCGACCGCCGACCGCCATTACGATACGATCGCAACGCTGCTGCAGTGGGAGAACTTCCGCCCTCGCGCGCTGTTCGAGCGCTTCAACATCGAGGTCATCGCGACCACCGAAGGCGCGCTCGACGATCTCAAATGGCACCAGATGATCCGCGACAGCGGCTGGGAGGGCCGTGTCGTCACCGCCTATCGGCCGGACGCCGTCGTCGATCCCGAATTCGAAGGCTTTTCGGCCAATCTCGATCGGCTCGGCGAGATCACCGGCTGCGACACCGGGGCCTGGGCCGGTTATCTCGACGCACATCGCCAGCGGCGCGCCTTTTTCAAGAGCTTCGGCGCGACTTCGTCGGATCACGGTCATCCCACGGCGGAGACCGCCAATCTTTCCGATGCGGCGGCGCAGGAGCTGTTCAACCGGGTTCGCGCCGGCTCGCAGGATGAGCGCGAGCGAAAATTGTTTCGCGCGCAGATGCTGACCGAGATGGCCAAGATGAGCCGGGACGACGGGCTGGTCATGCAGATCCATCCCGGCTCCATGCGCAATCATTCGGCTTCTGCTTTCCAGAAATTCGGCAGGGACAAGGGTTTCGATATCCCGACCCGGACCGACTATGTCACGGCGTTGAAGCCATTACTGGACTGCGTCGGGCTTGAGCGCGACCTGACCGTCATCCTGTTCACGCTGGACGAAACCAGCTACGCGCGCGAACTGGCGCCGCTGGCCGGCGTCTATCCGGCGCTGAAGCTCGGGCCGGCCTGGTGGTTCCACGACAGCCCGGAAGGCATGCGCCGGTTCCGCGAGATGACCACCGAGACCGCCGGCTTCTACAACACGGTCGGCTTCAACGACGACACTCGCGCCTTTCCGTCGATACCGGCCCGCCACGACGTGGCGCGGCGGGTCGACTGTGCGTTCCTGGCGCGTCTCGTCGCCGAGCACAGGCTGCGTGAGGACGAGGCGCATGAACTCGCGAAGGAGCTTGCCTACACGCTTGCCAAGAATGCGTACCGGCTCTGAGCCGGGCGTTTCGATTTTCAAAGGGAGGAAGTCATGTTGCATTTTTCGAAATTGACGGCGGCGACATTCGCCATCGGTTCGCTGCTGATCGGCGCTGCCAACGCCGAAACCGTGCTGCGATCCTCGGATACCCATCCGGACGGCTACCCGACCGTCGAGGCGGTCAAGTACATGGGCGACCTGATCAAGCAGCGCACCGCAGGCCGCTATTCGATCGAGGTCTATCACTCGGCGCAGCTCGGCGAGGAAAAGGACACAATCGAGCAGACCCAGGCCGGCGTCATCGACCTCGACCGCGTCTCGATGGGACCGTTCAACGGCATCGTGCCGGAGACCGCCGTGCCGTCGCTGCCCTACATGTTCCGCTCCGTCAAGCACATGCGCCACGTCATGGACGGCGCTGTCGGCGACCAGATCCTGAAGGCGTTCGAGGCGCATGATCTCGTCGGCCTCGCCTTCTACGATTCCGGTGCTCGGTCCTTCTACAACACCAAGAAGGACATTACCTCGATGGCGGACATGAAAGGCATGAAGTTCCGCGTCATCCAGTCCGATGTGTTCGTCGACATGGTCAACGCGCTTGGCGCCAACGCCACGCCGATGGCCTATGGCGAAGTCTATTCGGCGCTGCAGACCGGCGTCATCGACGGCGCCGAAAACAACTGGCCGAGCTTCGAATCCGCCAAGCACTACGAAGTGGCCAAGCATTACACGATGGACGAACACCAGATCGTGCCGGAAGTGCTGGTCATGTCGAAGGCAAGCTGGGACAAGCTCTCGCCGGAAGACCAGGCGATCGTGCGCCAGGCAGCCAAGGACAGCGTCGTCAAGATGCGCGAACTGTGGGACGCGCAGGAGAAGAAGTCGCGCGGCATCGTCGAGGCCGCGGGCGTCAAGGTCAGCGAGATCGACAAACAGCCGCTGATCGACGCGATGAAGCCCGTCTACGACAAGTACTTGTCGACGCCCGAACTGAAGGACCTAGCCGCCCGCATACAGGCCGAGAAATGAACAGCAAGGGCAATGGATCGAGCAGCGCGGAGGCCCCCGCGCTGCCTTCGGACGTGTCGGCCATGCGAGGATTCTGGCTGGGTGCGGAGCGGGTCCTGTCAGGGCTTGCCAGGCTGGCGCTTTGGATCAGCGGCGCCGGCCTGACGCTGATGACGATCATCATCTTCTGGCAGGTCTTCTCGCGTTATGTGCTGAACCGTTCGCCGAGCTGGACGGAATCCTTCTCGGTTCTGCTGATGGGCTGGTTCATTTTTCTCGGCGCCGCCGTCGGCGTGCGCGAACGCACCCATCTCGGCTTCGACGTGCTGCTCTATGTCCTGCCTGTTTCGGCCAAGGCGGTACTGCGCAGCATTTCCGACCTTGTCGTGCTGGCCTTCGGCGCCGGCATGATCGTCTATGGCGTGCAATTGGCCAGGCTGACCTGGAACACGGTCATGCCGTCACTTGCCCTGCCGGGCGGCGTCAGCTTCCTGCCGGTCATCCTGGGTGGGGCGCTGGTCTGTCTGTTTTCGCTGGAACGGCTGGCCGGGCGCTTTGCCGGCCTGCCCGTCGACGCCGACATTCATGCAACCGGCGAGGAGCCCTGAACCATGGCCCTGATCGTCCTCTTCGGCACCTTCGTGTTCCTGCTGGTCATCGGCACGCCGATCGCCTTCTGCCTCGGCGTTGCCAGCTTTGCCACGATCCTCACGCTTGGCTTGCCGCCGGTCGTGGTGTTCCAGCGGCTGAATTCCGGGGTCAGCGTCTTTTCGCTGATGGCCATCCCGTTCTTCATCTTCGCCGGAGACCTGATGGTGCGCGGTGGTATCGCCGCGCGGCTGGTCGCGCTGGCAGGCTCCCTGGTCGGTCATTTGCGCGGCGGCCTGGGGCAGGTCAACATCGCCGCATCGACCATGTTCGGTGGCATCTCCGGCTCGGCGGTGGCGGATGCGTCGGCGGTCGGCGGCCTGATGATCCCGCAGATGAAGGCGCGCGGCTACGGCGTCGACTATGCCGTCAACATCACCTCGGTCGGGGCCATCATCGCGCTTCTCATTCCACCGTCCCACAACATGATCATCTATTCGATCTCCGCCGGCGGCCGTATCTCGATCGCCGACCTGTTCACGGCTGGCGTGCTGCCGGGTCTGCTGCTGGCGCTGTCGCTGATGACAACGGCCTATTGGGTCGCCAGCCGCCGGGGATATCCGACGGAGCCCTTCGCCGGCTTCGGCCGGGCCCTGCAACTGCTTGTCGCGGCCATTCCCGGGCTCATCCTGATCGCCATCATCTTCGGTGGCGTCAGGTCCGGTGTCTTCACCGCGACCGAGAGTTCCTGCATCGCCATCGTCTACGCCTTCCTGGTGACGCTGATCATCTACCGCTCAATGAGCTGGGGCGACTTCGTCGCGGCGACGACGGCGTCGGTGCGCACCACGGCCATGGTGCTGATGATCATCGGCTGCGCGGCGGCCTTCGGCTGGTTGCTCGCCTATCTTAGGGTACCGGCGGCACTGGTCGCCTTTCTGCAGTCGGTGTCCGACAACAAGCTGGTGATCCTGCTGCTGATCAACGTTGTCCTGCTCATTCTCGGCACTTTCATGGACATGTCGCCGCTGATCATCATCACGACGCCGATCTTCCTGCCTGTCGTCATGGCCTATGGGGTCGATCCCGTGCATTTCGGCGTGATCCTCATCCTCAATCTCGGCATCGGGCTTTGCACGCCACCGGTCGGCGCTGTTCTGTTCGTCAGCTGCGCCATCGGGCGAATTCCGATCTGGACCGCGATGCGCTCGATCTGGCCATTCTACGGCGCCGCCTTCGCCGTGCTGATGCTTGTCACCTACGTGCCGGAAATCTCATTGTGGCTACCGGGCCTGTTCCATTAGAGCGGTTCGGCGATCGTTAGAATCGTTGAACCGCTCTAACTCTTTGTGTTTACGCAATTCCAGGCGGAAAGCCGCTACGCACTTTTCGTGGAATTGCACTGGGAGGTCACCGAGGTGTCCGATACCGCAAACGACCTCAGGGTCGAGAGAAAACCCAAGCTGTCGGAAACCGTCGTGGGGGCGATCCGCAAGCAGTTGCAGGCGGGCGAGATCCCGCCCGGCCACAAGCTGCCGACCGAGGGCCAGCTGACCGAAACCTTCGGCGTCAGCCGAACCGTCATCCGCGAGGCGCTGGCCAAGCTTGCCGCCGACGGTCTGGTCGAGCCGCGGCAGGGCGCCGGGGTGTTCGTCACAGAGCATATTTCGACCATGTTCGGGGCGCTCGCCGCCGACATGGGAGCCAAGGATTCGGTCGCGCTCAACGTGCTCGAGGTGCGGCTGGCGATCGAGATCGAATCGGCTGGGCTCGCTGCCATCCGTCGCAACGCCGCGCAGGAGGCGGCGATCCAGGAAGCCTTCTTCGAGTTCGAGCGGCTGCTGCTCGACAGCCAGCCGACCGGTCCGGCCGACCTCGCCTTCCATCGCGCCATCGCCAGCGCCACCAATAACCCCTTCTATGTCGAGATGCTCGACGTGCTCGGCCGGCGCGCCATTCCGTGCGACGTGACCTCGCCCTGGTCGACCGAACTGGCGCAGTCCGACAGCTACCAGCGCGGGCTGCAGCGCGAGCATCTGGTGATCCTGAACGCGATCACGGCAGGCGATGCCGAAGCCGCGCGCGAGGCGATGCGCACCCATCTCGGCGCCAGCCAGCAGCGTTACCGCGAGCGGCTGCAGGCGCGGCAGGCCTACTACGCCAGCTCGGTCAAGGCGGCCGCGGGCGAATGATCCACCGAAAGCCAGGACAGAAATGAGCCAGAACCACACCGACTACACATCGCGCTTCGCCATCGACCCGGCGGCGGCGGCCGCCATGGGAACGGATGAGCTGCGCCATAATTTCCATATCGAGGATCTCTTCCAGCCCGGGCGCATCAGCCTGACCTACACGCACTACGACCGCATGATCGTCGGCGGCGCCGTGCCTGCGGCAACGGCATTGCCACTGGAAGCGATCAAGCCGACCGGCACCAAGGGGTTTCTCGACCGGCGCGAATTGATCGCCGTCAACATCGGCGGTGCCGGCACGATCGAAGCCGGCGGCCAGTCCTTCGACCTGCGGGCGCGCGACATGCTCTATCTCGGCATGGGCACCGACACGGTTTCCTTCGCTTCTGCCAATAGGAACGACCCCGCCAAGTTCTATCTGCTCAGCGCCCCGGCGCATCAGGCTCATCCCAGCCGGCTGATCCGCCTCGATGACGCCAAGCGCCTCGATCTCGGCAGCAAGGAGGCCTGCAACGAGCGCTCGATCTTCCAGTTC
The DNA here is from genome assembly GCF_020164885.1 of Mesorhizobium sp. CO1-1-7. Lineage (NCBI taxonomy): Bacteria > Pseudomonadati > Pseudomonadota > Alphaproteobacteria > Hyphomicrobiales > Phyllobacteriaceae > Mesorhizobium > Mesorhizobium sp. CO1-1-7. Next base: position 86,645 of record NZ_JAIUHA010000004.1, on the reverse strand, counting down.
ATCCATGCCGGGGGAACAAAAACCTGCCAGCTCGTCGTCGGCATGACCCAGCTGGCGCCGGGCTCGATTTGGAACACCATGCCGTGCCATGTGCATGACCGGCGCATGGAGGCCTATCTCTATTTCGACCTGCCCGAGGCGGCCCGCGTCTTCCACTTCATGGGCGAGCCGGACGAGACACGCCACATCGTCATGCGCAACGAGGAGGCGGTGCTGTCGCCGGGCTGGTCGATCCACTCTGGCGCCGGCACGTCCAACTATGCCTTCATCTGGGCGATGGCCGGCGACAATGTCGACTACACCGATGTCGATCCGGTGGCGATGGACATGCTGCGGTGAGCGACCTCTCCGCCTTCAGCCTGGCCGGCAAGCGCATCCTGGTGACCGGCGCCAACACCGGCATCGGCCAAGGCATTGCCATCTCGATCGCGCGCGCCGGTGGCGCCGTGATCGGCGTCGGCCGCTCATCGATGGACGATACCGCGAGCAAGGTAGGCGCTGTGGGCGGCCAATTCGAGGCGGTGAGCATCGATCTTGCCGACACGGCAGCAGTCGGACCGATGCTGGACCGCGTCTGGGATCAAAACGGTCCGATCGACGGGCTGGTCAACAATGCCGGCATCATCCGGCGCGCCGATGCCGTCGATCTCGGCGAAGCCGACTGGGACGACGTGATCGACGTCAATTTGAAGTCCGTCTTCCTGCTGTGTCAGTCCTTTGCGCGGCGCCTCCTTGCCGGTGGACGCCAGGGCAAGATCGTCAACATCGCCTCGGTGCTGAGTTTCCAGGGCGGCATCCGCGTCGCGTCCTACACGGCGTCCAAGCATGGCGTGCTCGGCATCACCAGGCTGCTCGCCTGCGAGTGGGGGGCGAAGGGCATCAACGTCAATGGCATAGCGCCGGGCTATATCGACACCAACAACACGCAGGCGCTGCGCGCCGATCCCGACCGCAGCGCGGCTATCCTCGGGCGCATTCCCGCCGGCCGCTGGGGCGAGCCCGGAGACATTGGCGATGCCGCCGTCTTCCTGCTGGCGCCGGCCTCGAACTATATGCATGGCGCGGTGGTGCCGGTGGATGGGGGATGGCTGGCGCGATGAGGAGAAGACGATGACCGAGCCGAAGATTTTCGCGCATGCCGGCCAGGGTGACTGGACGCCGACCCCGGACGGCAATCGCCGGCGGGTTCTCCTCACTACCGACGAACTGATGATGGTCGAATTCGGTTTCGACAAGGGTGGTGTCGGCGCCCTGCATTCGCATCCGCATGTGCAGGCGAGCTATGTAGCCGAAGGCCGTTTTGAGGTGACCATCGACGGCCGGACCGAAATCGTCGAGACCGGCGGCAGCTTCATCGTGCCCTCCGGCCTGGTGCACGGCGTCAAGGCGCTCGAGGCGGGGCGGCTGGTCGACAGTTTTACGCCGCACCGCGCCGATTTCCTCGCCTGACCGGGTCGCCGACGATTTCTCGGCCAACGAAAAAACCCGCGCCTCCAGGGAAGCGCGGGTTGTTGCCTGGGCGCCAATGGCGCCGCGGTACTCAAAACATCACCGCAGAGTGCGAAAGCTGCCGCATCATGGTGAAGATAGACTTAATGCGCGTCAGGTGATGCGCCTGAGCAGGCCGAAAAGCCGTTCGAACGTCTTGCCGTAGGGCGGCCGCAGAAGGCTCCCCGCGCTCAAGCGCGACTGCAGGAAGACCGGTTTCTCCTTGCTGAAGGTGCGGAAACCCCATTCGCCGTGATAGGCGCCCATGCCGCTGGCGCCGACGCCGCCGAAGGGCTGGTTCTCCTGCACCAGATGCAGCATACAGTCGTTGATGGTGACGCCGCCGGCGACCGTCTCGCGCAGGATGCGCTGGCGGTTGCCGCTGTCATTGCCGAACCAGTAGAGCGCCAGCGGCCGGTCGGCGCTGTTCACATAAGCGATCGCGTCGTCGAGCGTGGCGTATTCGACGATCGGCAGCACCGGGCCGAAAATCTCCTCGCGCATCAGCTTCAGGTCCGAGCCTGCGTTGCTGACCAGGGTCGGCGGAAGCTTCCGGCCCGCATTGCCGAGGTCCTCGCCGGCCGGGTTGATCTCGGTGACATCGGCACCCGTGTCGCGCGCTTCCGCGATCATGGCGCGCAGACGCTGGTAATGCCGATCGCTGATGATGGCGGTATAGTCGGGGTTGTCGCGCAGCGAGGGGTAGAGCCGCGCCATGGCGATCGCGAGCTTCGCGGCGATCGTACCTGCTTGTCCCTTCGGCACCAGCAAATAGTCCGGCGCGATGCAGGTCTGCCCGGCATTCAACAGCTTGCCATAGGCGACGCTGGCAACCGCAGTGTCAAGATCGCAGGAGGGGTCGAGGATCGCCGGCGACTTCCCGCCGAGTTCGAGCGTGACCGGGGTCAGGTTGGCGGCGGCGGCGATCGCAACCTGGCGTCCGACCGCCGTCGAACCGGTGAACAGCAGATGATCGAACGGCATCGAGACGAAGGCTTTCCCCGTATCGTCATCGCCGGCGATGACGCTGAGTTCATCCGGGGCGAAATGTTCGCCAGCCAGCCTGGTCAGCAGCCCGGAAAAAGCAGGCGTCAGTTCGGAAGGCTTGACCAGCACGCGGTTGCCGGCGGCAAGCGCGGCCGTAACCGGCGCGACGGCGAGCTGAAAAGGATAATTCCAGGGAGACACGATACCGACGACCCCGAGCGGCTGCGGCACGAGGCGGTTCCTGCCTGGCAGAAACGGCAAGGTGGTGGCAACGCGGCGCTCCCGCATCCAGCCGCCGACATGGGCGAGCGCATGGCGAATGCCGGCGCGCACGACGAACAGTTCGGCCAGGCGGGTCTCATGCGCCGAGCGGCCGCCGAAGTCGGCATCGATCGCAGCGCAGATTTCGGTCTCGTGCCGCTCGGTCAGCGCCAGCAGGCGCCTCAGCCGGTCCTTGCGGACGCCAAGGTCGGGAAAGGGTTGTGCCTTGAAGGCGGCGCGCTGCAGCCGGAACCGCTCGCCCAGCAAATCCTGTCTCACCTGCAGCATCGCGCCCTCCGTGGCGTATCGGCGAGGGCAAGCTTACATCGCAACGCGGCGGAATCCATCAGGGGTGCGTGTGCCGCTGGGGAAGGCGTCGCCGGCGGTGTTGCCGAGGGCATTGACAGGGCGGTTGTGATGGGATGAGCGGTGGGCTACTCCAAGACCTCACAAGGAGTCGCCCTTGACCATCTTGCCCGATCTCTCCCGTACGCGAAACATCGCTTGCCGCCGGGCGGCTGTCTGATGCCGGCGCAGGCGGCGGGCATCAGGGCCGGCGATCCCAAGCGGCGCGTCCTGAAGGAGGTGTTCGGCTTCGACGATTTCCGCCCCGGCCAGGCCGACGTCATGGACGCACTGCTTGGCGGGCGCCATGTGCTGGCCGTCATGCCGACGGGCGCGGGCAAATCGCTCTGCTACCAGGTTCCGGCACTGGTTCTGGGCGGGCTCACCCTCGTCGTCTCGCCGCTGGTGGCTCTGATGCAGGACCAGGTCGCGGCGCTGCGGCTTGCCGGCGTGGCGGCCGATACGATCAATTCCTCGCTCGACCGCGAGGCCAATGTCGCGGCCTGGCGCCGTGTGGCATCTGGCCAGACGCGGCTGCTCTATCTGGCGCCGGAGCGGCTGATGACCGAGCGCATGCTGGACGCCCTTTCCAGGCTCCACGTCAGCCTGATCGCCATCGACGAGGCGCATTGCATCTCGCAATGGGGTCCGGCGTTCCGGCCCGAATATGAGGATCTGTCCCGGTTGCGAGGCATCTTTGCCAATGTGCCGATCATCGCGGTGACGGCGACGGCCGATGAGAGCACGCGTACCGACATCGCCGCCCGCCTGTTCGCCGAGCAGGTCGAAACGCTGGTGCTCGGTTTCGACCGGCCCAACATCAAGCTGGCCATCGCGCCCAAGCAGGACAGCAAGCGCCAGCTGCTCGGCTTCATCGAGCGCCATGCGGGCAAGAGCGGCATCATCTATTGCTTGTCGCGCAAGAAAACGGAAGAGATCGCGGCCTTTCTGAAGCGCAACGGCGTCACCGCGCTCGCTTACCACGCCGGCATGAGCAAGGAGGCGCGTGAAGCCAATCAAAACGCCTTCATGACCTTGTCCGGCGTCGTCATGGTGGCAACCATCGCGTTCGGCATGGGCATCGACAAGCCTGATGTCGCCTTTGTCTTCCACACCGATATGCCGGGCAGCCTGGAAGCCTATTATCAGGAAATCGGCCGTGCCGGCCGCGACGGACGCGAGGCCGAAGCGCATATGCTTTACGGCCTTGGCGACATCCGCATGCGCCGGCTGTTCATCGACGACGAGGATGCCTCGTCAGAGCACAAGAGGCGGTCACACCGCCGGCTCGACACGCTGATCGGCTATTGCGAGACGGCGCAATGCCGCCGCCAGGTGCTGCTCGGCTATTTCGGCGAAGAGGCCCAGGCCTGCGGCAATTGCGACAACTGCCTCGACCAGGCGCCGCGCGCCGATGGCAGTGCCGAAGCGCGGAAGATCCTGGCGGCGGTCGCAGAGAGCGGCGAGCGCTTCGGCGTGGCCCATGTCATCGATATCCTGCTTGGCCACGAGACCGAGAAGGTGCTGGCGAGAGCTCATCAAACACTCAGCAGTTTCGGCACCGGCGCCGCGCACAGAAAGACAGTGTGGCTGTCGCTGGTCCGGCAACTGGTGGCCGGCGGGTTCCTGATGCCGGATCCCGAGGGCCATGGCGGTCTCGCCATCTCCGAAAGCGGCCGCGCGCTCGGCCGTGGCGAGATTGCATTCCAGTATCGCGTCGAGACGCGGGACCCTCTGGCGCGCGGCAGGAAGCGTTCCGGGGAAGGCGCCGCCGCCGGAGCCGAGGGCGTCGATGCTTCGCTGCTGGCGGCGCTCAAGTCGCTGCGGCTACGGCTCGCCAAGGAGCGACAGGTGCCGGCCTATGTGGTGTTTTCCGACCGCACGCTCATCGACATGGCCGACCGCCGCCCGCGCGACCTCGACGCCTTTGCCGAAGTGAATGGCGTGGGAGGGGCCAAGCTCAAGGAGTTCGGCGTGGTTTTCCTGGCCGCGATCGCCGCGCAACAGCCTGATTGAAAGCTTGATGGCGAGCGGTAGGGCTGATCAGGCTGGTCGAATGAGCAGTAAAAGCCAGGTCATCAAAGTTGGGAGCGCAGCCTGCTGGCCAGCCAGTCCGAAATTTTTTCCCGCAGGGGACGCGCTTCCCATTCAGCCAGGGTGATCTGCCGGGATCTCCCAAGGTCTTGGTTGAACAGGTCGATCTGCGTGTTCGCGAAATCCCTGCCGTAGACGTTCAGACTGGCTTCATCGTTCAGCCGCAAGGAGCGTTCGTCCAGATTGGTGGAACCAAAGCTCGTCCAGACGTCGTCAACGATCAGCAGCTTGGGATGATACATGGTGGGCTGAAACTCGTAGATGCGCACCCCAGCCCTAAGCAAGTCGCCCCAGAAATAGCGCGAGCCCTTCCGAACCAAAGGCACGTCGGTGAGCGCGTTCGGAACGATCACATCGACAGACACGCCTCGCTTCCTGGCGTCCAGGATCTGCTGGAGGGCGATGTCGTCGGGGACGAAATAGGCCATTCCGATTCGCAGGTGATCCCTCGCGGCGGCTATCGCGGCCAGCATCATCAATTCCATGTTCTCCGAGCCATTTGGCTGCGAAGAAAGTATCAGCTGGGCGCCGAGCGACCCTGCCGGTTCGGGCGGAGGGTAGAACTTCCGACCCTGCAATGTCTCACCGGTCGTCTCCAACCAATTTTCGGCAAAGGCTGCCTGGAAAGCAGGTACGGCGGTCCCTTCGATCCGATAGTGCGTTTCGCGCCATTCATCCGGATTGCGGGCGTCTCCCTGCCATTTGTCGGCGATGCCGACGCCGCCCGTAAAGGCCACTCGTCCGTCGACAATGAGCAGTTTGCGATGGGTCCGGTTGTTCACACGGTCCAACGTATACCAATGGATCGGCCGGTAGCGGTGGAACCTCACGCCGGCTCCTGTCATGATGTGGATCAGGTTTTCGTCGAAAGGCAGGCTGCCGACCCAGTCGACAAGCACGCGGACCTCCACACCTTGCCGCGCCCTGGCCGCCAAGGCTTGTGCGAATTCATATCCAACGGCCCCAGACCAATAGATATAGGTCTCAAAATCGATGGTGGACCGGGCCGCGCCGATCGCCTGGAGCATCGAAGGAAAAATCTCGTCGCCGTTCACAAGGGTCTGCACCGCGTTCGCGTTTGACATCTGTCCCAGCGAGTAGCTGCTCATCGACCTCGCGAACTGCGGATCCGATGCGTCGAAGCGATGCGGGACAATCGTCCGCAAAACCCGCGGTTCAGGGGTCAGGTTTATGGCCGCCAACGTGGCCAGACCGGCGACAACCGCAACGGCCACATAGCTTAATCCCTTGAGCAGCGGGCTGAATTTTCGATCCAACCGCGTTGGCTTCGCGCCCCTCAGGAACGCCACGAGACCGGCAGCGCGCATGTCAGTCGCCCTGCTGCTTGCGATCGCGATGTTTCTCGATGTCCTCGGGCTCTTCATCGTCGATGCGGGTGATGGTCGAAGCCGAACTGTTTGATCTCAGCATTTCGTCCAACTTGGCATGAATGGCCTGGGTATCGCGATGTTCAGCCCGCTGAATGAAGAGCGTCATGGCCCAGGTGAGGAGCGTAGCCGCGCCATGCCAGTTCAAGCTTTGCCGGTCGAAAACGATCCAGAAGATCGCATAGGCCAGCAGGACCAGGAATGCTGCCGGACGAGAGGTCCACGTGCCGATCGAGGTGAGCGCGCCGGTAATGGGGTGATTTGCCATCAGCAGGAACTTTCCACGGTAACGCAGGTTCCCGCGAGCGCGTCGGCGAAGGCTGCCGTGCGGCACAGTTGTCTGCAGAAAGCGCCGTCAGGCCCTGACCATCCGTCTGGGTTGGGCGTTGTCTCGAACGGCTGCTGCGTCAGAGGCTGCAATGGGAGCCTTGCGATCGCGGGCCTGTCTCGGAGCGCCGCAGCGTCGGGACGTCGTCAAGCAGGCAGCCCGGCGAGTACTGCGCCAATACCCTTTCCAGACGCGCCAGAAGGACTTTCCTCGACTTTATCTCGTACCCCAACCGCAATGTGCCTCCCATGCTTTTGCGGTTGGTGGTCAACTCCTGCTGGAGGATGCCGATGCGGATGCGTACCTCATCGGCCTGTGCTCGAAGTGCTGCCTTGATTGGCCCTCGACCTTGCATGCTGAACTCGATCTCCCCTGGAAACGGATATCGAACTTGAGGGACATGCTTTGGTTCCTCGGCATCGCTTCTTATTTTCCGACCCGCGACAGCCGGTCGCGTCCCGCCGCACGCATGTCAGCGCCTCTCCAATTGGAGCCGAGCCAGCGAATTGGCGTGAGCCGATGCCGCCGGCATTTTCAATTTGGGGAAATGGCGGAGAGGGAGGGATTCGAACCCCCGATGGGCTTGCACCCATGCCGCATTTCGAGTGCGGTGCATTCGACCACTCTGCCACCTCTCCGCGGTCATGGTCGGCCGTTGCCGGCGCGGCGCACTAGATAACGGCTGAACGGGCAGGTTACAAGGCCAAATCCACCGGAAATTCAGCTTCCTGTCCGGGCCTCGTTCGGAGTGCCACGCTCCGTCCTGGGCAGGAGTCTCGCCCGCATGGCAGGGAACCCGGCGCGTTTGCCTTGACTCCCACGCAACCTTCGGTTAGGGACAGCGCGCAATCGGCGTGGAGGGTTCTTCCACGCCGCTTGTTTTTTGAACCCGCAGACTGACAAAAAGACGGCCGAACCGCCAGAGGCGGTTCATCAAGGCCGACCGAACAGCGAAAGGCAAAAAATGTTCGCAGTCATTAAAACGGGCGGTAAGCAGTATCGCGTTGCCGCCAACGATCTCCTGAAGATCGAAAAAGTCGAAGCCAATGTCGGCGACATCGTCGAGATCGGCCACGTGCTCGCTCATGGCGAGGGCGAGAATGTCACGTTCGGCGCGCCGTTCGTCGATGGCGCCCTGGTGACCGCCGAAGTCGTCGAGCAGGGCAAGAACCGCACGGTCATCGCTTTCAAGAAGCGTCGCCGCCAGAATTCGCGCCGCAAGATCGGCCATCGCCAGCTTTTGACCACCGTGCGGATCTCCGAGATCCTGCTGGGTGGCGCCAAGCCCGCCAAGAAGGCGGCCGTCAAGGCGGAAGCCAAGGCTGAGGTCGCTCCCGAGGCCGCGCCGAAGGAAGCCAAGGCCAAGAAGGACGCCGCCCCCAAGGAAGACGCGAAGGCCGAGGCCGTCGCCGCGCCGCTGTTCAAGGCGCCGAAGGGCGAGCCGGACGACCTGACCGTGATCAAGGGCATCGGCCCGGTCGCCGCCAAGGATCTCGCCGAGCAGGGCATCATCACCTTCGCGCAGCTCGCCAAGCTGACCGAGAAGGACGTTGCCAAGATCGACGAGAACATGCCGTTCAGCGCCGACCAGATCAAGGACTGGCGCGAGCAGGCCAAGGAACTGGCTAAGAAGTAAGGCGAACCGGCGCGAAACGTCGCCGGATCGGACTTGAAACGGAACGCGAACGCGTTCATAAGACCATTCAAGCGCCCATGGGCGCATCGGAGTTAGTTAGATGGCACACAAGAAAGCTGGCGGCTCGTCGCGCAACGGTCGCGACTCGCATTCCAAGCGTCTGGGCGTGAAGAAGTTCGGCGGCGAAGCCGTCATCCCGGGCAACATCATCATTCGTCAACGCGGCACCACCTGGCATCCCGGCGTCAATGTCGGCATGGGCACGGACCACACCCTTTTCGCGCTCGAAACCGGCGCCGTGACGTTCAACAAAAAAGCCAACGGCCGAACCTACGTATCGGTCAACCCGATTACCAAAGCCGCGGAGTAGCCGGTTCCGCACTAGAACACCGGCGCCCATCTCGGGACCGGTGTCTGGCAAAACCAGGAAAAGGATCAGGGGAGATGGGTTTCCATCTCCCCTTTTTCTTGTGCCTGGAGGAATTTGAAATGGTTGCCGAAGCGGAAGACAGTGAAGACGAAAGTTATGCGATAGACTGCCCGGTGCTGGTCACCGAGCGGCTGGTGATGCGCGCTCCCGATGAGCGGGATATCGCGCAACTGGTCGAGCTTGCCGACAACCGTCACGTTGCCGAGATGCTGGCGCGCATGCCGCACCCCTATGGGGAGGCCGAGGGACGTGCTTTCCTCGCCATGACCAAGGCGCGGCGCGCCGGCATCGCCTATGCCTTGACGCTGGCCGGCACCGACACTTTCGTCGGCTGCGCCGGGCTGAACACCACCGATCGCGGCCTTGAGCTCGGCTACTGGATCGGCGAGCCCTACTGGAAGAAGGGCTACGCCACGGAAGCCGCGCACGCGCTGGTCGACCTCGCCTTCCAGAAGACGTCGATCCAGGTGCTGCAGGCCTCGACCAGGGTCATCAATCCGGCTTCACGCCGCGTCATCCACAAATGCGGCTTCCAATATGCCGGCCAGGGCATGCTGAATTCGATCGTCGCCGGCCAGGTGCCGGTCGAGCGTTATCGGCTCGACAGGAAAACCTGGACGAGCCTGCGCAATTGGATCCACTTCTAGGTGCGTCGATATTCAGGTGAGGCCGGCCTGACCTGAATATCGGCACACCTTGGCGCGTGGGGCGAAACAGGACAAATCAGCTGGGGACCGGACTTGGGCTTAGCCCAGTTCGACCCAGACCGGCCGGTGGTCGGAACCGACCGACTGTCTGTCGACCCAAAGGCGCTTCAGCGACCGGGCAAGCGAGGCGCTGGTGAAGATATAGTCGATGCGCTTGTGGCGGTCGGTGTTGCTGGGGTCGTTGGGATCGACCCAGGAGACGAGATCGTCGCCGGCGACATCGAGGCGCAGGGCGGCATCGACGGCGAAGTCGGCGGTCAGCGGCATGCCGAATTCATGGTCCGGCCGGCCGGCAAGTTCGACATATTCGGGCGAGCCGGCCAGCATGTTGAAATCGCCCATGCCGACAAAGGCTTCCGGATGCGGCAGTTCCGGCAGGCCGATCTCGGCGACGCCGGACAGCGCACCGCCTTCGAGCGCATAATTCAACAGGCGCTGGCGCAGGAACTGGATCTGGCTGGCGCGTTCGACCGGGCTGCGGTGATCGAGATGGATGGAATAGAAGCGGATGAAACCAAGCGGCGTCTCGATCAGGGCTTCCAGCGCGCCGCGCTGGAAGTTCATCATCTCGAAGCTGCGGCTGCGCGGCAGAAGCAGGTTGCGCGACAGATGAATGGGTGTTTTCGACAAGACCATGTTGCCGAGCTGGAAGGTCGTGGTGATGGCGCGGCCGTCCTCGATGCGCGAGCCGATATTGGCCTCGAAATTGCTGCCATAGACGGCGAAATAATCGGGCAGCGCCTCGCCGATCTCGGCCACCATGTCGCGGCTGCCGTTCCGGGGATTGTTGCGGGTGACCTCCTGCAGCGCGATTACGTCGGCGCCGCGCACCGCGTCGGCGATGCGCCCGAGATCGTAGCGTCCATCGAGACCGATGCCGTACTGGATGTTGTAGGTTACAAGCTTCATTCCGACGTCTCTCCGGCCAACCCCGCGCGGCCATCGTCACAAAACGGCCTCGCCCTTCGCCGCGCCTTGGTTTAGAGCAAGGCCCAAGGTTTAGAGCAATGCCGCAAAGCCAATAAAAGAAACTGCAGTCCCATGAAATTTCTCGATCAAGCCAAGGTCTATGTCCGCTCGGGTGACGGGGGCGCCGGTTCGGTGTCGTTCCGGCGCGAGAAGTTCATCGAGTTCGGTGGCCCGGATGGCGGCGATGGCGGCCGCGGCGGCGATGTCTGGCTGGAAGCGGTCGACGGGCTGAACACACTGATCGACTATCGCTACCAGCAGCATTTCAAGGCCAAGACCGGAGTCCACGGCATGGGCCGCAACATGACCGGCGCCAAGGGCGCCGATGTGACGCTGAAAGTGCCGGCCGGAACGCAGGTCTTCGAAGAGGACAATGAGACGCTGATCTGCGACCTCACCGTCGTCGGCCAGCGCTTTCTCCTGGCCAAGGGCGGCAATGGCGGCTTCGGCAACCAGCATTTCAAGACCTCGACCAACCAGGCGCCGCGACGCGCCAATCCCGGCCTTCCCGGCGAAGAACTCAATATCTGGCTCAGGCTGAAGCTGATCGCCGACGCCGGGCTGGTCGGGCTGCCGAATGCCGGCAAGTCGACATTCCTTGCCGCCGTCACCGCGGCCAAGCCGAAGATCGCCGACTATCCGTTCACGACGCTGCATCCGGGCCTCGGCGTCGCCCGCATCGATGCGCGCGAATTCGTCATCGCCGACATTCCAGGTCTGATCGAAGGCGCGCATGAAGGCGTCGGCATCGGCGACCGCTTCCTCGGCCATGTCGAGCGCACGCGCGTGCTGCTGCACCTGGTCTCCGCGCAGGAAGAGAACCCGGGCAAGGCCTACAAGACCGTGCGGGCCGAGCTCGAGGCCTATGGCCACGGCTTGACCGACAAGGCCGAGATCCTGGCGCTGAGCCAGGTCGACACGCTCGACGCAGACGCGCGCAAGAAGAAGGTTGCCTCGCTGAAGCGTGCCGCCGGCCGCGCGCCGATGCTGCTGTCGGCGGTCACCGGCGAGGGCGTCGAGGCGGTGCAGCGGGCGTTGATGGCTGTCATCGCGGAGGCGCGTGCGCGGATCGCCGCGCCGGTCGAGTCGCGCTGGGAAAAGTAAGGCATGCAGCCGCTCAGGAAATACCGGCGCATCACCGTCAAGATCGGCTCGGCATTGCTCGTCGACCGCGCGAGCGGCCTGAAGCGCGACTGGCTGGCCTCGCTCGCCGACGACATCGCGGTGCTTGCCCAGGGAGGCGCCGAAATCCTCGTCGTGTCGTCGGGCGCCATCGCGCTCGGCCGCACCATCCTTGGCCTTGGCAAGCGCGCCCTGAAGCTCGAGGAGAGCCAGGCCGCCGCCGCCGTAGGGCAGATCGCGCTCGCCGGCGCATGGTCGGACGCGCTCGGCAAGGGTGCCTTGAAATCGGGCCAGATCCTTTTGACGCTCGGCGACACCGAGGAGCGCCGGCGTTATCTCAACGCGCGGGCCACCATATCGACGCTGCTCAAGATGAAGGCGGTGCCGGTCATCAACGAGAACGACACGGTGGCGACCTCCGAAATCCGCTATGGCGACAATGACCGGCTGGCGGCCCGCGTCGCCACCATGATGGGCGCGGACCTTCTGGTGCTGCTCTCCGACATTGACGGGCTCTACACCGCGCCGCCAGCGTCGGACCCCGGTGCAAAGTTCATTCCGGTGGTCGACCGCATCACACCAGACATCGAAGCGATGGCGGGAGCCGCCGCGTCCGAGCTGTCGCGCGGCGGCATGCGTACCAAACTCGACGCGGGCAAGATCGCCAATGCTGCGGGCACGGCGATGATCATCACCTCCGGCACAAGGCTGTCGCCGCTGATGGCGATCGAGCGCGGCGAGCGCGCGACGTTCTTCAAGCCCAGCGCCAATCCGGTGAAAGGCTACAAGACCTGGATCGCCGGCCAGCTCGAACCGGCCGGGCGGCTGACCGTCGATGCCGGCGCCATCGGCGCGCTCATTTCGGGCAAGTCGCTGCTGCCGGCCGGCGTCAAGCTGGTCAGCGGCAATTTCTCCCGCGGCGACACGGTGGCGATCCTGTCGCCCGAAGGCCGCGAGATCGCGCGCGGGCTGGTTGCCTACGATGCCGCCGATGCCGTAAGGATCGCAGGCCTGAAGACGGCCGAGATCGAGACGGTGCTCGGTTACGAGGCGCGTTCGGCGATGATCCACCGCGACGATCTCGTCGTAAGTCACGCCGGAAGCGACACAAGCGGAGGATGAGCCATGCTGAAGCTGCATGAAAAATCCGGGGACGACACCGTGGCGCTGATGGCCGATATCGGGCGCCGCGCCCGCGCTGCCGCCCGACCGCTGGCCATCGCCACCGCCGCCGCCAAGAACGCCGCTCTTGTCGCTATGGCCGACGCGATCATTTCCCGCGCGCGGGACATTCTCGACGCCAACGCCATCGATGTCTCGAATGGCCACGAATCCGGGCTTTCCGGCTCTTTCATGGATCGGCTGAAGCTCGATCCGGCACGCATCCGCGCCATGGCGGACGGTATTCGCGAAATCGCTGCCCTGCCCGATCCAGTCGGTGATGTCATCGCCGCGTGGGAGCGGCCGAACGGTCTGCGCATAGAGCGCGTACGTACGCCGCTCGGTGTTGTCGGCGTCATCTATGAAAGCCGGCCGAACGTGACGGCGGATGCCGGCGCTCTCTGCCTCAAGGCGGGCAATCCGGTCATCTTGCGCGGCGGCTCGGATTCACTCAATTCCTCCTCGGCGATCCATGCCTGCCTGGTCGAGGGACTGAAGGCGGCCGGTCTGCCCGGGGATGCCATCCAGCTGGTGCCGACCACCGACCGCGCTGCGGTCGGCGAGATGCTCAAGGGGCTTGGCGGCAATCTCGACGTCATCATTCCGCGCGGCGGCAAAAGCCTGGTCGGGCGGGTGCAGAGCGAGGCGCGGGTGCCGGTCTTCGCCCATCTCGAAGGCATCTGTCATCTCTATATCGACCGCTCCGCCGAGCTCGACATGGCGGTGCGGATCGCCGTCAACGCCAAGATGCGGCGCACCGGCGTCTGCGGTGCCGCCGAAACGCTGCTGGTCGACCGTGCGGTCGCCGCCACCCATCTGGTGCCGGTCCTCGATGCGCTGCGCGCCGCCGGCTGCGAGATCCATGCCGATCAAGAAGTGATGAAAATGTTCTTCGACGCCAAGCCGGCGACCGACGCCGACTGGGTGACCGAATATCTCGACGCGATCATCGCGGTGAAGCTGGTCGACGGGATCGCTGGTGCGATCGATCACATCGAAACCTTCTCCTCGCATCATACCGAGGCGATCGTCGCCGAGGACGCGAAGGCGGTCGAACGGTTCTTCAACGAGATCGATTCGGCGATCCTGCTGCACAACGCCTCGACGCAGTTCGCCGATGGCGGCGAGTTCGGCATGGGTGCCGAGATCGGCATCGCCACCGGCAAGATGCACGCGCGCGGGCCGGTCGGCGTCGAGCAGTTGACCTCGTTCAAATATCGCGTGCGCGGGTCGGGACAGGTGAGGCCTTGAAGCTTTTCGTCGCCAGAGCCTGAAGCGATGCTGGCCTCTTCCGAACCGGCGATACCCTCCAGCTATCTGAAGATGCCGCATGCCGAGAAGGGGCTGGCCGTCGGACTGTTTGGCGGTTCGTTCAACCCGCCGCATGCCGGCCACGCATTGGTCGCCGAAATCGCTTTGCGGCGTCTGGCGCTGGACCAGCTTTGGTGGATGGTGACCCCAGGCAATCCACTGAAGAGCACGCGCGAACTGGCGCCGCTGGGCGAGCGCATCGTGCTTTCCGAGAAGATCGCCAAGAACCCGAAGATCAAGGTCACCGCCTTCGAGGCGGCACACAATGTGCGCTACACCGCCGACGCGCTGGCGCTGGTCAAGGCGCGCAATCCCGGCGTCGACTTCGTCTGGATCATGGGCGCCGATTCCCTGAGGGACTTCCATCGCTGGCAGCGCTGGCGCGAGATCGTCATGACCTTTCCGATCGCGGTCATCGACCGCCCGGGCGCGACGCTGTCCTTTCTGTCGTCGGTTGTCGCCAAGACCTTCGATTACGCCCGCATCGACGAAGGCGACGCGCCAAGGCTTGCGCGGATGAAGGCGCCGGCCTGGACCTTCATCCACGGTCCGCGTTCCTTGCTGTCGTCGAGCGCGATCCGGAAGATGGCGAAGGGTTGAGCGTCGTCCGTCCGGCCATGTCGTTTTTACAGCGGCGTCCGCCTGACCCATGGGCGATGCTGACCAGCCATGGCGATTCACAAGAAAACCCATCCCACGATCGATCCCGACCAGGGCAGCACGCCTGCGCCGCTGATCGCGATTGCCAGTGTCATCGTGTCGATGGCGCTGATTGCCATCGGCAACGGGCTGATGTTCGCCTATATCCCCGTCCGGCTCGGCGTCGAAGGGTTCGATCCGGTCTGGGCAGGGCTGATCGTCACCGGCCTGTCGGCCGGCGGCCTCGCCGGCTGTATCCTGACCGGTCCGCTGGTGCGCCGGGTCGGCCACGCCCGCGCCTTCATGGTGCTGTCGGCGCTGATCGCGCTGTCCAATGCCGCCATCGGCGCCGGACCGCACCCGCTGCTGTGGATCGTGGCGCGCGCGCTTTACGGCTTTGCCATATGCGGCCTGTTCATCGTCGCGCAAAGCTGGCTCAACGACGCGCTGCCGAACGCCGTACGGGGCCGGGTGATGGCCGTGTTCTACGTCGCCTACATTGCCGGTCTTGGGGTCGGCTATGCGACGCTTGCCGTGATCGACATCCACACGGCGGCCGCGTCACTGATCGGCATCGCCTTTACCGCTCTGTCGATCCTGCCCGTCGGCATGACACGCCTTGCCCAGCCGCCGGCGCCGCAGGCGGCTTCGGTGGCGCTGCGCCAAGCCTGGCGGATTTCGCCGGTCGGCGTCGCCGGCATGCTGGCGGTCGGCGGCCTGTCGATGATCATTTCCGGCTTCGCGCCCATCCACGCCACGGCCAAGGGCTACAGCCAAGCCGATGTCGCGCTGCTGCTGTCGGCAATGCCGGTCGGCACGCTGATCCTGCAGATACCGCTCGGCTGGCTCTCCGACCGTACTGATCGGCGCTACGTGCTTGCCGGCGCCGCGGCGCTGGCGGTCGTTGCCA
This sequence comes from Mesorhizobium sp. CO1-1-7, assembly GCF_020164885.1. Lineage (NCBI taxonomy): Bacteria > Pseudomonadati > Pseudomonadota > Alphaproteobacteria > Hyphomicrobiales > Phyllobacteriaceae > Mesorhizobium > Mesorhizobium sp. CO1-1-7. Next base: position 70,869 of record NZ_JAIUHA010000004.1, on the reverse strand, counting down.
GCGTGCTCGCCATCGCCTTCGACGGCGGTGCGCTGATGGTGCTGGTGGTGATCTATCTGATCTGGGACGGGGCGGCGGAATCGATCTACGCGCTCTCCAGCGCGCATGCCGCCGACCGCGCCAGGAAGGATGAACTGCTGGCGCTGTCGAGCTCGATGCTGTTTGCCTGGTCGCTCGCCGGCTTCATCGTGCCGGGCATCGTCACGGCGCTTTCCGCCGTCTTCGGCACGGCAACCTTCATCTATGTCGGCATCGTCATCGCCTCGGTATTCTGCCTTTTCGTGCTGTGGCGGGTGATCGCGGCGGGCCGCGTCCCGGCGGCCGCCACGGGCAGTTTCGCGCCGATGTCGGCGCAAGCACCCTTGCCGGTCGAACTCGCCTTCGCGCCGGACGAAGTGGTCCGCCACAGGGGCGACTGATTACTGCTTGCGGGCCTCGGGTGGCGATGCTTCCGGAGGCGGCTGCGGGATCGAGATGCCTTCGCTGTCGAAGACCTGCTTGGCGCGTTTCGTCATGTCGATCTGGGTGGCGAAATGGTCCGCCGCCGCGGTCCAGTAGCGCAAGGTGAGCGAAACGGTCGTATCGCCGAGCCCGGCCACGAAGGCGATCGGCGCCGGTTCGCGGCGGATGCGCTTCTCGGCACCGGCAATGGCAAGCAATGTCTTCTGGGCGCCGTCTATGTCGTTCCAGGAGCCGATGCTGAGCGTGATGTCGGTGCGGCGCACGCCGTTGCGGGTGAAATTGCGCACCGGCTGATTCCAAAGCGTCGAATTCGGTGCCAATATGTAGATGCCGTCGGCGGTCCTGAGCTTGGTGGCGAAAAGGCCGATTTCCTCGACCGAACCGGCAATGGAACCGACCTCAACGGATTCGCCAATGCGGAATGGCCGCAACGCGAGCAGCATGATGCCTGCAGCGATGTTCTGCAGCGTGCCTTGCAGGGCGAGACCGATGGCGAGGCCGATGGCGCCGATCGCGGCGATGATCGATGCAGTCTGCACGCCGAACTGGCCGAGCACCATGATGACGACGAGGATCAGAATGGCGTAGCGCCCGATCTTTGAAAAGAAATGCCGCAGCGTCGCGTCGAAACCATGGATATGGCCGAGGCCAGCCGAGATCGTGCGCTCGGCAAGGTTGGCAACGATGTAGCCGACCACCAGGAGGATGACGGCGCCGATGGCGGAAAAGGAATAGGAGACGATCAGCGTACTCAGCTGCGCGAGGCCGGTCTGGACGGTGAGAAGGGTGTTTTGCGGGTCGATCGGCATGGCGGGATTCCGGTTGGTCGGTCAGCCGGTAACCGCTGTGGAAAGCCTGGGTTCCGATGTTTTTGCGTCACCCGTGGAACAACATTCCACTCGGCGAGTTCGCGTCCATCGGGGCTCCGTCTTGAAACTGCAACGGAACTCTGCCTATCTAAGTGGTGTCACCTGCTTCAAGGGGTGATTTGGTTGTTCTTGCTGCGAAAGGAAATACACTGAGAACAGCACTGCGGAAGAAGGCCGACATAGTGCCTTCGCCGGCCAGGATCAGCGTAGACGACGCCGTGTCCCGTGCCATCAAGACAGTCCTTGCCAGTCTGGAAGACTCCAAGGCCGAAAACATTGTCTCAATCGACATTCAGGGGAAATCGAGCCTCGGCGACTACATGGTCGTTGCGTCGGGCCGATCGCACCGTCATGTCGCGGCTGTCGCCGACCATCTCCTTAAGGCGCTCAAGGATGCCGGTCTCGGCACCGCGCGCGTCGAGGGACTGTCAGGCGCCGACTGGGTCCTGATCGATTCTGGCGATATCATCGTCCATGTCTTCCGTCCCGAAGTCCGCGAATTCTACAATCTCGAAAAGATGTGGCAGGCGCCGGATCTCGAGGAAGAGACCCTCCACTAAGCCCTTCGCGGGGCTTATAGAGGCGAGGATGAAGATTTCAGTTCATGCCGTGGGCCGAATGAAAGCCGGCCCCGAGCGGGAGTTGGCCGACCGCTATTTCGAGCGGTTCGCCAAGAGCGGACCCGGCGTGGGGCTCGAATTCGCCGGAATCACCGAGATCGTCGAGGGCCGCGCGCAGAGCGCCGCCGAGCGCCAGCGCGACGAAGGTTCGCGGCTGCAGGCACAGCTGCAGCCAGGCACGGCCCTCATCCTGCTCGACGAGCGAGGCAAGAGCCTGTCTTCACAGGATTTCGCCGGCCGTCTGGGACAGTTGCGCGACGGCGGACGCAAGGCGCTGGTCCTCGCCATTGGTGGCGCCGACGGCCACGATCCGTCGCTGCGCGGCCAGGCCGAGCTGGTGATGTCGTTCGGGGCGCTCACCTGGCCGCATCAGCTGGTGCGGGTGATGCTGGGTGAACAACTCTACAGGGTGGCGACGATCCTGTCGGGTCATCCCTACCACAGGTCCTGAAAGCCGCCGGATCGCACCGAATTTGGCCCCAAATGCCGCGCAAGATTCGACGTGGGCCTGTTTTTCCGTTGCATTGCGTTATTGCGAACCCTTTGGGCGACAGGCGCTAACATGGTTGATGATTCGTTAACGAAGGCGCGGATAGAATCGATCGCGAATGTCTGAAAGCTGGAAATCGACGACGGGCCCATCGACGGGAGGCTCCTGGCGCGTGCGCTGCGGTATCGCCGCGGCGGCGACGCTTCTTTCGCTGCATGCGGTGCGGGCCGAAAACACGCTCGACATGGCGCCCGATCCGGACCAGAGCCGTGCCGAATACGAGCAGGTTTCGAAGGAAATAACGCTGTCGTCCGAACGGCTGGCCAAGCTCGCCGCCGACATCGCCGCGGTCAAGAAGGACCACGCCTCGATCACCGCGGCACTCATCCAGTCGGCGATGACCGAGCAGAAGCTCGGCCAGGACATCGAGGACATCGGCGCCAAGCTGGAAGGGCTGAAGGGCCAGCAACAGAAGATCCGTACTTCGCTGGCGGCGCGGCGCGATGTGCTGGCCGAAGTGCTGGGCGCCCTGCAGCGCATGGGGCTCAACCCGCCGCCGGCGATCCTGGTCAAGCCGGAAGATGCGCTGTCGTCGGTGCGCAGCGCCATCCTGCTCGGCGCCGTGGTGCCTGAGTTGCGCCAGCAGACCGACAGCCTGCTGGCCGATCTCAAGGAGCAGACCCGGGTGACGGCTTCGATCGAGGCCGAACGGGCGCGGCTGACGGCGGCGGTCGGCGATCAGATGGCGGAGAAGAAGCGGCTCGGCATGCTGCTCGAAGCCAAGCAGAAGCTCGAGACCGACGCCAAGGCGCAGATGGCGGCCGAACAGCAGCGTTCCGAGCAATTGGCGGCCAGAGCCAGCAGCCTGAAGGATCTGATCGCCTCGCTCGAAGCGCAGGCAGACAAGAACCGCAAGGCGGCGGATGCCGCAAAGGCAGCCGCCGCTGGCCAGGCCGGCGGCACCGAGCCCGGTGGCGACCAGACGGCATCGCTGCCGGTTCCCGAAGGCAACAGGTTGACCGCCGCGGCGCCTTTCTCGGCACTGCAAGGACAGGTCGCCCTGCCGGTCACCGGCCGCATCAAACTCAGGTTTGGCGCCGACGACGGTAACGGCGCCTTGATGCTTGGGGACATGGTTGCGACACAATCGGGAGCCATCGTTACCGCGCCGGCGGATGGGAATGTGCTTTATGCGGGGCCGTTTCGCTCCTACGGTCAACTCTTGATCCTCAATGCCGGCGACGGTTATCATGTCGTCTTGGCTGGGATGAGCAGAATCAGCGTCGCGACTGGCCAGTCGGTGCTTGCAGGAGAGCCGGTCGGCGCGATGGGAGAAGCCCGGGTGGCAAGCACCTCGGTTTCGAAGAATGGAAATGCCACGCCGGAGCTCTATGTCGAGTTCCGCAAGGATGGAAAACCCGTCGATCCGGCCCCATGGTGGGCGGACCGTTTTTCTGGAAGGACGTGAAATGATGCGGAAACTGTCGCTTCTGTTTGCCGGTGCGCTGATGGGCGCGTCCGCCATGAGCCTTGTCTATGGCGCACCCGGCTCGGCGGCGAACGCTGCGGGGTCGGAGACTTACAAGCAACTGGCGATCTTCGGCGACATCTTCGAGCGGGTGCGGGCGCAGTATGTGACCCCGCCCGACGACAAGTCGCTGGTCGAGAACGCCATTAACGGCATGCTTTCCTCGCTCGACCCGCACTCCTCCTACATGAACGCCGAACAGGCGCAGGACATGCGCGTGCAGACCAAGGGCGAGTTCGGCGGCCTCGGCATCGAGGTCACCATGGAGAACGACCTGGTCAAGGTGATCACGCCGATCGACGACACGCCGGCCGCCAAGGCTGGTGTGCTGGCCGGCGACTATATCGCCAAGATCGACGGCGAGGAGGTTCGCGGCCTGACGCTCAACGACGCGGTCGACAAGATGCGCGGCCTGGTCAACACGCCGATCAAGCTGACCATCCTGCGCCAGGGCGCCGACAAGCCGATCGAGCTGACGGTGGTGCGCGACATCATCAAGGTCAAGGCGGTCAAGTTCCGGGTCGAGAACGATATCGGCTACATGAAGATCACCTCCTTTACCGAAAAGACCTATGACGACCTCGAGAACGCTATCGAGACCATCAAGAAGCAGGTGCCGGACGACAAGCTGAAGGGCTATGTGCTCGACCTGCGCCTCAATCCGGGCGGCCTGCTCGACCAGGCGGTGAGCGTGTCGGACGCCTTCCTCAAGCGCGGCGAGATCGTCTCGACGCGCGGACGCGATCCAAAGGACGTCACCCGCTTCGACGCCAAGCCCAAGCAGACCGACGACATCAACGGCAAGCCGATGATCGTGCTCGTCAATGGCGGCTCGGCCAGCGCTTCGGAAATCGTCGCCGGCGCGCTGCAGGACCTGCGCCGCGTCACGGTGGTCGGCACGCAGTCCTTCGGCAAGGGCTCGGTCCAGACCATCATCCCGCTGGGCGAGAATGGCGCGCTCAGGCTGACGACGGCGCTCTATTACACGCCATCGGGCAAATCGATCCAGGGCAAGGGCATCACGCCCGACATCAAGGTCGACCAGCCCCTGCCGCCCGAACTGCAGGGCAGGGACCTGACGCGCGGCGAATCCGATCTCAAGGGCCATATCAAGGGCGCCGACGAGAGCAAGACCGGCTCGGGTTCCGCGGCCTATGTGCCGCCGGATCCGAAGGACGACCTGCAGCTCATCTATGCCGAGCAGCTGCTGCGCGGCCAGAAGACCGATCCGGCCTTCCCGCCCAATCCGGAAAAGGCCGTGCTCAACCAGTAAGGCAACCGGTCTGGCCGGTTGAACGAAGCAATGCGATGCTGCCGGGACCGAAAGGTTCCGGCAGTTTGATTCGGGGGGCAGGACCAGGCCTCCAGATATGGCGCCCAGGCGCCAGGATTGATGAATTCGTGCATGTGTTGCCGAAGGAGGTCGCCTTCGGAACCTTGCATCGGGGATAGGGCTTGGCTGATATCGGCAAGGACATCGAACGCCCGCTTGGACAGGCCGTCCGGGCGCCTCGCGCCGCCGGCAGGATCAGCGTCGGTGTGATCGCGGCGAGCGCGATCGTGCTTGCCGTGGTCGGCGTCTCGGCCGCGATCGCGTTCAGGGAAAAGCCGTTTCGAAAGCCGCAGGAAGTCGCCGTCTCGACGCCGAAAGTGACCGCGGCGGCCGAGCCCGCCGCGTCGCCTCCCGCATTGGCCCCGGCGGCGACGCCAAAGGTGGAGATGCCGGCCAAGACGGGCGGTCCGCAGATCATTCATGTGCAGACCGAAGAAGGCGATGGCCCGCCAAAGGCGGCAATCGTCATTCGCGATCCATCGACCGTCGGCCAGAACCTCAAGATCGCGCATATTCCCGACAGGGCGCTGATCGAAACCAGTGAAACCGGGCCCTTGCCGATGCGCTCCGCCGACGGAAGGCGACCGTTCGACGTCTATGCGCGGCCATGGTCCGGCACGCGTGGCGCGCGTGTGGCGATCATCATCGGCGGGCTCGCGGTTTCACAGACTGGTACCCAGGCGGCGATCGCCAAGCTGCCGGCGGAAGTGACGCTGGCCTTCGCGCCACAGGGCAACAGCATCGGCCGCTGGATGCAGGCTGCAAGGCAGAGCGGCCACGAGGTCGTCATGCAGGTGCCGCTCGAGCCGTTCGACTATCCCAAGGTCAACCCCGGCCGCAACACGCTGACGGTGGCGGCGAGCGCGGAAGAAAACCTGAAGAACCTGCACTGGGCGCTGTCGCGGACGACGAACTATACCGGTGTCATGAACTATATGGGCGCGCGGTTTTCCGCCGACTCCGCGGCGATGGAGCCGTTCATGGCCGAACTTGGCAAAAGGGGCCTCGCCTATATCGACGACGGCTCGTCGGCGCGCAGCTTGGCTCCGGACATGGCGCTGAGGAATGGCGTCCCTTTCGTCGCCGGCGACACGGCGATCGATGCGGTGCAGGATCGCGGCGCCATCCTGAAGAAGCTCGACAGTCTCGAAGCGACCGCGCGTGCCAAAGGCACGGCCGTCGGCATCGGCTCGGCTTTCGACCTGACGGTCGACACGGTCTCGTCATGGGTGGCCGAGGCCAAGAAGCGCGGCATCGAGATCGTGCCGATTTCAGCGGTGGCCGTCGATCCGCAAAAAGGTTAGCCAAGGCCTTCGGAAGGCGACTGGAGAGACTAAGTGATGCCGCAGACGAAAAAAGTCGACCGCGAAACGCTGCCCTACCGACCCTGTGTCGGGCTGATGATCCTCAATGGCGAGGGGCTGGTCTGGGTCGGGCATCGCATTGCCGAACCCGACAGCGAGTTCGCCGGCACGACGCAGCTCTGGCAGATGCCGCAAGGCGGCATCGACAAGGGCGAGGAGCCGTTGCAGGCCGCCGAGCGCGAGCTCTACGAGGAGACCGGCATGCGCAGCGTCTCGCTGTTGGCAGAAGCGCCGGACTGGATCAACTATGACCTGCCGGACCATCTGGTCGGTATCGCCTTCAAGGGGCGGTATCGCGGCCAGACGCAGAAATGGTACGCCTTCCGCTTCCATGGCGATGCCAGCGAGATCCAGATCAATCCGCCGCCGGGCGGCCACACAGCCGAATTCGACAAATGGTCATGGCGGCCGATGCAAGACCTGCCCGACCTGATCGTGCCGTTCAAGCGCAAGGTCTATGAAGAGGTGGTGGGGGCGTTCCGTCACCTTGTGCCATAGCTGGACGGGCTCCGGCCGCGGTTCAAACGCCCGCGGTTGCCGCGCCGGTTCGACCGCCGTATTGATTTGATGTCTGTCCGTCACAAGAAGGGCCGCCATGTACGACGCCCCCAAAAGATCACTGCCCGAGGAAGCCGACGCCCCGAGCGAGGCTGCTGCCGGGGCTATCCTCACCATCGATCTTGGCGCGATCCGTGAAAATTACCGGCGACTCAAGGCGCGGCTGGGCGGCGTGCGCTGCGCGGGCGTGGTCAAGGCCGACGGCTACGGTCTGGGTGCGAGCCAAGTGGCATCGGCGCTGATGAAAGAAGGCTGCGACATCTTCTTCGTCGCTCTGCTGGCCGAAGGAATCGCGCTCCGCAAGGCGATCGGGGCAGGACCCGAGATCTATGTGCTGAACGGTCTGCCGCCAGGCTCCGAGGGGGAAGCGGTCGCGTCTGGTCTCTGCGCGGTCATCAACAGTGGCGCACAGTTGAGAGCCTGGCGCGCGGCGGCACATCGCGTTGGCCAAAGACTTCCGGCCGCGATCCAGGTCGACAGCGGCATGTCGCGACTTGGCATGGCACCGCCCGAAGTCGAGGCCATGGCCGGCGATGCCGCCGCGTTCGATGGCGTCGCCATCAGGTATGTAATGAGCCACCTGGCCTGCGCCGACGAGCCGCACCATCCCGCCAACGAACAGCAGCGGCGGGCCTTCGAGCGGTTGCGTGCCATGCTGCCCGGGGCATCCGCCTCGCTCGCCAATTCCTCCGGCATCTTTCTGGGACCGTCCTACCATTATGATCTCGCCCGGCCTGGCGCCGCGCTCTATGGCATCAATCCGACGCCTGCCGAACCCAACCCGATGCTGCCCGTGGTGCGGCTGCAGGCCAAGGTGGCGCAGACGCGCAGCGTCGAAAAGGGCACCGGCGTCGGCTATGGCCACACCTACCATGCGGAAGGGCCGCTCAGCCTGGCGACGATCTCGTTCGGCTACGCGGATGGCTGGCTGCGCCGGTCCGCGTCGGCCGCCTGGTTCGAGGGGGCGCGCCTGCCCTTCCTCGGACGCGTGTCGATGGATTCGATCATTCTCGACATCTCGGCCCTGCCGCCCGGCAAGCTTCGCGAAGGGGATCTCGTCGAACTGCTCGGCCCTTCGCAAAGCGTCGACGACGCTGCCGGCCATGCCGGCACGATCGGCTACGAAATCTTGGCCAGCTTCGGAACGCGGTTTCACCGGCGCTATGTCGGCGGCTGAGCGGTTTGGCCGCGCTTGACAAGCGGACGCCTGTCGGCAAGGTTCGGCGCATGAGCAACCTCGCTTGTAGCACAACCTTGTTTAGGGTCTGCCCGATCGCGGGATCGTAGCCCCGGCGCGGCCGCCTTCCGGCGTCCGTCCGTACCGGGGCATCCATACATCCACATCGCCATCAAGCCGAACAGCCCTTCGCGGCTGCCGGCCTTTCATCACGCCGCCGCCAGTGCGGCGGCAGGCGAGCATCCGTTCGATGCGCCGATCCATGAGGTTTGCCATGCAACATGCAAAAGAACTGCGTCCAAACAGCCATATTCTGATCAGCGAAGCCGACCATAACAGGCTGACCGGCCTGGCGAGGGCGTTGCTCGATCGCGCGCCCGAGACGGCCGAGGAGCTGCTTTCGGAAATGGACCGGGCCGTCGTCACGAACGCGGCGGCGATGCCGGCCGGTGTGGTGCGAATGGGCTCGACGGTTATGGTGCGCGGCGAAAGCGGGGACATCCAGCGCATCATGCTGGTCTACCCGGGCGAGGCCGACATAGCCAAGAATCGGATCTCGGTGCTGACGCCGATGGGAACCGCGCTCATCGGCGCGAGCGTTGGGCAGGCGGTTTGCTGGAACGGTCGTGGTGGTCGGGAACTGTCCGTGACCGTCGAAGCCGTCGATACGCCGGCTTCCGGCCCGCAACGAGCTTGAAGGCGGAGGCGGTGATGACGAGCACGGATTGCTGCCTGACGACGAAGGACTTTGCCGTTCTCGAAGTCATGCTGGAGCGCCGGCGGGCATTCGCGGATCCGATCGTGCGCATGCTCGAACACAAGCTTTCATGCGCCGATGTCGTGCCGATCGATTCGGTCGGCCCCGACATCGTCACGCTGAACAGCAGGGTGGTGTTCGGCGTCGATACCGGTCCCGCGGAGACGCGAACCCTGGTGCAGCACGAGGTGCGCGGGCCGGTCGGCTCCAGCCTGTCGGTCGCAACGAGGCGCGGACTCTGCATGCTTGGCATGGCGCAAGGCCAGACTGCAATGGTCGAACACGCCGACGGCCGGCGGGAGTGGATCCTGATCCGGGCCGTGCTCTACCAGCCGGAGGCTGCCCGGCGCACGGTCAGGCAGAAACACCAGGCTGACGCGCAGCGACCGCACGGGCTCAGGCTCGTCTACAGTGCCGCAGCCGATTGGAGGCCTCTTGGCGAGACGGCCGGAATGCGGCAGACAGAAGACGACGACCCCGGTCCCTCGGCGGCGTGAATGGGCAACAGCGCGTGGTCTCGAAGATCGGCATCGATTTTCGCTCGGGATCATGCGCAAATCGAAAAATACGGCCGCGTCCACGGGCGTCCTGAGGACGCTCGGCGCGGCAAGGAGTGAATGATGAAAATCATGGTGCTGGGCAGTGGCGTGATCGGGGTGACCACGGCCTATTATCTCGCCGAGGCCGGCCACGAGGTGACGGTGATCGACCGCCAGAAAGGGCCGGGGCTGGAAACCAGCTTTGCCAATGCCGGCGAGATTTCGCCCGGCTATGCCTCGCCTTGGGCCGGGCCCGGCATCCCGCTCAAGGCGATCAAGTGGCTCTTGATGAAGCATGGTCCGCTGGTGGTGCGGCCGGCCTTCGATCCGCATATGTGGACGTGGCTGGTCAAGATGCTGCGCAACTGCACCGCCGAGCGCTACGCGATCAACAAATCGCGCATGGTGCCGCTGGCGGAATACAGCCGCGACACGCTGAAGGCGCTGCGCGAGGCGACCGGCATCGCCTATGACGAGCGGACGCAGGGCACGCTGCAGCTGTTTCGCACGCAAAAGCAGCTCGACGGCACATCAGGCGATGTCGAGGTGCTGAAGAAATATGGCGTGCCCTATGAGGTCCTTGATCCCGACGGCTGCATCACGGCGGAACCAGCGCTGGCCGGGGTGCGTGAAAAATTCGTCGGCGGCCTGAGACTGCCGGGCGACGAGACCGGCGACTGCAAGATGTTCACCGACAGGCTGGCTGAGCTCTGCGTGGCGCGCGGCGTGAAGTTCGAATACGACACGACGATATGGCGCGTCATCCGCAGCCGCAACCGCGTCAACAATATGAGCACCAGCAAGGGCTGGCTGACCGCCGACGCCTATGTGATGGCGCTGGGCAGCTATTCGGCTGGTTTCATGCGCCGGATGAAGCGACCGATCCCGGTCTATCCGGTCAAGGGCTATTCGATCACGGTGCCGATCAAGGACGCCGCCGCCGCACCGGTGTCGACGGTGATGGACGAAACCTACAAGGTCGCGATCACCCGGCTCGGCGATCGCGTCCGCGTCGGCGGCACGGCCGAGATTTCCGGCTTCGACCTCAGGCTGCATGAATCGCGTCGGCGCACGCTCGAACACTCGGTCGGCGACCTGTTTCCGGGAGCCGGCGCGATGCGCGATGCGACGTTCTGGTGCGGGCTGCGGCCGATGACGCCGGACGGACCGCCGCTGATCGGCCGCACGGAGCTGTCCAACCTCTATCTCAACACCGGCCATGGCACGCTCGGCTGGACCATGGCCTGCGGCTCGGCCAAGGTTCTGGCCGACATCATCTCCAACCGGGTGCCCGATATCGACGTGCGTGCCTTGGCCCAGGAGCGTTACCTGAAATAGCCGCCGCGCGTCTCGCGCTTGTCGTTGCCCCGGAACCGGGGCGATATCAGAACGCCTGCCTGACCCACGCCTCGTCGAACAGCAGCCGGTAGGCCCACGGGATCGTCACATTGGTGGCGACCGGGTTCGAGTGGACGAGGTAGTCGTCATAGACCGGCTTCATCCTGGCATAGATGGCGCGGTCGAGCACCATCATGCCGTTCTCCGAATCGTGGAAGAAGCTGCGGTTGTTGAGGTTGACCGAGGAGATGGCAACCAGCCTTTCATCGATCATCATGATTTTGGAATGCAGCACCACGTCAGGCGCCTTGAACTCGCGGATATCGATACGGTCGCCATATTTCTCGACGAACAGCTTGTTGAGCGCGGTGAGAAACCTGCCCCCGATATCGCCCTTGAGGTCGATGCGGCCGACGATATCGATCCTGACGCCGCGGGCGAGCGCCCGGTCAAAAGCTTTGGCGAGGCTGGGCGTCAGATTGAGGTAGGGGTTGACGATCTGGATATGGTGCCGGGCGGCATCGACCAGTTCGACGAAATAGGCCTCCAGCGCATGGTCATCCTCATAGGGCATCGAGATGAAATGCCGGGCATTGCCCCGGGGGCCATCTCCGCGGACCGGGATGGAGAAGGGGCGCGCCAGGTTGGTGTCGGCGTCGCGCAGCCATATCGTCGACAGCTGCGCGGCGAGCGTCTCGACCGTCGCCCGGTCGGCGAACTCGATGTCGAAGTCGCTCCAGTTCGAGTAGTAATTCAGCGAAAACCCGTCGGTCTTGCCGTATTGCTCGAGGTCCGGATAGCGCGACAGATCGATCGGCTGGTGGAACAGGAAACCGTCATGGATGTTGCGGCCGCCGATGATGACGCGCGAGCGCGCGGGGTCCTGCGCCAGCGTGGCCAGCATCTTGACATGATGGACCTTGTGCAGTTGTGAAATCTGCTCGTCGATCGGCGCGCCGTGGTCCGCCCGCCAGCGATATTCCTGCAGCTCCACATTGGGGAATTCGGCGGCCAGCCGGTGCAGCATGGCGTCGTCCTTTTCGCGCTCCAGCACGTCGGTGACTATGATGCGCACCTTGGTGCCAAGCGCTGCATGATGGCGGATCAGCCGTTCGATGACGCGCCCGGAAAAGTCGGCCTTGAATTCCAGCGAGGACAGATAGATCAGCTTCAGCCTTGGCGCCTTCGAGAAATCGAGCGGCAGTTCCGGATCGCCCTTGTCTATTGCCGCATTGGACAGCGGCGCGCCCATCAGCGCCTCGACCTTGGCGTTGAAGCCGTCGCGCGACTTGCGCAGCAGCCTGGGCTCGCCGATCGGCATGGCGCAGGTCTGCGACAGCCAGCGGCTGGCATAGAAGGCGCGCTCGAGCGCATCGAGGCCTGCATCGCCGGGGACTGGGCAGCGCTGGTAGCGGCTGTCCAAGCTGGCAAGCGCCGGATCCGCGGTTTCTTCACGCCGGATGGTGAGCGGTGTACCGGTGGGCGCAAGGCTGGAGCGGATCCTCGCCGTGCACCGGTTCAGGCCGTCGCCCGGGAACAGGCTGACCGTGTCGTCCTCGCCGGAGAGGTGAAAGTGGAATGCCGCGCCGGCGGCGATGGTGCGTGAGGCTCCGCCAGCGCGGAGCGCCACTGCGCCGTCGCAACTGCCTTCGATGTCGGCCGGCTGTTTGCCCGCCTGGCGCACGACGATCTCGGTGCTGCGTGCCTGCAAGCCGGAGAAATCGAAAATCCCGGGGGCCGAGGGCCGCGCCGCCGCATCGATATAGAGCGTCTGCCGCGACACCCGCCAGCGGCCGTCGAAATGACCGTCGCCGCTGCCCCCACCGACCGGCGGCAGATGAGCGTTGGCGACTGGTCCGGCCAGGTGCTGGAGCGTCGAATAGGTCGCCTGGAAATCGCGGTTCTGGACATCGAGGCGGTTGCGCCCGAAGGGGCCGGTGCCGTTGGCACGGTCCATGGCGCCGAGCTGGTTGTGGGCGAGCAGTGCCAGGAACCGTCTTTCATAGTCGCTGCCGCCGTCATTGCCGAAGAACTGCTCAGCCGCGACCCGCGACCCGGGCGTGCCAGCCGACAGCGAGGGCCGTGCGCAAGCCTCCTGCCCGGCCGATAGGTCGCAGGCATTGCGGCCCGCACCGCAGCCGGCAAGGGCGGCCAGCCCGAACAGGGCGAGGATGGCCGTGCGGATGTTCACCCCGTCGCCCCGGCCTTCATGACGCTCAACTGCGCCGGGTCGCGGGGCGGCATGAAACCTTGCGGGAAAACCTTGCAGACAGGGATGGCGAAGGTGGCGATCAGCAGGTCCGCCTTGCCGCGCATCTTGCGGGGCGCCGTCATGTCATCGCGATCGCCCTCGCCGAGGCGACAAGGGCGCCGTCGCAGTCGCAATGGTTGCGGCGGGCGATGTAGCAGGCATCATGGGTTCGGCAAACGGCGTCGAGGCGATCGACAGGCCGGGCCGACAGATCGCCGGTGCGGGTGCCGGGACCGCAGTAATTGCCGATGACGAAAGGCGAGGGACGCGCCATGGCGTAGCGGATCGGTTTCGGCAATTCGGCTTCCGGAACTTTTGTCCATGGGTTGGCGCATGCGGAGACGAACAGCAGCGGCAGGATGGCAAGAACGGCTCGCATGTCTATCCGCGCCAGCTTTCTGAAAGATTTCCCCACCCGACCTGTCCCATGGCCGGCGACCGCACGCCTGATGCCACACTGGTCGGTTTTGTGGCAAGGAAAAGGCGGCGTGCGTGATCCAGGCCCGCGTTATTGTGATGTCGGCACCCTGCCTGAAGGGCGCGAAACCCGCAGGCATCTGGGCGAAATCAGGTAAACAACCCCCGCTCCCGTTCCACCGCCTTGGTGATGAAGGAGGCAACGATCTGGACGCGGCGCAGCGGTCTCACCGATTCGTGATAGACCAGCCAGTAGGCGCGGCGGATGGGCGCGACCACATCGACGGCGACCAACTCCGGCATCGAGCGGGCGACGAAGGTGTGCAGGATGCCGATGCCGGCGCTCGAGCGCACCGCTTCGGCCTGACCAAGTGCGGAGGAGATGGCAAAGCTGGTCCGCCAATCGGCGCTGAATTCGGCGGCGTAGTCGAGCGACGGGCTGACGATCAGGTCAGGCACATAGCCGATGAGGGTGTGCTGGCCAAGTTCGGCGGCGGTTTTGGGCAGGCCATGCGCGTCGACATAGCCGCGGGAGGCAAACAGCCCGAGCGAGTAGTCGACCAGTTTTCCCGCCACCAGCCGGCCTTCGGTCGGCCGCTCGACGGTTATGGCAATGTCGGCCTCGCGTCGCGACAGGGAGAAGGAGCGCGGCACCGGGACGAGCTGGATGGTGAGTTCGCGGTGCTGGGCGGTGAGTTCGCCCAGCCGCTTGGCCAGGAAAGCGACGCCGAAGCCGTCAGGCGCGCCGATGCGCACGGTTCCGGACACGTCGTCGCCTTCGCCCGATATGGTCGAGCGGGCGGCGATCATGCCGCCCTCCATGCGCTCGGCGATGTCGAGGAAGCGCTCGCCGGCCGGGGTCAGTTCGCTGCCGGTGGTCAGCCGGCGGAAGAGTTTCGTGCGTAACGCGTCTTCAAGGGCCGCGATGCGGCGCGAGACCGTGGCGTGGTTCAGCTCCAACCGCCTGGCGGCGCCAAGGATCTGGCCGGCCCGCGCCACGGCGAGAAAGATGCGGACGTCATCCCAGTTCATGGCGTTCCCCTGATGGAGATCTCGGGCGAGTATTTGCGAGAATTGATGCTCACGCGTCAATCGATATCTATTTTATGCACAACGGTTGCGTTCTCCCTCGCGTTGCCATCGGCCGGCCAAAGGCGGACAATGCGACATCACAACCCAGGGAGAGAAATCATGATCGACTACGGTCATTTCATCGGCGGCAAGCGTGTCGCCGGCACCAGCGGCCGCAAGCAGGACGTCATGCAGCCGATGGACGGCACTGTGCGCGGCACGGTGGCGCTGGCCTCGCAGGCGGAATTGCGCGCCGCGGTCGAGAACGCCAAGGCCGCACAGCCCAAATGGGCCGCGACCAATCCGCAGCGCCGCGTGCGCGTGCTGATGAAGTTCCTCGAACTGGTCGCCCGCGACTATGACGAACTGGCCGAGATCCTTGCGCGCGAACATGGCAAGACCATCGCCGACGCCAAGGGCGACATCCAGCGCGGGCTGGAAGTGGTCGAGGTCTGCATCGGCGCTCCGCACATGATGAAGGGCGAGTTCACCGACGGCGCCGGCCCCGGCATCGATGTCTATTCGATGCGCCAGCCGCTCGGCGTCGTCGCCGGCATCACGCCGTTCAATTTCCCGGCGATGATCCCGCTGTGGAAGATCGCGCCGGCGATCGCCTGCGGCAACGCCTTCATCCTGAAGCCTTCGGAGCGTGATCCGGGCGTGCCGATGCGCATTGCCGAACTGTTCATCGAGGCCGGTCTGCCGGCCGGCATCCTCAATGTCGTCAACGGCGACAAGGATGTCGTCGACGCCATCCTCGACGATCCCGACATCAAGGCCATCGGTTTTGTCGGCTCGACGCCGATCGCGCACTACATCTATTCGCGCGGCACGGCGGCTGGCAAGCGCGTGCAGTGCTTCGGCGGCGCCAAGAACCACATGATCATCATGCCCGACGCCGACATGGACCAGACCGTCGACGCACTGATCGGCGCCGGTTACGGCTCGGCCGGCGAGCGCTGCATGGCTATCTCGGTGGCCGTTCCGGTCGGCAACGACACCGCCAACCGGCTGATGGAAAAGCTGATCCCGCGCGTCGAAAGCCTGAAGGTCGGCCCCTCGACGGATTCGGCGGCGGATTTCGGCCCGCTGGTTACCGCTCAGGCGCTGGAGCGCGTCAAGGGTTACGTCGACACCGGTGTCAAGGAAGGCGCCAAGCTTGTCGTCGACGGCCGCGGCTTCAAGATGCAGGGCTATGAGAACGGCTACTATATGGGCGGTTGCCTTTTCGACAATGTCACGGCCGATATGCGCATCTACAAGGAAGAGATCTTTGGGCCGGTGCTCTCGGTGGTGCGCGCGCCGACCTATGAGAACGCCATCAAACTCGCCAACGATCATGAGATGGGCAATGGCGTCGCCATCTTCACCCGCGATGGCGACGCCGCGCGCGACTTCGCCAGCCGTGTCCAGGTCGGCATGGTCGGCGTCAACGTACCGATCCCGGTGCCGATCGCCTATTACACTTTCGGCGGCTGGAAGGCGTCTTCCTTCGGCGACCTCAACCAGCATGGCCCGGACGCGTTCCGCTTCTACACCAAGACCAAGACGGTTACCTCGCGCTGGCCGTCCGGCATCAAGGACGGCGCCGAGTTCGTTATCCCGACGATGAATTGACCGGACGCTTTTTTATCTGGTCTTCCTCGCTGCAGGGCGGATGAGAAGATCGATTGAACCTGAGGCCTAAGTCCCCGGACTTAGGCCTTTTGTTTTTGCAAACGCTAATGTGATGGAACCGGTGGGGGATTGCGCGACTTAGGGCTGCAATCCTGCCGTGGAGGAGGCGCGGCAGACAACCAGGGCGCCGACGGCGGGCCGGTGGCATTGCATCGTCCGGCGCAAGGAGGTGTCAAATGACACGACGTCTTACGGCGACAATGTTCGTTGCGGCGATGGCGATGTGCTCGTGCGCTGCTCAGGCAAATGCAGCTGGGCAATGCGCGCCACGCGCCGATATCGTGAAGGCGCTCGGCGAGAACTTCCACGAAAGCGAAGCCGGGCGCGGCCTGATCAACCCCAATGTGGTCCTCGAGGTCTTCGTTTCGGAACAAGGCAGCTGGACGGTCCTGGCTTCCGACACGAAAGGCCAGAGTTGTATCCTGTCGGCTGGCGAAGGCTGGGACAGCCCGACACTCAAGGCGGCCTTGCCGGGCGCCTGAGCGATTTGCCTTCGCGCTCTTGCAACTAGCGCGTGGCGGCGACCTCGGCATGGCCGCGCAGCAGTGCCATCAGTTTCTTGGCGTCCTTGGCGGCGCCTTCCTCATCGCCGTCCAGGATCGAGCGGATCAATGCAACATGGTGCTCGGCGGATTCCGCCAGCCCGGTGTCGGCCTTGTAGCGGAACCAGAAGCGGCGACTGTGTGTCTGCAGCGGGGCGGCCAGCCGGGCGGCGAACGGGTTGTCGGCGGCCAGCGCCAGCGCCTCGTCGAGCGCCTTGTCGGCCTGGATGAAGGCGAGCACATTGCCTGATATCACTGCTTTCTGCATGGCGAGCGCCGCCTCGTGGAACAGGTCGGCGGCCTCGCGGGTGACGAAGCGTGCGGCCGAACGGGCGAGCACCACCTCGACGCCGCGCCTTGCGTCGAGCACGCGCAGCCAGTCGCCGGGGTGCAGTGGCGCGATCGCGATGCCGGCGCGGGGCCTGACGTCTAGCAATCCCTCCCAGGCCAGCCGCTGGATCGCCTCGCGCACCGGCGTGCGGCCGAGCGCCAGCCGCTCGATCAGGGACCCCTCGGTGACAAAACTCGCCGGGGCCAGTTCGAGCGTGACGATCATGTTTTCGAGGACGCGATAGGCCTTGGTCGCCGCGGGCTCCGACACGATGCTTGCTTCCATGGATATCAAAGGCTCTCTCCTGATATATCTAGAATATATCATAACAGATTCCGCATTGACAGCAGCTTTCCTAACAGATATACGGCTGATATATCAGATGGAGAGATAGCTATGTGGACCGGAGTTTTCCCCGCCGTCACGACCAAATTCACCGCCGACGACCGGCTCGATCACGCCGAGATGGAGCGCTGCTTCGGCCTGCAAATGGATGCCGGCTGCGATGGCATCATCGTCTGCGGCTCGCTGGGCGAGGGACCGATGCTGTCGCCTGACGAGAAGATCGAGGTGCTGAAGACCGCGCAGAAGATCGCTGGCAAGAAGCCGGTGCTGCTGACGGTCAACGAGGCCGGCACCCGCGAGGCCGCCAGTATCGCCAAGCGCGCCGCCAAGGAAGGCGCCAATGGGCTGATGGTGGTGCCGAGCCCGATCTACCACACCAACGCGGAAGAGACGGTGGCGGCGCTGCGCGCAGTGGCGGAAGCCGGCGACTTGCCGGTCATGATCTATTCCAACCGACTCGCCTACCGCGTCGATGTAAGCGTCGACCAAATGGAGGAGCTGGCGTCGGACAAGCGCTTCGTCGCCATCAAGGAATCCTCTGACGACATCCGCCGCTCGACCGAGATCATCAACCGCCTGGGCAGCCGCTACGACCTGTTCACCGGCGTCGACAACCTGGCCTTCGAGGCGCTCTCCGTGGGTGCCATCGGCTGGGTGGCCGGTCTGGTCACCGCCTTCCCGCGCGAGACCGTCGCCATCTACCAGCTTATGAAGCAGGGGCGCCGCGAAGAGGCGCTCGCCATCTACCGCTGGTTCCGGCCGCTGCTCGACCTCGATGTCTCGACCTATCTGGTGCAGAACATCAAGCTTGCCGAAGTGTTCGCAATCAACACCAATGACCGCGTGCGCATGCCGCGCATGCCGCTGTCGGGCGAACGCCGCAAGGCTGTCGAGAAGATCATCAAGGATGCGCTGGCGGCGCGGCCGACACTGCCGCAGTTCTAAAGAGGGTGGCGGCAGCCAGATGAGAGGCAGCGCCCAGGTGCAAGGAAAGTCCAAATCGACAGACAAGGGGCGGCGCTCCTCATCCGCCCTGCGGGCACCTTCTCCCCGTGAACGGGGAGAAGGGAGAGACATCGCCATCGTCGGTGGCGGCATCATCGGCATTTGCGCGGCTGCCTTCCTTGCCGAGGCGGGACTGGACGTCACGCTCTTCGACCGCACGGGTATCTGCGAGGAGACGAGCTCCGGCAATGCCGCCGCCTTTGCCTTCTCCGACGTGTTGCCGCTGGCGCACAAGGGCGTGATCCGGCAGCTGCCAAAATGGCTCGCCGATCCACTCGGCCCGCTCAGCATTCCGCCCGCCTACCTGCCGAAGCTGCTGCCTTGGCTGATCCGGTTCTGGCGCGCCGGCGCGCCTGGGAAATACGAGGCGAGCCTGACCGCGCAGGCCGGCATGATGAAGCTTGCCGAGGCCGAATGGATGGATCTGCTCGATCGTTCCGGCACCCGGCCGATGCTGCGCGAGGACGGTTCGCTCGAACTCTACGAAGGCGAGGCCGAGTTCCGCGCCTCGCTGTCGGGCTGGGCGGCGCGCGAGCGCTTCGGCATCGGCTTCCGCCATGTCGAGGGCGAGATCCTGGCGGACCTGCAGCCGGGGCTGTCACCGCGCTTCGTCAAGGGCACTTTCGTGCCTGGATGGAAGACGGTCGCCGATCCAAAACTGCTCGGCAAGGCGGTGTGGGCGTACGCGCAGTCCAAGGGCGCCCGCTTCGAGATGGCCCGCATCGACCGCGTCGCCGCGGATCAGTATGGCGCGACACTGACGCTGGCCGACGGCACGAGCAGGCAAGCCGGTCACATAGTCATTGCCGCGGGCGCCTGGTCGCATCTGCTGGCGCGGCAACTCGGCGATCGCATTCCGCTGGAGACCGAACGCGGCTACAACACGACGCTGCCGACGAGCGCCTTCGACGTGAGGCGACAGTTGATCTTTTCCGGCCATGGCTTCGTCATCACCCCGCTCGAAACCGGCCTGCGTGTCGGCGGTGCCGTGGAACTCGGCGGCATCGAGCGGCCGCCCAATTTCAACAGGTCGAAGGCGCTCTTGCGGAAGGCGCGGGAATTCCTGCCGGG
This sequence comes from Mesorhizobium sp. CO1-1-7, assembly GCF_020164885.1. NCBI lineage: Bacteria > Pseudomonadati > Pseudomonadota > Alphaproteobacteria > Hyphomicrobiales > Phyllobacteriaceae > Mesorhizobium > Mesorhizobium sp. CO1-1-7. The sequence goes on along the minus strand of NZ_JAIUHA010000004.1, from coordinate 51,124 downwards.
GCTCGATCCCTCGGGCGGGCGCGAATGGATGGGGTTCCGGCCCTCCCTGCCGGATTCGGTGCCCGTCATCGGCAAGGCGGCGCGAAGCCAGTCCGTGATCTACGCCTTCGGCCACGGCCATCTCGGCCTGACGCAGGCCGCGGCAACCGGGCGGTTGATCAGGGAATTCGTTCTGGGGCAGACTTCATCCGTTGATCTGGCCCCCTTCAGTCCACAACGGTTTTGATCTCGAGGAGCGACATGGCCAAGAAATCCTTCTTCTGCATCGACGGCCACACTTGCGGCAACCCGGTGCGGCTGGTCGCCGGCGGCGGCCCGCTGCTGCAGGGCTCGACCATGATGGAGCGACGGGCACATTTCCTGGCCGAATACGACTGGATCCGCACCGGCCTGATGTTCGAACCGCGCGGCCATGACGTGATGTCAGGCTCGATCCTCTACCCGCCGACGCGCGAGGATTGCGACATCGCCATCCTGTTCATCGAGACGTCCGGCTGCCTGCCGATGTGCGGTCACGGCACCATCGGCACGGTGACGATGGCGATCGAACATGGGCTGATCAAGCCGAAGACGCCGGGTGTGCTGCGGCTCGACACGCCCGCCGGCCTGGTCATCGCGGAATACAAGCAGGTCGGCGAGTATGTCGAGGAGGTGCGCATCACCAACGTGCCGTCCTTCCTTTATGCTGAAGGACTGGCGGTAGAATGTCCGGGGCTCGGCGAGATCACCGTCGATGTCGCCTATGGCGGCAATTTCTACGCCATCGTGGAGCCGCAGGCGAACTATCGCGATATGGCCGACTATTCCGCCGGCGACCTCATCGCCTGGAGCCCGGTGGTGCGGCAGCGGCTCAACGAGAAGTATTCCTTCGTGCATCCGGAGAATCCCGGGATCACCGGGTTGTCGCACATGCTGTGGACCGGCAAGCCGACGGTCGAGGGAGTCGATGCCCGCAATGCCGTCTTCTACGGCGACAAGGCGATCGACCGCTCTCCATGCGGCACCGGCACCTCGGCGCGCATGGCGCAACTCCATGCCAAGGGCAAGCTCAAGGCGGGGGATGCGTTCGTCCATGAATCGATCATCGGCTCGCTGTTCAAGGGCAAGGTTGAAAAGGACGTCACCGTCGCCGGCAAGCCGGCCATCATCCCTTCGATCGGCGGCTGGGCCCGCATGACTGGACTGAACACGATCTTCATCGACGACCGCGATCCGTTCGCGCATGGTTTCGTGGTCAAGTAGGAGAATCCTGACCCTGCGGAAAGGAGTGTGACGAAAAACGAACCGTGTCAGGAACGCAACGATTCCTCTCATCACCTAATTTTGACGGTGATTTCTTCGAAACGGAGCGCATGATGCGGCTCAATCGTCAAAGACATTGCGTTATGCCAATGATAGGGTCCGCGATAGTCCAGGGGCTGGGTGCGAAAAACGGGCGATCGGGAAGACGTGACTTGCAAACACGCGGAGCGGTCAAAAAAATCACGTTGCAATCCGGGCTCGAAACTTTACGACTAGGGGAAATACGAAAAGGAATGCGTCTGCATGGGCGACATTCCAGGGGAGCCATGTACACATGCAGTACTTTGTCCAGCAGCTTATCAACGGGCTGACGCTGGGATCGATCTATGGGCTGATCGCGATCGGCTACACGATGGTCTACGGCATCATCGGCATGATCAATTTCGCCCATGGCGACATCTTCATGGTGGGCGCTTTCACGGCGCTGATCGTATTCCTCATCCTCGGCGCGCTGTTTTATTCGGTGCCCGTGGTCATCGCGCTGCTGGTCATGATGATCGTGGCGATGCTGCTCACCAGCCTCTACAATTGGACGATCGAGAAAGTGGCCTACCGGCCGCTGCGCGGTTCCTTCCGGCTGGCGCCGCTGATCACCGCCATCGGCATGTCGATCGCGCTGTCGAACTTCGTCCAGGTGACGCAAGGCCCGCGCAACAAGCCGATCCCGCCGATGGTCAGCCAAGTTTACAACATCAACGGCGTCAGCGTTTCGCTGAAGCAGATCATCATCGTCATCGTCACGGCTTTGCTGTTGGCGCTGTTCTGGTACCTGGTCAACAAGACCTCGCTTGGCCGGGCGCAACGCGCCTGCGAGCAGGACCGCAAGATGGCCGCACTGCTGGGCATCGACGTCGACCGCACCATCTCGATCACGTTCATCATGGGCGCCGCTCTTGCCGCTGTCGCCGGCACGCTGTTCCTGATGTACTACGGCGTCATCGCCTTCTCGGACGGCTTTACCCCCGGGGTCAAAGCATTCACGGCGGCGGTTCTTGGCGGCATCGGCTCATTGCCAGGTGCGGTGCTGGGCGGCCTCCTGATCGGCTTCATCGAGAGCATGTGGTCGGCCTATTTCTCGATCGACTACAAGGACGTCGCCGCGTTCTCGATCCTGGCAATCGTGCTGATCTTCCTGCCTTCCGGCATATTGGGCCGGCCAGAAGTCGAAAAGGTCTGAGACCATGGCCGTGACCGTATCTCCAGAGCGCGACACCGTCGCCAGCCCCATGCAGCGCGCGCTGCGCGAGGGCTTCTATGCCGGCGCCATCTCGCTTGGCCTGTTCGTGCTGTTCATCGGCCTCAAGACAGACCAGAACATCTCCAATGAACTGGTCCTGGTGAAGCGCTGGGGCCTCTTGGCTGCCGTGGTGATCGCCACGGCTATCGGCCGTTTCCTTTATGTCGCCTATGGTCAACCCTTCATGGCCAACCAGAAGATCGCCGATGTCGCCACCGGCCTGTTGCCGGCCAGTGCGGCGTCGCGCTTCTTCCTGTTGCCGGCGTTTGTCGTGGCGATCATCGCGGTGGTGCTGCTGTTCGTGTTCAACGGCTCGCTTCCCGGATGGATAGGAGCAGAGGCGGCCGGCTATCTGCAGTTCCTGCGCGCGCTCGCAATCATCTATGCGCTGGCCTGTGTGATCTACTATTACCGCGGCTTCATCCACGCCAACTTCACCAAGCTCGGCATTGCCGCGCTGGTGCTCTATCCGATCCTTGTCATCGTCGTGCTGTCGCTGATGTCGTGGTCGGTCGCCACCGGATTGCAGGGCTCGCTGAAATGGGTCGACAATTTCGGCATCCAGATCCTGATCTACGTGATGCTGGCCTGGGGGCTGAACATCGTCGTCGGCCTCGCCGGCCTGCTCGATCTGGGCTACGTCGCCTTCTACGCCGTCGGGGCCTACGCCTATGCGCTGCTTGGCACAACCTACGGCCTGTCGTTCTGGATACTGCTTCCGGCGGCCGGCGCCATGGCCGCCTTCTGGGGCGTGCTGCTCGGCTTTCCGGTGCTGCGCCTGCGCGGCGATTACCTGGCGATCGTTACCCTTGCCTTCGGGGAGATCATCCGCCTGGTGCTGATCAACTGGCGCGATGTGACCAACGGTTCGGCCGGTATCTCCGGCATCCCGAAAGTCACCTTTTTCGGCCTGATGACCTTCAACGTCTCGGACCCCAACTACATCGCCAAGGTCCTGCACCTCGCGACCTCGAGCGCCTACTACAAGATCTTCCTCTATTACCTGATCCTGGCGCTTTGCATGCTCACCGCCTTCGTCACCATCAGGCTGAGGCGCATGCCCGTCGGGCGTGCCTGGGAAGCGCTGCGCGAGGACGAGATCGCCTGCCGCTCGCTCGGCATCAACACCACCACGACCAAGCTGACGGCCTTTGCCACCGGTGCCATGTTCGGCGGTTTTGCCGGGGCATTCTTCGCCGCGCGGCAAGGCTTCGTCAGCCCGGAATCCTTCGTCTTCCTGGAATCGGCCATCATCCTGGCCATCGTCGTCCTTGGCGGCATGGGGTCGCTGGTCGGCATCGCCGTCGCCGCGATGGTGATGATCGGCGGCACCGAGGCGCTGCGCGAGCTCGACTTCCTCAAACAGGTCTTCGGGCAAGATTTCACCCCCGAACTCTACCGCATGCTTCTGTTCGGCATGGCCATGGTCATAGTCATGCTGTGGAAGCCGCGGGGCTTTGTCGGCAGTCGTGAACCGACAGCCTTCCTCAAGGAGCGAAGGGCTGTCTCAAGCTCCTTCACCAAGGAGGGTCACGGCTGATGAATGCGAACGCACAAGTGAACGACGCCATCCTGCAGGTCGATCATCTGTCGATGAAGTTCGGCGGTCTGGTCGCCATCGGCGACCTGTCCTTCACCGCCAGGCGCGGCGAAATCACCGCGCTGATCGGCCCCAACGGCGCCGGCAAGACCACCGTGTTCAATTGCATCACCGGCTTCTACAAGCCGTCGGAAGGCATGATCACGCTCAACCGGGCCGATGGCTCCAGCTACCTGCTGGAACGGCTGCCCAACCATGAGATCCCGGCGCGCGCCAAGGTGGCGCGCACCTTCCAGAACATCCGCCTGTTCTCGGGCATGACGCTGCTGGAGAACCTGCTCGTCGCCCAGCACAACAAGCTGATGAAGGCGTCCGGGTATACGATCCTGGGCCTGTTCGGCTTCAGCGGCTACCGCAAGGCCTCGGCCGAATCGGTGGAGCTTGCCAAGCACTGGCTGGAAAAGGCCGATCTCGTCGATCGCGCCGACGATCCGGCCGGCGACTTGCCCTACGGCGCACAGCGGCGGCTCGAGATCGCGCGCGCCATGTGCACCGGTCCCGAGCTTCTGTGCCTCGACGAACCGGCGGCCGGTCTCAACCCGAAGGAATCGGCGGCTCTCAACGAACTGCTGATGGGGATCAAGCACACGACAGGCACCTCGATCCTCCTGATCGAGCACGACATGTCGGTGGTCATGCAGATCTCCGACCATGTCGTGGTGCTGGAATATGGCCGCAAGATCTCCGACGGCAATCCGCAATCGGTGCGCACCGACCCGCGCGTCATCGCTGCCTATCTTGGCGTCGACGACGAGGAGGTCGAGACCGTACTTACCGAAGTCGGCGACGAGGACGTCATCGAACAGCTCGACATCGGCCCCGATTCCGCGCATGGCCCGGGGACATCGTCGTCGTATCTGGCCGGGCCGGTGAGCGACACCGTCGGCCATAGCCAAGGCGAACGCGTAACCGTGTCGAAAGGCGCCTCGAAGGCAGCGCAGGTCGATGCCCGCGCTGCCAGCGTGGCAAGCAGGCCTGTTGCCCCGAGACCGGCGCCGGCCAAGCCCGCCGCGAAGAAAGCGGCACCACGGAAAACGGCCGCCAAGGCGCCTGCCGCGAAGGCCGAAGGCGTTTCGAACCGCCTCGCTGCCCCCCGTGGCGGCAAGGCCGACAATCTGACCCGCATCAAGGGCATCGGCACGGTCAACGAGAAGAAGCTCAACGAACACGGCATCTTCCACTTCGACCAGATCGGCGCCTGGAAGAAGGCAGACGTCGAGGCGGTCGAGGCCTACCTGGCCTTTGACGGACGCATCGCGCGCGAGGAGTGGGTCAAGCAGGCCAAGCTGCTCGGCCAAGGCAAGGATACGGAATTCTCGCGCCGCGTCGATGCAGGCAAGGTGGCGACCAGCCATGTGTCCGGCAAAGCCAAGGCGAGCACGCCCAAGCCCGTTCAGGGCAAGCGTGGAGGGGGCAAGTGATGGCCACGACAACGCTGCTCGATATCAAGGGCGTGGAGACTTATTACGGCAACATCCGTGCGCTGAACGGCGTCAATGTCAGCGTCAAGCAAGGTGAGATCGTGGCGCTGATCGGCGCCAACGGCGCCGGCAAGTCGACGCTGATGATGACCATCTTCGGGGCTCCACGCGCCCGCACGGGCACCATCACCTTCAACGGGACCGATATCACCCAATTGCCGACACACGAAATCGCGCGCATGCGCATTGCCCAGTCACCGGAGGGCCGGCGCATCTTTCCGCGCATGACGGTGATGGAAAACCTGCAGATGGGCGCCAGCCTCGACAACCTCAAATATTATGGCGAGGACGTCGAGAAGGTGTTCACGCTGTTCCCCAGGCTGAAGGAGCGCATCGCCCAGCGTGGCGGTACGCTGTCGGGCGGCGAGCAGCAGATGCTGTCGATCGGACGCGCACTGATGGCGCGGCCGAAACTGCTTCTGCTCGACGAGCCGTCGCTGGGCCTGGCGCCGCTGATCGTCAAGCAGATCTTCGATGCCATTCGTGAGTTGAACCGCACCCAAGGGCTGACCGTATTCCTGGTCGAGCAGAACGCGTTCGGCGCGCTCAAGCTCGCCACGCGCGGTTATGTCATGGTCAACGGCAATGTGACGATGAGCGGCACCGGCAAGGAGCTGCTCGCCAATCCGGAAGTGCGCGCCGCCTATCTCGAAGGCGGACATCACTGAGTTCAGGAGACTTCCCATGCAAGGCATTCTCTACGAGGAACCGTCGATCTGGCAGTTCTTCTTCGTCACCTGCCTGCTCGGCGGATGGGCGGCCTGGATGACCGGCAAGGCCAGTGCCCAGACGTGGCGCAGCTTCATCCAGCTGTTTGCCTATCTGCTCGGGCTCGGCATCGGAATCCGCTTCATCCATCACGCGCTGTTCGACGGCACGATGTTCTCGCTGCATTACTATATCGTCGACACCATCGTGCTGATGATACTGGGCTTCGTCGGCTATCAATACACACGAACCAACCAGATGGTCACACAGTATAATTGGCTCTACGAAAGAGCTTCAATCTTGAGCTGGAAACCGAAAGGTTGACGTTCATCATTAACGCCGCGTCAGGGATGAATCGGCGTGACAAGTGCCTGAAAATCGGCAAACTATGCTTTCTGCGATAAGGGTGGGCATCGCATGAAAGCTTCATCCACGCCCACTCCGTTAATGGGAGCGTTTAAATGAAAAAGTCACTTTTGTCCGCCGTGGCCCTGACCGCGCTCGTCGCGTTCGGCGGCAACGCGTGGGCTGATGTAATGTTCGCCGTCGCCGGGCCGATCACCGGTCCGAACGCGGCCTTCGGCGCACAGTTGCAGAAGGGCGCCGAAGCGGCGGTCGCCGAGATCAATGCCAAGGGCGGCATCAATGGCGAGCAGATCAAGCTCGAAGTCGGCGACGATGTCTCCGATCCGAAGCAGGGCATCTCGGTCGCCAACAAGTTCGTCGGCGACGGCGTCAAGTTCGTGATCGGCCACTTCAACTCGGGCGTGTCGATCCCGGCCTCCGAAGTGTACGCCGAAAACAACATCGTCGAAATCACGCCGGCCGCAACCAACCCGAAGTTTACCGAGCGCGGCTTGTGGAATGTGTTCCGTACCTGCGGACGCGACGACCAGCAGGGCAGCATCGCTGGCGCCTATATCGCCGCGAACTTCAAGGATGCCAAAGTCGCCGTGATCCATGACAAGACCCCTTATGGCCAGGGCCTCGCGGACGAAACCAAGAAGGCGATGAACGCCGCCGGCATCAAGGAAGTGATGTATGAAGGCGTCAATGTCGGCGACAAGGACTTCTCGGCGCTGATCGCCAAGATGAAGGAAGCCGGCGTCACCCTGATCTACTGGGGAGGCCTGCACACCGAAGCCGGCCTGATCATCCGTCAGTCGGCGGACCAGGGCCTCAAGGCCCCGATGATGTCGGGTGACGGCATCGTGACGGACGAACTCGCCGCCATCGCGGGCGACGCAGTCGCCGGCACCCTCAACACGTTCGGCCCCGACCCGCGCCTGATCCCAGCCAATAAGGAACTCGTCGAGAAGTTCCGCGCGCAGGGTTTCGAGCCGGAAGCCTACACGCTCTACGCCTATGCCGCCGTGCAGGTGGTCGCCGAGGCGGCCGCTGCCGCCAAGACGAACGATCCGCAGGCCGTCGCCAAGGCGATGCATGAAAGCGGCCCGTTCCCGACCGTTCTGGGCGATCTCGCCTATGACGCCAAGGGCGATCCGAAGCTGCCAGGCTACATCATGTACGAATGGAAGAAGAAGGACGACGGGAAGTATTCCTGGTTCCCGAAGTCGTAATTCATTCGGATCCGAAACCAACGATGCCCGGCGCCTCGCGCCGGGCATTTTCTTTTGATGCGCGGCGGCAGCCGGGTTACGTCACGGTGAGCCCCCTTAGCCAGGAAGATCGCATCCAGGATCGAAATTGTCGCCATTGTTCCGTCCGTTCGAACCGATGCATGCGAGTGTTGGCCGGACAATCGATCTAAATCGGTTTAAATCGGCGTCGATTTTGTTTGCACTGCAGCATTTTCGCGCTAATCATTACCCCGATTTCCCGTTCCTTCCGCTGCTGGAGCCCAGTCCTTGGCCATCACGAAGATCCTCGTCGCCAACCGGTCAGAAATCGCCATCCGCGTCTTTCGCGCGGCCAACGAGCTGGGCCTCAAAACCGTGGCGATCTGGGCCGAGGAAGACAAATACTCGCTGCACCGCTTCAAGGCCGATGAGAGCTACCAGGTCGGGCGCGGCCCGCATCTCGGCAAGGACATGGGTCCGATCGAGAGCTATCTGTCGATCGAGGAGGTGATCCGCGTCGCCAGACTTTCAGGCGCCGATGCCATCCACCCCGGCTACGGGCTGCTGTCGGAAAGCCCCGAATTCGCCGAAGCCTGCGCTCAAGCAGGCATCACCTTTATTGGCCCGAAACCCGACACGATGCGCCGGCTGGGCAACAAGGTCGCCGCGCGCAATCTGGCCATCGAGGTCGGCGTGCCCGTGGTGCCGGCGACCGATCCGTTGCCGGACGATATAGAGGCGGTCAAGGAACTCGCCAAGACGGTCGGTTATCCGGTCATGCTCAAAGCCTCGTGGGGTGGCGGTGGCCGCGGCATGCGCGCCATCCGCTCCGAGGCCGACCTCGCCCGCGAGGTCATGGAAGGCAAGCGCGAGGCGAAGGCCGCCTTCGGAAAGGACGAGGTCTATCTCGAAAAGCTGATCGAGCGCGCCCGCCATGTCGAGGTGCAGGTGCTTGGCGACACACACGGCAATGCAGTGCACCTGTTCGAGCGCGACTGCTCGATCCAGCGCCGCAACCAGAAGGTCGTCGAGCGCGCGCCGGCGCCCTATCTTAGCGAGGACCTGCGCCAGGAACTTTGCGGCTACGCGCTGAAGATCGCGCGCGAGACCAGCTATATCGGCGCTGGCACCGTCGAATTCCTGCAGGACGCGGATACCGGCAAGTTCTACTTCATCGAGGTCAATCCGCGCATCCAGGTCGAGCACACCGTCACCGAAATGGTGACCGGCATCGACATCGTGAAGGCGCAGATCCACATCCTCGACGGTTTCGCCATCGGCACGCCGGAATCGGGTGTGCCGGCGCAGAGGGACATCCGGCTGAACGGCCATGCCTTGCAGTGCCGCATCACCACGGAAGATCCCGAACACAATTTCATTCCGGACTACGGCCGCATCACCGCCTATCGCGGCGCCACCGGCTTCGGCATCCGCCTCGATGGCGGCACGGCCTATTCCGGCGCGGTCATCACCCGCTTCTACGATCCGCTGCTGGAGAAGGTCACGGCGTGGGCGCCGACGCCGGCCGAGACGATCGCCCGCATGAACCGCGCTCTGCGCGAGTTCCGCATCCGCGGCGTCGCCACCAACCTCACCTTCCTCGAAGCGATCATCAATCACCCGAGCTTCGCCGACAATTCCTATACGACCAGGTTCATCGACACGACGCCGGAGCTGTTCCAGCAGGTCAAGCGCCAAGACCGTGCCACCAAGCTGCTCAACTACCTGGCCGACGTCAGCGTCAACGGCCATCCCGAGACGCGCGGCCGGCCGACGCCAAAGGCCGACGCGGCGCCGCCCGTGGTGCCCTATCTCAACGGCAATGTGCCGAGCGGCAGCAAGCAGAAGCTCGACGTGCTCGGGCCGGAAAAGTTCGCCGCCTGGATGCGCGAGCAAAGGGAAGTGCTGGTCACCGACACGACGATGCGCGACGGCCACCAGTCGCTGCTCGCCACCCGTGTGCGCACGCATGACATTGCCGGCATCGCCGGCACCTATGCGCGTGCCTTGCCGCAGTTGCTGTCGCTCGAATGCTGGGGTGGGGCCACTTTCGACGTCGCCATGCGCTTCCTCACCGAGGATCCATGGGAGCGGCTGTCGCTGGTGCGGGAAGCCGCCCCCAACCTGTTGCTGCAGATGCTGCTGCGCGGCGCCAACGGTGTTGGCTATACCAATTATCCCGACAATGTCGTGCAGCATTTCGTCAAGCAGGCGGCGTCGGGCGGCGTCGACCTGTTCCGCGTCTTCGACTGCCTGAACTGGGTCGAGAACATGCGCGTCGCCATGGACGCGGTCGGCGCCGAGGGCAAGCTGATCGAAGCGGCGATGTGCTATACCGGCGACATCCTCGATCCGGCGAGGGCCAAGTACGACCTGAAATACTATGTCGGGCTCGCCAGGGAATTGCAGGCCGCCGGCGCCCATATCATCGCCGTCAAGGACATGGCCGGCCTGTTGAAGCCGAGTGCTGCCCGCGTGCTGTTCAAGGCGCTGCGCGAGGCGACCGACCTGCCGATCCATTTTCACACCCACGACACATCGGGTCTGTCGGCGGCAACCGTGCTGGCGGCCGTGGAAAGCGGTGTCGACGCCATCGACGCGGCGATGGACGCCTTCTCCGGCAACACCTCGCAGCCGTGCCTGGGTTCAATCGTCGAAGCGCTGAAAGGCACCGAGCGCGATCCAGGCCTCGACCCGCAATGGATCCGAAAGATCTCGTTCTACTGGGAAGCCGTTCGCAATCAGTACGCTGCTTTCGAGAGCGACCTGAAAGGCCCGGCTTCCGAGGTCTACCTGCACGAAATGCCGGGGGGGCAGTTCACCAATTTGAAGGAACAGGCGCGTTCGCTTGGGCTGGAGACACGCTGGCACGAGGTGGCGCAGACCTATCACGACGTCAACCTGATGTTCGGCGACATCGTCAAGGTGACGCCGTCCTCCAAGGTCGTGGGCGACATGGCGCTGATGATGGTGAGCCAGGACCTGACCGTTGCCGATGTCGAGAACCCGGCCCGCGACATCGCCTTCCCGGACTCGGTGGTTTCGATGCTGCGCGGCGATCTTGGCCAATCCCCTGGCGGCTGGCCGCAGGCGTTGCAGAAGAAGGCACTCAAGGGCGACAAGCCGATCACGGCGCGGCCCGGCTCATTGCTCAAGCCGGCCGACCTCGAGAAGAGCCGCAAGGAGATCGAGGACAAGCTCGAGCGCAAGCTGTCGGAATACGAGTTCGCCTCGTGGCTGATGTATCCGAAGGTGTTTTCCGACTTCGTCGCCGCGCAGGAGACCTACGGCCCGGTCAGCGTTCTGCCGACGCCGACCTATTTCTACGGCATGAAATCGGAAGACGAGATTTTCGTCGATATCGAAAGGGGCAAGACCTTGGTCGTGCGCTGCCAGGCGTTCGGCGATGTCGACGACAACGGCATGGTCACGGTGTTCTTCGAGCTCAACGGCCAGCCGCGGCGCGTGAAGGTGCCCGATCGCGCACATGGCGCGTCGGCGGCCAAGGCGCGTCGCAAGGCGGAGCCCGGCAACGAGGCGCATGTCGGGGCGCCGATGCCGGGTGTGGTCTCCGCACTTTCGGTCGCCGCCGGCCAGGCGGTCAAGGCCGGCGACGTGCTGCTCTCCATCGAAGCGATGAAGATGGAGACGGCGCTGCACGCCGAGCGCGACGGGACGGTCGCCGAGGTGCTGGTGAAGGCCGGCGACCAGATCGATGCGAAGGATCTCCTGATCGCCTTCAACTGAGAGCTCGCAAGGAACGGGCAGGCTGTCGGCTCATGACGGCAGGCCTTGGCGAGCTGTTCGATAACGGCTTGACCCGCCGGCTCCGGTCGGGCATCGAACCGCTGAAATTCGTCGCGGCACGTTCCCCGAGTCGCGGCGCGGAACCGATTTGGAGAAAACATGGCCGACGATATCACCGAGACCAGCCAGACTGTTGCCGCCGGCCAGCTGCGTGCCTTGATCGAGCGCATCGAGCGGCTCGAGGAAGAAAAGAAGACGATCTCCGACGACATCAAGGAAGTCTTCGCCGAAGCCAAGGGCACCGGCTTCGACACCAAGGCAATCCGCACCATCATCCGTCTGCGCAAGAAGGACCAGGCCGAGCGCCAGGAGGAGGACGCCATCCTCGATCTATACATGGCCGCCCTCGGCATGGTGTAAGACTAACCGGCCGGTGCCCGACGCGGTTGCCGGAGATACGGTTCGAACCATGAGCGAATTCGACTTCGGCGGCCGCCGCGCCTCGGAATTCCGCCATCGCGGCTTCTGGTCGCTGTTTGCCGAACGGCATCCGGAGGAAAGAGCCCGGCTGGCGCGACGCGGGCCCTGGTTCTGGCAGCGCGGACTGCCCGATTTCGCTCTGGTACTTTCCATGTATGTCGCGCCGGCGCAGAACCATGTCGGTGTCTTCTTCGGCCGCAACGAGAAGTTCGGCGCCACGCAAAGCTGGTCGCGGCTGAAGCCGTTCCGACCAGCGATCGAAGACAGGCTGAAGCTCAGGCCGGAACAAAGCTGCGAAGGCCTTGGCATCAATTCGATGTGGCGCGTCAACTGCTTTGCCGAGGACAACTGGCCTGCCATGACCGACTGGCTGGTGACGGAATGCTCGCGGGTCGAGTGCGCCGTGACCGAAGTGCTGAGGCAGGGGTAAGTGATCGCGGATTTCTTCCGCTCGCGTTGGCTTGGCGAGGTGCCGATCGACCGGCTGTTCTGGCGCGACATGATGCTTGTCGGAACCGCGATCAATATTGCGTCGTCTGCCGGGGCGCTGATCTTGCTTGGGCTGAAGATGCCGCTCGGCCTTGTCCTTGCGGTGCATTTCGCACCGGTGCCCTACAGCATCTTCCTGGCTTTGGCGGTCTGGCGCACGGCTGAGAAGGCCGGTGGTGCCAGGGCTTCCCTCTTCATGCTGGGATCAGCGCTCTGGCTGATCGCCACCATCGTCGTCTGACGAAGCTGCCCGCAAAGGGCGGCCGGAGCCGCCCTTGGCAAGCATTCATGCCGCGTTGTTCAGGCGGCCGGCTCGAATTTCAGCGCCACGCCATTGATGCAGTAGCGCAGGCCGGTCGGCGGCGGGCCGTCCTCGAAGACATGGCCGAGATGGCTGCCGCAACGGGCACAATGGCATTCGGTGCGGACCATGCCGTAGCTGCGGTCGACGGTGTTCTCGACCGAGCCCGGCACGGGATCGTTGAAGCTCGGCCAGCCGGTGCCGCTCTCGAATTTCAGCGTGGATTGGAACAGCGGCTGGTCGCAGCCGACGCAGGAAAAAGTACCGGCGCGCTTCTCGTACAGCAGGGCACAGCTTCCCGGCCGCTCGGTGCCATGGTTGCGCATGACGGCGTATTGCTCCGGCGTCAGCCGGGCGCGCCATTCGGCGTCGGTGCGGGTGACGGGGTAAGTGTGGGTGTCCATTTGATCTCCTCAGCCTTGGCGGCTCGTTCTTGGTTGCAACCGGATATTCGCAACAAGATAGGGGTTTGTTACAGACCTGCCCAGTCCCGAGCGCTCCGGACATCTCAATGTTTGCGCGACAATTGCCTCGTGGCGCCCTCCAGTCCGGCCAGTGTCAACGGGAACATGCGGCCGCCGAAGATGTCACGGATTATCGCGATCGAATGAGTAAAGCCCCAGTTCTTTTCGCTCTCGGGGTTAAGCCAAACCGCGTTTGGCCATTGCCGCAGCAGCCGGCCGAGCCAGACGGCTCCTGCCTCGGGGTTCCAGTGTTCCACCGAGCCGCCTGGGTGAGCGATCTCGTATGGGCTCATCGAGGCGTCGCCGACGACGATGACCTTATAGTCGGCGCCATATTTATGAATGAGGTCGAAGGTCGAAATCGTCTCGGCATGGCGGCGGCGATTGTCCTTCCACACGCCTTCGTAGAGGCAGTTGTGGAAATAGAAATATTCGAGCTGTCGGAATTCGGCGCGGGCGGCCGAAAATAGCTCCTCGACGCTTTTGATATGATCGTCCATCGAGCCGCCGACATCGAAGAACATCAGGAGCTTCACCGCGTTGCGACGCTCGGGCCGTGTCTGGACGTCGAGATAGCCGTGCTCGGCGGTGGCGTGGATGGTGCCGGGCAGATCGAATTCTTCCTCTGCGCCGTCGCGCACCCAGCGGCGCAGGCGCTTCAGCGCGATCTTGATGTTGCGGGTGCCGAGTTCGACGGCATCGTCGAAGTTCCGGAACTCGCGCTTGTCCCAGACTTTCACCGCGCGGCGGTTGCGGCTTTCGTTCTGGCCGATGCGCACGCCTTCGGGGTTGTAGCCATAGGCGCCGAAGGGAGAGGTGCCGCCGGTGCCGATCCATTTCGAACCGCCCTGGTGGCGGCCCTTCTGTTCCTCGAGCCGCTGCTTCAGCGTCTCCATCAGCCTGTCGAAACCGCCCAGCGCCTCGACCAGTTTTTTCTCTTCTTCGGTCAGGTGCTTTTCGGCGAGCCGGCGCAGCCATTCCTCGGGAATATTGGCGACGTCGACCGCATCCGGCCCGCCCAGTGCCTCGACGCCCTTAAAGACATGCGCGAAGACCTGGTCGAAGCGGTCGATATGGCGCTCGTCCTTAACCAGTGCGGCGCGGGCGAGGTAGTAAAAACCTTCGACGTCGTAGTCGACCAGCCCGGCTTCCAGCCCCTCCAGGAGAGAGAGGTATTCCCTGAGCGAAACGGGAACGCGGGCTGCCTTCAGCTCGAGGAAGAAGGGGATGAACATGGCCGGTTACAGTAAATCATACTCGATAAAGCCCGTCCTGCGCGCGACATGGTCGTAGAGCTTGCGGGCGGTGGCATTGGTTTCGTGCGTCATCCAATAGACGTTCTTCACGCCGATTTTGCCGGCCTCCTGCTTCACCGCCTCGATGAGGGCCGCGCCGATGCCCTTTCCGCGCACATTCGGGTCGGCAAACAGATCCTGCAGGTAGCAGTTGTTTTTCTCCGACCAGCCGGAGCGGTGGTAGAGATAATGGGTGAGGCCGACGGCCTTGCCGCCCGATGTGGCGATAAAACCCTTCGGCTCGAACTCGCCTTCGGTGAATAACCGTTTCCAGGTGATGGCATAGACCTCTTCCGGCAGCTTGGTTTCGTAGAAGGTCAGATAATCGGTCCACAGGCGGTGCCAGTCGGCGTGGTCGGATTCTGCGAGCGGGCGGACAACGATCTCAGACATTTTTTCTCCTCCGAAGGGTTCTGGCCGAAGCTGACCTTCTCTTCGGCCCGCGGCAACGGTCCACAGCCGGGAAAGCGCTGCCCTATTGCTGTCTTCTCGCCATGAAGGCCAGCCGCTCGAACAGATGCACGTCCTGCTCGTTCTTCAACAGGGCGCCATGCAGTTTGGGCAATGCGTTCTTGGGGTCGGCGCGCAAATCCTCCGGCGCGATGTCGTCGGCGACCAGCAGGCGGATCCAGTCGAGCGCCTCGGAGGTCGATGGCTTCTTCTTCAAGCCTGGCACGTCGCGAATTTCATAGAACTGGGTGAGGGCCGCGCGCACCAGGTTCTGCTTGATGCCGGGATAGTGCACGTCGACGATTCTGTGCAGCGTGTCGACGTCGGGGAAGCGGATGTAGTGGAAGAAGCAGCGGCGCAGGAAAGCGTCCGGCAACTCCTTCTCGTTGTTGGAGGTGATGATGACGATCGGGCGAACGGCGGCACGGATGGTCTCGCCGGTCTCGTAGACGAAGAACTCCATCCGATCGAGTTCCTGCAGCAGGTCGTTGGGGAATTCGATGTCGGCCTTGTCGATCTCGTCGATCAGAAGCACGACCTTCTTGTCGGCCGCGAATGCCTCCCAAAGCTTGCCGCGCTTGATGTAGTTCTTGATGTCGTTGAACCTGACATCGCCGAGCTGGCTGTCGCGCAGCCGCGACACCGCATCGTATTCGTAGAGACCTTGCTGCGCCCGCGTCGTCGATTTGACGTGCCACTCGATCAGCTCGAGGCCGAGTGCCGCCGCCACCTGGCGGGCGAGTTCCGTCTTGCCGGTGCCGGGCTCGCCCTTGACCAGCAAGGGCCGCTCCAGCGCGATCGCCGCGTTGACCGCCACCATCAGATCCTTGTCGGCGACATAGGCCGCCGTGCCTTCGAAACGCATTTTTGCTCCTTGGTTGGTCGTCGCGACCGTAAGGACGCCGCCGCGGCTGTGCAAGGGTGCGGTGCGGATGGCGAATAAAGCCACCGAGACTGCCTGCGTCACTGGCGCTTGAGCCACCAGCGGCCTATATTGGGCAGGACGGTCTGTGCTTCCCGGCAGGAGAACATTTTCCCCGGGGCCTTAACGATCCTTAGGGAGCTGTCCCTGGGAAGACCCGTGGGTTTTCTCACACGGCGCCCACCTACTTTGTAGGTTCCCGGGATCGCTCTCTCCACCGGTTGTGTGGATCGTCACTTGTCGCAACGTGTCCACGCATCTTGGTGGATGATGCGGTGGAAAACGTCGCACTTGAGACCCCGCACAGCTCTGACCTTTTCTACCTTGGCCGCATGACCTCTCCCAAAGACTTGAAAAAAAAGCTGCGTCTCGAGGCACTCGCCCGCCGCGACGGTCTCGATGCATTCTGGCGGGTGGAGGCTGCGCTCGAAATGGCGGAGACGGCGCGCGACCATCTGGAGATCGGGCCCGGTCAGATCGTCTCCGGTTTCTGGCCGATGCGCTCGGAGGTCGATGTCAGGCCGCTGATGTTCGCCTTGCGAGAGAAGGGCGCACGGCTCTGCCTGCCTGCCATTCTCGACAAGACCACCATCGTCTTTCGCGAACTGGTTCGCGGCGCGCCGATGGTCGACATGGGCTTTGGCACGGTCGGGCCGCATGCTGAGGCCGAAGTTCTCGATCCTTCGGTCGTGCTGGTGCCGCTCGCCGCCTTCGACGCGCGCGGTCACCGCATCGGATATGGCGCCGGCTATTACGACCGGGCGATCGCGAAGCTCGTCGACAAGGGGCTCGCGCCCCGGCTGATCGGCATCGCCTTCGACTGCCAAGAAGTTTCGCAAGTTCCAGACGAGCCCCATGACGTCGTCATCCCGGAAATACTCACCGAGAGCGGGTTGCGCCGCTTTGCGCCAAAATTGTAGATAGTTCTTTGAAACGCATGATCTTTGCCGAAAAGTCATGCAACTTTTCGGGATCAGCATAGATGCGACTTCTTTTCCTCGGGGACATGGTCGGCAAGACGGGCCGCACCGCGGTATGGGAACAACTGCCTGGCCTGATCTCCGACTTCAAGCTCGATTTCGTCATCGTCAACGGCGAGAACGCGGCCGGCGGCTTCGGCATCACCGAAGAGATCTTGCGTGAGACGATCGCGGCGGGCTGCGATGTCGTGACCACCGGCAACCATGTTTGGGACCAGCGCGACGCTCTGGCCTTCGCGCCGCGCGAGCAGCGGTTCCTGCGGCCTTCCAATTTCCCCAAAGGCACGCCCGGGCGCGGCTCGGGTGTCTACATCGCCAAAAACGGCGCGCGCGTGCTGGTCGCCAACATTATGGGCCGGGTGTTCATGCACCCGGAACTCGACGATCCCTTCCAGGCCGGCGAACGCGAGCTTGCCGCCTGTCCGCTCGGCGAGCAGGCGGATGCGGTGGTGATCGACTTCCACGCCGAGGCAACCTCGGAAAAAATGTGCTTCGCGCATTTTGTCGATGGCCGCGCCAGTCTCGTCGTCGGCACTCACACGCACCAGCCCACCGCCGACCACCAGATCCTCAATGGCGGCACCGGGTACCTGTCGGATGCCGGCATGTGCGGTGACTATGATTCCTCGCTCGGCATGGACAAGGAAGAACCGCTCAACCGGTTCCTGTCGAAAGTGCCGAAAGGGCGTTTCGAGGCAGCGACGGGACCGGCGACGTTGTGCGGCGTCGGCGTCGATATTTCCGACCGCACGGGGCTGACCGAGAAGATCGCGCCGTTTCGTCGCGGGCCAAGGCTGGAAGAAACGGCTCCGTCCTTCTGGGCGTGACATTGATATAGGGGGTCGCAGTACCTAATTGCCGGCGACACTGCTCTAGATCGTAGGGGACGACCTCCATGCAGCTTATCGAATTCCTGGCGCCGCATTTTCAATTCGTTTCCGACCCGACCGCCTGGGTCGCGCTGCTGACGCTGGTGGTGCTCGAGATCGTGCTCGGCATCGACAACCTGATCTTCATCTCGATCCTCACCAACAAGCTGCCCGTGGAGCAGAGAGCTCGCGCGCGGCGTCTTGGCATCTCGGCGGCGCTGGTCATGCGCCTGGTGCTGCTCGCCACCATTTCCATCATCGTCCAACTGACGACGCCGGTCTTCACGGCGTTCGGCCACGGCTTCTCCTGGCGCGACCTGATTCTGATCGCCGGCGGTCTGTTCCTGGTGTGGAAGGCGACCAAGGAGATCCACCACACGGTCGATCCCGACGACCATCAGGACACGATGCTGGGCGAAACGCTCAAGATCTCGCTTGCCGGCGCGATCTTCCAGATCCTGCTGCTCGACCTCGTCTTCTCCATCGATTCCATCATCACCGCCGTCGGCATGACCGACGAGATCGCCATCATGTATATCGCGGTCATCGCGGCCGTGACCGTGATGATGCTGGCGGCCGGACCGCTGGCGGACTTCATCGCCAAGAACCCCAGCATCGTCATGCTGGCGCTGGGCTTCCTGCTGATGATCGGCATGACGCTGATCGCCGACGGCATGGGCTATCATGTGCCCAAGGGCTACATCTATGCGGCGATGGGTTTTTCGGCGCTGGTCGAGGGGCTCAACATGCTGGCGCGGCGGCGCAAGAAAGCGAAAACCGGCGACGGCCACTGATACTGGTCGGCCGGGGCGAGCCTAGTGCCCCGGAACACCCTTCGGATGGCGGTCACCCATCAAGCCGAGCGTCAGGCCCTGTTCCAGCCAGGCCTTGGCGCCGGCGAGCACAAGCGCAAAGCCGTCGGTTGAGCCGACCGCTTGTTTCACCTGCTCGTCGCCATTGCCGGCAAAGCCGAAATTGTGGACCTCGAGGAATGTCGCTTCGCCAGGCATTTCGGTGAAGGTCCAGACCACCGTGGTCGGCGGATCGCTCCACGTCATGACGATCTTCTTGTCCCTGACGATCTCGCTGACCTCGACTGTCGTCGAGACCCCATACATGCGCCACTCCCACTGAACCGGTTTGCCGCCATCAAGCCGGCCGCTGCCATGGGTGAACCAGAATTTGGTCGTGATCGCCGGATCGACGACGGCTTCGAAAACCTCAGCGACCGGCCGCCGGATCAGCATGGCGGCTTCGGCTGTCGGTGTCTCACGGATTTCCATGGCGATCTCCTTTCGAATACGCCCTCACCAGGCGTCGGGTTCGCGCACCATATGGATGATGTTGGCCGGATTGGTGATCCAACCACCTCGGAAACCCGCGTCCAAGGGCTCGACGGCATCGCAACGCACAATTCCTGCCTTGGCCAGATGATCCGCGGCGCCCGGAAAATCCCGCGTGAAAAGCTCCAGCCAGATCTCGGCCTGGCTCATCGTCGGCGCCTCGTCGATCCAAAGCCTGTTGGGGCCGAGTTCGAAGCCGATGGCCGGCGCCTTGGCTGTGAACGGCTTGGGGCCGACGACATCGCGGTAGAAGGCGATCGTCGCTTCGTACTGGTGCGATGGCACCTTCATGGCGATGTTGATGCCGCCGGTGATCTTCGCGGTCATGACTGGGCTCCGTTTTTCAAATGTTGTTTTCGCTGGCGGGTTCGCCCTTCATCTCGCTGCGGTAATAGCCGTCGCGCAGATTGATGCCGTATTCGACATAGGCCTTCATGCAGGCCAGCATCTGCGACCAGCCCTCGCAATTCAGGTAGGACTTCTTCAGGCCGACCGCGCCTTCCTGCCAGCCGCTCTCGGCGATGGTGACGAAGGTGCCGCCATCGTCGAGCGGCTCGAAATTCATCTCGATGCGGGTTTTGTAGGCGGGCTTGCCGTCGGCGTCGGTGGCATCCCAGCGCAGCACGATGCGGCTGTCCTTGACCACTTCGTCGACCTCGACCGGCACCTTGCCCCACCAAACGACACCCGAACCGGCCACCAATGGCGCGCTGGCACCGCCGATGGTGGTGAAATAGCCGCTCAGCTTCTTTGGGTTGACGACCGCGTCGAAGACTTCGGCGACCGGTTTGCCGATGCGCCCTGAAACGCTGAATCCAAGAGACATATCCACAGCTCCTTGCTTGAACGAGCCAACGTTATGTTATAGAAATATAACATGTCAAGCCGATCGCAGGACGACAATGTTTTCAAGGCGCTGGCGCATCCGCGCCGGCGCGAAATGCTGGATCGGTTGAAAGACGAGCCAAAGACCACCGGCATGCTGTGCGAAGCCTTTCCCGATATCGACCGCTGCACGGTCATGCTGCATCTCAAGGTGCTGGAGGAGGCGGACCTGATCGTCGCGCGCCGCGACGGACGCGAGCGCTGGAACCATCTCAATGCGTTGCCGATCAAGCAGATACACGACCGCTGGATCAGCCAGTATGCCGGCCATGCGCTCAGCATCATCGACCGGCTGAAGTCCGATCTGGAAGGGTAGGACAAAGGCCGGGCAAAGCCTGCTTGCCGGGCCGCCGCATGCCGAGTGCCCGGCAACGCGGCGCGGCTGGACGAATTGAGCCGATTTATCTATAAGCCGGCCATTCCGACACAGGGCGCCGTACGTTCACCCGGACGCATCGGGACGCTCTGAAATTGAATTCGAGCCTTTTGCAAAGGCGAGATGACGCATCTCGCGGCAAGACGCTCTAGCCGAACACGACAGGGGTGCCATGGCTGGCCATTCACAGTTCAAGAACATCATGCACCGCAAGGGCCGTCAGGACGCGGTGCGGTCGAAAATGTTTTCCAAGCTGGCGCGCGAAATCACCGTCGCCGCCAAGAGCGGAACGCCGGACCCATCGATGAACCCGCGCCTGCGCCTGGCGATCCAGAACGCCAAGGCGGTGTCGATGCCCAAGGACAACATCCAGCGCGCCATCAACAAGGCCTCGATGGGCGACGCCGAAAACTACGAAGCGGTGCGCTACGAAGGGTATGGGCCTGGTGGCGTCGCCGTGATCGTCGAGGCGCTGACCGACAACCGCAACCGTTCGGCGTCCAATGTGCGCGCCGCCTTCACCAAGGCCGGCGGCGCGCTCGGCGAAACCGGATCGGTGTCGTTCATGTGGGACCGCGCCGGCGAAATCTACTATCCGGCCTCGGCCGGCAGCGCCGACAAGATCATGGATGCGGCGATCGAAGCCGGCGCCGACGATGTCGAATCGGACGAGGAAGGCCACACGATCTATTGCTCCTTCGAGACTCTCGGCGAGGTGTCTAAGGCGCTTGAAACCTCGCTCGGCGAGGCCGAATCGGTCAAGGCGATCTGGAAGCCGCAGAACAATGTCCCCGTCGACGAAGAGCGGGCGCAATCGCTGATGAAGCTGGTTGCCACGCTCGAGGATGATGACGACGTGCAAAGCGTCTACGCCAACTTCGAAGTCGACGACGAGACGATGGCGAAGCTCAGCGCGGCGTGAGCGAAGGTCGTCCGATATGAGCAAAGCTCAGTTGCCGGCCATCCGCATTACCTACTGCACCCAATGCCAGTGGCTGTTGCGTGCCGGCTGGATGGCGCAGGAGCTGCTGTCCACCTTCGGTACCGATCTCGGCGAGGTGACGCTGGTGCCGGGCACCGGCGGCATCTTCACCATCTCCTGTAACGATGTGCTGGTCTGGGACCGCAAGCGCGACGGCGGCTTTCCTGACGCGGCCAAACTCAAGCAGCTGGTCCGCGACGTGATCGATCCGGATCGGGATCTCGGTCACGCCGACCGCAAAGGCCACAAGGGTGACACGCAGAAAGACCTCGCCTGAGCGGAGTTTTTTGCGTCTCGTTAGACCTCTTCAGAGCAATGCGAAGATAAAGCACGCCATCGCCACGATGGCGGTGACGGTGCGGACGTGGTTCCACATCACCCATTGGCTCAGATGGTTCGCCCACACGGCAGCGCCGTTGCTGCTGGCCGGGTCGACGGCGGCGAGAGCATCGTTGAGCGGCACGTTGAAGACCATGGTCACGATAGGGTTGCCGACCAGATAGATCACCGCGCCGGCCAGTAACCAGTACGAGCCGGACTGGCTCCAGCCCAAGAGAGCGGCGGCAATGAGAACGAGGCAGATGAGGCCGGTGCCAAACAGCGCTGTCATGAAGGTCGGGGTGATCACCGTGACGTTGATCGAATTCATCGCTGCGATGCCCGCCGGGACGGGCAGCCGGGCAAGGGCCGCCATGACGAAGTTGGAAAAGGCGAAGAATACGCCACCGACGACGCCCGCGCCGATCGCGGCAATGAAGGTGAGGGTTGGAAGAAGCTTGATCATCTCAGTTGCTCCGGACGCCGGTTGCGGCGGTTTGCTCTCTAAAAAATATGAGCATGCCTCACATTTGCAAAACGTGATAAACCCTCGTATTTTGTAAGTCAAGTCGTTCCCGGCGATTTTGCCGGGCGCGTTTGTTGGAGACGGTGATGGAAGGCACGCAAACCAATGAGCGGATCGGTCCGCCGCGCCGGGCGCCAAGCCAGCAGCGCAGCCGCGAGCGGGTCGAGCGCATGCTGGCCGCCGCCTCGGCGCTGATTGCCGAACAAGGCAGCGATGCCATGCGCATGGGCGAGGTGGCGGAGCGGGCTGGAGTGTCGATCGGCTCGCTCTACCAGTTCTTTCCGGACAAGCGGGCGATCGTCTGGGCGCTGGCCGAACGCTACACGATGGAAAGCCAAGCCTGCATTTCGGCGGCACTCAAGGACGTTAGGGATGCAGAAGGGTTGGGCCAAGCGTTTTCGGAGCTGGTCGATATCTACTATGGACTGTTCCTGGCCGAGCCGGTGATGCGCGACATCTGGTCGGGCACCCAGGCCGACAAGGCGCTGCGCCAGCTCGAACTCGCCGACAGTCGCGCGAACGCGGAATTTCTGATCGCGGTACTCAAGCGCCTGCGGCCCGATGCCGATCCGGTGGCGCTCGACACGACGGCATTCTTGGTGTGGCAGATGGGCGAGGCGGCCATGCGGCTGGCGATCTCGGTCGACAGGCAGGAGGGCGACAGGCTGGTCACGGCTTACAAGCGCATGGCACTCAGGGAATTGCTGGCCGAATAGGGCCGAAGACCTAGCCTTCGGCCAAGCAACAAAAAACCCGCCACAAGGGCGGGCTCTTGATCCGCGAAAAAGCTCTTCGCCTTAGAGGCCGAAACCTTCGAAACGCTTCTTGAACTTCGACAGGCGGCCGCCGCGGTCGAGCAGGGTCTGCTGGCCGCCGGTCCAGGCCGGGTGGGTGGTCGGGTCGATATCGAGGTTCATCGTATCGCCTTCCTTGCCCCAGGTCGAACGGGTCGTGTATTCGGTGCCGTCGGTCATGACGACCTTGATGGTGTGGTAGTCGGGATGGATTGCGCTCTTCATGGCTCTGTTCCTGGCTTGCCGGCGCGGCGGACGGGCATAAGCCTGCGTCGATGCGCCTCTTTTTAAAACTCGAAGCCGCAGCTATTGAGGAGCCACGGCTTCTAAAACGGTCGGCGTGCCTATACATCAGCCGGAATTGAATCACAAGGCCGCGGCAAGCGCATATTGATGCGCAAAGGCTGAAGTGGCTAGAGGAAACACCGAGATGGCGCAATCAAGCAGCGCAGACGAGCGCCGACGCTCGCTCAAGCCGCTCAGGCGCCTGTTTCCGTATATCGCCGGATATCGCACGCTGGTCATCGGCGCCCTTATCTCACTGGCCATCGCGGCGGCAACGACGTTGGCACTGCCGCTGGCCGTCCGGCGCATGATCGACCACGGTTTCTCGTCGGCCAGCACCACCTTCATCGCCGAATATTTCGGCGCCCTGGTGGCGATGGCCGCCGTGCTGGCTGCGGCGTCGGCCGGCCGTTACTACTTCGTCATCACGCTCGGCGAGCGCGTCGTCGCCGATATCAGGCGCGATGTCTTTGCCCATGTGACGACGCTGTCGCCTGCCTTCTTCGACACCGCCCAGTCGGGGGAAATCGTGTCGCGGCTCGCCGCAGACACCACGCAGGTCAAGTCGGCGGTCGGCGCAACGGCATCGGTGGCGCTGCGCAACGTCATCCTCGGCCTTGGCGCGGTGGGCATGATGGTCGTCACCAGCCCGAAACTCTCCGGCCTGGTCATCGGGGCGATCCCCGTGATCGTGCTGCCGCTGGTCGCCTTCGGCCGCTCGGTGCGGCGCAAGTCAAGGCAGGCCCAGGACACGCTTGCCGACGCGACGGCCTATGCCAGCGAGCAGATCGGCGCGGTGCGCACGCTGCAGGCCTTCACCAATGAGAGACTGGTCACCGGACGATTCTCGGGCGCGGTGGAAGCCGCCTTCGAGGCAGCGCGCGCTTCGATCTTCGCGCGCTCCTTCCTCACCTTCTTCGCCATCTTCACCATTTTCTCCTCGGTCGTGGCGGTGCTGTGGTTCGGCTCGCGCGACGTGCTCGACGGCACGATATCGCCTGGCACGCTTGGCCAATTCCTCCTCTATTCGGTGTTCGCCGCTGGCGCGCTCGGCGCGCTGTCGGAAGTCTGGGGCGAACTCGCGCAAGCCGCGGGTGCCGCCGAACGGCTGACCGAGATTCTGGCCGAGTCGCCGGCAATCCAGGCGCCGGCCGATCCGAAGCCGCTGCCGGCGGTCGCCAAGGGCGCGATCGTCTTCGAGAATGTTTCCTTCTCCTATCCGGCGAGGCCCGATCGCGCCGCCGTCCACGGCCTGAGTTTTCAAGTCATCCCCGGCGAGACGGTGGCCATCGTCGGCCCCTCGGGTGCCGGCAAGAGCACGGTGTTCTCGCTGATCCTGCGCTTCTACGATCCGGAAACCGGCAAGATCCTGATCGATGGCGTGGACGTGCGCGAAGCCGATCCCGTTTCGGTCAGGCAGCGCATCGCCATCGTGCCGCAGGACGTCACCATCTTCGCGGCGAGCGCGCGCGACAATATCGGCTTCGGCCGGCCAGGCGCCAGCGAGGCAGAGATCGAGGCGGCGGCCAAGGACGCACTGGCCGACGAGTTTATCCTCAGGCTGGAGAACGGCTATGACAGCCAGGTCGGCGAGCGCGGCGTGACGCTGTCCGGCGGCCAGCGCCAGCGTGTGGCGATCGCACGTGCCATCCTGCGCGACGGGCCGATCCTGCTGCTCGACGAGGCGACCTCGGCCCTCGACGCCGAAAGCGAGACACTGGTGCAGACCGCGCTCGAGCGGCTGATGCGGGGGCGCACCACCATCGTCATCGCCCACCGGCTGGCGACGGTGCTGAAGGCCGACAGGATCCTGGTCATGGATGGCGGCCGCATCGTAGAGGAAGGCACCCATCAGAGCCTGGTCGCCAAGGGTGGCATCTATGCACGGCTCGCCAAGCTGCAGTTCGAAACCGGCGCCAGCGCCTTCAGGGGCGCGGCGGAGTAGCAGGTTCAGTTCGCCTCGGCGTAACGAAAATTGTCGTCCCAGGCGGCATCTCATCCGCCGTAGCGCTGCCTCAAATGGTTGACGAAATGCTTGGCGTTGAGCTTCTCGCCGGTGGCGCGCTCAAGCAGGTCCGGCGTCGACCAGCGCGACCCCTGCGACCAGATTTTCTCGCGGCGCCAACCGTTGATCGCCTCGAAATTCCCCTTTGCAAGGTCTTCGTCGGCTGAAGGATGCTCGCGCGTCAGCGCGGCCCATTGCTGCGCCGCCATCATCGCGCCCAGCGTATAGGACGGGAAATAACCGAAGGCGGCACCCGGCCAATGGACGTCCTGCATCGGCCCGTCGGCGGGGTTGTCGATGGTCGAGAGACCAAGATAGTCGCGCATCCTGGCATCCCAGGCTTCGGGCAGATCAGCCACTTCGAGGCTGCCCGAAACAAGTTCCTGTTCCAGTTCGTAGCGCAGGATGACATGCAAGGGATAGGTCACCTCGTCGGCGTCGACGCGGATCAGGCCGCGTTCGACACGATGGACATGCGGCAGGATATCGTCGAGCGACCAGGCTTCGCCGAGATGCTTCTCCACCACCGGCAGCGCCCAGCGCCAGAAGGCAGGATTGCGGCCGATCTGCTTTTCGACGAACAGGCTCTGGCTTTCATGCACGGCCATGCCGCGGGCCTTGCCGAGCGGCCAGTGCGCCCACGCCTTGGGCAGGTTCTGTTCGTAGAGCGCATGACCGGTCTCGTGCAGCACGCCCATCAGCGCCGACAGGAAATCCGAGGTCTTGTAGCGCGTGGTGATGCGCACGTCGCTGGGCACGCCGCCGCAGAACGGATGGTGCGACACCGACAGTGAGCCGTGCGTCAGGTCGAAGCCGACCGCCGCCATCATGGCAAGGCCGAGTTCGCGCTGCCGGTCAATGGCATAGGTACCCGAAAGCGGCTTCAGCGGATGCTTGCGCAGCCGCGCTTCCTGGATCGCCAGCGCCTCCGGCACGAAGCCTTTGAGGAAGGTCTTGAGGTCGGCGAAGACGGGCGTGATGTCGGCCGTGCGATTGCCGGGATCATATTGTTCCATCAGCGCGTCATAGGGGGCAAGGCCGAGCACGTCGGAGCGCAGGGCCGCCTCTTCGCGCACCAGCGCCACCACGCCTTCGAGCGCCGGCTGAAAACCCGCCCAATCGTTCTTGGCGCGCAGGGCGCGCCACAATTGCTCGCAGCGCATGCGCGCCGTCGTCTGGCGCTCGACGAATTCGACGGGCAGGCAGGTCAGGTTGGTGTATTGCCGCCGCAACTCGGCGAGAGCCGCCCGCTGCTCATCGTCCAATGCCTCGCCTTCGGCCGCGGCGATCCAGTCCGATATTTCCGGCGCGGTCGCCCTGGTGTGATACATGCCGGCAAGGGCCGCCATCGCCTCGGCGCGCTTCTCGCCACCACCGACGGCCATGTGGGTCGCCTCATCGGCGCCGAGGATGGCCAGCGCATGCTCAAGCGCTTCGAGCTTGTGGCCGAGATCGTCGAGTTTGTGAAAGGACATGGCGGCTTCCGTGTTTGAGGACGGGGCGAAAAGACACCACCGCAAAAGTATTGGCAACCCTCGTATACCATCCGGCAGATGCTGCTTGCGCAAGCGAGGTTGGGCATGAAATGCTGCCGGCGACGGATGAAGGGGGAGCAGAATGATCGGCAACATCCTGGTCGGGCTGGTGGCCTTGATCCATGTCTACATCGTCTATCTCGAGATGGTGCTTTGGGACACGCCGCGCGGGCACAAGACATTCCGCCTGACGCCGGAATTCGCCGGTGCCTCCAAAGTGCTCGCCGCCAATCAGGGTCTCTATAACGGCTTTCTCGCCGCCGGCCTGATCTGGGGGCTTTACCTCGGCGCCGCCGGTTTCCAGGTCGAGGTCTTCTTCCTGTTGTGCGTGACCATTGCCGGTCTCTATGGCGCGGCGACGGTCGGCCGCAAGATCCTGTACATCCAGACCGTGCCGGCGGTGGTCGCCCTGGTCGCGGCCTGGCTCGGTTGGTAGGCAGGATGGGCTGGTAAGGAAAGAAAAAGGACGCCAGCGGGATTGGGGTCCCGAAGGCGTCAATGGGTCCCTTCCCCGAGGACGTTTCCAGGCCGGAATAGCCTCAGCCGTTCGGATAGTTTCCGCCGTCGGCGCCATCACCCATCAGGAAACCGCTGCCGGTGTCGACCATCAGACGTTGATCCACATTGTCGAGCCGGCGCAGCAGGTCATGGTATTGCGCGGCCGGGATCCTGCCGTGATCCGACGCGGCTATTCTCTCGGCGACCTGACTGATGCGGGCGGTGCGCATTTCCAGGCGCTCCGCGACGGCCGGGGTGATGTGGTTGGCTTGCCTGGCGTCGACGATGCCCTGATGAACACCCTGGACCTGCTGAACGAGCGCCTCGACACGGGGGCCTGCCATGTCGGTGGGGGCGGTCGCATCGAGAGCACCCTTGTGGTGGCCCGCGGCATAGGCGCCGGCAAGCGGGACGGCAATGAGAATTGCGGCAAGCGTTGCAGTCTTGAGAGATGCTGATGAGCGCATGGTTCGCTTCCTCCTGCTGGGAAGGGAGAGCGGCCGCGCCGCCTCGCCTCCCGACCATTTTGGGTCGTCCAGTCCCGTCGCGTCGCGATGGGAGGCATCGCCGGCGGTTCTCGGCCCTGCGCAGCAAGCTAGGAGCGCTTCGGCGCGAAGTGTAATTAAAAAAAGATAATCTTTTCAGGCCTTGCCGGCGGATGCCTGCGCCCTAGAGTTGAGCCGGCGAACAATTTCGCGTGAGTTCGCGTGATGATGGATCAACGTTCGGTGAGCTTCAGTTCAATGCGGCGGTTCTTGTTGCGCGCCTCTTCGGTGTCGGCGGGATCGAGCGGCTGGAATTCCCCGAAGCCGGCGGCGACGAGCCGGTTGGCCGGCACGCCATTTTCGATCAGGAACTTGACCACCGAGGTCGAGCGCGCCGTCGACAGTTCCCAATTGTCGCGATAACGGCCGGTGCCGGACAGCGGCTTGTTGTCGGTGTGGCCGTCCACGCGCAGCACCCAGTTGATCTCCGGCGGGATCTCTTTCTGCAGTTCGATGATGGCGTCGGCGAGCTTCTTCATCTCGACCTTGCCGGCATCGTTGATCACTTCGGATCCGGTCGGGAACAGAACCTCCGACTGGAACACGAAGCGGTCGCCGACGATGCGGATGTTCTCGCGATCGGCCAGGATTTCGCGCAGACGTCCGAAGAAATCGGAGCGGTAGCGGTTCAGCTCCTGCACACGCTGCGCCAGCGCCACGTTCAGGCGACGGCCGAGATCGGCGATCTTGGTGTTGGAATCGCGGTCGCGCGTTTCGGAGACGTTGAGGGCATCCTCGAGCGCGCCGATCTGCTTGCGCAATGCCGCGATCTGCTGGTTGAGGATCTCGACCTGGCTCAGCGCCTGCTGGCTGATCTGGCGCTGGCTGTCCAGTTCGCCGCCCAGCGCCGCGGCTCGCTGGTTGGCGGCGTCGCCGGCACCCGCACCTTGCGCCAGCAACTGTTCGAGCCGGCTCTTCTCCGCCTCCGCCGCCGACAGCGACGCCTGCAGGTTGGCCAGCGAATCGTCCTTGTCCTGTGCCGTCGAGCGCTCCAGCGCCAGAAGCTGGGTCAGTTCGTTGATCTGCGAATTGAGGCGCGACAGCGCCGTATCCTTGCCGGAGATTTCGCGCCCGAGCAGGAACTGCGCCAACACGAAGACGGTGAGCAGGAACATGATGGCGAGCAACAGCGTCGAAAGCGCGTCGACGAAGCCCGGCCAATAGTCGATGCGGCGATCGGTACGCCGGCCCCTGGCAAGCGCCATGCTAGTGCACCCCGGGCTTCTTCAGCGCGTCGGCGATCTTTTCCAGCGTGTTGCGCATCGCCTTTTGTTCGTCCGACTGGGCTTCGACCCAGTCGCGCATGATCTGCTGTTCGGAGCGCATGTTCTTGACCAAGCCGGAAATGCCATCGGCGAGATTGGCCATGGCGGTGGCGACGCGCGGGTTGGAGCCGCCGCCATTTTCCTGCATGCTGCGCAGCCGCTCCGAGAGGACGCGGATCTCGTCGGAAGAGTCGGCCTTGGCCGGGTCGGAAACGACGATGTCGGACGACAGATCCGTGACCGAGGACAGCCAGTTCTCGAGCTCGGTGTAGAAACGTGTCTGGGCGCGGCCGGCCTGCAAGTCGAGGAAGCCGAGCACGAGCGAGCCGGACAGGCCGAACAGCGAGGACGAGAAGGCGGTGCCCATGCCGGCCAGCGGCGCCGACAAGCCCTGTTTCAGCGAATCGAGCACCGCGGCGGCGTCACCCGTGCCGGGATCCAGCGATTCGATGGTCTCGCGGATCGAGCCGATCGTATTCAGCAGACCCCAGAAAGTGCCAAGCAGGCCGAGGAACACCAAAAGGCCCACAAGGTAGCGCGAGGTGTCGCGGCTTTCGTCGAGGCGGGTGGCGATGGAATCGAGCATTGTGCGCATCGATGAGGTCGAAAAGGCCATGGACGAGGAACGGCCGATCATCGCCTTCATCGGCGCCAGCAGCACCGGTTCGGTGGTTTCGGAGCCGGCCCGGAAAGAGTTGACCCAGCGGACCTCGCGAAACAGCCGCCCGACCTGCGTGAAGGCCAGCAGGATACCGACGACGAGCACGCCGACGATCAGGCCGTTGAGGCCCGGGTTGGTGACGAAAGCGGTGGTGACCTGGCGGGTCAGGATGGCGGCGATGAAAGCGACGATGGCCAGGAAGATGACCATGGTCAGCAGGAAGACCTGCGGACTGGACAGTTTATGCGGGTCGTAGATCAGCACGTCGGAGCGCCTGCCCATGCCGAAGGATCTGAGAAAAGCCATCCGTGCCCCGTTTCCGATGCCGCTGCCGCCGATCACGTAGTTGGCAACTCTAAACGGAATTATGACCAAATTGAATGGTGCTTGGCAATATTGCCACAGGCGGCCTTTGGAGCCGGCGCATCAGAGGCGGTTGATGACGAGGCAGTCGACCATGGCCGCCAAATGCAGGCCGGCGCCGGTGACGACGAAGCCGTGCCACAGTGCGTTGTGGAAGCGCAGCGCCTTCCAGGCGAAGAAAATCACGCCACAGGAATAGACGACGCCACCGGCGACGATGAGCACGATCGACGTGGTCGGCAGCGTCTCGATGAGCGGCTTGACGAGAACGATGCCGCTCCAGCCGATGGCGAGATAGAAGACGATCGCCAGCCTGTCGAAACGGCCGGGGAAAAACACCTTGATGGCAATGCCCGTTGCGGCCGCGGCCCAGACCAGGACGATCATCCAGCGCGCCAGCGCAGAGTTTCCCAACTGGGCGAGAAAGGGTGTGTAGGTGGCGGCGATCAACAGATAGATCGCGGCATGATCGAAGCGCCGCAGGATCCATTTCGCGGGCGAGGTCACCGGCCACAGATTGTAGGTCAGCGATACCGAGAGCACGGTGAGCAGCGACACGACATAGAAGGCGGCGGCGATATATTCGCCGGGCCCGACCCGGAAGGCGGCGAGCGCCAGCAGCGCCGAACCGGCCGTGATCGCCAGCACGATCCCGACAGCATGGACGATCCCGTCGGCGATCATCTCGGCGCGCGAATAGTGCCAGCGTCCGATGAACGGAATCTCGATCTGTGGCGAGGTGTTGGTCATCTACCGTCCTGCATCACCCCATATCTGGGCAACCGACGGACAGTATTTCAAGCTTTGTTTGCGGTTTTACGACGACGCGCTTTGCCTTGACGCAATTCCGGATGCAAAACCGCGAACATTTTTCCCGGATTGCTTCAGCGCGGCGAGAGCGGCTTTTTCACCGTCTTCAGCAATGCGCGCTGGATGATCTCGTTGCCGGCGACGACCGTGCCGGTGTCCAGCATGTCCTGTCCGCCATCCATGTCGGAGGCGAAGCCGCCCGCTTCGCGGATCAAGAGCAGGCCGGCGGCCATGTCCCAGGCCGACAGGCCCACTTCCCAGAAGCCGTCCATGCGGCCGGCGGCGACATAGGCAAGATCGAGCGAGGCGGAGCCCATGCGGCGGACGCCGGAGACCTCGGCCATGACGTTGCGCAGTTCGACCAGGAAATTGCCATGATGGCCGCGGCCGAGATGCGGCACGCCGCAGCCGATCACCGTGTCGACAAGCTTGGTGCGGCCGGCAACGCGCAGGCGGCGATCATTCATGAAGGCGCCGCCGCCGCGCTCGGTGGTGTAGAGCTCGTCCATGGCGGGATTGTAGACGACGCCCGCCACGATCTGGCCCTGGCGCTCCAGTGCGATCGAGACGGCGAAAAGCGGGATGCCGTGCAGGAAATTGGTGGTGCCGTCGAGCGGGTCGACGATCCAGCGGTGCTGGCTGTCATCGCCGGCGACGGCGCCGCGCTCTTCCATCAGGAAGCCGTAGCCAGGACGTGCCTTCGACAGTTCGGCGAAAACGATGTCCTCGGCCTTGCGGTCGGCCTGGCTGACATAGTCGCCGGGGCCCTTCATCGAGACTTGCAGGTTCTGGACCTCGCCGAAGTCGCGCGACAGCGAGCGGCCGGCCTTCATTGCGGCCTGGACCATGACGTTGAGGAGGGCTGAGCGTGCCATAGTGCTTCTTCCTGGTGCGGCGCTTTAAATTCTGTCTCGATGCATGCCGGCGACCCAAACCGGGGCCGCTTCCGGGCGACATGCATGCATCAGTCGGCGCGGCGCACGTAAGTGATTTCGTTGGTGTCGACGATGATGCGTTCGCCGGCTCCGATGAAGGGCGGCACCAGCACGCGAATGCCATTTTCCAGCACCGCCGGCTTGTAGGAGGATGCCGCCGTCTGGCCCCTCACCACGGGATCCGCCTCGGTGATGGTCAGCGTCACGTAATCGGGCAGCGAAATGCCGATCGGCCGCTCCTCGTAGAGCTGAACCGTCACCATCATGCCGTCCTGCAGGAACGCGGCGCGGTCGCCGACGAAATCCTTGTTCAGTTCGAGCTGCTCATAGCTTTGGGTGTCCATGAACACCAGCGCGTCGTCCTGCTCGTAGAGGAAGGAGAAGTCCTTCAGGTCTAGCCGGATCTGCTCGACCGTCTCGGCCGAACGGAAGCGCTCGTTGAGCTTGGTGCCGTTGATGAGGTTCTTCAGCTCAACCTGGTTGTAGGCGCCGCCCTTGCCGGGCTTGACGGTGTTGGTCCTGACCGCCACCCAGAGGCCGCCATCGTGTTCGATGACGTAGCCGGGGCGGATTTCGTTGCCATTGATCTTGGCCATGATGATGGGATCCGGGATGCTGCCAACGGCCGGGCCATTGGTATGGGATGTTCGCCGTGACAGGCGATTTAAGGCTCCAAGACCACAAATCGCCCGGAGAGGCAAGGGAGGGCGGGTTGCGGCTGAGCAACGGGGGCGGGCACCGGCGGGTTCCGCCTACCGCCATCAGGGCAGACGGTTGGCCTTCTGCAGGGCCTGCTTGGTCTGGTCGTCGCTCAACCCTTGCAGGAAATCGTCCATCTGCTGATCGATCAGGCCGGCGCGGCGGGCGACGATGTACCAGGCGCCGGCGAGCACGAGGTCGGGATCGGTGCCGATGCCTTGCATATAGAGTTTTGCCAGCCGGTTCTGCGCCGCGACATTGCCGCCTTCGGCGGCTTGCTTCGTCCAGCCGAAGGCCGATTTCAGGTCGCGCACGCCGCCGCGGCCCTCGATCATCCAGGCGGCGAGATCGATCTGCGCGGTGTCGTAGTTCTGACGGGCGGCCTGCGCCAGCAGCCGCCGTGCCTGTGCATCGTCGCGCGGCTTGCCGCCGACGCCGTTGGCATAGATCTGCGACATGGCGTACTGCGCGTCGGCGAGACCGGTCGCGGCGGCGCGCTCATAGTAGGAAACCGCCTTGGCCAGGCCGGCGTTCCCGGGATCCTGCTGGACCAGCATCTGCGCGAAATTGAACTGCGCCAGCTGGTTGCCGGCCTCGGCGGCGGCCTGCATCAGGGCATAGGCTTCCTTCGCGTCCTTCTTGACGTAGCGGCCGTCGAGCAGCATCAACGCATATTGGAACTGCGATTCCGGCACACCCTGCTCGGCGGCAAGCGCGTACCATTTCGCGGCCTCGGCCGCGTTCAACGGCACGCCCAACCCGCGCGACAGGATCTCGGCCACCAGCGTCTGCGCCGCCGGATCGCCATTCTGCGCGCGGACCAGCGCCAGATTATAGGCGGTCTTGTAAAGACCACGCTGGAAGGCACCATAGGCAGCGTCCGCCGGCTTGGCGCCAAAGCGGTCGGGATTGACGCTGTCGGCCGATGGCAACGGCGCGGGTTCGGATGTGGTGGCGGGCTGCGGCAGCTGCTTTTCGATCGGCTTGTCGGTGTGCACGCCGGTTTCAGGCTTGGGCTGCGGCAAGGGAACGGTTTCGGCGGCGGCGGCCTGGATCATCACCGCCGCGAGCAGGGCCTGAAGGGAAAGCCTTGCCAGGAACACGTCAGTCCTCGAGGCGCGGCGCTGTTTCGTCGAGCAGCGCATTGGCCCGGGCGATCGCCACCTTCGGATCGATGCCGTCGGCGAACACGGCGCTCGACAGCGCGACGAATTCGGCGCCGGTGGCGGCCACGGTTTCGACAGAGGCAAGATCGGAACCGGCCTCGACGATGCAGGGGATCTGGATCATCTGCGCCCACCATTGCCCCAATGACAGGTTGCGCGGATGCGGCTCGGGCTTGTTGTCGTAGCCGAACCGGCCGAAGAAAATGTAGTCGGGCCGGGCTTCGCCGAGTTCGAGCGCGTCGTCACGCGTCTTGGCGCCGCCGGCGCCGACCGTCATTTTCGCCTGGAAATGTTCGATCGTCTCGGCGAGTTCGGCCTTGGAGACCTCGACATGGATGCCGTCGGCCTGGACGCGGCCCGCGATGCGGGTGTCGCCAGCGATAATGACGGCCACTCCGGCGGCCTGCGCGGCCGGCACGATACGCTCGGCGAAGGCCTGGAAGGAGGCCTCGTCCATGCCGTTCTCGGGCAGGATCAGCGAGGCGACATCGCCGCCGTCGAATGCGGCCGTGATCCGATCCGCCGGTACGCCGGACGGCGCAATCAGCACGATGCGGCAGCGGTTGGGGGGCGTTGCGTCATTCATGGTTCTTCGATCCCGGGTTTCGCCTATGCCGGGCGAAGATGGTTGGATTGCGGCATAGAGCAAACTGCCCGCTTTGAACAGGCGGGCAGCCGGGATCGCGATTTTTGATCCGCCGGACAGCCGGCGCGTCGCCTTACTTGATCGGCTCGGGGCTCGCGGCGGCCGGTCTCGGTTTCCACAATGTCCAGCCGAGGTTCATGCCGGCGGCCGCGATCAGGATGGCGGCGGCGCCGGCGACCTGACTGAGGTGCAGCCGGTGGCCGAAGGCGGTGACATCGACCAGGATGGCAACGACCGGATAAATGAAGGACAGCGACCCCTGCAGATGCGTCGGCAGCTTCTGGATGGCGCCGTACATAAGGATGTACATCAGGCCGGTGTGGACGATGCCGAGCGTTGCCAGCATGGCCCAGCTCCATGGATCGCCGGGGAGATGCGCGAGATTGGCGAAGGGCGCGAGCATGACGACGCCGACGCAGACCTGAATCAGCGCGATCAGATGCGGTGGCGTGCCCTTGAGCTTCTTGGTGACGATTGCCGCGACGGCCCAGAAAAAGGCGGCGGCCAGGGCCATCAGGATCCCGGCGAAATAGTTCGTGCCGACATCAGCGGCATCGGGAGCAGCGGCGACGATCAGCAGCATGCCGGCGAAGGCGATTGCCAGCCATGTCAGCTTGGTCAATGTCAGCCGCTCGGCGAACAAGAGCGCGCCGAAGCCGACCAGCATGAAAGGCTGCGTGTTGTAGACGGCAGTGGCGATCGAGATCGACGCGCGGGAGAAGGCGCTGAACAAAAGCAGCCAGTTGATGACGATCGCCGCACCCCCAAGCGCCGCAAGGCCGATGACGCGCAACGACAGCCTGTTGCGCAGCAAACCAAGCGAAGCGCAGATGAAGAGCAGCGTCAGCGCGCCGAACGCGCAGCGCCAGAACACGACATCCATGATCGGCTGACCGGACATGATGACGAACCAGCCGATCGTTCCCAGGATCGCCATTGCGGCCGACATTTCGACCGTGCCTCGTACCGTATCGTTCATAATAAGCCTCTGAACCCGTTGAGGCGGCATAATCTCATGTGAGGTCTGAGCTATCCATCTTCTAGAAAAGGCGATATGATGATATTGCCTAATTAAATTAGGCATCCACTCGAAATCTGCGAGAAATAGAAAATGCTGGATGATTTGGACCGAAATCTGCTTGAAATCCTGGTCAGGGATGCGCGAACCTCGCTGAAGGATCTGGCGGCCCAGGTCGGGCTATCGTCGCCGAGCGTTTCGGAGCGGCTGCGGCGCCTCGAGGAGCGCGGCGTCATCCGGGCGTTCACCGTCGAGATCGATCCGCTGGCACTCGGCTATACGCTGCAGGCGATCGTGCGGATCAAGCCTCTGCCGGGCAAGCTGCACATCGTTCAGAAATTGATCGAGGAGATTGAGGCGTTTGGCGAATGCGACAAGGTGACCGGCGACGACTGCTTCGTCGCCCGGCTGTTCGTGCGCTCGATCGGCGACCTCGACGGCATTCTCGATCGCATCGCCGACAAGGCCGAGACCAGCACCGCCATTATCAAGGCACAGCCGATCCGGCGGCGACCGCCGCCACTGGGGTTGCCGGCGGCCTCGTAGGCTTGACACTCATGGCAGTGGTGGAAAGGCGCGGCCAGTCCACCAAATGTCAGTCTTCCGCCGGATGACCGTCCGAGGAGCCAAAAAAGATGGCGCAGAACATTTACGATCAACCCGATTTCTTCGCGGGCTACAGCCAGCTTGGCCGCTCCGTCGAAGGCCTGGATGGTGCCGCCGAGTGGCCGGCGTTGCGCGCGATGCTGCCCGATGTCGGTGGCCTGAGGGTCGTCGACCTCGGCTGCGGCTTTGGCTGGTTCTGCCGCTGGGCACATGAAAATGGAGCGAGGGAAGTCCTTGGGCTGGACCTGTCGGAGAAGATGCTGGCCCGTGCGAGAGCGGCCGGCTCGGACACCGGCATCACCTACGAGAGAGCCGACCTCGACCAGCTCAGCCTGCCGCAAGGCGGCTTCGACCTCGCCTACAGTTCGCTCGCCTTGCATTACGTCGAAGACATTGAGCGCCTGTTCGGGGCCGTGCACGAAGCCCTGTCGCCCGGCGGCGATTTCGTCTTCTCGACCGAGCATCCGATCTACATGGCGCCGACCAATCCGGGCTGGTCGATCGATGGGGAGGGGAAAAGGACCTGGCCTGTCGACCAGTATCTGGTGGAAGGGCCGCGCAAGACCAACTGGCTGGCCAAGGGGGTGGTGAAACATCACCGCACCATCGGGACCACGCTCAACACCCTGATCCGCACGGGTTTCACGATCGAGCATGTCGAGGAATTCCGTCCGACGGACGCGCAGATCGCGGCCAGACCGGACCTGGCGGAAGAACTCGAGCGGCCGATGTTCCTGCTGGTTTCGGCGTGCCGATAGAATAGGGGCATGGCGAGGCGCGCGGGTTGCTTTTGCTGTCGCTCGACTCAAGATTGTGGGCTATTCAGGCGTCGACGCGCTTTCCCTCCAGATCAGTTCCTCCTCATGTCAGGCCTGCTTCTCGATCCGTGGTTCTACGCGGCCGCCATTCCGGCGGTCATCCTGGTCGGCCTGTCCAAGGGCGGCTTCGGCGGCGCGGTTGGTTTCGTCGGCGTACCGCTGATGGCGCTGACCATGCCGCCGGTTCAAGCGGCCGCCATCCTGCTGCCCATCCTGTGCCTGATGGACATCGTCTCGGTGTGGACATGGTGGGGCGTGTACGACCGCAAGATGCTGGTCGACATGATGCCGGGCGCCATCGTGGGCATCGGGCTTGGCTGGCTGACGGCGGCACTGGTCACCGAGGAAGCGGTGCGGCTCATCGTCGGCGCCGTTGCCATCATCTTCGTGCTGCGCTGGCTTTACCTGCAATTTCGTCATGGTTCCGACCATGCGGCCGCACCTAATCGCGTGGCCGCGGCCATATGGGGCACGGTCGCGGGCTTCACCAGCTTCGTCGCCCATGTCGGCGGCCCGCCCTTCCAGGTCTATGCCTTGCCGATCCGGCTCGACCCCAAGGTGCTGTCGGGTACGGCAGCGATCTTCTTCGCCGCCACCAACGCGCTGAAACTCGTCCCCTATTTCGCGCTCGGCCAGTTCGACACCGCCAATCTGACGGCGTCCGCCGTGCTGATGCCGCTGGCGCCACTGTCGACCATCGCCGGTGCCTGGCTGGTGCGGCGGATGCGGCCAGAAATTTTTTATCCCTTCACCTATGCGACCGTGGCGGTCGTGGCGGTGAAGCTTCTGTGGGACGGGATCGCCGGCATCATGTAGCGCTCCAGCCGCGTCAGGCGGCGCTGGGCACCATGCGCCTTGGCCGGCTGAGCGCCATTGTGGCACCGGCGGCAAGGACCACCACCATGCCGGCGAGAATCCCGACGTCGTGCAGGGTAGGCTTCAGAACCATGTCGGTGATGATGATGAGCATGACCGCATAGTCGAAGCGCGCCGCCCGCAGGATGCGCTGTCCATAGCCAAGTGCCGCAGGCGTCACGCCATCCCTGGCGATCATCGCGCCCATGCGGTCGGCGGTCGGCTTGAAGACGAACATGCCGATGCAGAAGGTCGTGGCGTAGCCGGCAAGCCCGATCAGGACCCAGAGATCGGAGAAGCCGACCCAGAACGAGCACATGATCAGTCCGAAGACCAATGTCAGCATCGACATCGGAGCGAAGAAGCGGTTGCCCAGTTCGCCAGTGGCGCGCATCGCCTGCAGCGTTCCCTGGATGTTGCCGGCGCGATCCGCCAGCGTCGCCAGCACCATCAGCGTGAAGCCGCCGCCGACCCAAAGCATCGCCGAAAGGATGTGCAGCAATTTGATGATGGAATACCAATCCATGGCTTTCTCCCCGATGTCCAATGGTTGCTGGCGAGGCCGCGCCATTGCCCGCCCGCCGCTTCGATGCCGCAGCGTTTAGCGCCGCGGCTGTTTCAGGACGATGTCGTGGAAAAACCGGCTGTGTTTCAGGCTGCCGGCTAACGAAAGGAGAAACTAATATGATGAACCCACCGCCCGGTTTTCTGCTATCGTCGGCAGCGTCGGGGAGCGACATCGTCCGGAAACACTGCCGATGCTAGTGCCGACGCCGGAAGTCCGGCGGCGACAGCGCTCGCCTGACGATCAACCCATTCCCAGCTTGGGAAAAGGCAATTCGGGGGACTAATATGCAAGGGGTAGCACGGAATTTCTTCACGCTGGCGATCATCTACGCGTTGTGCGGCATGGCGCTCGGCATTCACATGGCGATCAGCGAAGACCACGGCCAGATGCCGACCCACGCCCACACGATGGTGGCCGGTTGGCTGATGTCGGCGGTTTTCGCGTTCTTTTACCACCTGTTTCCGGCTGCCGGGCAAAAGACGCTGGCCCTTGTCCATTTCTGGCTGACGGCAATCAGCGGCATCGGGCTGATGATCGGCCTTTATATACTGCTTGCCGGAAATCCGGGGATCGAGCCGTTGCTGGGGATATCTTCGATCGGCTTCTACGCAGGCATGCTGCTGTTTGCCTTCATCGCCTTGCCGGTGGTGTGGAAAAAAAGCCTGAGTGAAGGCTGAAACCCAGCCGGTGCGGCTGTGTTGTTACGGCACAGGAGCACGGTGTTGGGTAAAAAAACATCAGAGCCGTTAAGGGTTCATTAAGCTTTACAGGCGTTTACTATGTCCATCCAGTGATCTGGATTCTTACCGAGTGGTTGGAGCCACTTTGTTTGACGCCTCCCTGTTAAACTCCTGAGAGCCGCCTTATCCGCGGCTCTTTTTTTGTCCGCACCCAGGCGGCATTCCGCACGGCCGAACGCCGTTAACCTTCTGTTAAACATGTGCTTGCCTTCACCCCGGACGAAGCGCATTTTCAAGCTTCAGTTTTATAGGGTCACGGGTGTATCGGCAGAGAGCCGAATCGGCCGGTCGCAAGTGCAGGGGCGTATCAATGAACGAGCCTTCGAAGGGCATTGCGAAAACCGTCAAGCTGGCGGAACGCCGGGTGTTTTCGCACTCCTTCAAACCGCTTTACCAGGAAGGCATGGGCCTGGTCGAACAGGCGGCGGAGTATCTCGACGGCAAGGGCCGGGCAGAGGCCAAGAAACTGTCGCGGCTGGCGGCCACGCTCTACGCGGCCGAATCGATGCGGCTGACCACCAGGCTGATGCAGGTTGCCTCGTGGCTGCTTTTGCAGCGTGCGGCGAATTCCGGCGAGATGACGCGCGATCAGGTCGCTTCGGAAAAATCCAAGGTGCGTCTCGACACCGCTTCCGCCCATGACGAGGCGGCCGGCTGGGCCGAACTGCCGACCGATTTCCTCGATCTCGTCAACCGGTCGTTGCGCCTGCAGGCATTGGTGCGCCGCATGGACGAAGAGATCTATGGCGCAGGCGCCGTGGTCGACATGCAGCCCGTGGCCCGCCGGCCCAATCCGGTGTCGGACCAGATCAGCCTGCTCAACACGGCGTTCGCCCGCAACTGAGAAACGTCGAGGCCTCCCGGTTGGCTGAACGTTTCCGGTTTGTTCACTTTTCGCTGGCATCGCTGTCCGCCGGAGGTACACTCACGGCATGGGGGACGCGATTCGCATCATCGGGATCGATCCGGGGCTCAGGCGCACCGGCTGGGGCATCGTCGAGAGCCTCGGCAATTCCTTGCGCTTTGTTGCTGCGGGCACCGTCCGCTCGGAGGACAAGGCGGCGCTGGCGACGCGGCTCTGCCAGCTGCATGACGGGCTCGCCGACATCCTGCACCGGGCCATGCCGCATGAAGCCGCGGTCGAACAGACCTTCGTCAACAAGGATGCCGTTGCGACGCTGAAGCTCGGCCAGGCGCGCGGCATCGCCATGCTGGTGCCGGCGCGCGCCGGCCTCGTCGTCGCCGAATATGCGCCGAACGCGGTGAAGAAAGCGGTGATCGGCGTCGGTCACGGCGACAAGAAGCAGATCCACATGATGGTGAAGGTGCTGTTGCCGAAAGCGATCTTCGACACCGAACATGCCGCCGACGCTCTGGCCATCGCGATTTGTCACGTGCATCACCGGCAAAGTGCCGCTTACCGGATGGCGCTTGCCGAATAGCAATGTTCTTGACTTGTTCACGCTGCGCGCGTAGTAATACCCTAGAGGTATTACCATGCGCGTGACCACCAAGGGCCAAGTCACAATCCCCAAGCCGATAAGGGACCATCTGGGCATCGGACCGGGCTCCGAGGTTGAGTTCGTGGCCACCGAGGAAGGGGCTCGGCTCGTTGCCGTCAATGAAAACCTGTCCGATGAAGAAGTCGCGCGCAGGTTCAGGAATATTCTCCACGGCATGGCGGGCACACTGGATCTGGGAGGCATGACCGCCGACGCTTACATGGAGTGGTTGAGAGGCCCGCGTGAAGATCTCGACGTTGATTGACACCAATGTCCTCATCGACGTTTGGGGGCCAACCGGGCCGCTGACGGAATGGTCAGCGTCTGCAATCGTTTCATGCCGTAGCGACGGCGCATTGGTCGTCAATACAATCGTCTGGTCTGAGCTCGCGCCGCTGATCCCGACGGAGACGGCGCTTCGAAGAGCCGTCGACATGCTCGAAATGGATCGCCAACTTGTACCTTGGGACGCGGCATTCCTTGCGGGCGTCACGCATTCCCGCTATCGCCGGGCCGGCGGCGTTCGGGAACGCATCTTGCCTGATTTCTTTATTGGTGCTCATGCGGCTGTTGCCGGACATCGTCTTTTGACCCGCGACGCCGCGCGCTATCGCAGTTATTTCCCCGATCTCGATATCATCTCTCCGGAAACGCACCCATGAGGGGCTTATCTCCCATGAAAGATCTGGCATGATCGGCAAGCTCAAGGGTACGCTCGACGAGGTCGACGAAGACCATTGTCTCGTCGATATCCACGGCGTCG
Organism: Mesorhizobium sp. CO1-1-7; assembly: GCF_020164885.1. NCBI lineage: Bacteria > Pseudomonadati > Pseudomonadota > Alphaproteobacteria > Hyphomicrobiales > Phyllobacteriaceae > Mesorhizobium > Mesorhizobium sp. CO1-1-7. Next base: position 9,712 of record NZ_JAIUHA010000004.1, on the reverse strand, counting down.
GCTACGTCGCGTACTGCTCGACCCGCACGCTTGCCGCGCTGCCTTCGCCTGGCGAAGCGGTGGTGCTGTTCATCGAGACCTATGTGCGAGAGGACATGATCCGGCTCTATGGTTTCCAGTCGCAGCTCGAGCGCGAATGGTTTCGGCTGCTGATGAACAATGTGCCGGGTGTCGGCGCCAAGGTGGCGCTGGCCATCCTGTCGACGCTGGCGCCGGCTGACCTTGCCAATGCCATTGCACTGCGCGACATCGCCATGGTTTCCCGCGCGCCCGGCGTCGGCAAGAAGGTGGCCGAGCGCATCGTCACCGAATTGAAGGCCAAGGCGCCGGCCTATGCGGGCACCGCCACCGGCACCATTGGGCTCAAGCAGGAACTCGGCGAAGGCGTAGCGCCGGCGCCGATCACCGACGCCGTCTCGGCGCTGGTCAATCTCGGCTATTCCCGCGACACCGCCGCCAATGCGGTGTCAGCAGCGCTGAAGACGGCGGGCCAGGGCGCCGATGCGTCCAAACTGATCCGTTTTGGGTTGAAGGAACTGGCACGGTGAGCCATCGCTTGTCCGGGGCGCTGCCCTGTGCAAGGAAGGTCCCATGAGCCTTTCCCCCCGCCTCATTGCACCGGAAAAGCGCGGCGAGGATGCCGAGCAGACCCTGCGGCCGCAAACGCTTGACGATTTCGTCGGCCAAGCGGCGGTGCGGGCCAATCTCAAGGTCTTCATAGAGGCCGCCAAGGGCCGCAAGGAAGCGCTCGACCATGTGCTGTTCGTCGGACCGCCGGGGCTGGGCAAGACGACGCTGGCGCAGATCATGGCGCGCGAACTCGGTGTCAATTTCCGCTCGACCTCCGGGCCGGTCATCGCCAAGGCTGGCGATCTCGCGGCATTGCTTACCAATCTCGAAGAAGGCGACGTGCTGTTCATCGACGAGATCCACAGGCTCAACCCGGCGGTGGAGGAAATCCTTTATCCGGCGATGGAGGATTTCCAGCTCGACCTGATCATCGGCGAGGGTCCGGCGGCGCGTTCGGTGAAGATCGACCTAGCGCACTTCACGCTGGTCGCCGCCACCACGCGGCTCGGCCTGCTCACCAATCCGCTGCGCGACCGCTTCGGCATCCCGGTGCGGCTCAACTTCTACACCGTCGAGGAGTTGGAGCAGATCGTGCGGCGCGGCGCGCGCATCCTGCAGATGCCACTCGGCGACGACGGTGCGCTGGAAGTCGCGCGGCGCGCGCGCGGCACGCCACGCATTGCCGGACGGCTGCTGCGGCGCGTGCGCGATTTCGCCTCGGTGGCCGGCGACGGCCATGTCGACCGCCTGATCGCCGACGAGGCCTTGACCCGGCTCGAAGTCGACGCGCTTGGCCTCGACGCCCTCGACCGCCGCTATCTCAGCATGATCGCCCGTAATTTCGGCGGCGGTCCGGTCGGCATCGAGACCATCGCCGCCGGCCTGTCCGAGCCGCGCGATGCCATCGAGGACATCATCGAGCCCTATCTGATCCAGCAGGGGTTCATCCAGCGAACACCACGCGGACGCATGCTGACCGCCAATGCCTGGCGCCATCTCGGCCTCGATGCGCCGAAGGATTTGGCGCAGCAGCAGATCAATCTGTTCCAGGAAGAATAGCCACGCAAGCGATCAGGCGCGGGTTTCGCGGACTAGCGATCAAGCATCAGTGAACGGGCCTGCGCAAATTCTCCTCATCTTCGCCGGCTTACCGGCGTATTGCTGGATTGTATCGGGTTCGCTGCATCCATGCATGTCCTCCTCCCGACCGAGATCGCTTTTGGGCGACATGTAGCAGCGCATGCCGAAATGAGGTGCCGGAGCCACTTGATGATAACCAGACGCGGGTTCCTGCGCTTTATCGGCGGGTCGTTCCTGTCGGTCGCCTCCTTCAGCGCCTACGCCGTCGGTATCGAGCCGATGCTGCTGACGCATGTGAAGCGCTATGCGCTGACGCCACCGCATTGGCCGGCCGGATTGAAGCTGCGCGTCGTCGCGCTCGCCGACATCCATGCTTGCCGGCCGTGGATGACGCCGGAGCGGATCGCTTCGCTTGCCGAAGAGGCGAATGCCTTGCAGCCGGACCTGATCGTGCTGCTCGGCGACTACATAGCCGGCATGCGCCTGGTGTCGCAAAGGGTGACGCCGCCGGAATGGGCTGGCGCCCTGTCGGGCCTCAAGGCGCCGCTCGGCGTGCTGTCGATCCTCGGCAATCACGACTGGTGGGCCGACGGCTTCGCGCAGCGGGCCGAAGTCGGCCCGACGATCGCGCGCAAGGCTCTGGAGAAAGCCGGCATCCCGGTGCTGGAGAACGACGCCGTGCGTCTGGAAAAGGACGGACATGGCGTCTGGATCGCGGGCCTCGCCGATCAGTTGGCGCTGTTGCCGAAAAAGAAGCACGAGCCTCCCAGGGGATTGGACGATCTCGACGGCACGCTGGCCAAAATCAGCGACGCCGCGCCCGTCATCCTGCTGGCGCACGAACCGGACATTTTTCCAAAAGTGCCGTGGCGTGTGTCGCTGACGCTATCGGGACACACCCATGGCGGGCAGGTGCGGCTGTTCGGCTATTCGCCGATCGTGCCATCCCAGTTCGGCAATCGCTACGCCTATGGCCATATCGTCGAGAACGACCGCAACCTCATCGTCTCGGGCGGGCTTGGCTTCAGCAATTTGCCGATCCGTTTCGGAATGCGCCCGGAAATCCTGCAGATAGACCTCGGCTGACCGGCGCGTCATGGCAGGCTTCGGGTCATGGCAGGCTTCGGATTGTGTCCAGCACGTCAGGCTCGGCCTTGTCGCCATTGAACGCGTCGACGATACCGAAAGCCCCGCCATAGCTCCACACCGACCATGAGAAGCCATGTGCTTCGGCCCGAGCGATCATGTCCCTGACATAGGCGGCCCGATACTCGGCCGGCATCACATAGGCATTGCCATACTCCTGGCGGATCATGCCGAACTCGCCCAGCGTGATGTCTTCCGGCTTGATGCCGTTGGCCCTCGCCCAAGCCTCGACAGCCTTGAACGGCGCATCCATCAGGCCAAGCAGCTTGTCGGCGCTGTCCATGCTGGCGACCTGCTCGTCGAGATAGGCAAGCAGGCCATGCTGCCGTGTCCACGGCGCCTCGGCCTTGATCCGGGCGCGGATGGTGTCCAGCGTCACATCAAGCTGCGCCTTCGGCACCGCGGTCAAAGGATAGGGCAGGCCGGTCACATAGGGAATGAAGTCGCCGGCCCAGGTCGCGCCCTGATGGGTGAGCAGGAACGGGTCATAGGAGTGGAAGGTCCAGATGACGTTGTCGTCGGGGATCGTCTTGGGGTCGATCTTTTCCAGAGACGAAACAGCGGAATAGCAAGCTCCGGTCAGGATCAGCGTCAGTTTCGTCGCCGAGGCGCGCGCCGCCGCGAACAGCTTGCGCTGGCGGTCGGGCCACAGGCTGGTGCCGTCGCTGTCGCAATCGACGATCGGCTCGTTCATGGGTTCGAAAGCGACCTTCTCGGGATCTTCGGCGGCCAGCGTGCGCGCCATGCCGCGAACCACCTCGACATAGCGGTCGAAGGTCGCGGGGTCGTCCATCACTTCGCCCATGCCGATCTTGCGGCCGCCGCCGGCCGGGATCAGGTGCATGTCGACGATGACCTTCAGTCCGGCGCGATTGATCATGCGCGCCGAGTCCAGCACGCTGGCATAGAGTTGGTCACGAAGGTCCGTTGTCTTGTCCGAGAGAAAAGGCGACGGATCGACCGGCATGCGCAGGAAATCGAAGCCGGCATCCTTCAGCGCCTTGAGGTCCTCCTCGTTGAGGAATTTGCGCCATTCCGGGTAGGGCAGGATGGCCTTGGCATCACCCCACTGGTCCTCGCCGGGCCAGGTGACCCACTGGTCGAGATTGAGACCGCGCTTCATGGAGAAGGTCGCCGCCTCACCCGAGAGTGTAGAAGCGGCCAGCGCCAGCACGACCGCCATCAAGGTCTTGATCATCGTCGTCAACAGTGCCATCGGGTTCATGCGCCAAAAAATACCTGCCGCGTCGGCATCCAAAAGGGAAGCGCAATGGGCGATCATGGTGAATCCGCGGCATTGCTGGCAGGGCTTTCCGGTGCGCTGACCGCGTTCGGCCACCGGCTGATGGCGCGGGTCTATTATGCCGATACCGATTTCTCGGGTGTCGTCTATCACGCGCGCTATCTGGAATTCCTCGAGCGCGGCCGCTCCGACTATCTCAGGCTCACCGGCGTGCATCACACCGAACTCGCCGACGGCAAGCACGGCGAGAAGATCGTGTGGGTGGTGCGCCGCATGGAGATCGACTTCCGCATCCCCGCCCGTATCGATGACATCCTGACCGTCGACACCCGCACCGAGACCATTTCCGGCGCGCGTATCTTCATGGCGCAGCAGCTCAAGCGCGGCGAAGAGGTGCTGGTCGAGGCCAAGGTCGAGGCGGCGATCATCGGCGAGAACGGCCGGCCGAGGCGTTTTCCCAGGGAATGGGTGGCGGCGTTCATGCCCAAGGTCGTTCCCCAGGACTGATTGGACGGATCGCGTGCCGACTTCGCCAGCGCCGCCGCTGGGGCGCGGCAATGCGCCGCGCCTTACGGACTAACCCATCCTTAACCATAACGGTTCATGAAGAGATTGGTGAAGATTGGCGTTATCGAGCGCCTTCCTTTCACCAATATTTGCCCCGAAAAGGCCGCTAACGGCACGGTTTGGGGTGTCCGGTAGCTTCGTGCGAACCGACCACAAGGGATGCCATGGGCCAGCCGCCAGCTTCGCCCGGAAAATCTTAAGGACGTAACGATGGAAAATATCGCACTCGCCGAACCGGGCGCGCAATTGTCGATTTGGGCCTTGTTCATGCAGGCCAGCTGGGTGGTCAAGCTGGTCATGATCGGGCTGCTCTGCGCCTCGGTGTGGACATGGGCGATCATCGTCGACAAGCTGGTTGCCTATGGCCGCATGCGCCTGGCGCTGAACCGCTTCGAGCAGGTTTTCTGGTCCGGGCAGTCGCTGGAGGAACTCTACCGCACCCTTGCCGACCGCAAGACGACAGGCATGGGCGCCATCTTCGTCGCCGCCATGCGCGAATGGAAGAAGAGTTTCGAGAAAGGCGCCAAGTCGCCGCTCGGCCTGCAGACCCGCATCGACAAGGCCATGGACCTGGCGCTGACCCGTGAGATGGAAAAGCTGGAGGGCCGCCTCGGCTTTCTCGCCACCACCGGCTCGGCGGCACCTTTCATCGGCCTGTTCGGCACCGTCATCGGCATCATGACCTCGTTCCAGGCCATCGCCGGCTCAAAGAACACCAGTCTCGCGGTGGTCGCGCCCGGCATCGCCGAGGCGCTGCTGGCGACGGCCATCGGCCTGCTCGCCGCCATTCCGGCGGTCATCGCCTATAACAAGCTGTCATCGGATGCGAGCAAGATCGCCGTGCGGATGGAGGGGTTCTCCGACGAGTTCTCCGCCATACTCTCGCGCCAAATCGATGAAAAAGTCGCGCCGAAGGCCTGAGGGACGATCATGGGAATGTCTGTAGGCGCAGGTGGTGGACGTGGCGGCAGGGGTCATCGACGGCGCGGCCGTCACCATGCATTGATGTCGGAGATCAATGTTACGCCGATGGTCGACGTGATGCTGGTGCTGCTGATCATCTTCATGGTCGCCGCACCGATGCTGACGGTCGGCGTGCCGATCGACCTGCCCGACACGCAGGCCAAGGCGATGAATGCCGACACCCAGCCGATCACCGTGTCGATCGATGCGACCGGCAAGATCTTCCTGCAGGAAACCGAGATTCCGATCGAGGAGCTGGTGGCCAAGCTGCAGGCGATCTCGAAGACCGGCTATGAAGAGCGCATCTTCATCCGAGGCGACAGGTCGACCGACTACGGCACGGCGATGAAGGTGATGGCCCGCATTTCGGCCGCTGGCTACAAGAACATCGGCTTGGTTTCACTGCAGGAACAGGATCAATAGACACACGATGAGGACCGGCCTCACCACATCGGTGATCTTGCATACGGCGGTGCTGGCCTTCGGCCTGTTCACGCTGTCGGCGCCGGCCGCGCTTCCGTCCGCCGATGTCGAGTCCGTTGCGGTCGATATCGTGCCGATGGAAGCCATTGCGCAGACCCTGCAGGGCGACAAGAAGGCCGTGATGCATGAAAAGCCGGCGCCGTTGCCGACGCAGCGTCCCGATATCGTGCCGAATGCACAGAAGGTCGGCGAAAACAGCGTCGACACCGACAAGCCGATAACGCCTGAAGCCAAGCCGAAACCCGTCGACACGACCTCGGCTCCGGCGCCCGCGCCGACCCCGAAGGAAATCCCGAAGACCGAGGACGTGCCGAAGCCGCAGGAAAAGCCCAAGCCCATTCCGGCGACGGAAGTGGCGCCAGCGCCGACGCCCAAGGAAGAGGTCAAGCCTGAGCCGGTCAAGCAGACCGAGCCGAAGCCCACTCCGGCAAAGCCCGCGCCGACACCGCCGCCGCAGGACAAGACCGCCGCCATCGATCCGACGCCCGAGGTCAAGCCCGACGCCGTCGCCGAGGCAATAGCCAAGGACCCGCCCACCGAGGAGGCGCAGTTGCCGAATTCGGCGCCCGCGCCGGAGGCCCGGCCGAAGCCGCAGCCGGCACAGGCCGAAAGCGCCAAGGCGCCTGAACGCAAGGATGCCGACAAGCCAGTCAAGGAAGCCTCGTCCAAGCCAAAGTCGGACGACAAGCAGTTCAACGCCAACGAGATTTCGGCGCTGCTCGACAAGCAGAAGCCGTCCGGCGGCGGCGCCAAGCGCTCGACGCAGCAAGCGTCGCTCGGCGGCGACAAGGATCAGGGCCAGAAGCTGTCGAAGTCGGAGCAGGGCGCCCTGGAAAGCCAGCTCGGCGGTTGCTGGACCTTGCCAGCCGGGCTTGAAGGTTCGGAGAATTTCGTCGTCGTCGTCCGTTTCAACCTGAACAACTCCGGCAAGCTCGACGGCCGTCCTTCCGTTGAAACGTCGAGCGGCAACAGGCAGTTCGACGAGAGCGCGGTGCGCGCGGTTCAGAAATGCGACATGGCCGGCCTGCAGGTTCCCGCCGGCAAGCAGGACATCTGGAACGACATCCGGGTCACATTCGACCCAAGGGAGATGCTCGGCCTCTAGGCCCTGATATCCGAAGATCAGTATGAGAAGCGAGAAGACATGAAATCAATCCTCAAGCCGCTCCTGACGATTGCAGCCATGGCGCTGGGCATGACGGCCATCGTTCCGATGCCTGCCTGGGCGCTGGTCGAACTCAACGTCAACAAGGGCAATGTCGAGCCGTTGCCGATCGCCATCACCGATTTCCAGGGCGGCGACGCACTTGGCGCGCAGATTTCCCAGATCGTCACCGCCGACTTGAAGCGCTCCGGCCTGTTCGCGCCGATCGACAAGAGCGCCTTCATCGAGAAGATCGCCAATCCGGACGCAACCCCCCGCTTCGACGACTGGAAGGTGATCAATGCGCAGGCTCTGGTCACCGGCAGCGTCAGCAAGGAAGCAGACGGCCGCATCCGCGCCCAGTACCGGCTGTGGGACACATTCGCGGGGCAGCAGATGGCCGGTGAGCAGTTCTTCGCCAACGACGCCAATCAGCGCCGCGTCGCCCATATCATCGCCGACGCCATCTATGAGCGGCTGACCGGCGAGAAGGGCTATTTCGACACGCGTGTCGTGTTCATCGACGAGTCCGGCGCCAAGAACGCGCGCAAGAAGCGCCTCGCCATCATGGACCAGGACGGCGCCAACGTCCGCTACCTTTCGGACGGCAGGTCGATCGTGCTGACGCCGCGCTTCTCGCCGAACCGGCAGGAAATCACCTACATGTCCTATGAGAGCGGCCAGCCCAGGGTCTATCTCCTGCAGATCGAGACCGGGCAGCGTGAACTGGTAGGCAATTTTCCAGGCATGACCTTTGCACCGCGCTTCTCGCCCGACGGCCAGAAGGTGATCATGAGCCTGCTGCGCGACGACGGCAATTCCAACATCTTCGCCATGGACCTGCGCAGCCGTTCGACGACGCGGCTGACCAACTCGACCGCCATCGACACCTCGCCTTCCTACTCGCCCGACGGCAGCAAGGTGGTGTTCACCTCCGACCGTGGCGGTCGCGCGCAGATCTACGTCATGGGCGCCGACGGATCGGGCCAGACCCGCATCTCGTTCGGCGACGGCGTCTATTCGACGCCGGTGTGGTCGCCGCGCGGCGACCTCATCGCCTTCACCAAGCAGAGCGGCGGCGAATTCCAGATCGGCGTCATGAAGACCGACGGCTCGGGCGAGCGCATCCTGTCGTCCGGCTTCCAGCAGGAAGGCCCGACCTGGGCGCCGAATGGCCGCGTGCTGATGTTCTTCCGCGACGCCAATGGCGGCCCGAAACTGGTTTCCGTCGATCTCACCGGCCGCAACGAGCAGCCGATCCCGACGACGAATTTTGCTTCGGATCCGGCCTGGTCACCGCTGCTGGAATAGAACGGGAATTGGCGAATTGAAGAATTGAAGAGATGGAGAAAGTAGAGGGCTATGTTAAGCGAGCAAAGGATCTAGAGGTCTACAAGCGCGCTTACGTGGTCTCTCTGGCGGTTCACAAGGCCACCCTCGCTTTTCCCAAGATAGAGCAATACGCGCTGGCCGATCAGCTGCGGCGTTCCAGCAAAGGGATTTGCGCCAATCTGGCCGAGGGATTTGCCAAACAGAGCCACTCCAAAGCCGAATTTGCCCGGTTCATTTCGATGGCCATAGGATCGTGCAGTGAAGTGGAGACGTGGATTTCATACGCGTTCGATCTCGAATACATCTCGCAGGCGCAACGGGACGAGTGGCTACAATCGTATGGCCAGGTGTACGGAATGCTGGTGAACCTCAGAGTGAAGCTAGGGTGAACATCCTTCTTCAATTCTTCAGTTCTCCAACTCTTCAATTCCCCCTTACATTCCCCTTTTCCATGCCTTCGTCGCGTTTTGGCCGCATTTCCGCCTAGGGTCCGCGCCAACTGTGGCCTATGACAAAACAGCTGCGGACGGGCAGCCTAAACCAAATTTTAACCGTGTTTCTTGAATGCCGGTTAACCCAAACGTGGTTACTGGGTGATCAACGAAATCACTCGAACATGATCACTCGAATACGAAGGAGAGGCGGCATGGGCCGTATCGCAGCACTGACCAGAAACCCGGCCATGATCGCGCTGGTGGCGATGCTCGCCATCACCGGTTGCGCTTCGAAGAAGACCCCGAACAGCGCCGCTGACCTTGGCCTCAATGGCGCGGGTGCCGCAACACCCGGCTCGGCACAGGACTTCACCGTCAACATCGGCGACCGTATCTTCTTCGATACGGACTCGACCTCGATCCGTGCCGACGCACAGACGACGCTGTCGCGCCAGGCACAGTGGCTGAACCAGTACAAGCAGTATGCCATCGTCGTCGAAGGCCATGCCGACGAACGCGGCACGCGCGAATACAATCTGGCGCTCGGTGCCCGCCGTGCCGCCGCCACGCGCGACTTCCTGGTTTCCAAGGGCGTTTCGGCGAGCCGTCTCAAGACGATTTCCTACGGCAAGGAACGTCCGGTCGCCGTATGCGACGACATCTCCTGCTGGTCGCAGAATCGCCGCGCCGTCACCACGCTCAGCGGCGCTGGTTCCTGAGGCGTCGCGCGCCGAAAGGCGCGCACCGGCC